>CADAKX010000012.1 GCA_902788605.1 uncultured Prevotellaceae bacterium | reverse complement strand
AACGACTATGAAGAAAGAAGGCGTAAAGACACTCTTGCAGATTCTTGCAAGCATCATCACGGCAATCCTCACCACGCTGGGCACCACCAGCTGCATGGGAGTGTGAGGAAAGATGGGCTGGCATCCATTGGGTGTTAGCCCATTATTGTTAGTAAGCAATCGTATAAACAAAAAACGTCCCACTTTCACAAGCGAGACGTTGTTTTTGTAGCTTCTTTTTGTCTAAATAATGGATGTCTCTACATCCATGCTATGAAAAAATGCTATGATTAAAAACTTTTATCGGTGCAAATATACACAAAAAATGCTTTACGCCCAAATATTTCAGACAAAAAGTTAATTTTTCGCTGAAATATTATCCTTATGACAAGGCCTAACGGATGTTTTTGCTGACTTTTATACTACCCTACCCTGTTACAATTTAAGTTACAAGATTTCTCTTGCTATCCATGCACACGCCTTTCTTATACGTTCTGCTGATTTATCAGGTTCACCACCACTTTCACCATCACGTCTTTCTCCTCCGTCTTGCTCTCGGCAATCATCAGCGTTAGGGCAACGAGGGTGTTATCGGCCAGGCGTTTGGAACCATCTGCACGGTAGAGGATGCGGTTGTTGTTGAGGAACCAAAGGAACAACGTGGCAGCAATGCGTTTGTTGCCGTCGCTGAACGAGTGGTTCTTCGTCACGAGATACAGCAACATAGCTGCTTTCTCCTCGACACTGGGATAAAGTTCCTCGCCACCAAAGGTCTGATAGATCTGGCCTATACTGCTCTTGAATGAGTCATCTTTCTCATTGCCAAACAAGGCTGAGCCGCCAAACTTGTCACGAAGGAGGCGAATCTCTTCCATCGCGTTCTCGTAAGTGGCGTGGAAGGGTTCTTCCTTGGTGGTCTTGTCAATGGTCAGTCGCTCATAATCGTAGTTGTCGAGCGTATCAAGGGCGTATGTATAGTCCGTCACCACCTCGAAAAGGGCGTTGGTTTCGTCTGTGGAAAGCAGGGGTTGCCCCTGAATGGTACGACCCAGCATCCCAACCAGTTGCCGCAGTTCGCCAATCTGCTCGCGACGCATACGCTCATTGATGGCGTACCCCTTGACAAGGTAGTCTTTCAATATCCTGTTTGCCCACTTCCTAAACTGTACGCCACGTTTGCTTTTTACTCTATACCCTACGGATGTCACCATTTCAAGGTTGAAATAGTCTATCTCATGAGTCTGGGTTTTTCCCTCAATTGCACCATGTTGGGTGGTATTCGCAAATTTTGCGACTACCACTTCATCAGCCAATTCCTCCTTGAGCGCATTGTTGATGTGCTTACTGATGGTTTTATAGTCCCTGCCAAACAATGTTGCCAATTGTTGACGGGTTAACCAAATCATTTCATTCTCCAACCGGACATCAATCTGTGTCTGTCCGTCCTCTGTCTGATAGATTACTATCTTCTGATCTTCTTTCATACCTTCTTGATTCTGCTTGCAAAGATAAAACTTTTCTACCAATATAGTATGCAAAAATCGAAAATGTTACATCCTGTATAATATCATCTATAATATCTCTCTTGCTATCCATGCACATGCCTCTGCGTCAGCAAGTGCATGGTGATGATTCTCCAAACAGTATCCACATTCAGCAGCAACAGTATGCAGTTGGTGGTTCTCAAGGTAACGGAAAGCTCTGCGTGAAGCTGCAAGGGTGTCGTAGAACTCATAGTCAGGATAGTCCATCTGATATACACGGAATACGGCTTTCAAGCAACCTTCATCAAATGGTTTGTTGTGAGCGACGAGAGGCAAGCCCTCTATCAACGGTTCTATCTGCGCCCATACTTTGGGGAATACAGGTGCGTCCTCGGTGTCTTCACGAGTCAGGCCATGTACCTGAGAGCACCAATAGTTATAGTAGTTCGGCTCTGGTTGGATAAGTGAGTAGAACGAATCTACAATCTCACCATTGCGAACAATGACAACACCAACAGAACAAACGCTACTTCGCTCATTGTTAGCCGTCTCAAAATCTATCGCTGCAAAATTCTCCATGATCTATCTTCAGAATAGACTGCCAATCTGGAATACCAAGGCCGACACAATCCATGCCAGTACGGAGGTATAGGTGGCAGCCACAAGGGCCCAGCGCCAAGAGCCTGTCTCGTTTTTGATGGCTACAATGGTGGCTACACAAGGGAAGTAGATGAGGACAAAGAGCAGATAGCAATAGGCAGCCAGCGTGGTGATGCCATCGGCAGCCATAAGCTGATGAAGGCGGGTGTACTTCTCGGTATCGTCAGAGAAGGTATCGTCGTCGGCAAACGAGTCGTCACCGCTATAGAGCACACCAATAGACGAGGCGACAATTTCCTTGGCACCCACTCCGGCAATGAGACTGACATCGAGTTTCCAGTTGAAGCCCTGAGGCGCGAAAATGGGTTCCACAGCCTTGCCCATCCTGCCGATATAGGACTGCTCTTGCTGTTGCTGATTAGACAACTCATCGTTGTGGGGGAAATAACCTAAGCCCCACACGAGGATAGAGGCCACAAGGATGATGCCACCCATCTTCTTCAGATACTCCTTGCCTTTTTCCCAGGTGTGGCGTCCGATGGCCTTAGCGGTGGGCCAGCGATATGGGGGGAGCTCCATCACGAAGGGGGTATCCTCGCCCTTCAGCACGAATACAGCAAATATCTTACTGGCAATAACCGACATGACGATGCCCACAGCATAAAGGGAGATCATGACCCATGAGCGATACTCGAGAGCAAAGAAGGTGCCGGCAATCATAATGTAGATAGGCAGGCGCGCCGAGCACGACATAAAGGGGAGAATCATCATGGTGATGATGCGCGAACGGCGACTCTCGATGGTACGTGTGGCCATAACAGCGGGCACGTTGCATCCGAAGCCCATCACCAAGGGAATGAACGACTTGCCATGAAGTCCCATCTTATGCATCAGGCGGTCCATAATAAAAGCGGCACGCGACATGTAGCCGGAATCTTCCATCAACGAGATAAAGAAATAAAGGATGAGAATCTGTGGCAGAAAGACGATGACACTGCCCACACCACCAACTACGCCATCGACAAGCATCGAGCGCAGGGGACCATCGGCCATATTGTCTTCTACCCAACTGCCCAGCCATGCCACACCAGCGTCGATCCAGTCCATGGGATACTGGCCCAGGGCAAAGGTGGTCTGGAACATCACAAAGAGGATGGCAAAGAAGATAGGGAAGCCCAAGAAGCGGTTCGACAGGATATTATCAATATGATGCGTCCAGCGATAGGTGTCTTCCTTGGAACCGGTCTTATAGCCAGCTTCCTTCAAGGCACCATTGATGAAACCGTATTTGGCATCCATGATGGCGGTCTCGGAGTCGCTACCAGTCTCTTCCTGCACACGGGCGGCAGCCACATCGCGAGCCTGCAGCAGCTGCTTGCGATCCTCTGGACGATTTTCCTCGGCCAAATGACTTCCTACATACTGAAGCACTTCACTATCGTGCTCGAGAAGTTTGATGGCCAGATAGCGGGTGGAATAGCGCAAACGGATATGCTCGTCGGCTTTCAGGTATTTTTGGATATGCTCTATACCCTGCTCTATCTCATGTCCATAGTTGATGTGGATATGACGGGTGGATTCCTGCTTCTCGTAGGCCTGAATGACGGCACGGAAGAGTTCCTTGACACCCATGCCACTCTTGAACGACGTGGGAACCATGGGCATGCCGAAGAGTGATGACAAGGTCTTGAGGTCGATGTGATCACCACGACGCTCAAACTCATCATACATATTCAGCGCACACACCATGCGCACGTTCATATCGACGAGCTGGGTGGTGAGATACAGGTTGCGCTCAAGGTTCGAGGCGTCGATGACGTTAATCACCACATCGGGCATCTTCTCGCTGAGGTGTTTGCGCACATAGAGTTCCTCGGGGGAATAGCACGACATGGAATAGGTGCCAGGAAGGTCGGTGAGCAGGAACTCATAGCCAAACATGGTGGCACGGGCCTCGCTGGCATCGACGGTGACGCCAGAATAGTTGCCCACATGGGCATGCGCACCCGAGGCATAGTTGAAGAGCGAGGTCTTGCCACAGTTGGGGTTGCCCACCAGGGCCACATGAATGGTGCGGCGCTCGCGCATAGCCTCACGCTGAAGACGAATGGTCGTATCGTGTTGCATGCTTTCGTCATCGGGAACCGACTGGGCCTTCACATCGCCGAACGACGTTTGCTCCAGACTGCCCTCGTTGACCACTTCAATCTGTTCTGCCTCCTGATGGCGCAACGACACCTCGTAGCCCATCACCTTATATTTCACAGGGTCCTGCAAAGGGGCATTCATCAGCACTTCCACCGTTTTTCCCTTCACAAAGCCCATCTCGATGATGCGCTTGCGGAAACCACCGTGGCCCAGCACTTTGACGATGACACCTTTTTCGCCTGTTTTCAGTTCCGATAACTTCATCTCACCTATTTATATTTGGGTGCAAAGTTACAAAAATAATAAAGAAATGCCACCGAAACCCAAAAGTTTCGATGGCATATACCTAAAAATAATGATAAATCTTACTTATCGTCGCGCTCAATCCAAGCCAGCACGTCGCCCTTGCGGACCTTGGCGCCCTGCTTGGCGCTCACCTCAACGAGCTTACCACCAAGGGCAGCAGGAACGGGAACAATCTCGCCCCATTTCTCCATGAGGTAGCAGAAGGTCTGACCTTCCTGATACTTCTGACCGATGAAGGGCTCCAGACAGGGAGCGCACTCACCCTCGCCATTGAACTCGTAGAAGATCTGACCGGCAGAGGGAGCCACCAGGGCATCAGCCTTGGCGTGCTTGAAGGCAGCCAGTTCCTCGGCGCTCATCTTTGAGCCGAGCTTAGCGTCCTTGGCTTTCTGGAGGTCGGCAAGGAACTGCTTCTTGGCCTGACCGCTCTTGAAGGCACGATACTGCTCGGGGTGCATAGCCAACTCGAAGAGCTCCTCGTTGTCCTTACCGTAGTCCCAACCGTTCTCGTCCATCTCCTTCTTGAAACCGTCGAGGGCGTTCTCGAGAAGTGTGTGGGGGTCAACATCGGTGAACTCACGGTTCTGCTTCTTGGCCAACTCAACGAGCTCAGGATCAACGGTTCCAGGAATCTTACCAGACTTACCGAGAATCATGCCCCACATAGCGTCGTCCATCATCACGAAGCGACCCTTGCCCTGCTCGATGGTGAGGAGGTTCATCAGGGCGATGTTCTTGGTGTACTGAGAGAACGGAGTAACCAATGGGGGATAACCTACGCGAGGCCATACATACTCTACCTCGTTGAACAGCTTCACAAGCATGTCGTCCATGGTCAACTCGGCCTCGCCCTTCTGAGCGCGAATCTTGTTGATCATGGTCTGGATGCCACCGAGGTCGGCCATCATAGAACCCATCATGCCACCAGGCAGTCCGCAACCCAAGAGGAGTGAAGACATGTGTTTGTTGGCAGGATTGATGAAGTAGCCCAGCCACTCGTCGATGAACTCCTGAGTGAGGGTACGAGCCTGCATATAGGCATTCATATTGATTTCGGGCACATCGAAGCCCTCGTTCTTCAGCATAGACTGAACAGAGATGATATCAGGATGAACCTTACCCCATGACAGAGGCTCGATGGCGGTATCGATGATGTCGGCACCATTGTTACATACCTCGAGGATAGAAGCCATAGACAGACCAGGACCTGAGTGACCATGATACTGGATGATGATCTCTGGGTGCTTGGTCTTGATGGCCTTGGTCAGGGCACCCAGCATAGCGGGCTGACCAATACCGGCCATATCTTTCAAGCAGATTTCCTCGGCACCAGCAGCGATAACCTCGTCGGCAATGTTTGAGTAGTACTCAACAGTGTGAACGGGAGAGGTGGTGATACAAAGGGTGGCCTGAGGAATCATGCCTGCAGCCTTGGCCCACTTGATTGAGGGGATGATATTACGTGTGTCGTTCAATCCGCAGAAAATACGGGGGATGTCCACACCCTGGGCCTTCTTCACCTTGTACATCAGTTCGCGAACATCATCGGGAACGGGATACATGCGGAGAGCGTTGAGACCACGGTCCAGCATGTGGGTCTGAATGCCTGCCTCATTGAAAGGCTTACAGAATGCACGTACAGCATCGTTAGGATTCTCACCTGCCATGAGGTTCACCTGCTCGAAGGCACCACCATTGGTTTCTACACGTGAGAAACAGCCCATCTCAATGATCACAGGGGCAATACGCTCCAACTGATCCTTGCGTGGCTGAAACTTTCCAGACGACTGCCACATATCGCGGTAGACGAGACTAAACTTGATTTGTTTCTTTGTTGCCATAATCTTTATATGATATTTCTCAAATTTCTCAAATTGGATGCAAAGTTACGAAATATTTTTCATTTCAGAATTGTTTTTCGGAAAAAAGCGGCCAGCCCAAGCGCATAATTCATAATTATTTAGTAACTTTGCGGCAAATATTGACCAAAGAAGATGAAAAAAGCACTTTATTTTACTCTTATCTGTGCCCTGACGATGCTCACAGGTTGTAGTAAGACAACTGTCAAAGACGCTAACGCTGAACAAGTTGAAGCGGATAGCCTCGTCAACGACAATGCCACCATCTATGGTTTGGCATGCGACGGATGCAACGATACCATCGTTGTGTTCCTCACCCTTGACTATGATGGCAGCGACCCCGACACTCTCAACGTGCTGGACGCCACTCGCCAACACATGGTGTTTGGCAACATACGCATCGGCGACAAACTGGCCATCGTACGCGATGAGCAGGATTCTACCAAGGCACGCATGGTGGTGGTCGTTGATGACCTATTGGGGGAATGGTGTCAACAGGTGCTCCCTACCCTGCGAGAAAGAGCTGATATGGAAGGACTGACACATCGCCAGAAGGTGGAACAGCTGCCCGACTCTATCCGTGAGTTGCTCAGCATCCCTCGCGAATATGCATATGTGTTCAAACATGACAATGTGCTCTTTACAAAAGGTGCCAGCAGACAGGCCACGAGCGATGAAGTGCTTCCCGTGGAGTATCCCGCACTCAAGCGTTATCGCGAGTGGGACTTCTTCAATGGCCAGCTCATCCTGATTGAGGCCATGACCGACTCGCTGGGCAAGAGCAACATTGTGAGCACCGATACTGTCGACCTGATGCTCTTGACGCCCGACTCGCTGGTACTCCGCTTTAACGATGGGCCACGAGGTTTCTACAGAAAGATAGAAGAATAAACACAGTAATAACAAAAAAAAGCGAGGTGTGATAATTTCACATCTCGCTTTTTTATGAAGCAATGTTTAGATTACATACCTGTCATCTGATAGTTCATCAATCGCTGCTGAGCCATCTCCTCGTACTTCGTTCCAGGACGGCCGTAGTTGGCATAAGGATGAATGCTGATGCCACCACGGGGTGTGAACAAGCCGATGACCTCGATGTATTTCGGATCCATCAGTCGAACCAGGTCCTTCATAATCACGTTGACACAATCCTCGTGGAAGTCACCGTGGTTGCGGAACGAGAAGAGATAGAGCTTCAGACTCTTCGACTCCACCATTCTCTCGCCTGGCATATACAGAATCTTAATCTCAGCATAGTCAGGCTGACCCGTAATGGGACAGAGCGACGTAAACTCTGGACAGTTAAACTGCACCCAGTAATCGTTCTCGGGGTGCTTATTCATAAAGGTCTCGAGCACCTCGGGGGCATAGTCCGACTTATACTCGGTTTTGCGACCCAGGTTCTTCAAGCCTTCTTGTTCGCGTGAGCTACTCATAACTAATTAGTAATTAAATGTATAGGTAATATTCTGAACACCATCACTTACAGTCATTGTATTAATACTCTTGTTGGCGTTCAACTGGGTTATTACGTTATATTCTACCTCATCATCGCCCTTCTTGCCCTTAGCCTTGGTCAGGATGCTGGTACTGCGGGTATAGCGGAAGAGTGAAGCCAAGAGATAAGGGTCGCATTCCTCAACACCACGCACCAACTGGTTGGCGTCGATGCTCTGGCAACGGTTGTCCATCTGGCCGTAGGTCAACTCCAGATTACCCACACGCTTTCCGTTCTCAAAGAAGAACAACTGCTTGATGGTGCGAAGGCTGTCAGAGTTCAGACTCACTCCCTTTTCACCAAAATCGTGCGTAATCAGCACGTTCTTGGTAGCTGTCACATGACGGTAGTTAAACACATAGTTCGCATAGACAGGATAAGAATATCCATCGGCGTTCTTATAATAGGTAGCGTATGTCACGGTGTCGGTGGCATTGGTCAGCAAACCAGGCTGATAGTCGCGACCAAACTTGGCTGTCAAAGAAGAAGCCTTGTCGAGAACAGTCATTGTGCTATCCAACTTGCTATAAGAAAGGGTTAAATCCTGCAAGGTAGTGCCTTCCTTACTAATCTTCACGCTCAGGGGACGATGGAGTTCATCATATGCGAACTCAATCAAGCTACCGTCTGAACCTGCAATCGACTTCACATCGGCTGCATTGCCCAGTGAGCCGTCACCACGGGTGGCATACTGATAGAACACAAGAGGTGCATAAGCATCCGAATGGTCGGTATCATAGATTCTGATGCCGCCATAGCGAGGCGTACCTGTAGTATTCTGGAGGAAAGAAACCTCCTGACTATAGAGTACAGAACCCCTGCCTTTCTTCGTCGGCACAGTAATCCATGAGTTATCGGCGCCATCAAACTGATAGTCCTCAATGGCCCAGTTGCCATAACCAAAGAAGATAAGCGAGTCGCCAATGTTGTTGGCATAATACGCGTTCACCGCATTACTCACAGGAGACTGAACCACGAAGCCAGCCTGATAGTTTTCTTCATCACTAAGGCATGAAGCCACTAATGCCGAAAAAGCAAAAATACCTAAAAAAGATTTGATTGTTTTCATTGTTAATGTTATGTATTGGTTAAATATCGTCGTCATCATCGTCGTCGTCCCAACTGTCGAAGTCGAAGCCCGTAAAGCCTTCCAAAGAAGGTGTTACAAAGGCATCCATCGCACGACGGTCTTTCTTTGTGGGACGACCTGTACCACGAGCACGATCCACGAAGCCGCTGATACGATTCATTTCGAGTAACTCGTACTGATCCTGAGGCGTCACGTTCTCGTAAATCTCAGGCAACAGCTTTGCGCCTACTCGCTGCTCGATGGTTTTAAGGATCTTAAATGAATAGGTCACAGGTGGCTTGCGCACACTTATCACGTCGCCCTCTTTGACCATACGCGAAGGCTTCACGTTGACATTGTTCACCGCCACACGTCCGTTCTTACAGGCATCTGAGGCAATGGAACGTGTCTTGAAGATACGTGCTGCCCAAAGCCATTTATCTAAGCGTGCGAACCCACCCCCAGCCCCTCCCGACAGGAGGAGTGCTTGATTACTATTGCTATTGTTTTTTTTCTGCATCGTTCTAAGGTTCTTACCAATCAGAAGACCCTCCCTCAAGGGAGGGGTTTGGGGTGGGTCTTACCAAATTTGTTGTACTGGTTCATCGTGATGTTGATGCCAGCCAACACAAAACTCTTGATAATCTCACCGGCCATATCGATGGAAGGCTGAAGCGTCTGCATCTCCTCATCGCTATAGCGTCCCAACACCCAGTCCACCTGAGCACCGCGAGGATAGTCGTTGCCAATGCCCATGCGAAGACGGGCATAATCCTGACCTATGAGTTGCTGAATATGTCCCAAACCGTTATGGCCACCATTCGAGCCATTAGCCTTCAAGCGAAAAGCGCCCAATGGCAAAGCCACATCGTCGCTAATCACCAACAGATTCTTCTGATCGATATTCTCTTTGTTCAGCCAATAGCGTACAGCATTGCCACTCAGGTTCATATACGTAGATGGCTTCAACAAAAAGACCTTGCGGCCCTTGAGCGATGTCTCGGCCACAAATCCATAACGCTTATCATCAAAAACGATATTGGACGCCTTTGCAAAAGCGTCCAATACCATAAAACCTGTATTGTGGCGGGTCTGTTCGTATTCAGAGCCTACGTTGCCCAAGCCTACAATTAAGTACTTTTCCATTACGAAAATCAAAATAATTACTGTGCAGCGGCAGCAGCGGCAGCCTTTGATGCACGAGTCTCCTTCACTGAGCATACAACCACCTGAGCGGGAGTAGCCAGGGTCAGACCCTCGAAGCTCAACTCGCCAACCTTGATAGCCTTACCCAGTGCCAGGTTGGTAACGTCAATTTCGAGAACCTCAGGAATCTGCTTGTAGGGAGCGGTAACGTCAATCTTACGGATTGAGAGGTTCAGCTTACCACCGTCGCGAACACCCTGAGCCAGACCATTGAGCTTAACGGGAATACCAACGGTGATTGCCTTGGTGTCGTTGATCTCATAGAAGTCAGCGTGAAGCAGAGCGTCTGTGGTGGGGTGGAACTGCAACTCCTTGATGATTGCCTTGTGCTCCTGACCATCGATAGTGAGGTTCACTACGAAAACGTGAGGAGTGTAAACTGCCTTGCGGAGCTCAGAGAATGAAGCGGTGAATGCCAATGCCTCGGGCTGACCATTCTCACCCTTCTTCTCACCATAAAGGTTACAGGGAACCAGACCTTCCTTGCGGATTTCCTTTGAAGCCTTCTTGCCAGTAGCCTCACGCTTCTGGCCATTGATTGCGATTTCTTTCATAACGTTTGTGTTACTCTAAATTAAGTTGTTATACATAAAATTTGTTTGACTTAATTCGCCATCACACGAAAAAAGCGGGTGCAAAGGTACGAAAAAGAATTGATAAAACATAACTGTTCATAGAAAAAATTTAAAAAAAGCATGTTTTTCTTGTGTAATCACGGAAAATTCACTAAATTTGCATCCGATAAAAAACATCATACCGCATGATTAATAGGGAAATCATTAGAATTAAGATTGTTCAGTTAACCTACGCGTACTATCAAAATGGTAACAAGAACATGGAAACAGCAGAGAAAGAGCTCTTTTTCAGCCTGTCGAAGGCCTATGACCTCTATAACCAACTGCTGGCTCTCATTGTTGCCGTCACTAAAGAATCGCGTCGACGCCTGGAGGTGCTCCAGGCAAGAGCCCAGCGCGAGGGACTCGCAGAGCCTTCGCAGAAGTTTGCGTACAATCGCTTCGCCTTGCAGTTAGAGAACAATAGGCAGCTGGCAGAATTTTTGGAAACACAAAACCGTTCATGGGCTGACTACCCAGAATTTATTGGAAAACTGTTTGAACAGATTGAACAGAGTCAGCTTTACAAGGACTATTTAGAGAGTACAGAAGACAGCTATGCCGCTGACCGCGAGTTGTGGCGCCGTGTGTATCGTACCCTGATTCAGGAAAACGAAGATTTAGATCAGCTCTTAGAAGAGCAGAGTCTTTATTGGAACGACGATAAAGAGGTGGTCGACACCTTTGTTATCAAGACTATCAAGCGCTTCGAAGAAAAGAACGGCGAGAAGCAAGAACTCCTGCCTGAGTATGATTCGGAGGAAGAGCAGGACTATGCACGCAAATTATTCCGTGCCACTATCCTCAACGGTGATGAGTATCAGCGCATGATGACCGAGGCTTCACGCAATTGGGACTTTTCGCGACTGGCCTACATGGATGTCATCATCATGCAGATTGCCATTGCCGAGATGCTCACCTTCCCCAGCATCCCCGTCAGCGTCACCATCAACGAGTTTGTTGACTTGGCTAAGCTCTACTCTACCCCACGCAGTAGCGGCTATATCAATGGTATGCTCGATGCCATTGCCCGTCACCTTATTCACACAGGCCGTCTGCTGAAGCACATGGACGAAAAGAAAGATAATAAATAAGAAACTAACAACATAACAAACAACAATGACAAATCTCTTTTTAGCAGCCCAAGGGGCTGGAGCACAGGGCGGAGGATTGAGTATGATCCTGATGATGGTAGCCATCTTCGGTATCATGTGGTTCTTTATGATCCGTCCTCAACAGAAACAGCGTAAGGAAATCCAGAAGTTCCAGAACGAACTTCAGCGTGGCACACAGGTGGTGACTGGTGGTGGTATCTATGGTACCGTCAAGAGCATCGACCTGGCTAAGAACACCGTTGAGGTGGAGATTGCCCGCGATGTCGTTATCACTGTAGACAAAGGCTTCGTTTATAGAGACACAACAAGCACCAATCTGCAGAAGTAAGTCACTATACTAAAGGTATTGACACTTTGAAAGTTCCGGGTATCATCCGTACAATCAGTAATTTCCTGTTTAGTTCCGCTAACAGGGAATTACTGATTTTTTTGGCCTTTCTGCTGTTATCAGGCATCTTTTGGCTGGTTATGACGCTCAACGAGACCTATACGCGCGAAGTGAAGATTAACGTCCACATCACGCATGTGCCAAAGAATGTCATCATCACCTCGGGAGACCAAGATAGTGTACGCGTGACCATCTGCGATAAAGGCTTTAATCTGATTAACATCATATACGGTATCAACAGCCAGCCTATCGAAGTGGACTTTGAACGTCATGCAGAATCCCATGGTATTGGACATCTGTCTAGCAACGACCTGCGCCGTCTGATAGAATCGAAGCTACCCGCCTCAACCAAGTTAGAAGCTATCAAGCCTGACAAACTCACCTTTTATTATAATTATGGTGAGCGCAAAAAGGTTCCCGTGATACTTCAAAGCAACGTCACACCACAAGACATGCTCTTCATCTCGAAGACGACACTCTCGCCCGACAGCGTTATCATATATGCTTCACGTCATAAGCTAGACAGCATCAAATGGGTAACCACCGAAGAGATTAATCGCACCGACGTACGCGACACGCTAGTTGTCAACACACGTCTACAACGCATCAACGGTGTCAAGATGGTTCCCGATAACGTCACGGCACACTTCTATACCGACATTCTCACCGAAGAGAGCATCGACGACGTACCTATCGTTGGCATCAACATGCCAAAGGGCAAAGTATTGCGCACCTTCCCCACAAAAGTTACAGTACATTTTGTTACCGGCATGAAAAACTACCGGAAGATTGCCCCACAAGACTTCTTGGTTGTAGCCGATTACAACGAGTTCAGCAAAGACCCTTCGGGCAAATGCACCATTACGCTACGCCAGAAGCCAGACGGCATCACACGTGCATCACTGGCTAACACCAAGGTTGATTATCTGATAGAAGAACAGTATTAAAATGAAGATAGCCATTACTGGAGGCATTGGAAGTGGGAAAAGCTACGTGTGTCGGTTGTTGACTACCAGAGGAATCAGTATCTATGATTGCGATAATGCAGCAAAGCGACTGATGCGCACTTCCCCCATCATCCGCCAACAACTGTGCCAACTCATTGGCCCAAAGGCTTACCATGCAGACGGACTACTCAACAAGGCAGAAGTAGCAAACTTCCTGATGGCTTCCGAAGAGAATAAACAGGCCATCAATGCTATTGTTCACCCCGCTGTAGCAGAAGACTTCCTGCAGAGCGGCATGCAATGGATGGAATGCGCCATCCTCTATGAGTCTGGCTTCGACCATCTGGTAGATAGTGTCATCGTCGTGACAGCGCCTCTCAATGTGCGCCTTGAGCGCATCATGCAGCGCGACCATATTAGTCGCGAGTCGGCCCTCGCCTGGATCAACAAGCAGTGGCCGCAGTCCCAACTCCAGCAACGTGCCCAGTTCGAAATCATCAACGACGGACGCCCCCTGGAGCCCCAAATAGAACACATTATTAATAATATAAAAGAATAGAATATCATGCAACAGACAATTTTAGCTATTGCCGGAAAGCCCGGCCTTTACAAACTCGTTTCACGCGGCAAGAACAATCTTATTGTCGAGGCACTTGACGCCACACACCGTCGCCAGCCTGCCTTTGGCTCTGACCGCATCACCTCATTGGCTGACATCGCCATGTTTACTGATACCGACGACGTGCCCCTGATGGACGTACTCGAGAGCCTGAAGACCCTTGAGAATGGCAAAAAGTCATCTGTAGATTATAAGAAGGCCGATGGCGACGAACTGCGCGAGTACTTCGCTAAGGTGCTGCCCAACTTCGATCGCGACCGCGTTCACAGCAGCGACATCAAGAAGCTCATCCAATGGTATAACATCCTCATTGAGAATGGTATTAGCGATTTCAAGGAAGAGATGAAGCCCACTGAGGGCGACAATATCGACGACCGCAAGGATGCTGAGTAAGCCATTGGAACGCTGACGTTCTGTCTGTAAGAACGTTGTTCTTACAAACAAAAAACAAAAGGTTTCGGAAGAATTTCCGAAACCTTTTTCCTTTATGAATTTTGTGTTGGTCTTTATCTTTTAGAACATGCCGGGGCCACCAAAGCCACCGCCCATGGGACGTCCACCGCCGAAGCCACCGCCTCCACCACGGTTGCCACCACCACGATTGTTATTACCTCCGCGATTGCCACCGCCCATTCCAGGACCGAAGCCACCGCCCATTGGCATACCCATGCCCATACCCATACGGGCCTGACGAGTGCCAAAGAGGTTAAGACGATAGCTGGCACGGAACATCACGTAACTGTTGATGGCGTTGTACTCGTTATCGGTACGGGCCATAGCAGAGATGGTGCGTGAGAAGTTAGACTGCTGACCAAGGATATCATAGAACTGCAGCGAGAGAGTCAAAGGCTTACCACGCAGCAAGCTATGAGAGATCTGTGCATTCCAAATCAGTTCGTTGGTGTTCATCGAGGCATCGGTATAACCACGACGGCTGTTCATACTCATATCGGTTGTCACCTGTGAGCCCCAAGGCATCTGAAGAGTGGTGTTGAAACCGTAAGAGAATGTATAGGTGTCGAGGTTTGACTGGGGCTGAAGTTCGTTGCGAGTGTAGTTGTAGTTCAAAGAACCGTTGACCTCAACCTCTAACCAATCATTACGATAGCTGGTGCCGAGACGACCACCCATGTTGTGAGAGTTGGTGATGTTGCGTACTGACTCCTTGTTCTTGACAACATAGCCCACACGGTGGTTAAAGTTCTCCTGCAGCGAGATATTATAGCTGAAGTAGCCAAGTGAATCGATGGCTGAGTTGAACGTGATGTTACCGCCAGCATTCCAGTTACCATTGATATTCTCTGGACGTGAAGACTGTCCACCAGTATTGGGATCATAGGTCACCTTGTTGGCAATGCTGTTAGCCGTTGTCGAGAAGTTCAGGTTGGCAAAGATGAAACGCTGATGCTCCTGGAAGTAGTCGTTATAGCGCAGGCCGAAGCTCTGGGTGAACGAAGGCTTCAGGTCAGGATTACCTGTGGTCTTGTTAAGAGGGTTGGTATCGTCGTTGATAACGAGCAACTGGTCAATAGAGGGCTGACTGGTGCTACCGCGATACTCGAAGCGGAGGTTACCCTGCTGAGAGAAACGCCAGCGGAAGTTTGCCGTAGGACTCCAGTTGATGACTGAACGATTAACTACAGTGTCAACGCCAAGATAGCGCTGGGTGTATTCTGAGGTCTGTGGAATGACCTGCACACCAACATTGAAGTCATAGGTATTGCGAATGAAGCGCAACATCACCTCACCTGTGTGGATGTAGTTCTTATAGGCTGAATAGCGGCTCTGGTCCTTGGTATAGTAGGCATCGCCTGTTGAAGGAGAGTAGCCATTCTGGATAATATCAAAGTAGTCGCTCCAAGTGCGATATGAGGGATAAACGCCTGTCCAGTCGAAGCCCTTTGTGGGGTCGCTGAGCAAGGGATCTGAATAGTCGAACGTCTTACGGTCATTCTCGTTGTAACGATACTGGAAGGTATAGCTGAACTGCAGGAATGTGGCATAGGCGATGGGCTCACTATAAGTGGCGCGTGCGCTGTAGTCATACGACTTAGTGGGTGCCAGGGTATAGCGGTTGGTCTGATAGTTGTCCAGTCCGCTCACGCCATTAAAGGTTGTGGTACTCTTAAAGAGACGTGTGAAGTTGTTAGACAACTGCTGGTTCTCATTGTCGCTATAGTTACCTGTTAACTGCAAAGTGATGTTACGACCACGACCGTTGAGCAGGCGGTTAATCTGAAGGGTTCCGCCCAAACGCTTGTTCTCGCCATATGTAAGCGACTTATTAGCTGAACCGTTGACAGCAATATTACGCAACTTACTATAAACGTCATCGCCATTAGAATTAGTGTTCTTCAAAAGCTCTGAAATTACTGCCGAAGTAATCTGTTCGTTGACAATATCATAGGGATCAGCATTAAAGGTGGCAGAGGTGCTGTTGCCTGTGCCATCGTTGGTACCAAAGCTCCAGTTGGGACGGAATGAAATATTCCAAAGGGTATCGGGAGTCCACTCCACACGACCTGTAACGCTCCAGTTGTTTGAACGAGAGTAGTTCTGGTTGATAGAGTTCTGGAAAGAAGAGGTAGAACCTACGAAGTTCTCGCTTGAACGGCGTGACCATGAGTCGCCATCGCGATGGTTAAAGTTGACACTGGCTTGTGCAATAATGAGATCGGTCTTTTCGTAGTTCAAGTTAATCATACCTGTCTTGGCAGCATTGAGGCCACCGCCTCCCATGCCCATACCTCCACCAAAGCGTCGGCCGCCACCGCCACCCATGCCCATGTCATTGGTGTTGTTGGCGTTGAACATACCCATTACACGATAGTCGTCACGCATGTACATACCAAACAGACGGCCCGTATAGCGGTCCTTAGTACCCTTGCCCAGGTCAACATTCATCATCGTACCACGGTTCATGCCGGCACGGATACCAAAGTCGAGCACTGTCTGCTCGTTACCATCATCGATACCAGTAATACGGGCCAGGTCACTCTTTTCGTCATACGCGCGTACCTTTTCTATAATAGAGGTAGGCAGGTTCTTCAGTGCTGTCTTGGAATCACCAAACTCCTTACCATCCACCTTAATCTTCGTCACGGTCTTACCATTAATCTTAATATTGCCGTCGTCGTCGAGTTCAGCGCCTGGCATACGCTTTACCAATTCCTCAACAACAGAACCCTCTGGGGTGCGATAGGCATCAGCATTAAAAATCAGGGTATCACCCTTAGACTGAACCTTGGCCAGATGTGAGGTAACTGTCGCACCTTTCAGCATCACAGCATCAGGATTGATAGTCAGTTTACCCATGTTCACGGGTTTGCCAGCCATCGTTACGTTTTTCGCCAATGATTTGTAGCCCACATACGTTACACGAACGATGTACTTACCATCGGCGGGAGCGGTCAGCGAGAACTGACCATTCATGTTGGTTACGGCATTGGTGACTTTCGTACTGTCAGCTTTTAACAAAGAAACTGTTGCCTGAATCACTGACTCTTGGGTATCGCCTTCCACCACTGTACCAGTGATGGTGCGCTGAGCCTGCAAAGAAAGGGCCGAAAAAACGACGGCCATCGTGAATAGAAGTCTTTTCATTATTGCTTGTTTTTTATTCAACTGAACTTTTGACGCGTTACGTTATTTAAAGTTTAACCCATATTAAAAAAATTTTTCTCCATGACCCTTTCCTTCACAAAAAAAATGATTACCTTTGCATCACAAAACAAAAAAATTATGCCACAGCAGAATTCCCCTACACGTCGACAGGCAAAAAAACAGCCGTCTGTTGACAACACATACGCTCATATCCAGCCTCAGGCACTAGACGTAGAACGTGCCGTATTGGGTGCTCTTCTTATAGACAAAGACGCTTATGCCGTTGTCTGTGAGATTCTGCGTCCCGAGAGTTTCTATGAGCCTCGCAACCAGATTATCTACAGTGCCATCCAGCAACTTTCGATGAACGAGCAGCCTGTGGATGTTCTTACAGTAGCTGAGCAACTGGCAAAGTCGGGACAACTGGAGGAGATTGGTGGTCCGGCATATATAGCCGAGATATCTTCGCGTGTGGCATCTTCAGCCCATGTGGAATACCACGCCCGCATCGTGGCACAAAAGTCACTGGCACGTCAGCTCATCTCGTTTGCCAGCGATGTGGAAACGAAAGCCTTCGACGAAACGATTGACGTTGACGACCTGATGCAGCACGCCGAGGGTGCCCTCTTCGAACTCTCTCAGAAGAATATGAAGAAGGACTATACCCAAATCGACCCTGTGGTATCCCAGGCTATTTCTGTCATTCAGAAGGCTGCCGCCAACACGGATGGTCTTACGGGTATCACTAGTGGCTACACGGGGCTTGATGACAAAACCAGTGGATGGCAGCCATCAGACCTCGTGATTATTGCAGGACGCCCTGCCATGGGTAAGACAGCCTTTGCACTATCGATGGCCAAGAACATTGCTGCCGACAACCACATCCCCATCGCCTTCTTCTCTCTTGAGATGTCAAATGTTCAGTTGGTTAATCGTCTTATCTCTAATGCATGTGAGATTTCTGGTAAGAAGATTCTGAATGGACAACTTCAGCCTGATGAATGGGACCGCTTGGACAAACGCGTCAATGCGCTCATCGGAGCCCCTCTATATGTAGATGACACACCCGGTCTTTCCGTCTTCGAACTGCGTACCAAGGCTCGTCGTTTAGTACGCGAACATGGTGTCAAGATTATCATGATTGACTATCTGCAGCTGATGAATGCCAACGGTATGCGTTTCTCCAGCCGTCAAGAAGAGGTGTCTACTATATCTCGTTCACTGAAAGGTCTTGCCAAGGAGTTGGATATTCCCATCCTCGCCTTGTCACAGTTGAACCGTGGTGTAGAGAGCCGCGAAGGCCTTGAAGGAAAACGCCCACAACTCTCCGACCTGCGTGAGTCGGGTGCTATCGAGCAGGATGCCGACATGGTGCTATTTGTTCACCGTCCTGAATACTATCACATTTTCCAAGACGATAAGGGCCGCGACCTCCACGGCATGGCGGAAATTATCATTGCTAAGCACCGTAAAGGTGCCACAGGCGATGTCCTGCTCAATTTCCGTGGTGAGTTCACCCGATTTGAGAATCCTGAGGAAGGTCGTCTTGCTACAAATGCTAATGGAGAAGCTGGCAATCAGGGACAATTCCTCGAGTCTAAGATTAACGGCAATGATGGTCCCGCACCCATGCCAGATGGATATAATCCCTTTGCTGGAGGCCCCTCTGAGCCCATGCCTTTCTAAATAAAAAATTTGAAGTATTGTAACAATATCATAAAAAAACAAGAAAAAAATTTGGTCGTTAGGAATATTTTACCTATTTTTGCAGCCGATAATTCATATTAATAACTCGTAAAACTAAAATTATTGCCTATCGAAACAAAATTTACTTCATAACAAAATTGAAACATATATGAAGAAATTTGAAGGAGTGACCGACGAAGCGTTGGCTCTGCTCTACGTTCAAGGCAACAACCGTGCGTTCGATGAGTTATTGAATCGCAGTCAGACTAAGTTGTTTACGTATATCATGTTCGTGGTTCACGATCATGATGTGGCTGATGACATTTTCCAAGAGACATTTGTCAAAGCTATCACCAAGCTTCAGCAGGGACAATACACCGATTCGGGTAAGTTCCAGTTCTGGTTGACGCGCATCGCCCACAATTGTATTATGGACTGGTATCGCGACCAGCAGGGAAACCATATCATAGACGCAAACAAGGACAATAACTTACAGAACCTGAAAAGCGCCTCGGTGATGGACCTCTGTCGCGAAACGGAAATGGTGAACGAACAGGTGCTGCACGACATCAAAAGGATGGTAGATGTACTACCTGCCCCCCAGCGCGAGGTGGTGTATATGCGCTATTATCAGCAGCTGTCTTTCAAGGAGATAGCAGAACTGACAGGTGTCAGCATCAACACGTCGCTAGGCCGCATGCGTTATGCGCTGATAAACCTGCGTCGCATGGCAAAGGATAATCAGATTGAATTAGCACTTTGCGGATAAGAGACTATCTTATTTCAGGCAAAGCACAACACCCATAAAAAACAGTGAGTTAACTCGATTCATCAATTGAGTTAACTCGATTCATCAATTGAGTTAACTCACTTATTTTTTGAGTCTATATGAACCCTATCAAAGAGCTCTTAATTCTTTAATGACGTTTTCAGGGTTAGGCGCCTTGAAAACATAACTTCCACTGACAAGGACATCACAACCAGCTTCCACCAAACGGGGAGCCGTCTCGCCCTGCACACCGCCATCAACCTCGATAAGGGCTTTCGAACCACTCTCATTAATCAACTGACGCAGACGCTTCACCTTCTGAATAGTGTTCTCAATGAACTTCTGCCCCCCAAATCCGGGGTTCACACTCATCAGCAAAACCATGTCAACATCGCAGATGATATCCTGAAGCACGCTGACGGGGGTAGCGGGATTCAGCGTCACGCCAGCCTTCATGCCAGCCTGATGGATTTCCTGAACAGTTCGGTGTAGATGGGTGCATGCCTCCACATGCACATTCATCATCATGGCACCTAAGCGGGCTGTCTGTTGAATGTATTGCTCGGGATGCACAATCATGAAATGTACATCAAGAGCTTTCTGACACTTGCTAGCCACAGCCTCAAGCACAGGAAAACCAAATGATATGTTGGGTACGAAGACACCATCCATCACATCCAGATGCAGCCAGTCGGCCTCTGAACGGTTAATCATATCAATGTCGCGGTCAAGATGCAAGAAGTCGGCCGCCAAGAGCGAGGGTGAAACGATTGTCATTGTCTCTGTGATTCTTTTTAATTCAGGCAAAAGGCCTGCTGATTCTCTACATTAAAGCTGTAGGCTATCTTCTTGATCAGCTCAATGGTCTTCTTGCTTGGAGTCATTTCTTCACGTGTAAAAATCTGCATAGGCACTATTCTTTAAGTTGTTTACATATATAGTAACGTAGTACCCGTCAGTTTATTATATCAGATAGCAGAATATTTTTCGATTTCTTTCATTCCATTGAGGAAAGCCGGTGCATCCATGCGCTTTTTTCCAGCCAACTGAAGTTCGTCAATCTGCAGCCAACAGTCTTCGCAGGCAATATAGAGATGCTTACGGTCGGCGCGCAGAGTCCCCACCCCAACGCCAGCATTCTCAGTAGTCTTTGTCGCACGGAAAATCTTAAGTACAGTATCACGTCCATCCGCATCACGGAGTGTAGTCCATGCCCCAGGATAAGGCGACAGGCCTCGCACAAAGTCATACACTTTCTTAACCGGTTGATGCCAATTGATCTCACATGTCTCCTTAAAAATCTTCGGAGCAGCCTTTAAGTCAACTAGTTCTTCCTGTGGGATGCTTTCTGGTTTACCGTCAGCAGCAGCTATGGCCTCAAGTGTCTCCAGACATATCTCAGCCCCCAAATGCATCAGTCCGTCATAGACATACTCCACATTGGCATCATCGGGAATAGCAAAGGGCTTCTTCATGATAATACGGCCCGTGTCGATATCGTGGTCGAGGAAAAAGGTGGTGACTCCCGTCTCTGTCTCTCCATTGATGACAGCCCAGTTGATGGGAGCCGCACCACGATACTGAGGCAAGAGAGCAGCGTGCACGTTGAAGGTGCCATATTCGGGCATCGCCCACACTACCTCTGGCAGCATGCGGAAAGCGACAACCACTTGCAGATTAGCATGATACGAGCGAAGTGTCTCAACAAACTCTGGGTCTTTCATCTTCACGGGTTGCAGCACAGGTAAGTTATGCTCCAAGGCAAACTTCTTCACCTCCGACGGCTGAAGCTCGTTCTGATGACGTCCAACAGGTTTATCTGGCTGTGTTACCACGGCCACCACATTATAATGGTTATCAACAAGTGCTTTCAGGGTCTCCACAGCAAACTCTGGGGTACCCATGAATATAATTCTAAGATCTTCTTTTTTCATTTCTTACTTTTCATTAATCATCCATCATCAGTCCTCACTGAGGTCGGCCACCATCTTACGATATTGCGTATAGACACGGCGGCGCGAGATGTAGCCCTTCAGGTGATTCTCCTGATCAAGCACAGGCAACCATGAAGCCTGTGTTGTCTCAAAAGTCTTCATCACCTCAGCCATCGGGATATTATCACTCAGAACAGCCTTCGGCTCCTGCATCAATTGTCCTGCTCGGAAATGATGATAAAGTTCGGTGCGGAAAACAATATTACGAATCTTAGCGATATCTATCTCACCCAACAGATTGCCAGCTCCATCAACCACAGGAATTACACGACTATGCGACTGACTAATTTTCCTGACAATATCAGCCAACTCAGCATCTGGCTCAGCCGTCAGATAATCACGATCTATCACGCTGTCCATCTGCATCAGCGTCAATGCAGCATGGTCGGTATGGTGAGTGATGAGCTTTCCCTGCTTGGCCAGACGCGAACTATAGATACTATGAGGCTCGAAGAGGATAATTGTGAGATAAGAACAAATGCTCACAATCATCAGAGGCAGGAAGAGATCGTATCCACCCGTCAATTCAGCAATGAGGAAAATACCTGTAAGGGGGGCGTGCATCACACCTGACATCACACCAGCCATACCCATCAGGGCAAAATTCTTCTCAGGCAGGAAAGTTCCCACCTCATACATATTCCACGAGCGAGAGAAGAGGAAACCGCTAAAACAACCAATAAACAGTGAAGGTGCAAATGTACCACCACAGCCACCACCACCATTTGTGGCCGAAGTGGCAAACACCTTGGTGAGCAGCACCAGAGCAATGTAGATGAGCAACATGTCGGTCTGACCCGAGAACAAAGAGTTGTTCATCACGTGCCCCCAGTCTGCCTCCGATGCGCCATTCAGCAAGAGGTTGATAGGACCGTAACCCTCGCCATAGAGCGATGGAAACAGGTAGATGAGCAAACTCAGCATGGTACCTCCAATCAGGAGTTTGATATAAGGCTTATCCTTAAAACGTGCAAAGATATCCTCGCAGAAACCCATCGTACGGATGAAATAGAGACTCACAAGTCCACAGAACACACCCAAGCCGATACAGCCAGGAATACGTTCAACTGTCCAGGCATTGTCTAGATGGAAAGTGAACAACGCCGCATCACCACTAAAGATATAGGTAAAGCAAGTAGCAGTGACGCAACTCACCAGAATAGGCATCAGCGAGGCCATCGTCAGGTCAATCATCAGCACCTCAATGGTAAAGACGAGTCCTGCGATGGGGGCCTTAAACACGCCAGCGATAGCACCTGCAGCTCCACAGCCTACCAGAAGCATCAGAGTCTTGCTGTCCATTTTAAACAACCGACCCAAGTTCGAGCCGATAGCCGAACCGGTAAGCACAATAGGCGCCTCAGCACCAACCGAGCCACCAAAGCCGATAGTGATGGCCGAGGCAATGACACTTGACCATGTGTTATGTGACTTCAGTCGCGACCTGTTCTGACTGATGGCATAGAGAATACGCGTTATACCATGTGAGATATTATCCTTCACAATATAGCGCACGAAAAGTGATGTCAGATAGATACCCACCACAGGATATACCAGATAAAGCCAGTTACTGCTGCCAGCATCAAACGAACTGGTAAGCAGGGCCACTATCTGATTGATAAACCAATGGAGCACGAAAGCCGCCACTGCCGAAAAGAAGCCAACAAGAAAAGCCAGTATCAGCACAAACATACGTTCGCTGATATGCTTCTCGCGCCACTGATGGATACGCAAGATAATGGTTGAAGAGGATGTCAAGGAGGTATCAATCGCGGTTTCTGTCATCCCCATTGTTTTAAGATTTCAGCAGATTCTCAAAGAAGTCATCCAAATCCTTGTCAAGGTCCTTCATCAGCTCTGTGTCAATAATCACCGTGTCGTCATCAGCGACATAGAGTTCCGCAATAGAGTCGCGGTCTTCGTCCTCAAGAACAAAAGCATAGGGTTTCAGAATAGAGAGGTTGTCGACCAAGGCCTTCTCCTTTTCTATGCATCCACGAAATACTGAGGCGGCTTGATCATAGAAGTCGTCATCCTTGTTGTCTATCCACTGCTCCACCACGCAACGAGTCAGTTCACAATCGTCGTCATCAAAGAACTGTACCTCACCAGTATCCTGATTGACTCTAACATGGATATCGGTAAGTACCGATGCCTCTACGTCGTTAGGAAACTTCTCGGCCACCTTTCTTAATGCGCGAAGAATCTGTTGCAGTGTTTGTTCTGTTGCTTTCATAACTTTGCTTTTCTCTCTTTTTCAGTGCAAAAGTATCAAAAAAGATTTGTATTTGCAAGCGAAACGTCATATTTTTGAAAAAAAAGGCTGTTCCTTCGCCTAAATCATTTTTTTGTCGTACCTTTGCAGAAACAATTTGAACTCATTAAAACTTATGGATTTTTTTCTGATTGCAGTGATTGTTTTGGGTAGCATAGGACTGGTGGCAGCCATCGTGCTCTATGTGTGTTCCAAGAAATTTGCTGTAAACGAAGACCCGCGTATCCAGCAGGTCAACGAGTTGTTGGCTGGTGCCAACTGCGGCGGATGTGGCTTTGCAGGCTGTGGTGGACTGGCAGAAGCATTAGTAAAAGGTGCCGATAAAGGCAGTATCGACGGTCTCAGCTGCCCTGTGGGGGGCGCAGAGACCATGACCCGCGTGGCCGACCTTTTGGGTATGGCCATTGCCAACGGTGAACCCAAGGTGGCTGTAGTTCGCTGCAACGGATCATGCGACAAGCGCCCCAAGACCAATGAATACATGGGACTGCGCACCTGTGCTGCGATGAACGCCTGCGGTGCTGGCGAGACGGGCTGCGGCTATGGCTGTCTGGGATGTGGCGATTGTGTGGAAGCCTGCCAATTTGACGCCATCCACCTGAATACAGAAACGGGACTACCCGAGGTCAACGAAGATAAATGTACAGCCTGCGGTGCGTGTGCTAAAAGCTGTCCACGCGCGATTATCGAGCTCCGCAAGAAAGGAGTCAAGGGACGTCGCGTCTATGTATCATGCGTCAACAAAGACAAGGGTGCCGTAGCCATGAAGGCATGCAAAGCAGCCTGCATCGGTTGCGGAAAATGTGTCAAGGAATGTAAGTTCGAGGCCATCACCATTGGCAACAACGTGTCGTATATCGACTACAACAAATGCCGTTTGTGCCGCAAATGCGTCGAGGTGTGCCCCACCAAAGCCATACAAGCAGTAAATTTCCCAACACCCAAGAAGTCAGAGACCTCTGAGGCCACTGAGAAAACCAAATTATCATGAATATCAAGACATTTCGTATAGGTGGCATACACCCCGAAGAAAACAAGCTGACCCACGAGGTTGTCACAGAGGTTGCTCCCCTTCCGCATCAAGCCATCTTCCCCTTATCGCAACATATCGGAGCCCCAGCCCGCCCTGTAGTACAGAAGGGAGATAAGGTGAAGGTTGGCACCATCTTGGCCGAGGCCAGTAGTTTTGTGTCGGCTCCAATCCATTCGTCAGTAAGTGGTACCGTGGCCAAGATTGATACGGCCATCGATGCCACAGGTTACCGCAAGCCCGCAATCATTATTGATGTCGAGGGTGACGAGTGGGAAGAAGCCATCGACCGTAGTAATACCTTAGAGACATTGAGTGCTCACCCTGAACTCACTCCCGAGGAGATTGTGGAGCGCATCAAGAAGGCAGGTATCACTGGTATGGGCGGTGCCGGTTTCCCTACTTTCATTAAACTCTGCCCCCCACCCACGGCTAAAGCCGAATGCGTTATCATTAACGCTGTGGAGTGCGAGCCCTATATCACCGCTGACTATCGCCTGATGATGGAAAAGTCCGACGAAATCATCGTTGGACTTGAACTGCTGATGAAGGCAGCCAAAGTCACCAAGGGCTACATCGGCATCGAGACCAACAAGCCCAAGGCCATCGCCCTGCTATCAGAGAAAGTATCTAAACTTCAATCCCAATCATCCAATCAAATAGAGGTTGTTCCCTTGAAGCAGCGCTACCCTCAAGGCGGCGAAAAGCAACTCGTTGATGCCGTCATTCGCCGACAGGTACCAGCTCCCCCAGCCATCCCCGTTAATGTTGGAGCAATAGTTCAAAATGTTGGTACTGCATACGCTGTATATGAGGCAGTTATGAAGAACAAGCCTCTTTTCGAACGCTATACCACCGTCACAGGCAAGCGACTTCAGAAGCCTGGAAACTACTTGGTGCGTATGGGAACACCAATGCAACTATTAATCGACCTCTGCGGAGGTATGCCAGAAGGTGAAAACAAGTTGTTGGCAGGTGGTCCCATGATGGGAAAAGCACTCACGTCAACAGAAGTTCCCATATGTAAGGGCACCAACTCCGTAACCATTCTCTCGGGCGATGATGCCCGTCGAAAGGAGCCTCAGCCATGCATCCGCTGCGCCAAATGTGTTGGCGTATGTCCAATGGGACTGGAACCCTATCTGCTAGCCAAGCTCTCGGCCTTCAAGCAATGGGAAAGCGCCGAGCAAGAAGATATCGTGAGTTGCATAGAGTGTGGTTCGTGCCAGTTCACCTGTCCCGCCCACCGTCCTTTGCTCGACAATATCCGTCAGGGCAAGCAAACGGTTATGGGCATTATTCGCAATAGAAATACTAAGAAACAATGAATAAGCTAATTGTATCATTATCACCCCATGCCCACGGCACCGACTCGGTAGAGCGCAACATGTATGGTGTTCTCATCGCCCTGTTGCCCGCCCTCTTCGTGTCGTTTGCCTATTTCGGCATCGGCTCGGCCATCGTCTGCCTCACCAGTGTGGTGGCCTGTGTCTTCCTCGAGTGGGTCATCAACCGTTTTGTGCTTGGTAA
Organism: uncultured Prevotellaceae bacterium; assembly: GCA_902788605.1. GTDB lineage: Bacteria > Bacteroidota > Bacteroidia > Bacteroidales > Bacteroidaceae > Prevotella. Next base: position 34,685 of record CADAKX010000012.1, on the reverse strand, counting down.
CCAGCGCAACACCATCCTCGACGGTTCGGCCGCCCTCACTGGTCTGCTCCTGGGCATGAACCTGCCCTCGAACCTTCCCATCTGGATAATCCTTATCGGAGCTCTTTTCGCCATTGGCGTTGGCAAGATGACCTTTGGTGGTTTGGGAAATAACATCTTCAATCCTGCACTTGTGGGACGCTGCGTACTCTTGGTGGCCTTCCCCGCCCAGATGACCAGCTGGCCTCAACCAGGACACCTGCTTCAGTATACCGATGCCACAACGGGAGCTACCCCTTTAGCGCTGATGAAACAAGCTATCCAGAATCACGATGCCACCGTATTGGACCAACTGCCTGACGCCTTCAGCCTCTTGATGGGTGACCACTCGCTTGGTGGTGGTGCCGGCACTATTGGTGAGATCTGCGGACTGGCCCTCTTGGCAGGCTTTGCCTTTATGCTGTGGCGCAGAATTATCACCTGGCATATCCCTGTAAGCATCATTGTTTCGGTCTTCGCATTCAGCGCTGTAATGCACCTTATCAACCCCATCTACGCTGACCCGACCACTGTCATTCTGAGTGGCGGACTTCTGTTAGGTGCCATCTTCATGGCTACCGACTACGTCACCTCTCCCATGACGCCTAATGGTCAGATCATCTATGGTATCTCGATAGGCCTGCTCACCATCATCATTCGCAACTGGGGTGCCTACCCCGAGGGTATGTCGTTTGCCATTCTCATCATGAATGCCTTCACGCCCCTCATTAACAGTCACTTTAAGCCTAAGCGCTACGGAGAGGAGGTCAAGAAATGAAGAAACTAGAATCTACCTTATTAAATATGGTGTTGGTGCTCACGAGCGTTACCGTACTCATGGGCTTCATCCTGGCCTATATGAACCATCTGACCACCGACCCCATTGCCCTTCAGAAAGAGAAAACACTCAACGAGGGTATCAAGACCGTGATGGCCAGTTCTGACATTGAGGTCACCGCCGTTGATACGCTGCGCCTGCACGATGCAAAAGGCAAGGTGCAGGCCTTCGTTATTTACCACAACAAGAAGGGAGCGGCTGTCGAGAGTACCACATTAGGGTTCGGAGGCCCATTAAAGGTACTCGTTGGCTTCGACGTCCAGGGCACCATCTTGGGCTACACAATCTTGGAGCACCAAGAAACCCCAGGTCTCGGCGCCAAGGCTGACCAATGGTTCCAAGAGGGACAGAACGGCTGCATCGTTGGACTGAATCCCAGCGACAGCCTCTATGTGAAAAAGGACGGAGGACAAGTGGACGCTATCACGGCATCGACCATCACCAGCCGTGCTTTCCTGCTGGCCGTCAATAACGCCTACCAAGCCTATATCAACAATAGAAAGGAGGATAAGCAATGAACTATCTGAATATCATCAAGAACGGCATCATCAAGGACAACCCCACGTTTGTCCTCATGCTGGGCATGTGCCCCACGCTGGCTACCACAACCTCGGCCCTCAACGGCCTGTCCATGGGCTTAGCTACTATGACCGTTCTGCTGTGTACCAACGTGGTTATCTCGTGTATCAAGAGTATCACGCCCGACAAAGTGCGCATCCCCGTGTTCATCGTGGTTATCGCAGCCTTCGTCACCCTGCTCCAGATGGCCATCAAGGCCTATCTGCCTGATATTGACAAGGCCTTGGGATTGTTTATCCCGCTAATTGTGGTTAACTGTATCATTCTAGGACGTGCTGAGGCCTTCGCCGCCAAGAACACGCCTTTGGCTTCACTCGTTGATGGCATAGGCATCGGCTTGGGTTTCACGCTGGGATTGACACTTCTGGGCATCGTTCGCGAGGTCTTGGGTTCTGGCGCCATCTTCGGCTGGGCCTTTATTCCCGAGAACTACAACATCCTGCTCTTTGTCCTAGCTCCGGGTGCGTTTATCACACTGGGCTATCTCATTGCAATTGTGAATAAGTTGAAGAAATAATTCGAAAATAATATGGAATACATATTAATATTCATCAGCGCCATCTTCGTCAACAACATCGTGCTGGCGCAATTCCTGGGCATTTGTCCCTTCCTTGGCGTATCAAAGAAGATTGGCACATCGATGGGCATGTCTATGGCCGTGGCTTTTGTCATGGTATTAGCCACGCTCGTCACCTGGCTTGTACAGACCTTCGTGCTCGTGCCCGCCCAACTGGAATACCTGCAGACCATCGTCTTCATCCTCGTCATCGCCTCACTGGTTCAGATGGTCGAGATTATCCTCAAGAAGCTCTCGCCCACCCTCTATCAGGCCTTGGGCATCTTCCTTCCCCTTATCACCACAAACTGCGCTGTGCTGGGTGTTGCCATCCTCGTCATCCAAAAAGAGATGAACCTTGGTCAGAGTCTGGTCTATGCCTTCTCTACCGCTATCGGTTTCGGTCTGGCGCTCACAGTGTTTGCCGGTATCCGTGAACAGTTGGAACTCACCAATATCCCCAAGGGCATGCGCGGTATGGCCATCGTACTCGTCACGGCAGGCCTGCTCAGTCTAGCCTTCATGGGCTTCTCGGGAGTAGATGTAGGCCTTCGCAAACTCATGGGTATTGAATAATAACAAATTGCATAAAAATCTACGTCTTATATAAAATAAGGTGTGTAAAAAGATGGTGTTTCGAAAATAATTACTATCTTTGCAAGCAAAACAAATTAAAGAACTTCTAAACTATAAGAAAAATGAAACAAACGATCCTCGTTACTGGTGGCACAGGTTTTATTGGTAGCCACACCACCGTAGAACTGCAGGAAGCAGGCTATGAAGTAGTCATCATTGATAATCTGTCAAACTCTAATGCTAATGTCGTTGATGGCATCGAGAAAATCACCGGCATCCGCCCTGCTTTCGAACAGGTGGATTGTTGTGACTTCGAAGCACTCGAGGGTGTATTCAAGAAGTACCCCAAGATTGAGGGTATCATCCACTTCGCAGCATCAAAGGCTGTGGGCGAGAGCGTAGAGAAGCCTTTGCTCTATTATCGCAACAACCTCACCTCGCTCATCAATCTTCTGGAGCTCATGCCTAAGTATGATGTTAAGGGCATCATCTTCTCGTCTTCGTGCACCGTCTATGGCCAGCCCGCTCCCGAGAACTTGCCCGTCACAGAGAACGCCCCTATCCAGAAGGCAATGTCGCCCTACGGCAATACCAAGCAGGTCAACGAGGAGATTATCCAGGACTATATCCACAGTGGTGCCCCCATCAAGAGCATCATCCTGCGCTATTTCAACCCCATCGGTGCACACCCCTCTGCCCTCATCGGCGAGTTGCCTAACGGTGTGCCCATGAACCTCATTCCTTTCGTTACCCAGACCGCTATGGGTATCCGTCAGCAGTTGAAGATATTCGGTAACGACTACAACACACCTGACAAGACCTGTATCCGCGACTATATCTATGTAGTAGATTTGGCCAAGGCTCACGTCAAGGCTATGGAGCGCGTGCTTGACAAGCCTGAGTGTGAAGCTGTAGAGATTTTCAACATTGGTACCGGTAAGGGATTGTCTACGCTCGAGGTAGTAGAAGGCTTCGAGAAGGCTACTGGCGTAAAGGTAAACTGGACCTATGCTCCACGTCGCGAGGGCGATATCGAGCAGGTTTGGGGTAATGTCGACAAGGCCAACAAGGTACTTGGTTGGAAGGCCGAGACGCCAACTGATGAGATTCTGCGTACAGCATGGCGCTGGCAGGAGAAGCTGCGCGAACGCGGCATTCAGTAATGATAAATTTTCGGGAAGATTAAAGAAAGTTTTCCTGATATACAAATAAAGAAAATAGCGATTAGGCTTTCCTAATCGCTATTATTTTTCTCATACGCCGTGTGGCACGATCACGTATTTGTCTGACTCGCTCACGCTTCAGTCCCATCTGTTCACCTATCTCAGCCATCGTCATACGCTCTTCACCAATGCCGAAGTATGCGTTTATCACAGCCCGCTCACGTTCGTTCAACTCCATCAACGCCTGCTCAATAGCCTCAGCCAGATTAGCGTCATACACACGCTGGTCGGCCATAGGCGAATCAGCATTGACCAATACCGACAGCAGACTCACGTTAGTCTTCGAGCCCAGGGGTGCATCCACCGAACGTGTCTGACCGTCCCGCATGCTCTCCACTCGCTGCTCAGCACTCTCTTTGTCCAGCGCCTTCTCTATCTGTCGGCGGATAAACACTACAGCATAGTTCACGAACCTCAATCCCCGTGTGGCATCATATTTCGAGGCCGCTTTCATCAGTCCCATGTTGCCTTCGCTCACGAGATCCTCCATACTGAGTCCTTTGCCCTGATACTGTCGTGCAATCACGATGACAAACCTCAGGTTTGCCTCAATCAGCTTGTTCAGTGCCCGTTCGTCACCCTTTAGGATTCGAGCCGACAGGAGAGCCTCCTCCTCGGCGCTGAGTAACTGCTCGCGACCAATCTCGTCCAGATATTTGTTCAATATACTATCTTCCATGCCACAAAGGTACAAATAAGCACGTAAAATACCAAATATAATTGAGACAAATTACTCCTCAATAATTGTTTTGAAGTCACGCCATCCGTAAGCAAATGCATAGTCCTCACGAGTACCACGAGGCACATATAGAGTTGCAGACGTACCAAAGAATGCGATATACCCACATTGGGGAGGAGTCATGTTTTGGACATGGATATCCGACAGCTTGCAACAATGGAGGAAGGCCCCGTCACCGATAGTAGCAACTGACTGCGGAATGACGACAGACGTCAAGTCGGGACAATCAGAAAACGCCAGTGTACTAATTTGAGATAAGTGCGAAGGCAACACGACAGAGGTAAGACCATGACATTCAGAAAAAGCTCCGTCACCGATGTTCTCTACATTCTCCGGTAGGACAAGGTCTCCCAACCCATCACAACCACAAAAAGCAAATTGGTCAATAGAACGAACACTTTGGGGAATCGATGTACCTACACAACCATAAACCAAAAGATCATCAACCGTACGGATGATAGCGTTACAATTGTCGCGTGAATCGAAAACGGGATTACGTTCATCAATGGTTATTGAGGTGAGATTCGTACAAAAGTTAAAAGCGTTGGAACCGATATACAGCACACCAGATGGGATGCCAAGCGATACTATGCTAGATCCGAAAAAAGCCTGGTCACCGATAGTACGTACAGCCTCTGACAATGTTACACAAGTCAGGGAGTCGCAACCATAATAATAACGGTCACCAATCTCGAATGCATCAGTGGAGTTTTCTGTGACTTCATAATCCTCATTATAAGCACATGCCGAGAGTAATGCCAAAGGCACCAATAGTATCGTGTATAGATGTTTTTTCATGTTCATAGGCATCAGTATTTAGATTATGTATCAGGTTAGGTCAATTAGCCGTAGTAACATTTGCAAATATATGAAAATAAATGATAATCTGCAAATGTTTTAGGCATAAAAAGAAGCTTTACTGCACACTCAAACAATGTTGTGCAATAAAGCTGTATCTTTTACTAAAGAGAAGTATTATTTTATATCTATTGTCAATGGCTGACGTACGTTGCGTAACTTCCAGTCAATACGTTGCTGCCATTCGGCCTGAGTGCGAACATCAAACTTTGACCAGGCAGAACCGAAGTAATAGGTATATGGTAAACCTGAGTAGTTGTCTACAATACCCAGTGCATGACCAACAGCGCCACTATCCACCTTCTTAAACTGTCTAATAGCAGTCTCGTTGACGCCATCAGGGAACAGGGCGGCAACAAAGAGCTGGCAATTATTCACAGGAATATTGTCCGTTGGGTCTGCATAATGCACATAATCCTTAGCCAGCACCACACTATTACGGTCTTCCTGATGGACGACAACACCTGTGGCCAACTCTACGACAGTCGTAAAGCCATCATACCATACGGTGCTACGGTTGAAGTTAGAACCCTTATCAAGAGTGATGATGCGATGCTCAGTGATGGTATCCTCACCAATGACCTTCGACTCGTAGTCGAGTTGCACAGAGAAGCGCAATGGTCCCTCATCCAAAATCCTATACGTCTTGAAGCAATAGGGATAGACCAACTCATCGTCGACAATCAAGGCAGGTGTACCGCATCCCAGCGTAGCCCCCACCCTATAGAGGTCAGACCCACGTCCGTGATCATTGTGGTAAGAGTTCAACCGATAAAGCGAGTCACCACGCTGTCTGTTCTCCTTGCGCAACTTCTCCACGGCAGGCATCATCACCACATCCTCTATCCAATAACGCTGATCGAGCACCAGCTCCGGTGTGTTCTTTGTCCAGACATCCACGCCATAACTCTTCTCGCCAGTCTTCTGCAACGCAGGTCCATACACACGATAAGCACCACGATCGTTCTCCCATGCGAAGTCATCCTTTCGTTCAGGGAAGATACGACCATAGCACACCGTCTTATACACCTTCGGTGTACCGCGACGGATGGTGAAGGTCTGAGTACCCTTGGGACGAACGCCAGCCTCAATGAGCACCTTGCCATCCGATGACAGCTGATAAGGAACTTCAAGACCACCAGCATCAAAGACGATAAACTCACGTCCACCCTGAATCTTCAGACGTTTAAAGATGGTATCAGCAGGCAATTCTGCCACCTGCTCACGATATTCATTGGCAGGATTACTGATAGAGACCTTCAATGTGGCACGATTGCCCGACTGCAAATTCTCGTAGCGCAGATGCTCACAAGCCGCCAGCAAGAAAGCGCCCGTTCCAAAGTTGGCCTGCGAACGAGCGTTGACCGTCTTAGTGGGATCGGGCTTCTCGCCGATGGGCTGCACATAACCCACAGAGAAGTCAGGCTGCAGAGCGGTTGTGATAAGATATTGCCAGGCCTTTTCGATGACAGGCTCATACTTTGAGCGATTCAAGATGCCGTTGTTCACACCCCACAGCATGCCGTAGGTAAAGAAGGCTGTTCCCGAGGTCTCAGGACCTGGTGCATCCTGCTCGCAGAGCATCGAGCGGCTCCAGTAGCCACCGGGGCGCTGCACACGAGCCACGCCTTCTGCCAGCTGTCGGAAGCGCAGTTCAAAGAAATCACGATGCTTATAGTCTTTTGGCATATCACTGAGTACCTTGGCCAGTCCTGCCAACACCCAGCCGTCGCCACGTGCCCAGAAGCTCTTGCCACCATTGCAGGCTGTCTTCACCTTTGGCCAGATATATTTGGCATCGCGATAATAGAGTTGTTCATCCTTGTCAAACATCAGGTCGTCGCTCCATTTGAAGTTCTCATAGAGCTTATCCAGATATTTCACGTCGCCCGTGGTCTTATAGAGTTTTGTCATCACAGGCATCACCATATAGAGTGCATCGGCCCACCACCAGAAGTCATTCTGCGGCTGACGCACCTCATAGTCCATCACCTCCAATGCACGGGCAATCTTATAATCATCGGGCTGCATCTCATAGATGTCGAGATATGTTTGGAAACAAATCTGCCAGTCACCAAAGAGCACATAGTCCTGCCCCTCGCCATAGTTGGCATACTTCCACTTCGATTGGTCCTTTTCCCGAGCGCCCTGCCACAGGTTGTAGCGAGCCCACGCGTCACTATAGGCCAGCCAGCGGGCATTGCCCAACAGTTTATAGGCCTCCATATTACCCGTATGGTAGGCAGCATCATCCCAGAACGAGCGCACCTCAGGCCTATGGGTGGCCTGCCACTGGTCGTTGACCTTCGTAATGATCTCTATCGTCGAGGGTGGTTTGGGCACCACCTTCTTCTTGCGTTTGGCATCAGCAGTAAAGCAGACTGCCAATGCGATGAGTAGTAAGGTTAGTTTTTTCATATTTGGATTGTAGTTTATTTGAGGTTCTCGTTAAAGAAGTTCACGCACTGGCGGAACAAGTGATTACGCGTATTGCCACCATAGATACTGTGGTTGCGATTGGTATAGACCAGCTGACGGAAGTCTTTGTCGGCCTGCACCAGAGCTTCCACATACTCGGCGGTATTCTGATAGTGCACATTATCGTCAGCAAGACCGTGGCAGAGCAGCAGGGCGCCATACAGCTTCGAGGCACGGGCTATGGGGTTCACCTCATCATAACCAGAGGCATTCTCCTTGGGCGTACGCATAAAGCGCTCTGTATAGACGGTATCATAATAGCGCCAGCATGTGGGAGGAGCGATGGCCACGCCACAGCAGAACACGGGACGGCCCTCCGACATAGACATCAGCGTGTTCCAACCGCCGTAACTCCAGCCCCAGATGGCAATATGATTCTTGTCAACATACGACTGCTTGCCCAGCCAGAGAGCGGTCTCCACCTGATCAAAGGCTTCCTTCTCACCCAATCTGAGGTAAGTGCATTTCTCGAACTCGGCACCACGGCCACCCGTGCCACGGTTATCTACACAGACACAGACATAGCCTTGCTGACAGAGATACTGCTCCATGATGGCACCATTGCCGCTCATGCCGATGCCCCAGGCATTCTTCACCTGCTGTGAACCAGGACCACCATACTGGAACATCACTACGGGGTATTTTTTGTTCGCGTCAAAGTTTTTGGGCTTCACCATGTAGCCATAGAGTTGTACGCCCTCGCTGGTCTGGAAGGTGAAAAACTCCTTTGTACCCATATCATACGAGGCATACTTCTCAGCAGCCTTTTTGTTGTCGATAAGTGTGGTGAGCGTCTTACCCTGGTTATTACAGAGAGAATAGACAGACGGATTGTTAACGTCACTCCATGTGAGAACAAAGTTCTTCAGGTCATGCGAGAAGATGGCAGAGTTCCAGCCATCCTTCGGTGTCAGGCAGTCGGTCTTGCCATTCTTATGATTCACAAAGACCTTCTTATTTGTAGGTCCGTTGTTGAGGGCCGCGAAATACACGTCGCCCGTCATATCGTCATAACCATAGACATCCGTCACGACACCCTGCTGTACCGTACGCAACAGCTGTCCGTTGAGCGTATAGACATAGATACTATTGAAACCCGATCGCTCGCTGGTCAGCACGATATGCTTATCGGTAAACACGAGGTTGGCAAAGACATTCTCGTTGATATACTTGTCGACCTTGTCCTCAATGACCTGCTGACAGATGGTTGACATCGGGTTAGCCATAAACACCTTCAACTCGTCCTGATGACGGTTCAGCGTGAAGACAGCCACCTTCGTGGGGTCGCTCGTGGCCTTGATACGGGGGATATAGCCGTCGGCATCCAGAGGAAGCTGCATGGTACGCGTCTGATGACTCTTGATGTCATAGCTCATCACCTTCACCTTTGAGTTCTGCTCGCCCGCCTTCGGATATTTATAGGTATAGAAACCAGGATAAGAAGCGTATTCCTCGCGTTCAGGCTTCAAACCCTTGAAGAGCGACATGCTGTATTGCTTCACCTCACTCTCATCATAGCGTACCCATACAATCTGCTTGGAATCGGCACTGAAGACCATGGCCGAATTAAACGAAAACTCTTCCTCGTTCACCCAGTCGGGCAGTCCATTGATGACTTCGTTGAACTTACCGTCCTTGGTCACCTGACTCTCGGCATTGTTATAAAGCAGTTTCACGAGAAAGATGTTATTGTCGCGGACGAAAGCTACCTGGTTTCCGTCGGGACTCCACACGGGAATCTGCTGTGGCCCCCCGTCGCTCAGGGGCACCAGTCGGTTGTTGGCCACGTTGAAGATATAATACACAGCCGTGAATGAGTGGCGATAGATGCTCTTTGTTTCGGTCTGAATAAGCATGTGACGCCCATCGGGACTCATCACATAGCCATCCACACGTTCAATCTTCGAGCCTCGTGCCGTATTCACGTCGAAGAGCACGCCCGACTGCTTGCCCGTTTTAAACGAGTACTTCACTATCTGCTTGCCGTCAGAAGAAATCTGTGTATAGCTTTCGCCATCGCTCAGGGGTTCCACACCCACCATCGATTCTGTTCTGAAGGTACCGTTTGTAATATCCTTTATTGTCAGTTGCTGGCCTGCCAGCACCGTTGTGGCAGCCGCAATGAGGACTGCACCAAGAAGTGTTAATCTTTTCATACGGTGCAAAGATAAAAAAAAATCCCCACATAGCGTAGGGATTTACATTTTTTTATCCAATAATTATCACTGTTTAGCGGTTTGTCAGCAACTGCACGACAGACACTTCCGGATGATGTTTCATGCTATCGGTGACATGCATCACTTCCGGTGCAGTAAAGACCTGTCGGCCCATGGCCTTGTTGACCACATACTGAATACGTGACATATGTGCATTGCGCAAAGGCAGAGAGTCGCGCTCTTCCTCGGTCATTGGGAAATGCCCCAAGAGATAGAAGGCCAAGCAGTCTGGCACGATATACTGTCGCGTCATCATCTTGCGCTGGCGCTCGCTATAGCCATATTTCAGATAGATGGGATAGTCGCGCCCCAAGTACTTGTCCAGCGAGATGCCCACCATCGAGTCGCCCACCACGATGCTCTGGTTTAGCGAACCGATCTGCGTGTAGACATGAGGTATCGACAGTCCCGGCACCATTTTCACCAGTCGTTTGAACGACTGCGTGAGGTCGGCGTTCAGGTCGCTCACATTGTGATATTGCTCCTCGACATCAAGCAACAGCGTTTGCAAGGTACTATCCTGGAAGAAATAAAGAAGGCGTGAATTGATGTTTGCCTGGTCAACATAACCCAGTTGCAATACATCCTCAATGAGCGTGCGCGTCTCAATGGGATAGACTGTCTTCATCTGCTGCAAGGCAGCGAAGTCGCCAGTCGTCAGGAAGAGTCGCTCAGCCCTATCAAAACGCGCCAGCACTACCTCGTCAGAATTGGATTTCTCGTCGGTAGGCTTCAATTGCCATTGACAGCCGATACAGGCCATCAGGACAAACAACACGATGATATATAGGCTTCGCACGCGGGCTGAATGTTTTTACTTTTGTTAAATTCGGCCACAAAAGTACTAAAAATTATTGAATTAACCAAATTTTAACCTAATTTTCTTAAAACAAATTGCTTTTTGACCATGATTTCCGTATTTTTGCAACACTCTAAACTAAAAAAAATGAAACAAATCGCCCTTTTCCTGGCGCTATGCTTGCCCATGGCAGCAACCGCCCAAACAACGCTGACCGTCAGTGTGTCGAACCCCCTAAACAACGCGCGAGCCGACCAGCCCGTTATCATTTCCCTGTCAGCTTATGGTAACGTACGTTCGGCACTGGTCACAACCGGCGAACAAGAGATACCCTGCCAACTCGACGACCTGAACCGCGATCATACCAACGACGAACTCTGTTTTCTGACCGACCTCAAAGGCAAGGAGACCAAGACCTATAAGGTAACACTATTCAGCGAGGGCAAACCACGCCAATACCCTGCTCGTGTCTATGCCGAGATGGTGATTCGCAACGAGAAGGTAAAGCAGAAAAACAAGCACGACTTCTATATCGAGAGCATCACGGCACGCGGTGATGTCAACTCATACACCATGCAGCACCATCACGGTGTCGCCTTTGAGAGCGAACTCAACGGCATCCGGATCTATTTCGACAAGCGACAGACCCTCGACCTCTACGGCAAATACCACAAGCGCCTGGAGATTAAGGACACCCAGTTCTATACCCAGCCCGACCAGAAGACTGCCGGCTATGGTGACGATGTGCTGTGGGTGGGCAACACCTTTGGCCTGGGCGCCCTGAGAGGTTGGAACGGACAAGAGCCCACCATGATTGAACCCGTGGAGACACGCTCGCAGCGCATCGTGGCCAACGGTCCGTTGCGCACCATCGTCGAAGTCAACGACTACAAGTGGCCCCTGCCTGTATCCAAGCAAGACGTTGAGATGACCATTCGCTATACCCAATATGCCGGTCATCGCGACACCGATGTCGATGCCACAATCATCCCATTCACCAATGGCACCACGGAGATCGAACCACTATCCACCGGCATCATCAACATCAAGGACTCAGAGGCATTCAGCGACCATCAGGGACTGCGCGGCTGCTGGGGTACCGACTACCCTGCCAGCGACACCGTCAACTGGAAACGCGAGACGGTAGGACTGGGTATTTTCATCCCCAAGAACCACCTGGTCAGCGAACAGCCAGCCAACAAGGACAACTATGCTTTTGTGGTCAAAACAAAGAACGATAAGCTATCCTACAAGATAGCATACTGTTCTGATAACGAGGATTTTGGCATGCATAACAAAAAGGATTGGTTTGACTGGCTTAAAGAATGGCGCCGCGAAATAGAAGCACCCGTTAAGGTCACCATCCGATAAGTCTCAAAGCAGAAAACTTTCCCGATTATTCTTCCACGCGCATTAGGGCCGTCATCACCATATCGCTCACGAAAAGTCCCTCGCGCGTAAGGCGTAGCCATGTCCCATCATTCTCCAACAAGCCATTTGCAAGGAAGGGCTTTGCTTGCGCGAGACAGTAGTCGTGATAGTCATCGGCAAGGGTCGCCGTGTCGATACCCTCACACGTACGGAGTGCTGTCATCACGACCTCGTTATAGTGGTTATCCGGTGTCAGCGTCTCATGCTCCACCACGGGTCTCCCCTGCTCTATTCCCTCGATATACCGATTGATGTCGGCCACATTCCATTGACGGTTCTTGCCGTCAAACGAATGAGCTGCCGCCCCCAGTCCCAGATAAGGCACCTGGCGCCAATAACTGCTATTGTGACGCGAACGATAGCCCGGACGTGCAAAGTTACTGATTTCATAGTGCTCATAGCCAGCCGCCTCCAGGCGATCCTTCAGCGTAAAATACATCTGCCGTTCCAGTTCCTCGTCCATCTCGCTCACCTCACCTCTCTCCAGCATTCTGAACAGCGGCGTGCCCTCTTCATACTGCAAGGCATAGGCCGACAGATGCTCCACCTGCAACGCCAGCACTGCATCGATATCACGCATCCACTCGTCCATCGTCTCTTTGGGGAAGCCGTACATCAGGTCCACGCTGATATTCCCGATGCCCGCCTCTCTCAGCCTTCGCACAGCCTGCGGCACCTGCGCCGCACTATGACGGCGTCGCAAAAAACGCAGTCGCTCATCGTTGAAGGTCTGCGCCCCCATCGACACACGGTTGACAGACAACCCAGCCAACTGCTCGGCAAAGTCTGGGGTAACATCATCGGAATTCATCTCGATAGTGACCTCCTCTGCCATCCCCAACGCACCGAGTATTTGAGCCAGTTGATGAGGTTCGAGCTGAGAGGGAGTACCGCCACCTATATATATAGTGCGCACGCGTTCATTTATATATAAGGAACGCATCTCGGCCTCTTTGCAAACAGCATCAACATAGCGCTGTCTGAGGGCAAGTGATGTCTGTGAATAGAAGTCGCAATACACACAACGACTCTTACAAAAGGGTATATGAACGTAGATTCCTGCCATAACGGGCACAAAATTACTAATTTTGTTTAATTTCCAAGAAAAATCTTTGGTGTTTTCGCAGAAAATGCTTAATTTCGAACCCACAAAACAATTTAAACCGATAATACCTAAAATTATAGTAGTTATGAAGATTTATCAAACCAACGAAATCAAAAACATTGCATTGCTTGGCAGTGCGGGTAGCGGCAAGACTACTCTTGCCGAAGCAATGGTCTACGAAGCTGGCATCATCAAGCGCCGCGGTACCGTAGAGGGTAAGAACACCATGAGCGATTATTTCCCCGTTGAACAGGAATATGGCTACTCGGTGTTCTCTACTGTTTTTCATGTAGAGTGGAACAACAAGAAGCTCAATATCATCGACTGTCCAGGTTCTGACGACTTCGTAGGTGGTGCCATCACCGCCCTCAACGTCACCGACCAGGCCGTGATTCTCATTAATGGCCAGTATGGCCCCGAGGTAGGCACCCAGAATGCCTTCCGCTACACCGACAAGTTGCAGAAGCCCGTGATCTTCCTGGTGAACCAGTTGGACAAGGAGAACTGCGACTTCGACACCATCCTTACCAACATGAAGGAGATTTACGGTGACAAGTGCGTGCCCGTGCAGTATCCCATTGCCACAGGTGCCAACTTCAACGCCGTGATTGATGTGCTTCTGATGAAGAAATATTCATGGAAGCCAGAAGGCGGTGCTCCCATCATCGAGGAGATTCCCGCCGAGGAGATGGAGAAAGCAAAAGAGTTGCACGCTGCCCTCGTAGAGGCTGCTGCAGCCAACGACGATACCCTGATGGAGAAGTTCTTCGAGAGCGAGAGCCTGACCGAGGACGAGATGCGCGAAGGCATCCGCAAGGGTCTGGTTACCCGCAGCATCTTCCCCGTGTTCTGCGTCTGCGCAGGCAAGGACATGGGCGTGCGCCGTTTGATGGAGTTCCTGGGCAATGTTGTTCCCTTCGTGAGCGAGATGCCCAAGGTACGCAACACCCGTGGCGAGGAGATCAACCCCGACGCTGCCGGTCCCGCATCACTCTATTTCTTCAAGACAGGCGTTGAACCTCACATCGGTGAGGTACAGTATTTCAAGGTGATGAGCGGCTCCGTGAAGAGTGGCGACGACCTGACCAATGCCGACCGTGGTTCTAAGGAGCGCATCGGTACCATCTATGCCTGTGCTGGCGCCAACCGTATCCCCGTTGACGAGCTCAAGGCTGGTGATATCGGCTGTACCGTGAAGCTGAAGGACGTGAAGACCGGCAATGCCCTCAACGGCAAGGACTGCGAGTGGCGCTACGACTTCATCAAGTATCCCAACTCTAAGTACTCTCGCGCCATCAAGGCTGTCAACGAAGCCGAGACCGAGAAGATGATGGTGGCTCTGACCAAGATGCGCCAGGAAGATCCCACATGGGTGGTTGAGCAGTCTAAGGAGCTTCGCCAGATCATCGTTCATGGTCAGGGAGAGTTCCACCTGCGCACTCTGAAGTGGCGTATGGAGAACAACGAGAAGATTAAGATTGAGTATATCGAGCCCAAGATTCCTTATCGTGAGACCATCACCAAGATGGCCCGTGCCGACTATCGTCACAAGAAGCAGTCAGGCGGTGCCGGACAGTTTGGTGAGGTACACCTGATTGTTGAGCCTTATGCCGACGGCATGCCCGATCCCACATCATTCAAGATCAATGGCCAGGAGTTCAAGATGAACATCAAGGGCAAGGAAGAAATCGACCTGGAATGGGGAGGCAAACTCGTCTTCATCAACTCTGTGGTGGGTGGTGCCATCGACATGCGCTTCATGCCCGCTATCTTGAAGGGTGTGATGGAACGCATGGAACAGGGTCCGTTGACCGGTTCTTACGCTCGCGACGTACGTGTCATCGTCTATGACGGTAAGATGCACCCCGTTGATTCTAACGAACTTTCGTTCATGCTTGCCGCACGCAACGCCTTCAGCGCCGCCTTCCGCGAGGCTGGTCCTAAGGTGCTGGAGCCTATCTACGATCTCGAGGTCTATGTACCTGCCGACTACATGGGCGACGTGATGAGCGACCTGCAGGGACGCCGTGCCATCATCATGGGTATGGACTCTGAGGCTGGCTACCAGAAGCTTGCTGCCAAGATACCTTTGAAGGAGCTCTCTAACTATTCTATTGCGCTGAGCTCTATCACCGGCGGTCGCGCATCGTTCACCACCAAGTTTGCTTCTTACGAACTGGTACCCAACGATATCCAGCAGACCCTTATCAAGGAGCACGAGGCCGAGCTCAAAGACGAGGATTAAAACAAGCGACTTTTATTATAAAAGTAACAGATTGGTTTCATATGGAGAGGGCGAGCTGAGAAGCTTGCCCTCTTTCTTTTAATTTATTATTTCAAACTAAAAATCCGTTTTTTAGTTAACAACACTAAATTTTAACCAAATTCATTAACTAAAACCACCCACCAATCCAAATAATTTCTATCTTTGCACCAACAACAAAAACAAGAAGCAGAAAATGAAGAAATCTACGATATGGACCATTGCCATCATCATGGGACTCTCGTTCCTGGGACTGCTCTACATGCAGATTTCCTACATCGAAGAGATTGCCAAGATGAAGAAAGAGCAGTTCGACGAGAGCGTGAACCGTTCGCTCTATCAGGCATCGCGCAACCTCGAGATGAACGAGACCCTGCGCTACCTGGAGAAAGACGTCAACGACGTGGAGCGTCGCGCCTTCTCTCAGGACTCTATCATCGTCAACGGACTCGACGGCAGCATCCAGCACGCCCATCAGTTCTCGGTCTCGGCCGACGACGGCACGTTCTATTCTGAGTTTGAGCTCAAGACCTTCACGACGAAGCCCGCCAACACCCCCAAGGCCATGATGATGCGTACCGACAAGGACCAGTTGTCCGAGGCCACGAAGTCACTCCAGGAGGCCGTGCGCAACCGCTATGTCTATCAGAAGGCCCTGCTCGACGAGGTGGTCTATAACATCCTCTATACCGCCAGCGAGAAGTCACTCAAGGAGCGCGTCAACTTCAAGCTCCTCGACCAGGACATCAGCGTGGAGCTCCAGAACAACGGCATCGACATGCCCTACCACCTGTGCGTGCTCACCGCCGACGGCCGCGAGGTCTATCGCTGTCCCGACTATTCGACCAAGGGCGAGCAATGGAGCTATTCCCAGACCCTGTTCCGCAACGATCCCTCTTCCAAAATGGGTGTGGTCAGGATCCACTTCCCTGACATGGACTCGTATATCTATTCGAGCATTCGCTTTATGATCCCCGCGGTCATCTTCACTGTGGTGCTGCTCATCACCTTTGTCTTTACCATCGTCATCATCTTCCGACAGAAGCGCTATACCGAGATCAAGAACGACTTCATCAACAACATGACCCACGAGTTGAAGACCCCCATCTCTAGCATCTCGCTGGCCGCCCAGATGCTGGGCGACGAGAGCGTCAACAAGAGTCCCTCGATGATGAAGCACCTGAGCACCGTCATTGGCGACGAGTCGCGCCGCCTGCGTTTCCTCGTGGAGAAAGTGCTCCAGATGTCGATGTTCGACCGCAAGTCGACCTCGTTTAAGAAGAAGGAACTCGACCTCAACGAACTCCTCGAGCAGACCGCAGCCACCTTCACCTTGCGCGTAGAGCATACGGGTGGCAAGATCACCACCGAGGTGGAGGCCATCGACTCGGCCATCTTCGTCGACGAGGTGCACTTCCAGAACGCCATCACCAACCTGCTCGACAATGCGGTGAAGTATCGCAAGGCCGACCAGCCTGTCAATATCCACATCCGCACCTGGAACGAGGGCGAGCACCTGTGCTTCAGCATCCAGGACGACGGTCAGGGCATCCGCAAGGACAGCGTCAAGAAGGTGTTCGACAAGTTCTACCGTGTCCACACCGGCAATGTCCACGACGTCAAGGGCTTCGGTCTGGGTCTGGCTTATGTTAAGGAGATTATCAACCTCCACGACGGCGAGATCAAGTGCGAGAGCGAGTATGGCAAGGGCACCAAGTTCACCATCACCCTGCCTGTGCTGAATGAAGAATCATAACGATATTAATAACCAACAAATTAAAATTTAAAGATTATGGACGACAAACTGAAAATTTTGCTTTGCGAGGACGACGAGAACCTCGGAAGCCTGTTGCGCGAGTATTTGGACGCTAAGGGTTATGAGGCAGAGCTCTGCCCCGACGGCGAGGCTGGTTTCAAGGCCTTCATGAAGACCAAGTTCGACATCTGTGTGCTCGACGTGATGATGCCCAAGAAGGACGGTTTCACGCTGGCCCAGGAGATCCGTTCGGCCAACACCGAGATACCCATCATCTTCCTCACCGCCAAGACCCTGAAGGAGGATATCCTCGAAGGTTTCAAGCTGGGTGCCGACGACTATATCACCAAGCCCTTCTCTATGGAGGAGCTCGTATTCCGTATTGAGGCCATCCTGCGTCGTGTCCGTGGCAAGAAGAACAAGGAGTCTACCGTCTATCACATCGGACAGTTTATCTTCGACACTCAGAAGCAGCTCCTCACCATGGGCGAGCGTCAGACCAAGCTCACCACCAAGGAGAACGAGCTTCTGGCCCTGCTCTGCTCTCACGCCAACGAGATTCTGCAGCGCGATTTTGCCCTGAAGACCATCTGGATTGACGATAACTACTTCAATGCCCGTTCGATGGATGTCTATATCACCAAGCTGCGCAAGCACCTCAAGGACGACCCGCAGATTGAGATTATCAATATCCACGGCAAGGGATACAAACTCATCACACCCGAGGAGGATTAATGATGAAGCATTTCCTCTTGACGATGCTGGCCTGCTGGCTGACCATAGGAATGGCTCAGGCCGAAGACCACTGGGTGGGCACATGGGCCACGGCTCCACAACTGGTGGAACGCCACAACAACCCACCGCAGCCAGGACTCACCGACAACTCTCTACGCGAGATTGTCCAGGTTTCTATCGGCGGCAAGCGCGTGCGTCTGAAGTTGACCAACGAATTTAGCAAAGAGCCCACCGAGATCAAATCGGTGGAGCTCTCTATTGCTAAGACAGCTGGCAGCAGCAGCGATATCGACCCGCAGACCACCGTCCAGGTGACCTTTGGTGGCAACGCCTCGGTCACGATGGCGCCAGGCGAGAAGATTACGTCGGACGCCGTGGACTTTAAGATGGGCCCGCGCGAAAACGTGGCCATCACCATCCACTACGGCAAGACCTCCGAGTCGGTGAGCGGCCATCCCGGTTCGCGCACCACATCCTATCTGAAGGCCGGCAACACGCAGGACTTCACCGATGCCATCCGCACGGACCATTGGTATAACATCCTGGCACTCGAGGTAGATGCGCCCAAGAAAGCTGCTTCGGTGGTCATCCTGGGCAACTCGATTACCGACGGACGCGGCTCTACCACTAACCAGCAGAACCGCTGGGCCGACGTACTTTCGCGTCGTCTGCTGAACAACAAGAAGACCAGTCAAATTGGCGTGCTCAACATGGGTATCGGCGGCAACTGCGTGCTGGGTGGCGGCCTTGGCCCTGCCGGCGTGAAGCGCTATCCCCGCGACCTCTTCCAGCAGGAGGGCATCAAATGGATTATCCTCTTTGAGGCTGTCAACGACCTGGGCTATGCCCGCAATGGCGTCGAGACGGCTCAGCGCATCATCGAGGTCTATCAGCAGATCATCGCCGAGGCCCATCAGAAGGGTATCAAGGTATTTGGTGCAACCATCACGCCGTTCAAGGGCAACAACTACTTCACCGAGGACCACGAGAAAGGTCGCTCGACCCTTAACGACTGGATTCGCACCACAAAGGACCTGGATGGTGTGATTGACTTCGACCAGGCTGTGCGCGACCCAGAGAACCCGCTGGCCATGCAGCAGGCATTCCTCTTTGAGAACGACTGGCTGCACCTGAATGCCCAGGGTTATGAGACCATGGGAAATTGTATTGACTTAAAACTCTTTAAGTAATTAGCTTGCAAAGTCCGCAGGCGTCATGCCTGTGATATCTTTGAACTTGCGTTGGAAGGCCGTGCGGTCACGGAAGCCACAACGACTGGCAATCGTCTCGTTGGTCCAACTCGGATGCTCTCTGATGATACGCTTGGCCTCCTCCACGCGAAGTCCCGCCATCCAATCACTGAACTTCAGGTTCTGGCGGCGCAACCATGACCTTAACAGATAGTAAGGCAAATCCATCTGACCAGCCACGTCTGGCATCTTCAATCCAACATTGCGATAGTTACCCTGCTCAATCCAGCGGGCGATGGCAGCATCCGCGTGAATCATCGCTTCCTCGCCGATGGCCTCGTCGTCCACCCCGTCACGATCGTCCTCGTCATCAGCCGGATTGCTCTCCTCCGCCTCTTGAATCTTTCTCGGCATGCTACTCTTCAGATAGTCGCAGAAGCTGTCCACGAGATACCACGTGCCAAAGAAGAATACGATGGCGAAGAACGCGAGCCATGGGCCAGGAAAGAAGATAACGGCAGGCACGAAGAGCGCCAGCGCATCGAGTATGAAGATGCTGATCTGCATCCAAACCAGCAGGTGACTCATGTCATAGTCGTAGTAGTCGGCCAGGCTGCGGCGAATCCTGCGCAGACCCGCCATCTGTCTGGCGCAATAGTGGAACTGCATCAGCATATAGAGAACGCTGCCCACTTTCTCGGCCAGTCGCATCTGTGGCGTGTCGCTCAGCAGCGGCTCACCACTGACAACCTTGGCCAGGACCATAAGCGCCAGCACCGTAAGCCATACCACGCCGCCCAGATAAGTGTCGGCACGACTCACCTTTCCCCGTTTCAGCAGACGATACACCGCCAGCGCCATCATCCATGCCGCCAATGGAAACAAAGCCAGGTTGAGCATCACGCCCTGCGTCACACCCATGGCGCGCAATCCGAGCATGTACTGCAGAAAGAACTGAACGCCCAAAATAGTCGTACCGCCAAGCATCAACCAGCGGCATTTTCTCGTCACGACATTCTCTTCCACCCTCCTCGGAAGTAGGAAAAGTTTCATCGTCAGACCTATCATCAGCACAACGGCTGTAAACTGCATCAGTTCCATACGGCTGCAAAATTACACAAAAATTTGTAAAAATCCGCAAAAAAAGTGTGTAATTTGTTACAATTTACACACCTAATTCTCGAATTTTACACACCATTCTCGAATTTTACACACCCTTTTTGAATATTTTTTTGTAACTTCGCGGCCAAAAACAAAAAAATCGTATCTAGAAATAATCATGGAACAGTTGCTTTACGACACCATGCTCTACCTCGCCGCTGGCATCAACCTGATGATGGCCTTCGTGCTCGCGTATGGTAATTATGAGTACCACTATTACGATGTCTATCGTCGTGCGCGTTTGCTGTCGGCTGCGGTCTTTGTCGCCTTCGCCGCCGGCTTTCTCCTCCACGCCCAATTCCAGTGGCGCACATTGTGGCCCGCAGGTGCCACCGCCCTTTCGGTGTCCTATTTTCACATTGGCGCTGTATTTTTCGGTTGGAGTCATACTTCACTCATACGTCCTAACTATCTGACACAAAGGATTGTATTTCGCGACATTCTAATCCTTTGTGCGGGTCTAGCCGCCTATTGGATAGCGGCCATTGATGATGAATCATCCATTATCCAATATCCATTAACCATTATGAATGGTGCATTATGCATCTTCTTCCTCCACGCCGGATATATCGCTCTGAACTTCTACCGCACCTACTACCGCGTGCGTCGTGATATTGAGCGCATGCCTGCCGGTGGCGATGCTCCCCGTTGGTGGACTCCCGAGGCCAAGCGCAACGTACTTCTGCGTCACCATTCTTTTGCCCTGGGCTGCCATCTCATCATCCTCTTCGGACTGGGTAGCGGCGTCATCACCGCCTGTTTCCCCACCCAGACGTGGCCCTACACCATGTTGCTTGTGGCCGCCATCGTCGTCTTCACCTATATCTTCTACGCCATCTTCGAATATGGTGCCATCATCGAGGCTGGCACCAACGCCACCGAGGACGCCGAGGACGGCAGGTACGTATAATAGATGGCTGAAGTATCTATCGACCAGCCCCCTTCTGAATACTCCATCCCCCCTTCATATTTACGTCCCCCCGTAAGGGGGACTCCAATATGAGGGGTGAGGCTTTCAGCCCCCCCCAAAAACCATACTTAGCAACACTAAACCCCATACTTAGACATCGTAAACAACATACTTAGCAACCCTAAATAACATAGTTATGAGATCAAAGTGCACAACAAGACCCTTTTTGCTCTCGGCGCTAATGTTGACGACTGAGAAACAACATGGGAAAAGATAGGAATTAATAGGAAAGAACCGGAAAATTCAGGAAAACGCCCTTCGCCAATATTGTACCTTTGAGTGCACAACGGAAGGTTTTTGCGTCCCTGCATAGCAGGAAAGGGAAAGTCAACCGACCATTTTTATTATCTTTGCAAACGAGAAATCATAATCAGTATGGTAAGAGAAAAGAAAACAGAAAACGGCAGCAAAACATGGATGCAAAGTCCGAATACGACAGTGATGGTGACAGAAGTGACAGTAATGACACAATTTTCCAAGAGTCTCTCGCGTACGTACGCACGTACGTACGCGTGGATTTTTCCTATTTTCCAAAATTTACTGTCACTTCTGTCACTAAAGACAAAACAGAGTCTCTGTTGTGCACTTGAAGGATGAGGGATAATGGTTGAAGAAAGAAAAGTCGTATTTTACACACTCTTTTCTCATTTTTTTCTTAATTTTGCACCCGATTTCCAAAAGTCGCAAAAGAATAAAACAACAATAAACAGTAAACATGAAATCGTTGAAGACTAAAAAACTTAACCGAGTTCTCACCCTGGTGCTGACAACCATGGCACTGATGGCTGGACAGACGGCAGGAGCACAAAGCAGTAGCACGTTTATCACCGGAAAAGCCACCGACATACACCCCGGCGGTTGGCTGAGAACCATGCTGCAACGCCAGCACGACGGACTGACGGGGCACCCCGAGGCATTGTCATACCCCTATAACTCGTGCCTATGGGCGGGCGAGATATCACGCGCCGACGAGAGCTATGGCGACAACTGGTGGCGCTATGAGCAGACGGCCTATTATACAGAGGGTCTGCTGAAGCTGGGCTATGAGTTGGGTGCCGACGAGATGGTCAGCAAGGCCATGGAGGGCATCGAATATACGCTGGCACACCCCGACGAGAACGGCGTGCTGGGCAACTCGACACTCGTGGGCATCACATGGCCCATGTCGGTGTTCTTCCGTGTGCTGCAGGCGAAATACGAGCACGACGGCGATACACGCATTCCCGCCGCCCTGGAGCGCCACTACCTGAACTTCTCGGCCGAGGACCTGGCTGGCGGCATTGTGGGCGGTCGTAACATCATGTCGATAGAGGGCATTCTCTGGACCTATGGCAAGACGGGCAACACGAAGCTCCTCAAGTTGGCCGAGGACGCTTGGGCCATCCAGGGTAAGTTTGCCGTTGATGAGACGGCCATCACCAGCGCCGAACCGTTTTATATGCACGCCGTGACCTTCTCGGAGATGCTCAAGTTGCCGCTGCTGCTCTATGCCTACACCGGCAAGCAGCACTACCTGGACCTGGCGATGACGGCCGTGAAAAAGGTGGAGCGCGAGTCGATGCTGCCCGACGGCGTGCCCACGAGTGCGGAGTTCCTCTATGGCAACAACATCAGCACGAGTCACGAGACGTGTGTCATCGTCGACTATACATGGACATTGAGTCACTTCCTGCAGGTGACGGGTCAGGCCGAGTGGGCCGACAAGATAGAGCAGGCCATCTATAACGCCGGCATGGGGGCCATCACCAAGGACTTCCGCTCGCTGCAGTATTTTTCCTCTGTCAACCAGTTTATCGCCACAGGTTCGTCAAACCATAACATCTACAAGCACGGCTCCACATGGATGGCCTACCGCCCCACGCACGAGACGGAGTGCTGTTCGGGCAACGTGAACCGCATGCTGCCCAATTTCGTGAGTCGCATGTGGATGACCGACGGCGAGGGCGGTGCCGTGACCGCTATCTACGGCCCGGGCGAGGCGACATTCACCACCGACAAGGGCGACGTCGTCATCAAGTGTGAGACGGACTATCCCTTCACCGAGACGTTGACCTTCAGCGCGAGTGGTGCCGAAGGAGCCTCGCTGCCCCTCACGCTGCGCATCCCCACCTGGTGCAGCCATGCCTCGGTGGCAGTCAACGGCCAGCCCGTCAACCTGACGCTCACGGCGGGTACGTTTATCAAACTGCCCGAGGCGGTGAAGAGTGGCGACGTGGTCACGCTGACACTGCCGATGAGCGTCGAGAAGAGGGTAATCGAGGGTCAGGGCGTCTGCTTCCAGCGCGGTCCACTGCTCTATGCCTACGCCATCCCACAGCAGATGACCGAGGACACCGAGGAGTATGCCTGCATGCACGGCAAGAAGCCCGAGAACCCCGACTTCAAGTGTTGGAACATTGTGCCTACGGGCGACTTCAACTACGCCTTTGCCGACGACGGCCAGCCCATTAGTGTGAGCTATCCCTATGTCGAGGAAATTGGCGGTACCATCCCCTTCGACCGCAACTACACACCCGTCAAGATGCGCATCCCCGTGAAGCAGATTGACTGGAGTCTCGTGGACGGTCGCTACACCCCCGCCCTACCCGAGCAAGGTCACCTGTCGTTCCTCAGCGATGCCACCCAGTATATCGACCTGGTGCCCTATGGAAGCACCGAGTTGCGCCTCACGGTATTCCCTGATGCCGATGCCAAGCCACAGACCACATTCGAGGATCCTAGCTACAACCGTCCTGCCGACGCGCCTGACTGCGTGCAGGTGGTTAACGGCCATTACTGCGCCTACTTCGAGTTGCCCCGCTTCTGCTGGGACGAGCCTGTCTATTGTAAGGTGAGCTATGGCGACGGTGCCGCCGACCTGCACAGCAACCAGGGTGGCGATCTCTGCCAGCAGGTGGGCACCACGGCCCTGGGCCGTCACATCTATCGCTGGACGGGGCCTGCCGTGAACGAAGCGGCTCCCAAGGAGATTATCTTCACCAACCACGACCTGCTCACGGATGTCCAGCCCTTCGCCAATGGCGGCTACTATAACTACGGCCAACTGGTATATATGGCGGGCGAGACCACGGGAATTGGTTCAATGCTTAATTCTGAATGCATAATGCATAATAGGGCTGACGCCTGGTTTAGCCTCGATGGACGCAAACTGAAGTCGCTGCCCACAGCTAAAGGAATCTACGTCAAGAATGGAAAGAAAGTCGTAGTTAAGTAAACGCGAATTGTCACAAATTGCCCACGAATTTTTCATATAATATTTTATTCATGACCATTCGTGGGCAATTATACGGCAATTACATGTTAAACATAAAACTCCGAGGGAAGAAATACTAAGGAGCCAAGAAGGGGTTGGGGATGTTCTTTGAAGAAGCCATATATAAAATATAATAAGGTGGAGGACTACTGGCCGTTCAATAAGTTTATACGCTAAAGTGTTAAAGGATGTTATTGGAGAAAAGTTTCCTGCGAATTGTTTTTTTTATTCGCAAAAAATTCGTACCTTTGCACCCGCAAAACAGAAAGAGAAGCTAACTGGTGCGTTAGTTCAGTAGGTTAGAATGCCTGCCTGTCACGCAGGAGGTCACGAGTTCGAATCTCGTACGCACCGCTCTCAATCTGAAACGCAACGTAAATCACGGTTTGGTGCGTTAGTTCAGTAGGTTAGAATGCCTGCCTGTCACGCAGGAGGTCACGAGTTCGAATCTCGTACGCACCGCAGAAATAGGAAGCTCATTGATGTCAAAGTCGATGGGCTTTTTAACTATCAATAAAACGCTGAAACTATGAACAAAAAACTTTGCTTAACCGTATTAATGGTGGCATTCGCGCTGGGCACGTTTGCTCAGAAGCGCACCACACAGCTTACACTCTACAAGCAGTTTAAGCCCAGTACCATCACGCTGAGCAACGGCCGCACCATCAAGCAGTCGCTGACAAACGTGTTCCTGAAGAACAGTTCGCTGGTCTATATGAATGGCGACAACGCCATGGAGGCCAACATGGAGAATATCGCCAAGGTGGAGTTTGACGATCGCACCTTCTACAATGTGAACAACCAACTGGCATACATCGTGGACTCGGTGGGCTATAACATCATCTACCGCATAGATATCTTTGACCTGGAGGCCTACAACCAGCAGATACGCAACAACGTGAACATCACGGCCATCCCGTCGTTTACGGGCGATATGATCAGTACGTCGTCGACTGACCTAAACAACGAGGGCGACTACAAGCTGCCGCTCTTCCCCCACTTCTACTTCCTCTATAACGGCGAGTTAATCAAGGCCCACGAGCGCGAGATCTCACGCCGACTGCCCAAGAAGGACAAAGAGGTAAACCGCAAGTATCGCACGGTGATAGAGATGAAGGGGTTCTCGTGGACCAACAACGAAAGTTTGTCGCAACTGCTGAGAGCGATTACCGTAAAGGAATAAGATAAAGAGAGAACAAAAATGAGGTTTCGGGCGTTTCCGAAACCTCTTTTTTATTTAGAAGGAGTAAGAGAATCCAAGCGAAGAATATTCCTTGAACTGCCAGTAGCCTATGTTGTCATCCCAGTTGCTGGCGTCGTCGAAGCGCGGGAAGAGGAACAGGTTGGCTGTGATATACTTTGACACGCGCAAGGCAAACGTGTTTTCCCATTCAAACTCCTGACGGTGATAGCTGGTGAAGCTGTAGATACGCGACTTCCACTGTACGTTCTCGTTGAGCTGCCACGTGAGCGATGCCGTGAGCTGGGAACCGAAGTCGGTGAGCGAATGGGTGTGACGGTCGAGTTTCACGCCAAAGCTCCCGGCCAGGTCGGCACGGTCGACATAGCGATAGTTGACGGCCAGCGGCGACATATTGACGGTACCGGTGAGTTTCTTGTTGAACCACTCGACCTTGTAGTCCATACCGAGACCGACACTCAGGTTGAAGGGCGACATGAAGTCAGAGAAGACCTTCTCGTTGTTGGCCTTAAAACCACGCGTGAACTGGGTATAGGCCAGCAGCTGGAGCGTATAGTACCAACGGTTGGCAGCCTGCAGACCCACCTTACCCGTGTAACGCAACAGGTCCTCGTTGGTCTTAAGACGGTGAACGGTATCGGAGGGTGAGGTCTGGAAACCCAGCTTCATCTCGAGTTTGTTGTCCCACTTCCACTTGGACTTATTGTCGTAGTTGGCCTCGACAGTAAAGCTTCCAACGGCGGCGTAGTTGTTTTCACCGCCTTTATACCAGTTGTCCGAGACGTAGTTTTGCATGAACTGCAGATAGGTATCGGCCTTGTATTTCCAGAAGTTAGGCTTCTCGATGACCACCTCAACGGGCTCGGCCGAAGGCATGTCGGGCATGGGCTCGGCCTGCTCGACCATCTCCACCTCCTGTTTGACCACCGACTTCTCGATAATATCCTGCCGCAGACCACCCGACTTCTCTTGTTCTGTCTGGGTGACCTGAATCAGGTCTGGACGCTTCAGATAAACATGCATCAAGGCCTGATCAATAGCCTGAGACACCTCGTCGGGATCGGATGAGGCTATAGACAACTGGTTGCCTGCAACTGAGTGATAGAACGTGAGAGGAGCAAAAAGTCTGAAATATTGCCCCTTCGACAAATTACCATACTGAGCGGCGCTTGCGCTGAGCGCAAATGTTGCCACCATAAATAATGCAAATTTTCTCATAACTGCGTGCAAAGTTATGATTTTTTTTCGTAACTTTGCACCTTGTTTAAGAAAAAGTAATAATTATATTCAAAAATAATGAACAGAAACACTCTTATCGGCTTTAGCCTCATTGCAGTGGTGCTCATCCTTTTCAGTTATCTGAACACACCCTCGCAGGAGGAAATCGAAGCCTACAACCGCCAACAGGACAGCATCGAGGCTGTCAAAAAGCAGATTGAAGCAAGCAACCAGAACGCCACAGAGGCCAAACCTGTAGCCGTAGTTGACTCCACAGCACTCTTCTTCCCTTCGATCAGCGACAGCGCTGCTGCCGCCAAGGGTGCAGTAACCCTGAAGAACGACTCGCTGGAGCTGACCGTCAACACCAAGGGCGGCACACTGGCCAGCGCACGCATCATTGCCCACAAGGACACGATGAACCAGCCTGGCATCGCGCTGCTGGACGCACAGGGGCAGCAGATGAACTTTGTGCTGAAGGGCCTGAACAAGTATATCAACACCAAGGAGCTGAACTTTAGCGACTCTATTGCCGAGGACGGCTCGTTGCTGATGACGGCACAGGCACAGAACGGCGGCTCGCTGGTGTTCAAATACACACTGGGCCCCGACTACATGCTGCACTTCTCACTGCAGGCCAACGGACTGGCCGACCAGCTGGACCCCACAAGCAAGGAACTCACCATCCAGTGGCAGGACTCTTGCCGCCAGCAGGAGAAGGGCTTTACGTTTGAGAACTATCGTTCGGCCCTGACCTATAAGTTCAGCGAGGGTGGTACCGACTACCTGAGCGAGACCTCGGACAAGAAAGAGACCATCGACGAGCCCATCGACTGGGTGGCCTTCAAGAACCAATATTTCTCGGCCGTACTCATCTCGAAGGATGCCTTCAACGCCGGTGCCGAGTTGACC
This sequence comes from uncultured Prevotellaceae bacterium, assembly GCA_902788605.1. Taxonomy (GTDB): domain Bacteria; phylum Bacteroidota; class Bacteroidia; order Bacteroidales; family Bacteroidaceae; genus Prevotella. Next base: position 6,610 of record CADAKX010000012.1, on the reverse strand, counting down.
AGCACTCCGCTGGACAAGAGTACCCGTATCCTAAAGAACTATGAGGCCAACCTCACCACGAAGTTCGACCCCACAGGCGCTCAGGCCTCAGAGTTTGAGATGTATATCGGCCCCAACGACTTCCGACTGATTCAGGACGTTGAGGAAGAGAGCACCTTCGGCAAGGACCTGGAACTCGAAAGACTAGTGTACCTGGGATGGCCTTTGTTCCGCTTCATCAACCGCTGGTTCACACTCTACGTCTTCGACTGGCTCACCAATCTTGGCCTGTCGATGGGTATCGTGCTGATTCTCATCACCCTGCTACTGAAGGCTATCACCTACCCCATGGTGAAGAAGAGCTATATGTCGAGTGCCAAGATGCGCGTACTGAAACCCAAACTCGACGAGGCCACCAAGCAGTTTAACAAGCCCGAAGACCAGATGCAGAAGCAGCAGGCCATGATGGCACTCTATTCTAAGTACGGCGTATCGCCTCTGGGCGGCTGTCTGCCCATGCTCATCCAGATGCCTATCTGGATTGCGATGTTCAACTTCGTGCCTAACGCCATCCAGCTGCGCCGCGAGTCGTTCCTGTGGATGGACGACCTGTCGACCTATGACCCCATCGTGGAATGGGGCTTCCATATCTGGGGCATCGGCGACCACCTGTCGCTCACCTGCGTCCTGTTCTGCGTCAGCAACCTGCTCTACTCTTACATGACCATGCGCCAGCAGCGCGACCAGATGGTGGGTCAGCAGGCCGAGCAGATGAAGATGATGTCGTGGATGATGTATATCATGCCCCTGATGTTCTTCTTCATGTTCAACGACTATTCCAGCGGTCTGAACTTCTACTACTTCATCTCACTGTTCTTCTCGGCTGCCATCATGTGGACGCTGCGCAAGACCACGGATGACGAGAAACTGCTGGCCATCCTTGAAGCCAAATACAAGGAGAACCAGAACAACCCCAAGAAGATGAGCGGACTAGCTGCCCGTCTGGAGGAGATGCAGAAGCGTGCTGCCGAGATGCAGAAGATGCAGCAGCAGAACCGTAAGTAAACGAACAATCACACACATAAGACACAGAAATGAAAATAGGATTCGACAACGACAAATATCTGAAGATACAGTCGGAGCATATCAAGGAACGTATTGCGAAGTTTGATGGCAAACTGTATCTTGAGCTGGGAGGCAAACTCTTTGACGACCACCACGCCAGCCGCGTGCTGCCTGGCTTCAAGCCCGATTCAAAGTTGCGTATGTTCGGTCAGCTGCGCGACCAGTTGGAGATTGTCATCGTGGTCAGCGCCGAAGATATCGAGAAGAACAAGGTGCGTGCCGACCTTGGCATCACCTACGATGAGGACGTACTGCGCCTGCGCGAGGAGTTCATGAACCGCGACTTCATGGTGGGCTCAGTTGTCATCACCCACTATAACGGCCAGAAGGCTGCCGACCAGTTCCGCCACCGTCTGGAGCGCATGGGCATCAAGTCGTATGTCCACTACCTCATCGACGGTTATCCCCACAACGTGGAACTGATTGCCAGCGACGAGGGCTTTGGCAAGAACGACTACGTGGAGACCTCTCGCGAGCTGGTCATCGTCACCGCTCCCGGTCCCGGTTCTGGCAAGATGGCCGTATGCCTCAGCCAGCTCTACAACGAGAACAAGCGCGGCGTGCGTGCCGGCTATGCCAAGTTTGAGACCTTCCCCGTATGGAACCTGCCTTTGAAGCACCCCGTGAACATTGCCTATGAGGCTGCTACGGCCGACCTGAACGATGTGAACATGATTGACCCGTTCCATCTGGAGGCTTACGACAAGATTGCCATCAACTACAACCGCGATATCGAGATCTTCCCCGTGCTCAATGCACTGTTTGAGGGTATCTACGGCGAGAACCCCTATAAGAGTCCTACGGATATGGGCGTCAACATGGTGGGCTTCTGCATCAGCGACGACGAGGTGTGCTGTCAGGCCAGCCGCGACGAGATTATCCGCCGCTACTACTCGGCCACCAACAAGATGGCGGAAGGCGCTGACAACGAGCGCGAGGTCAACAAGATTCTGATGCTGTTTAACCAGGCCAAGATATCCACAGCCTACCGCCGCGTGACCGTTGCCGCTCAGGCCAAGCAGGAACTCACCGAGCAGACCTCGGCAGCCATGGAACTGGAAGACGGCACGATCATCACGTCCAAGTCGTCACCCCTGCTGGGATGCTCGGCTGCCCTGTTGCTCAACGCCACCAAGCATCTGGCTGGCATCGACCATCAGGCTAAGCTGATTCCGCAGAGCCTCATTGAACCTGTACAGAAGACCAAGATTGAGTATCTGGGCGGCAAGAACCCACGCCTGCATACCGACGAGGTGCTGGTGGCTCTCAGCGTGCTGTCAAAGGACGACGAGCTGTGTCGCCGCGCACTGGAGCAGTTGCCGAAGCTCAGAGGCTGTCAGGTACACTCTACCGTGATGCTCTCTGAGGTTGACCGTAAGATATTCAACAAGCTGGGATGCGGACTGACCTGCGACCCCGTAAAGAAGAAATAAACAAGCCTATTATATATGAACAAAGCATTATCACTTGCTGCGGCAGCCCTGCTACTCACGGCCTGCGGCACACAGAAAGAGACTGATAAAGTGAACATCCAGAAACAAACCATCGAACTCACCAGCGACCAGATGACGCCCGAGGCACTCTGGGCCATGAGTCGTATTGGTGGCTATGAGCCCTCGCCCGACGGCAAGCACATTGTATTCCAGATGGGCTACTACAGCGTGGAGGAGAACAAGAGCCACCAGGTGCTGTGGATGATGAATGCCGACGGCAGCGAGCAGAAGCAGCTGACAGAGGACGCTGACAACGAGACGGATGCCCAGTGGCTGGACAACGAGACCGTGGCCTTCATCAAAGGTGGCGAGGTATGGAAAATGAACCTTGACGGCTCTGGTCGCAAACAGCTGTCTGAGACCGAGGGCAAGGTGGAGGGCTTCATGTTCTCGCCCGACTATTCGAAGGTCATCATCCTGCAGAGCATCCCCTTCAACGAGATCATTAAGGAGAAGCCCGCCGACCTGCCCCAGACAACCGGACGCGTGGTGACCGACCTGATGTATCGCCATTGGGACCACTACGTGGAGAGCATCCAGCATCCCTTCGTCTTCTCTGTGGGTGATGGTTTCGCCATCGCCAGCGAAGGCAAGGATATCCTTGAGGGCGAGCCCTTCGAATGTCCCATGGAGCCTTTCGGCGGTATGGAGCAGTTAGCTTGGAGCACCGACTCAAAATGTATTGCCTTCACTTGTCGCTGTAAGACGGGACTGGCCTACAGTGTCTCAACCGACTCAGACATCTTCCTCTATGATGCAGAGAGTGGCGACATGGAAAAGACAAAGAACCTCTGCAAAGGATGTGAGTGGGGTGTCGTGTCTGATGGCACCGTTCCTTACGAGACCGACAACCTGCTCGACCCAACCAAGACGCTCAAGAACCAGTTCGTCAACACGAACCTGAAGGACTACAATGTTGGCTACGATACCAATCCGAAATTCTCACCCGACGGCCGCTATGTGGCCTGGCTCTCAATGGAGCGCGACGGCTATGAGGCCGACCGCAACCGCCTCTGCGTCTATGACCTGAAGGAGGGTACTAAGACCTACGTCACCGAGTCGTTCGATTCGAACGTGGATGACTACTGCTGGGCCGCCGACTCCAAGACGATTTATTTCATTGGTGTATGGCACGCCACGGAGAACCTCTATAGCACCAACCTGCAGGGCGAGGTAAAGCCTATCATCACAGAATGGGCTGACTTTGGTTCGCTGAAGATGCTGAACGACAAGCAGATACTGGCCGAGCAGCACAGCTTCACTTCACCAGCAGACCTATATGTAGTTACACCTGGCGAAGGTGACAACGGCACCAAGAAGACTCAGATTACCGAGGTCAACAAGGAGATTCTCGACCAGCTGGCAAAACCGTCTGTCGAGCAGTATTGGGTGAAGACCACCGACAACAAGGAACTCCTCACATGGGTAATCCTGCCTCCTCATTTCGACAAGAACAAGAAGTACCCCACCCTGCTCTTCTGCGAAGGCGGTCCTCAGAGTCCCGTCTCTCAGTTCTGGAGCTATCGCTGGAACTTCTTCATCATGGCTTCTCAGGGCTACGTCGTTGTGGCTCCCAACCGTCGCGGTCTGCCTGGCTTCGGTCAGGAGTGGCTCGAGGAGATCTCTGGCGACTGGACGGGTCAGTGTATGGACGACTATCTCTCGGCCATCGACTTTGCCTGCGACAGCCTGCCGTATGTCGATCGTGACCGTCTGGCTGCTGTTGGTGCTTCGTTTGGCGGCTTCTCGGTTTACTATCTGGCTGGCCACCACGACAAGCGATTCAAGTGCTTTATCGCACACGATGGCGCCTTCAACCTGGAAGCCATGTACACCGAGACCGAGGAGAACTGGTTCTCTAACTGGGAGTACGATGATGCGCCTTGGAATCGCGACATGACAGCACGTGCCAAGAAGACCTATGACAACTCGCCTCACCGCTTCGTGGACAAGTGGGATACGCCTATCCTCTGCATCCACGGCGAGAAGGATTATCGTATCAACGCCACCCAGGGCATGAGCGCTTTCAACGCAGCTCGTATGCGTGGCATCGAGGCTGAGCTGCTGATCTTCCCCGATGAAAACCACTGGGTGCTGAAGCCCCAGAACGGCATTCTGTGGCAGCGCACTTACTTCGAATGGCTTGAGCGCTGGATCGGAAAGTAAAGAAGCCCCGCAATGGGTGAATTCTTATACACCTTATTATATATAAGGGAGGTACAAAGAGACATTCTGTCAGATTTGACAGGGTGTCTCTTTCCTTTTTGATAGTTTTATCCATCAGATTGTGATATAACGACATATTTATACTGAAATCATTGACATAAATCAAAAATCCAGCACCACGATTATCAAAATGTCACCTTTTTCATAAAAAAACTAATAAAATGTTTGCTATTTCCGAAAAATAGTATAACTTTGCACACGCAAATTCCAAGTAAAAGATTATGAATGCAGCACAAGTTGTAGAGCAGCTGAAACAGCGCTTTCCTAACGAGCCCGAGTACATTCAGGCCGTAAGTCAGGTACTTCCCACCATCGAGGAAGAGTACAACAAGCACCCCGAGTTTGAAAAGAGCAACCTCATCGAGCGTCTTTGCATCCCCGATCGCGTGATCGAGTTCCGCGTAACATGGGTTGACGATAAGGGCAACGTTCAGACAAACATGGGTTATCGCATTCAGCACAATAACGCCATTGGCCCCTACAAAGGTGGTATCCGTTATCACAAGTCTGTAAACCTGGGTATCCTGAAGTTCCTCGCTTTCGAGCAGACCTTCAAGAACTCACTGACTACTCTGCCTATGGGTGGCGCTAAGGGTGGTTCTGACTTCTCTCCCCGTGGCAAGAGCGACGCTGAGGTAATGCGTTTCTGCCAGGCCTTCATGAACGAGCTCTATCGTCACATTGGTCCCGATGAGGACGTTCCCGCTGGTGATATCGGCGTAGGTGGCCGTGAGGTTGGTTACATGTTCGGTCAGTACAAGAAGCTCACCCACCAGTTCCAGGGTGTGCTCACCGGTAAGGGCATCCAGTTCGGTGGTTCACTCATCCGTCCTGAGGCTACTGGTTACGGCACCGTTTACTTCCTCGTTTCTATGCTGCAGACTCGCGGTATCGAGCTGAAGGGTAAGAAGGTTCTGATCTCTGGTGCAGGTAACGTAGCTCAGTATGCTGCAGAGAAGTGCTTGCAGCTCGGCGCTATCCCCATGACCATGTCTGACTCTGATGGTTATATCTACGATCCCGATGGTATCACTCGCGAGAAGCTCGACTACATCATGCAGTTGAAGAACGTGGAGCGCGGACGTATCAAGGAGTATGTTGAGGAGTATCCCACAGCTAAATACTACGAGGGCAAGCGTCCTTGGTTCGAAAAGGCCGACATCGCTCTGCCTTGCGCTACTCAGAACGAGATCAACGGCGAGCAGGCTCAGGCTCTCGTAGACAACGGCGTAATCGCTGTTGCTGAGGGTGCTAACATGCCTTCACTCCCCGAGGCAATCAAGATCTTCCAGGATGCCAAGATCCTCTACGCTCCTGGTAAGGCTTCTAACGCTGGTGGTGTGTCAGTATCTGGTCTTGAGATGTCTCAGAACTCAGAGCGTCTGTCATGGACTGCCAAGGAGGTTGACGACTATCTGAAGCGCATCATGAACGACATTCACGAGAACTGCGTGAAGTATGGTACTCAGGCCGACGGCTACATCAACTATGTGAAGGGTGCTAACGTAGCAGGCTTCATGAAGGTTGCTAAGGCTATGATGGCTCAGGGCATCGTATAATCATCATGTAATAGATGAGTATTGTGTAAAAAATAAATATTCGCAATAAAAATCTTTAAAAATCGGCCGAATCCTTTGAGGTTCGGCCGATTCTTTGTATCTTTGCGCGGCAATTATTAAAAATAAAGGATCATTGTTGTCCACTAAAAATCGCTAAGCGTTCTTTGAAATGATTGAAATATAGTTAGTTACAGAGATTTTTTGAGTCAACGGACTTGATTTTGTATC
>CADAKX010000011.1 GCA_902788605.1 uncultured Prevotellaceae bacterium | reverse complement strand
TGGCTGAGCGAGAGAAAAGTCAAAATGAAATTTTAACCTTAAAATTAAAACGACTATGAAGAAAGAAGGCGTAAAGACACTCTTGCAGATTCTTGCAAGTATCATCACGGCAATCCTCACCACGCTGGGCACCACCAGCTGCATGGGAGCATAGAATTCGGGCGGGTCACAAACACGTGACTCGCCCGATTATCATTTCATCAGATCTTTGACAGAAATCGAGCCCTGTCGACAATGAATCTGAGGTGGGTGCCCTCGCCCAGCAGGGTGTCGCCAGAATAGGCAGCAACCTTGAATTCTATCTTCCTACCATCGACCTTGGTCACCTCTGCCACAGCAGAGACCTTATCACCAATCTTCGAGGGTTTCAGGTGCGACGACTCGATATGTCCACCCACGGTGGTACTTCCCTCCTGCAGTTGGTCGGCCACGGCAAGCATCGCTGCATTCTCCATCAATGCCATCATGGCAGGCGTAGCCAGCACAGGCATGTCGCCCGATCCCATCGACTGGGCGGTGACGGCATCGCTTACCATCAATTCACTGGTATGTTTCAGTCCAATTTCTATCATCTTCTTAATATGTTGTAATAATCAGGCGCAAAATTACAACTTTTCTGGGACTTCCAAATATTTATGGATTGAATAAATGAAAAATAATCCGATAAAAGCATTGGTGTTTCAGAAATAATTCGTATCTTTGCCACATCCATGAAAAGAGACGGCTCACAACGCTTATTGTCTGTCTCGCACGAAAAGAATGCGGATTCTATTGTCTAAGCAACATAAGTATTGACACATTAATTACTAATCTAAAACTAACATTATGGTTAAACATTTACACATTATTCTATTGTTCCTACTCACGATAGTGGGAGGACAGATGGCAAAGGCTCAGACCTACGACTATTTGGTCTTTGAGCAAAATGGGCTTTACTACCTTATTGATGATGATGGTAATGCTCAAATCATTGAAGGAGCTTTGGGTGCCTATTACATTGAACATAATGGTGATTTGTCTGGTTGGGATTCTGATGCAGAGCATGACATCCTGCCAGGCTATCGAGGCAATGTTACGGTGCCCGCTGAAGTAACGTACCAAGGCAAGGAATATTCAGTTATTAGCATCTTTGGACTTGATAATAACCCCTATCTTACGGCGCTTACAGTCAATGCACCATTGATGAGTTTGTATTTCTACTATGCTCCTGAACTAAGGTCGCTCACTCTGAATAACACAGAACAATTGACTACAGTCTCCATTTCGCAAACGGGTCTTACCACTTTCCATATTCCTGCAGCGGTTACCTATGCCTATTTTAGCGAAAATACGAGTATGAAAAGTGTGACTGTTTCTCCTGGCAACCAGGCATACACTTCCGTTAATGGAATGCTTGCAGAAGCCCCCCAACAATACTATTGGCCTGTACGTTATGTGCCAGAAGGCATTGAGGGTGCGCTGGTTTTTCCGGAAGGTATAACCCACTGCACAAACATTGCTAATTGCAAGAAGGTTACTGAGGTAGTGATTCCATCCACTTTCGATGTCTATGCTATCAGAGAACTGCTTAACGGAACAGCAGACATCAAGGTGACCATTGGCAACGACAATGTCAATATGGCTGTTATTGACAACGACTTTATCACCAACAAAGCAAAGGATTCTGTCATCTATATCATACCTTCCAATGCTGAGGCGTTGACTATACCAGAAGGTATTAGATATGCAGATTTGAGTTACTTGGCCAGTTTCTCTTATGGGGTGAAATACGACGAGAATGGACAGGGGGATTATGATTATTATAATGTTGTACTTAGTGGTTGCCGCCCACATGTAAAAACTATCAGCCTACCTTCTACGTTTGAAGTTAAAACAAACTCGAATAATCCATATTATTACGATGGTTTGCCATCTTACCTAACGCAAGCATATGAACTACAGACCATTACCGTCGCAGGGGGAAATCCCTATCTTGCAAGTGTTAATGGCGTCTTGATGGATAAGAACAAAGAAATAATCATTGCTGTTCCTGCGAATTATGCTGGGGCAAATGCTATTCCTGACGGAACGACTACTATTTGTCCGAGTGCTTTCGGCAACAATCATAGCTTGACAAATGTCGTAATTCCATCAACAGTAAAAACAATAGGTGAATTTGCTTTCCACAGTTGTATCAATTTGAAGAGTATCAGTATTCCTCAAAGCTCAATCTTAGGTATGGGAGTCTTTTCTTCTTGTATATCTCTTCAGGGTATCAATTTCCCTGCAATGAGTTATATTCCCGAGCAAAGCTTCAACAATTGCAGAAGCCTGACCTCTATTGAGATTCCCGAGTCAGTGGTTGCAATAGGGCACGATGCTTTCAATGGTTGCAAAAGTCTGACTGGAATCAATCTTCCCCCTTATCTTACAGTGATACAGTATAATGCATTCTCTGATTGTACAAAGCTGAAGAACATTTCGTTGCCCAACACATTGACCACGTTAGGAAATTGTGTATTCCGCAACGATTCCAGCCTACAGGCGCTCACGATTCCTGCATCTGTAACATTGATAGGTGCTACATTGACCGATGGTTGTCCGCTGATTGAAAAGATTACTGTTGACCCAGACAATAAATCCTATTGTGATCAGGATGGTGTCATCTTTACAGCCGATAAGCAATCCCTGTTTTACTGTCCCTCAGCCCGTAAAGGATCATATGAGGTACCTCAAGGAACTATTACAATCCGTACCAACGCATTCTACAATGCATCTCAGCTAACAGCCATTACTTTCCCCGATGGTTTGCGAGTAGTGGAGAACTATGCTTTTGAAAACACTGATGGTCTAAAAGTTTTCGACTTTCCTGCATCAGTAACAAGTTGGGGTTACAGATGGTTTACAATTGGTAATGATGGTCCTGAACAGCCAGAACGTCGATTCATTTTCCGTTCGGACTCATACCTATCAACCAGTCCCATCAGTGAGCTGCCATATAACTCAAGAGTATATGTACATGAGAATAACTTTAAGGAATTTAGTTCATTCGAAATTAACAGCCGGTACTACGAACGCCTTGTGGTGTTCTGTCTGAGCAAGCCCTTCGCCATAAGCCACAGCACCCGCTATCTGCGTGGTCTGCGCTTTAATGTTATTGAGAACGACCTGACTGACATGGAGAAGAACCTGGGTAACGTCAGCGTGACTCAGCAAAATGAGACTGGAAATGTGAAGAACATGCAGCAGCTGGCCGACGGCACATGGTATGTGAAGGGACTTAAGCCCTACCAAAAATACGACATCAACATTGGCTACAAAGTGAATGGCAACGATGAAAGCATGACCATCCCAGGCATCATGACGAAGGACATAAGTGTAAGCCGCAATTACAGCACCACCCAAAGTACTGCAACCATCACTGGAGCTTATATCTACAATGCCGAAGATACCACTGCTACAGCTACGAAATATGAACTGAGTGTGGCTGGCAAGACCTATGACATGACAGACCTGCCCAAGCACAGGATGACAGAGCCAATTGTTGTGACGGGTCTCAATCCAGGAACCACGTATAATATGGACTTCATTGTAACCTATGACGATGGTGAAAAGGCTACGGCCTCAAAAACTTTCTCTACCAAGGGATTTGATGCCCGTGGCATAGACTATGCTGTTACTCCCACCACGCTGCGTGTCAACATCGCTTATACTGAGATAGACGCCATACCTGATAGCATCGCCATCATTCTCAGTCGCAACAACGCAACGCAGCGCGATACGCTCTATGCGCCAATCACACGTCCCGTATTTACTGGCCTCACACCTGGTACTCAATATAAGAATAATGGTGTTTACCTCGTATCGAAAGGAAAATTTGTGGGCTACAACATTAGTTTCAACAATTTCTATAACTTCGAGACTCTCCAGTTGGCTCTTGCCACTGAGCAGCCTAAGATTCCTTCTCAGGGAAATGCCTTCGTTGAAGCTACCACGAATATTGGCGATGATGAGGGTCGTGTAGGTTTTGAGTGGCGCAAATACGATGCACCTGCCGAGATGAAGTCAATGGAAGGCTATGCTGTTGTCTTCGAAGGCAAGGCTCAGGGACTGCTCAAGAACCTTTCTACCTCTAATTATTATAAGGTACGCGCATTCTATGATGATACCAAGGGAACTCGCTACTATGCCAACAATGGTCCCAACAACGATGGTTGGATTACCTTCGACCCCAGTGAGGTGTCGCACATGGAGGCTGTTGTACACACTAATGGCGACCCGACACCCACCAACACCACTGTGGTTCTCGTAGGAGTCGTGATTCAGGGTAGTGACGATATCATTGAGCAAGGCTTCGAGTATTGGGAGGTTCTGATTGATGATAACGGAAACACAACGCGTAGACGGATATGTAGAGCACCTGCCGAATCAGAACACCACACCATTGCTGTGAACGGACAGGGCATCTCTGTAGAGATTACAGGCCTGACACCAGGCACCGACTATGCCTTCCGTGCATATGCCAAGACTGCCAAGGGAATGGTCTATGGCGAGGAACGTACTTTCCGCACCAATGGCGAGAGACCTAGTGGCATTGAGGAAATTGCTGCTCCCAGCAAGTTCGATGTCAAGGCTTCAAGTCAGTCAGGTTCTCTGAACCTCACCATCAATGGTCAGGGTGAAAAGGCTCAGGTTACCGTGGCTTCTATCAATGGAAAGCTGCTCTTCCGCCAGAGTGTCATTGCAGACGGCTCTACCATCGAAGTTCCCAGAATGCCTCGTGGTTTGGTTATTGTTAACGTAAGGACCACTGACGCAGAAAAGAGTCTGAAGATGATAGTCCGATAACCACGTACCATACAATTGATCTGTAATAGAAGGCACTTCCAATCGCGGAAGTGCCTTCTTTGTTTGTGTGTGTGAATGAGAATTCGGGCGGGCCACAACATGTGACTCGCCCGATTATTGTTTTCTTAAAGAGTATTAAAATTAATACTTTTCCGTGTCTTTTGTTTGCCAAATGATATTCATTTTGTTACCTTTGCGCCAAGTACAATAATTTAAAGAATGAGTATGGAAAAGATTATTGTAAATGTATCTTGGTGCGACAAGAATTATGGTGCAGCTCTGAGTAAGAATGTACCTGGCGCAGTAGTTGTTACTGCAAAAACGTACGACGAACTGATTGACGAGATTCGCAAAACTCTTGATTTCCACATAGAAGGAATGATTGCCGATGGTGATGATGTGCCCCAGTGGCTGCGCGATGGCGACTACGAATTAGTATACCATCTGGATGCTGCAGCCTTGTTACAAATGTGCTCTCCTTATGCCTCTATTGCTGCAATCAGTCGTGTATCTGGCATTAATCAACACCAGCTCAGCCACTATGCCAACGGCATTAAAAAACCTCGTCCAGAACAACGTAGACGCATCGTTGAAGGTCTACACAAAATTGGCCGAGAACTTATTGCTGTGGAATAGAATACTGTTCATAAAGAGAAGATATTCTTTACGACTTTTGCACCTATATGGAAAAGATCATTAAAAACGAATCTTGGTGCGACAGGAATGTCCCTCCCATGCTACAAACTTGGGAGGAGGCTCTGTCAGACCTTGATGAGTCGGAAAAAGAGTTTGAGCGAGGAGATGTGCTGACGGATGAGGAGTTCAACGCCCAATGCCAGGCATTGATTGACAGCCTTGCTGTTTAACTGCGTAACGAATAGAGGGAAGAGAATTAAACCAATGGAAGGAAACAACGTCTAACCTGACAGCATATAGTTTCAATAACAAAATAACCAAAACAATGAAAAAGATTTATTTTGCAGTACAAGGCAGCTCCCCAGGGCTTCGACAAGGAGCGCGAGGGTGTGGCCAAAGGCACGGTGAAGCTGATTGAGTATCAGTCGGAATCGGTGGGAACAGTCCGCAAGGCGAACGTCTATCTGCCTCCAAAATATGACGCAAAGAAGAAGTACAGCGTGCTCTATCTGCTGCACGGCATCGGCGGCGACGAGAACGAGTGGTATAAGGACGGCGGCGTGCCCAACATCATCATGGATAACCTCTATGCTGAGGGCAAGGTGGCCGACATGATTGTGGTGATGCCTAACGGACGTGCACAGAAGGATGACTCGCGTGCTGGCGGCATGGGCTCGTTTCGCGCTTTCGGTGACTTCGACAAAGACCTCATCGGCAGTCTGATTCCCTATATCGAGAAGAACTTCAGCGTCTATGCTGACAGAGAGCACCGCGCCATCGCTGGCTTGTCGATGGGTGGCGGACAGTCGCTGAACTTCGGACTGGGTCACATGGATGTGTTTGCATACGTAGGCGGTTTCTCTTCGGCTCCCAACACGATGCGTGCTGCCCAGCTGATTCCCGATGTGGACAAGGTGAAGAAGGAGAACAAACTGCTGTGGATGGTGTGTGGCGGTGCTGACGGTCTGATGAACAACAGCGCCCAGCTGAAGGCTTTCTGCGACGAGAAGGGCATCCCCTGCACGCTGATCAACTATCCTGAACAGGGCCACAACTTCGTGGTGTGGAAGTATGGACTGTATAACTTCGCACAGCTGATCTTTAAATAAGGAGATAAGATATTTAGTAATCAAGAGGGAGATAAGAGGAAACTTTTATCTCCTTTTTATTTTCCCCTACCCTTCAGAATGACATAGATGATGACGGGGGCACCAATGAGGGGGGTGACGGCATTCAGGGGAATGACGCCGGCCTCGCCAGGGAGGAAGCAGATGAGATTGCAAAGGAGGGCCACCACGGCGCCCATGAGGATGGTGGCAGGCAGGAGGATGCGATGGTTGGAGGTGATGAAGACCAGGCGAACCATATGGGGGACGGCAAGACCGATGAAGGCCACGGGACCACAGAAGGTGGTGGTGACGGCGGTGAGCAGGCCGGTGACAAAGAGGAGCCAGTTGCGGGTGCGCTGGATGTTGACACCGAGGTTCTCGGCATAGCGATCGCCCAGAAGAAGGGCGTTGAGGGGCTTGATGAGCAGCAGGGTGCCAGCAAAGCCCAACAGGGTGACGATGACGAAGACGGGCATCAGGGACATCGACACATTGCCAAAGCTGCCCATGCCCCACACCATATAGGACTTGACGCCCTCGTCGGTGGCAAAGAAATTGAGCAGGGAGATGGCGGAATTGGAGATATAGCCAATCATAATGCCGATGATAAGCAGCATGACATGACTGCGCACGAGGGTCGAGAAAAAAAAGATGAGACCCATGACGGACATAGCGCCGAGAAAGGCGGCGGCAAGAACGGCAACAAAGCCTGTCATGCTGACGCTGCCAATAGACAGGCTACCTCCGAGCATGAGCATGATGAGGGCCACACCCAGACCTGCACCACTGCTGATGCCAAAGATGCCAGGGCCTGCCAGGGGATTGCGGAAGGCGGTCTGCAACAACAGGCCACAGACAGCCAGGGCACCACCACAGAACATGGCGGTGATGGCCTGGGGCAGACGGGACTCGAGGACGATGAAACGCCAGCTGGGCTTTACTGTCTCATCGCCCAGAATGATGCTAAAGACATCGGCAGCGGGGATGTGGACGGAGCCCATCACGAGGTTCATCACAAAGAGGATGGCACCCAACAGGAGCAGGACATAGAGGGATAGTGACTTCATTGCATTTTCTTATAATAACGCAAAGGAGGCAGATTTGTTATATCTGGATGAAGAATCTGTATGAAATCGGACAGAAGATAGTCGGGACGGAAGGGTGACTGCTCATAGAACAGGGACTGCTCGACATTGCAGCCATAGACCTCGCCTGTGCGATAGGCCGTCAGCTGATTGTAGTAGGGCTGCTCGCCAAGGAGTTCGCTGAGGGTCATGGCATGGTCGCTGCTATAGCGAAGGAGCCACACCTGGGCCTCGCCACTATGTTCGAGGACACTCTCGAAGGGCAGCGACAGACTGCCACTATGGTCGTCATTGGCCCAGTAGTACTGTCCACCGGCATCCTGTACCATCTGACCAATGGTGCTGCGTCCACCTGGCACATACCACACACTGCCCACCAACTTGTCGATGAGTACGGAGCGACCCTGACCTGCCTTCGCAGCCTGCTGCTTGAGGGCAGTATAGCGCTGGTCGACAACGGCAAAGAGGCTGTCGGCCATCTCGGCACGTCCATAGAGCAGGCCATAGAAACGCATCCACTCGGCACGGGCCAGGGGCGACGTCTCCATATACTCGGCACACTCGATGAGGGGGATGTCGAGTTCCTCGACCTTGCCATAGCCTCCGCTGTTCTCAAAGGGTGACAGCATGATGGCATCGGGCTTGACGTCCATGATCTTCTCGACCACGGGATTCAGGCCATTGCCACAGTCGGCAATGAGGCCCTTCTGAATCTGCTGATGAACATAGGGTATCTTGATGTATTTCGAGTCGGCCACAGCCACGATGCTCTCGCCAACACCAAACTGGGTGAGCAGGGAGCAATGTACGGTGGTGAAGACGGCAGCACGCTGGATGGGGGTGCGGATGATGGTGCCATCGGGCAGGCCATCGGGCATCTGGGCATCCTTGGGCACCAAGAGGTAGCGGTGGAGCGTCTTGCCAGGCTTCCATGGGTTGCTGACGGTGACATCGGTATAGCCCTCCTGCTGGACAATGGTGAGCAGCGAGGAGTACTTCAACTGCAGGGTGTCGCCCTGCTCCTCATGAGAAACAGTGTTGCCACCCCGACAACCAGTCAGGGTGACAACAACTGATAGGAGTAGCCAAGTGGCCAGGTGTTTCATTACTGCAGGAAGATGATTTTACGAGGACTGATACCTGTTGACTGAAGGGTCTTCACGTAGGTACCATCGTTCTTGAAATGATAAATCTTACCATTGGTCACATAGTCAGAGGTCATCACATAGATATCGCCATTATAGGGATTGGTGCTGATGCCATAGACAGAAGAAGATGCCAACTCTTCAGGAGCATTCTTGAAGGGAGAATTCTCTGAAAGGGTTGAGGTGGCAGCATCGTAGGTCTTGAAGGTTGTCGTGGTGGCATAGGTATTCCAGTCTGTCTCAGAGTATGCGAGATAGAGGGTGTTGCCATAGGCTGCCCACTTAGAGCAATTGCCAATCTGCTGGAATGTGCCGTCTTCCTTCAACTCACCCCAAGGATAGTCATAGTAAGCGCCATAGCCCTGAACAAAGACACGACCTGCAACAACAATCACCTGATCGGGGTTGTCCATCACGTCGCAATAGGTCACATTCTTGAAGTCAGACAGGCTGATGACAGCCACACGCTTGTCCTTACCCCAGCCAGAAACAGAGCAACAGATCTTATTGTCCTTCTCAACAATAAACTCAGGGTTCTTGCCTACCTTGACGGTATCAACCAGACTCAGGTCAGCAGCCTTGATCTTTGCCACATAACCACCATAGCTGGTGACATAGAGGAAACCATCCTTCTCTACCAGATAACGGGGAGCGCCCAACTTCTCGTCGAAAGCATAGCGAGCTTTCTCAACACCTACGCTATTCAACTTGGCCAGATACTGAGAACCATTCAGTATGGTATAGATGGTGATGCCATCACTGCCCAGCACGATGTCCTGACCCGTGTCGCCCATCTTCACACCGTTCTGTGCCTGATAGAGGTCTGAGTTGTAGGTGGTGTCGGCTGCCCAGTCAAAATATGTCAGACCGGCATTGTTGGCCTGATAAGAGCCTTCGTTCAGCACGAAAGCACGGGTGCTAGCCATGTTAATCTTTGAACCTTCGCTCTGGGGATTCCATGAATCCTCATCTTCACTACACGATACGAAGCCAGCCGACAAAGCGACTGCACCAAGTACTACAGATAAAAATTTTGTTGTTTTCATTTTTGTTTGAAAGTTTAAATTTGTAATATGTTAAAGTTCAACATTCAATCCGATGGTCCACGACCGGCCTGGCATGGGATAGTAGCGAATAACCTCATACTGCTTATCGGTCAGGTTGTGGATGGTTCCTTGCAGGCTCATGCGCCATGACTTGAAACGGAAATCGCGGGAGAGCGTCAGGGTGTGCTCCGTGAAGGGAGGCATCTCGTAGTCTCTGATATTCTGAGAGGAAGCCCAGCGCTTGCTTTGAAATAGGTAGGAATAGCCGATATTGACCCAAGGAGAGCGCAACAACAGCGAGCCACTGCCACTATGTTTCGGCGTGTAGGGCAACTGACTGCCATAGGTTGGCGAGGACGCCAGCTCGTCTGTCGCCTTCTGATAGGTATAAGTCGCAGTAAAGCCAGCGCCAAAACCTTTATATAATGGTGTCTCTATGCCCACTGTCGCATCCAAGCCATAGATATGCACCTTGCCAAAGTTGGCCATACGCCAGACATAAGTGGAGGGGAATGCCACAATCTTGTCGTCCACATCATTATAATAGCCATCGACAGTGGCACTGACGAAAACCTGCTGCCAAGGCAGATGTCCACTCCAAGTCAAGCCCACATTATATTCACGGGCCTTCTCTGGGCGCAAGCCGGTATTGCCCATTCGGAGATAATAAAGGTCGTTGAACGTAGGCATGCGGAAAGTGCTTTTATACATAGCCCGCAGATAGAGATGGTGTTCGTCAAACAGGCGATAGGACAAGGATACCGAGGGCGACAGGCGATGGCGGTCGGATGGTTCAGGACCAATTTCAACCTGCTCTGTGGCATAGGTTCCCACCACATTGGCATCGGCACTCAGCCTATGCCACTGAAAACGCAAAGCCAATGAGGTCAGCGAGGTAAGACGTTTGGGAAGTGCTGGCTGAGCATTATTACCTGTATTAATATTATTCTTGAGTGTGTTATACGAGAGATCCTCGGCCATCGACAGAGACAACCCCTTAATTGGTTGCCATCCAGCTATAACCGAACCATAGAACTCGTCTTGTCTGTTGACGTCAACTTGCTTGCCACCCGCATACTTCACATTGGTATCTTCATAACTATTCCATGAATGGGTATATTTCAGGTGGGACTTCAACTTCCAGTGCTGTCCCAAGGGCTGTTCATAGGTGGCCTGGGCAAAGAAATCCTCGTCCCAAAGCCTTTCATTGCCTACACCACGATAGAGGATGACGGAACCAGGCAAGCCACGTTCGGAATAATACCAACTGACTTTTCCACTCAGTTCGCCACCCGTATTCAAAGAATGGTAAAGATTTACCTCACCACGCCACGAAGAGATGTCGCTGTTGCTGCGATGCTCCTTGGTGCGAAGTGGACCATTAATCAGCGTAAACGGATAACTGCCATCGGCACGCAGATAGGAACCGTCAACCGACAAAGAGGTCTGAGTTCCCAATTTCTGCCAATAGCGCAAAGAGGGAGCAACCTGACCAAATGAGCCTCCCTTCACGCGAAGACGCAAGACCCAATCCTTTGATTCAAAGTGAGGACGCTCCGACTGAATACTAAGCACGCCAGCCGATGCGTAATGACGAGCTGACTGCATCAGGTCTATACCGTCACCAATAGACAACGAAACTAACTGAAGATTATCCAAAGAATAGCGACCGATGTCAATTTGGCCAGCTTGGGTATTACTGATGGTAATGCCATCATAAGACACCGCTGTATGATGGGCACCGAGGTTTCGTACTGATACAGTCTTCATGCCACCAATGCCACCATAGTCTCGCACATTGGCGCCAGCAAAGCGTTTGACGACATCAGACAGATTCTGCAGGCCCAGTCGCTCGATGGCCTCGCGATCCATCTGCTGTACTGGTTTTCCTTCCTTCACACTTGAGGACACCCGATGACTTACCACCAAGACACTATCCAACTGGCGCGTACGATCAGAGACAGTATCGGTGGGCTGCGTCTGCGCCATTGCGCCACACAGCCATAAGAAGGCCCACGAAAAAACAAAAAGTCGTTTCATCCTTAATGGTAGTTCACCACCCTATCCACGAGGTGTTTATTGTGATACATCGTCAATGGCAGGTCTTCTGACTCATCGCCCGAGAGCAAACGTCTTCCCGAATGGTTGGTTCAGTGACTGTTTTGTTTGCCTCGCATAAAGGCGAAATACAGCAGCGGGTCTGTCCAGGATTCTCACCTGGTTCCCTTTTAAGCACACGTTAGTGCGCACCAAAGCGGTTGCAAAGATACGAAATAAAATGAAACTGACAAAAAAACAACAGGAAAAGTGATTAGTCCCTATTGCTATTTCGTCTTTTCTCTATCCAATCAATGACATAACTCTCGATGATGGCAATGATGATGAGAAAACCCAAAGCCATAGGGAAGGCCAGCCATGCACTCTCGGTCCATGCCAGCGCGAAATCAAAGACCACGGTGCACAAGGCAAACTTGATGGCCCAACTCAAAATAAACTTCCAATTCATAACAGGGGCAAAGGTAGTGCTTTTTTGTGAGACTGCCAAAAAAATAGAGGAAATAAAAAGCCGATTGTCTCGCGACAACCGGCTTCAAAAACAAACTACTTAAAAACTAATCTACTAAAACAAATCAAAAAAATATCTTTTCTGTTTGCAAAGGTAGTCAACATTTCCTATACAGCCAAAATAAATTTGGCACAAAATGCTGTTATTGAACATTTATCAAAGGAAATGAGACAAACACGAAAGTCTCTAAGCGATATCTATGCGATTACATCATGCCTCCCATGCCTGGTGCACCGCCCATTGGCATAGCAGGTTCCTTCTCAGGTTTGTCGCAAATGAGACATTCGGTGGTGAGGAACATGCCTGCGATGCTGGCAGCGTTCTCCAGAGCCACACGTGACACCTTGGCAGGATCAATCACACCTGCGGCACGCATATCTTCGTACTTGTCGAGACGGGCATTGTAACCAAAGTCGCCCTTGCCCTCGCGAACCTTCTGAACAACAACGGCACCCTCGCCACCAGCGTTGGTGACAATCTGGCGCAGAGGCTCCTCGATGGCACGCTTGATGATGTTGATACCAGTCTGCTCGTCGGCATTGTCACCCTTCAGGTCAGCCAGTGCATCGAGAGCACGGATATAGGTAGTACCACCACCTGCAACAACACCTTCCTCGATGGCTGCACGGGTAGCGCAAAGAGCATCGTCAACACGATCCTTCTTCTCCTTCATCTCTACCTCGCTGTTAGCACCTACATAGAGTACTGCTACGCCACCTGACAACTTGGCCAGACGCTCCTGCAGCTTCTCCTTGTCGTAAGAAGAGGTGGTATTCTCGATCTCAGCCTTGATCTGATTGATGCGGTCCTTGATAGCCTGAGAGTCACCAGCACCATTAACGATAGTGGTGTTGTCCTTAGAAACGGTGAGTTTCTCGCAGGTGCCCAGCATCTCGAGGGTAGCCTGCTCGAGCTTCAAGCCCTTCTCCTCGCTGATTACGGTACCACCCGTCAGCACAGCGATATCCTCGAGCATTGCCTTGCGACGATCGCCAAAGCCAGGAGCCTTGACAGCGCAGATCTTCAGACCACCACGCAGACGGTTGACAACCAGTGTGGTCAGAGCCTCAGAGTCAACATCCTCAGCAATGATCAGCAGGGGACGGCCACTCTCGGCAGCAGGCTGCAGGATGGGCAGGAACTCCTTAATATTAGAAATCTTCTTGTCGTAGATAAGGATGTAGGGGTTCTCCATAGCACACTCCATCTTCTCAGAATCAGTAACGAAGTAAGCTGACAGGTAACCACGATCGAACTGCATACCCTCAACCACACCGATGTGGGTGTCGCGGCTCTTGCTCTCCTCGATGGTGATCACACCGTCCTTAGAGACCTTACGCATAGCCTCGGCCAGCAGCTCACCAATCTCCTTGTCGTTGTTGGCAGAGACGGTAGCCACCTGCTCGATTTTGTCGTAGTTGTCACCCACCTGCTCGGCATTCTTGGCGATAGCCTTCACAGCCTTGTCGATACCACGCTTCAGGTCCATGGGGTTGGCACCTGCGGTAACGTTCTTCAAGCCCTCTGAAACGATAGCCTGAGCCAGGATAGTAGCTGTTGTTGTACCATCACCAGCATCGTCACCAGTCTTTGAGGCCACGCTCTTCACGAGCTGTGCACCAGTGTTCTCGAAGTGGTCCTCGAGTTCGATTTCCTTAGCGACAGTCACACCGTCCTTGGTAATCTGGGGTGCACCGAACTTCTTCTCGATAACCACGTTGCGGCCCTTAGGACCGAGGGTTACCTTTACTGCGTTAGCCAACTGGTCAACGCCCTGCTTCATTGCGTCGCGGGCGTCAATATTGAATTTAATTTCTTTTGCCATAGTTATAATTCTTAATTCTTAATGCTTAATGCTAAATTATTTCTCGATGATAGCGAGCACATCGCTCTGGCGCATCATCAGGAACTTCTCGCCGTCGAGTTCGATTTCTGTTCCGCTATACTTGCCGTAGAGCACTTCGTCGCCAGCCTTCAGGATCATTTCCTCATCCTTAGTACCCTTACCTACGGCCTTGATGACGCCACGAAGGGGCTTTTCTTTTGCTGTGTCGGGAATGATGATTCCACCGATTTTCTCTTCTGCCGGTGCAGGCAATACGAGCACGCGGTCTGCCAATGGTTTGATGTTCATAATTCTATGTATTTTTAAGTTTTAAATAAATTCGTCTGCCATTGCCATTGCGAAAAGCGTGCCAAACTGTCCCAACTGACAATTTGACACGCTTTGTATGATAATTATCTGCAAAAAAATCTCTCAGAAGACTAATCACCTATAATAAAAAGAGGTGTATCAATCTTTCTTCTCGCCATTAATCACCACATTCTTCACCTGACAGTTCTCAATGAGCGATGGATCAAAGGCCTGTTTCTTGTCCGACACCTTGATATTCTCAAACGAGAAATCGGTCATACGGAACTTATCTGACTTGCCGACATTAAAGAAATTGCTGCAGTCCATCTGGATGTTGCGAATCATGATGTTATTGCACTTCGACAGGGGCATATCGGCACGGTCTTCAGGCTTGAAGAACTGCGTCCAGGGGCGCACCACCAGGAACGAAGAACAGTCGCCTGTCAGGTCCTCAACTCTCACATACTCATAGTGTTGCGGTGTATCAGGACGCATCTTGAGCCAAAGCACACGGTTGGCATTGTGCACATGACAGCGACGCAGAATCACATTCCTGTCGTGGATACTCTCTGAGCCCAAAGTCAGACAGCCATGCACCTTGCCATAGGTGCAATCGCTCACCATGATACGCTCGCAGGGTCCATTATCGGGGTCTTTGTCGGCCCAGGTGCCCTTGCCGCCTTTCAGTACCACGGCATCATCGCACACATTCATATAACAACCACTGACAAGCACATCCTGACAGGCATCCAGGTCGATGGCATCACTCGAGGGAGCGCCCTGCTTGGGGTCTACGGGTGTCACGTTGTCAGTAGGGGCGAAGATATAGCATCCCAGATAGCGCACCTTTTCGCATTTATACAGGTGATTGGTCCAGAAGGGCGAGTTGATAATGCGCACATCCTGCACCGTAACATCCTTAGAATGAGAGATATACACATTTCTTGGACGCATGGCCTCGAGGTTGGTGCAGTCCTTATTAAACTTTCTGCGAATCCAGAACTCCTCCCAGTAGGCCTGTCCGTTGCCATTGATAGTGCCAGGACCCGTAATGGTGAATCCGTCGCACCCATCGGCGTTGACCAAGGCAGCGAAATAGTTAAGAGTCTGACCCTCCATGCGTGTCTTGACCAACTGGAAGTCGCGGATGCGGTCGCTGCCTCGCAACTCGCCATTCTCCTCGATCTTCAGGTGGGTGCCAGGCTTAAAGAACAGCGAGCCACTAACCACGAAGCCACGCGGAATGACGACTACGCCGCCACCCTCCTGGGCACAGCGGTCTATGACAGCCTGTAGCTCCTTGGTCTGCACTTGTTCGGAATAGTTTTTCACGCCATAGTCGGTCACCACATAACGCTTGCCCAGCGTTGACACATCGACCCTTGTGGTGTCGGCAAACCACGCAGCGATAGGCGTCCCGTCAGGCCACAACTCAGGGGCTTTCACCTGCTTCTTTCCCATCACCACCATACACACCATGAGCATCAGAAATGCTGCTGTCAGTCTCGTTTTCATTCTCGATTTTGCTTCTTGATTAGTTCTTCTGGGTGCAAAGTTACAATTTTTTTCCTTTTATGACGAAGAAACCAAAAAAAATATGTACCTTTGCTGCAAAATAACTAATTCTAAGGTAAGAATAAATGAAAGACTTTTTCAAGTACATGCTTGCCACCATCTGTGGCATCGTGGCAATGGGTATTTTTGCTGGCATTATTTTCATGATCTCGTTTGCCAGCATGATTGCTAGCGGAAGCGCTACGCCAGAGGTAAAAGACAACTCTGTACTGGTTATCAAGATGAGCGGCACGGTGAACGAACAGGCGGAAGAGGGAACTCCCTTCGATGCGCTGCTGGGAGCTGCCGACATGGAAAACCTGGGATTGGACAACATCGTGAAAGCCATCGAACTGGCCAAGAACAACGACCATATCAAGGGTATCTATCTGGAGGGCGGCACTACGTCGTTTGACACGCCAGCCACAGCCCAGCAGGTGCGTGATGCCTTGGAAGACTTCAAGAAGAGCGGCAAATGGATTATTGCCTATTCCGATAATTATCTGCAGGCCAACTACTACGTGGCTACTGCTGCCGACAGCATATTCCTCAACAAGACCGGCGTCATCGACTTCAAGGGCTTGGGTGGCAAGAGCTACTATCTCACAGGCCTCTTTGAGAAGGTGGGTGTGAGATACCAGTGCACCCGAGTGGGAAAATACAAGAGTGCTGTGGAGAGCATGACCCGCAAGGACATGAGTGAGAACGACCGCGAGCAGCGTCTGACCCTGTATCAGGGCATCTGGAACCATTGGCTGAAAGAGATGGCCAAGAGTCGCAAGGTGACTGAAGCACAGCTGAACCAGTTGGCTGACGACAGCATCATGGTGTTTGCCAATGTTGACGACTATAAGACTGCCAAACTCGTTGACGACACAATGTATCCCGAGGCTATCAAGGCCTTGATCAAGAACAAACTCGGCATCGGCAGCGACGAGGATATCAACCAGGTGTCTATCTCAGAGATGCTGGATCAAGACGACGACAAGGACGAGGCTGATGCCAAAGTGGCAGTCTATTATGCCTATGGCGAGATTGTAGACCAGCCCCTGACAGGTCTTTCTTCAGACCACGCCATCGTTGGCAACGAGATTGTGGAAGACCTCCAGAAACTGGCTGACGACGAGAATGTCAAGGCTGTGGTTCTGCGTGTTAACTCACCTGGTGGCAGCGCTATAGCCAGCGAACAGATCTGGCACGCTGTCAAGCTGCTCAAGGAGAAGAAGCCCGTAGTGGTTTCTATGGGTGGCTATGCTGCCTCGGGTGGCTATATGATAAGTGCTGCTGCCAACTACATCTATGCTGAGCCCACCACCATAACGGGTTCTATCGGCATCTTCGGCCTGCTGCCCAACTTCAACGAGTTGGTTACCGACAAACTGGGTGTGACCTGGGACGGCGTGCAGACCAACAAGCACACAGACTATGACACAAACCTGATGTTTGGCAAGAATACGGATGAGGAGCTGCGCTTCCTCCAGGCTTATGTGGATCGTGGCTACGACACCTTCCTGAGCATCGTGGCCGAGGGTCGCAAAATGAAGAAGGAAGAGGTGCACGAGATTGCACAGGGTCGCGTATGGCTCGCCACCGATGCCCTACCCATCAAACTCGTCGACAAGTTGGGTTCACTCAACGACGCTGTGAAGAAGGCTGCCGAGTTGGCCAAGGTCGAGGAATACAGCACCGCCAGCTATCCCCAGAAGGCCAGTTGGTTTGAGAGTCTGCTGAATAGCGCCACCGGTTCTAAGGACACCTATCTCGACGAGCAGATGCGCGAGACCCTGGGCGAACTCTACGAACCGATTATGGATATGCGCAAGGACTGCAAGCGCAACCGCCTGCAGGCCCGTCTGCCCTTCGCAACGACGATTCGCTAAAGAAAATGGAAGGCGACTTCATCAAGATCAACAAGTGGCTGCTGCCCCTGAGCTGGCTCTACGGACTGGCTGTCGGCATCAGGAATGCCCTCTTCGAGATGGGCATCCTGAAAAGCCGTGCCTTCGATGTGCCCGTGATCTCCGTGGGCAACATCACCGTGGGAGGCACAGGCAAGACGCCCCATGTGGAGTACCTCATCCGCCTGCTGCAGGACCGATGGCAGGTGGCTGTGCTCAGTCGTGGCTATAAGCGCAAGACACGCGGATTCCTGGTGGCCGACGACTCCACCACCGCTCGCGACATTGGTGATGAGCCCTTCCAGATGAAGAAGAAATATCCCAAGGCCACCATTGCTGTGGACAAGAAACGTGTTCACGGCATCGAGACCCTGACGGAACGCGACAAGAAGCTCGACGTGGTCCTCCTGGATGATGCCTTCCAGCATCGGTATGTGAAGCCGGGCATCAACATCCTCCTGGTGGACTATCACCGACTGATTATCTACGACAAGTTGTTGCCGGCAGGACGCATGCGTGAGTCCCTGACAGGCAAGAACAGGGCCGACATCGTCATCGTGACCAAGTGTCCCAAGGAGCTGAAGCCGATGGAGTTCCGCGTCATCACCAAGGCGATGGACCTCTTCCCCTATCAGCACCTGTTCTTCACCACACTGGAGTATGGCGAACTCTCACCGGTCTTTAAGAGCAGAAAGGACGTCAAAGACATGAAGGACCAAAACGACCAAAAAGGCCTTCAGGACCTGGAAGACCTGAAGAACCAGAACTGCCTGCTGCTCTCTGGCATTGGCTCCCCACGCCAGCTCATCGAGGACCTCACCCCTGTGGTGAAACACCTGGAGCCCCTGACCTTTGCCGACCACCACAACTTCCGTGCCAAGGACGTGGAACGCATCAACATCACCTTTGACGCCCTACCCTCGCCCAAGTGCATCGTCACCACCGAGAAGGACGCAGCCCGCATCGTGACACTCAAGGGCCTCAGCGACGAAGTGAAACAAAACATCTATACACTCCCTGTTCACATCAAGTTTATGCTCGAGCAGGAAGACAAGTTTAACGAAAATATAATAGGCTATGTACGCAAAAATTCAAGAAACAGCATCTTGGTTAAAAGAAAGAATGACCACCAGTCCGAAGACAGCCATCATTCTGGGAACAGGTCTCGGACAATTAGCTTCAGAGATAACTGACGCACTCGAAATACCCTATAAGGACATCCCCAACTTCCCCGTTTCGACGGTGGAGGGCCACAGCGGCAAACTCATCTTCGGTAAGTTGGGCGGCGTGGACATCATGGCCATGAAGGGCCGTTTCCACTTCTACGAGGGCTACTCGATGAAGGAAGTGACCTTCCCCGTGCGTGTGATGTATGAGTTGGGCATCAAGACGCTCTTCGTCAGCAATGCTGCCGGTGGTATGAACCCTGGCTTCAAGATTGGCGACCTGATGGTGATTACCGACCACATCAACTTCTTCCCAGAGCACCCGTTGCGCGGAAAGAACTTCCCCACGGGTCCGCGATTCCCCGATATGCATGAGACCTACGACCAGTCGCTCATCAAACTGGCCAGTCAGATTGCACGCGAGAAGAAGATCCGCCTGCAGTATGGCGTCTATATGGGCGTTCAGGGCCCCACCTTCGAGACACCTGCAGAGTACAAGATGTATCGCATCCTGGGTGGCGACACCGTGGGCATGAGTACTGTGCCCGAGGTTATCGTGGCTCACCATTGCGGCATCCGCACCTTTGGTATCTCAGTGGTCACCGACCTGGGTGGCTTCGACATCCCCGTCGAGGTGAGTCACGAGGAGGTGCAGGAGGCTGCCGACAAGGCTCAGCCCATCATGACAGAGATTATGCGCGAGATGATTGTCCGTTCGGAGGCCATCGAGCACAACAAGGAGGAGAAGTTTAACACCGATCACCCAACAGAGAGCTGGAAGAAATAATCCATCGCTTCTCACATCTAATATATATGGAAATAGCAAAATTAGGAGAATTCGGTCTCATCGACCGACTGACAAAAGACTTAGAGAACAAAAATGAATCAACAAAGTACGGCGTGGGCGATGACTGCGCCGTACTTCACTACCCCGATAGCGAGGTACTGGTGACCACCGACCTACTGATGGAGGGTGTCCACTTCGACCTCACCTATATCGACCTCAAGCATCTGGGCTATAAGTCGGCGATGGTCAACATCAGCGACATCTTTGCCATGAACGGCACGCCTCGCCAGATCACCGTATCGCTGGCCCTCAGCAAGCGCTTCACCGTGGAGGACATGGAGGAGTTTTATGCCGGACTGCGCCTGGCCTGTGAGAAATGGGGCGTCGACATCGTGGGTGGCGATACCACCTCGTCCTATACGGGTCTGGCCATCAGCATCACCTGCATCGGCGAGGCCAAGAAGGAGGACATCGTCTATCGCAACGGCGCCAAGAACACCGACCTCGTCTGCGTCTCGGGCGACCTGGGTGCTGCCTATATGGGTCTGCAGCTGCTGGAGCGCGAGAAGAGCGTGTATTATGGTCAGGTGAACGATGCCAAGAAAAAGGGCGACAAGAAAGCCCTCGAGGAGTTGGCCCACTTCAGTCCCGACTTTGCCGGCAAGGAGTATCTGCTGCAGCGCCAGTTGCAGACCGAGGCTCGCGGCGATATCATCCAGAAACTGCGCGAGGCTGGCATCCGTCCCACGGCGATGATGGACGTCAGCGATGGTCTTTCCAGCGAACTGATGCACATCTGCAAGCAATCGGGCGTTGGCTGTCGCATCTACGAGAAGGAGATTCCCATCGACTATCAGACAGCGGTGATGGCCGAGGAGATGAACATGAATGTGACCACCTGTGCCTTGAATGGCGGCGAGGACTACGAACTGCTGTTCACCGTACCCATCGGCGACCTGGAGAAGGTGAAGGAGCTCGACGACGTGCGCCTCATCGGACATATCACCGAGGCGAAATACGGTCTGCAGCTCGTCACCCGCGACAACCAGGAGTTTGAACTCAAGGCTCAGGGCTGGAATCCGCTGAGCGAGAAATAAACGAAATGTGGAAAACGCTGAGCGAGAAATAAGCGCAATGACAGACCTCATCACCATACTCGGCCCCACAGCCAGTGGCAAGACACCATTGGCTGCGGCCTTGGCTCAGCGCATAGGCGGCGAGATTCTCTCGGCCGACTCGCGTCAGGTGTATCGCCGCATGGACATCGGCACAGGCAAGGACCTGAGCGACTATGGCGATGTGCCCTATCATCTCATCGACATCTGCGAGCCTGGCACCAAATATAACCTCTTTCAGTATCAGCAGGACTTCTTTGATGCCTATCAGGACATCCGCAGCCGAGGTGTGCAGCCCATCCTCTGTGGTGGCACGGGACTGTATATCGAGGCGGTGCTGAAGGGCTATCACCTATCACCTGTGCCCCAGAACCAGCCCCTGCGCGACAGCCTGGAGGGACGCTCGCTGGAGGAACTGACCGAGATGCTCAAGGCGCTGAAGGCGAAGAGTGGCTCGGTGATGCACAATACCACCGACGTGGACTCCTGTCAGCGTGCCATCCGCGCCATCGAGATTGAGACCTATAACCTGGAGCATCCCATGCCCCTGCGCGAGTTGCCTCCTATCCCCTCTACGATTATCGGCGTCAACATCGACCGCGAGTTGCGCCGCGAGAAGATCACGCGTCGTCTCAAGGCCCGTCTCGACGAGGGCATGGTGGACGAGGTGCGTGGTCTGCTGGACAGCGGCATTCCTGCAGAAGACCTGATCTATTACGGTCTGGAATACAAGTTCCTCACCGAATATGTCATCGGCCAACTGTCCTACGACGAGATGTTCCGCCAACTGGAAATCGCCATCCATCAGTTTGCCAAGCGACAGATGACTTGGTTCCGCGGTATGGAGCGCCGTGGCTTCACCATCCATTGGATTGACGCCACCCTACCCACAGAAAAAAAGGTCGAGCAAATACTCGACCTTGTGAATTCCGTTTCAGAATAGAACTTATTTCAGCGAATAGGTAATCGTGGTGACCACACGCAGTTTCTTGATGTAAGGCGTGTTCTCATCACGATTATCAATAGAGAACTGACCCTGGTCGGCCGTCTGAATGGTGCCCAACTCAGCCTCGCTGGCCTCAGCAAACTGTGCTGCGGTCTTCTGGGCGTTCTTGATAGCCTCAGCCATCATCTCGGGCTTCATCTGCTGGAACGATGCATACTCATACTGCGGATAGTTCTCGCCCAAAGCCACACCCTGTTTCAAGAGCTCAGCCTGGTCAGAGATGGCCTTGTTGACCTGCTCCACCTTGCCCGTAGCCACGGTGATGGTGGTGTTGACGATATAGCGGAAGTTCTTCTGGTTGTCACCCCATTCACGTGCCTCCAGGTCGTTAACGGCAGGCGGGTTCACGGTAATCTCGTTCTCGGGCAGACCGTGCTTCAGCAAGAACTGTTTAATCTTCTGCGTCTGTACGTTGATGTTGTCATAGAGCAGAGGCAGGTCGTTACCTGTCACCTTCGTACCGATGCTCCACGTCACCTTGTCGGCAGGCACCTCGCGCTCAGCCAGTCCCTTCACCGTCACTTTTCTGTCCTTCGTGGCAAAGTTATCAATGCCACCCTTTATCAGCAGTCCCATGCAGGCAATGCCCAATGCAATGATGGCTGCACTCAAAATACTGTTTTCTTTCATATGCAAATAGTTTTTTAATGACGTGGGCAAAGATACAAACATTTTCGTCATCTGCCCAAATTATTTGGTATAAAAAAGATTAACGAGCAAAAAAAAGAGTGTCCCGCTCTCGCAAGCAGAACACTACTCTTATCTAATGTATGAAAAATTTGTAGAATGGTCTTACCAAGTTAACTTACCGTTAGAGAAGTACACCAACGATATGCGCGTGTGATTGGCATCATCAGCGGCATGGAGCTGTCCGGTGCGTCCGTTGAGGAACTGGAGCTTCTTCAGGATCAGCATGCTGCGACTGGTCTCGTCGACCCAAAACGTGGAATCGGGGTTGATGTGCATCGAGGCAGAAGAAAAGGCGTTGATGAGATCGGGATTCTCGCGAACGATGTCGATGACCTCCTGCACATCGCGCGTTTGGGGAAAGGGGAAACTGAGATAGCGCACGCCTTCAAGCAGTTCGTCGCGGTCGTCCTTGCAAAAAGGGTGTCCACTGACTATCATCAAATCGTCGGCAAAGCATTTGCCCAGCACCTTCACCAAGATGCCTCTCTGGCCCTCGGTAGCCTCGCGTATGCACACATAGCGAGAGGTGACGAATCGTGTGTAGGTAGTGATTCCACTCTTCTTTAATTGCTTCTCTCTTTTTGGAAGGTTTACCACTTCACCCACCTTCCAGTTCTTTTCGCTCAGCTTCATGTTACAGTCCTTTTCGTTTTCAAGTTGCAAAATTACACAAAAAAAGTAGTTTTTCGAACAAATTGCTCAAAAAAGTTCAAAAAAAATGTTGCTTTTGTTGCGTTTGTACAAATATCGTGTACATTTCTACCATACATGTGGTATCTGCATGAAAATATTTGTCGCTGACGAATGACAGTTGACAGATGACAGTTGTTGACTAACACCTATCGGAAGGTCGATTCATGGGTTATCATCCTATGAAATACTATATTTATAATATATAGTTATATATATAATTAACAAAATATATTTATATATAATATTATATATATTAATATATATAGATATATAAATAATATTGTATAATATAAAATTATTTACATCAGTACGACTTGTACCGTGTCTGTAGGGCGTTAGTCAACAACTGTCATCTGTCAACTGTCATCTGTAAGGCATCCTGATGGAATACAAAATGCTGCAAAAGATGACATAAAATGCTGCAGAACAGCGACAGCCAGGCAACAAGAATGCAGCCAGCGAAACGGCATAATAAAGGGCAGGAAATGCCGTTTCCTGCCCCGCGAAACGCCGTTTCGCTCATATCGTTACTCCTTGCTTAGAAGTTCCACTTCAAGGCCAGTGTGGGGTTGAAGAAGAAGGTCTTGTCGCTGGTGGGGTCGGTGTTATAGACGAAGTTGTTAGAGAACTCCCACTCGGTACCTACAGCCAGGTTCTGGGTGAGGTTATACCACAACTGGGGCTCAGAGAGAATCACCAGGCAGCCATGGCCATTAGCCTTCTCGCCACGCCAGAAATCGATGAAGCCAGCAAAACGCAGCTTATCGTTGAGGAGGTTCATGCCCCATACGCCTGTCAACTGAGCGCTGGCATAAGAATGTGTGTTCTCGTAGCTCTTCAGATAATGCTTATACAGCACCTGTACTGACCAGGTCTTCGAGAAGTCCTCTGTGTGACCGTTATAGGCGATACCAGCCAGACCAGCCTGCTGGAACGAGCCACTCTTGTTCAAACCACCATCATACTCCACGTGGGCAGCCAGGGGCAGACTCTTGCTCAGGTTAATCTCGCGAGAGATCTCGGCGTAGGCACCCTCGGTGAAGTGGCGACTCATGTCCAAATCAACGAAATAGAACCAAGAACCCCACTGGTCGGCCTTAAACTGCTCGAGGGTAACGGTGACCTTCTGACGGCCAGCTTCCTCGCCAGAGTAGATGTTACGGCCAAAGTCATAGTGCAACTGAATGTTCTGTGCTTGTGCGGTAAAGGCTGCTGCAGCCATCACAGCAAAAAGAAAAAACTTTTTCATACGGTTTGTTTTATAATTGAACATAATGTTAAATTGATCTTCTCACGGAATCACAGATTCTTCTTGGGATAGATGGCATCCCACCAGGTGGGGTCGTCCTTGAGCCACTTCTGGAACCAGGCCATCTGGGTGGCCAGCCACTTCTCACGCTTAGAATAGTCGAGGATGTGGTGGTTCTCGCCCTTCACCTGAACCAAGGCCACCTCGCGGCCCAGCAGCTTCAGGGCTGTAAACATCTGCAGACTCTCGACCAGGGGCACGTTGGTATCGGCATCGCCATGCAACAGGAGCAGGGGCGTGTGGATCTTGTCGGCATTAAACAGGGGTGACTGGTTCACATAGAGGTCGCGATGGCTCCAGGGATAGCTGTTGGCCATGCTGACCTCGCTGTAGTTATAGCCCCAATAGCCCTGTCCCCAGTAGCTGGTGTGGTTGGCAATACCTGCGTGACTCACGGCAGCCGCAAAGATGTCGGTCTGGGTCTGCAGATACTGGGTCATGAAGCCACCATAGGAAGCGCCCATGCAGCCAATCTTCTCCTTATTAATATAAGGATGGTCGGCACAGATCTGCTTGGTGCCCTCGATAATGTCCTCTGCAGGACCACGGCCAGCGGTGTTCACGTGGCGTGAAGCCCACTCCTGACCAAAGCCTGTGGCGCCACTGGGCTCGATGATATAGGCCACATAGCCCAGCGAGTTCCAGTACTGAGGGGCGTAAGGCGACTCGAAATAACGACTCACGGGTGAGCAGCCACCATAGTAATAGACAATCATGGGGTATTTCTTCGAGGCGTCGAAGTCCTTGGGCAGGTAGAGGCGACCATAGACGGTGTCGCCCTTCGAGTTCTTGAAGTTATAGTCCTGACAAGTGCCCAACTCGGCATCGCCCAGGGCTGTCTTGCCATCAAAGTACGTCTGCTGTTTCTTGCTCTTCAGGTCCAGAACATAGGCTGAGGCGGGCTCCAGAGTCTTATACGACAGATAAGCCATCACGGGTGCATGCTCGGCCATATCGAGGCGATAGACATAGTCGCCGTTGCAGGGCATCTGAGTAATCTTGCCCGTCTTGGGGTTCAACTGATAGACATACACATAGTCGCGGCACTCGGCATAGAAATAGATATTACCGTCGGCATACGACCATGTCAGTCCACCGTCGATATTAGGGTCGAAGTCCTTGGTAAGGGGCTTTACCTGCTTCGTGGCGATGTCATAGATAAAGAGCTCGTACTCCGTCATGCTGGGTGTACGGTCGGCAGGCAACTGACAGCCAATGCGGTTGAAGGCCTCAGGATTGCCCGTAAAGAGCACCTGCGAGGCATCGGGCGAGAACTGACAGCTGCCCAGGAATCCCTCGCGCTGAAGCAGGGTGTCCACCTTCAGGGTCTGAGCGTCGATGATAAAGACGTCCTGCACCTCGGTGGGTCGCTTCTCCAAGCGTGAGTAGGACGAGACAACCAGAAGTTTCTTGCCGTCCTGCGAGATATCGCTGAGGTGCTCGCCCTTGGTGCCAAAGGTGATGCGCTGGGTGAGTCCGCTCTTGATATCGTAGCGCTTCAGGTAGGAGCGTGAGCGCCAGCCTGGCTGACGATCGTCCATCTCGAGCACCTGATACACGTTCTCGTCTTCCTTGGGACCTTCCTCTGTGCAGGTGAAGATGAGATAGTCTTCGGTGGGACTGATGTCATAGCTCTCGCGGGGAATGTCATAGGCCCACTGGGTGCGCTGACCCGTTGCAGGGTCCACCTTATAGAGCACACGCTTGTCACCCTGCCATTCTTCGTCGATATAGGCCACAGAACGGGGCATCCATCGCTTGCTGCCATTGAGACGCTGGAGCACACGCTGGGTCTTCACCTCGCGCAACTCGTAGTCCCACTGGCTCTTGCCTCCGCGGGCTGTGGTCTGGAAGCTCACAATCACATATTTGCCATCGGCCGACAGCGAAATGCCACGCACACGCTTGCCATCTGTCAGGTCGTGAACCATGTAGGGATGAGCCTTTGAGAGTTGGGGCTGGAGGCTGGCTATTTGAGAGTCAATGCTGACGCTGATACTGTCCGTATCGCTGGGCTCGGCCAGGAAACGGATGGCAAAGGTGTGGTGCTCGGGAGCCAACTTCAGTTCGCCAGATACCTCATTGTTATCTACATAAACCTTATAGTTCTTGGGACCCTTCACCTCAATCTTACCTTTGAGGTAGTCGCTGTTGTTCAGATAGAACGTCAGCAGGCCCACGCTCTTACTGTCCTTGAGCGAGGGCAACACCTGACCACTGAACGTGGTGGTGGGCTGGGTGGTGAGTGCGAGACTCTGAAGGAGGCTCTTCTCATCAAATTTCTCGCCCTTCACATTGACCGTATCGACACTCAGGGGTGCGTTCACGGCAAAGGGACCAGCCAGATTAAACTCTTTCACTTCGGTCTTGACCTGTGCCGAGGCCACAGCACCCAGCATCAGGAACGACCCTATAACAATCTTTTTCATATTTGTTCTTATTACCTATTTCTTAGTTCCCAGAAGGCCACAGCCGACGCTGCAGCCACATTCAGCGAATCGACGCCGTGGGCCATGGGAATGCGCACCACATAGTCGCAGCCCGCAATCACCTCGTGGGCCAGTCCGTCGCCTTCGGTTCCCATCACCAGGGCCAGTCGGGGCTCTTGCTTCAACACGGGGTCATCCAGCGAGATGGACTTATCCGTCAGCGCCATTGCCACAGTCTTGAAGCCCAAGGCCGTCAGGTCGGCATAGCTGTCAAGCCACGTCCAAGGCACCAGGAACACCGAACCCATCGACACACGCACAGCACGGCGATTCCAGGGGTCACACGACTGGCGCGTGAGTAGCACGGCATCAATGCCCAGGGCTGCTGCCGAACGGAAAATGGCGCCGATATTAGTGGTATCCACCACCCCATCGATAACCACCACGCGACTAGCTCCATCGAGGACATCGTGCAAAGCCCTCTCCTTGGGTCGACGCATGGCACAGAGCAC
Source organism: uncultured Prevotellaceae bacterium (assembly GCA_902788605.1). GTDB lineage: Bacteria > Bacteroidota > Bacteroidia > Bacteroidales > Bacteroidaceae > Prevotella. The sequence goes on along the minus strand of CADAKX010000011.1, from coordinate 56,445 downwards.
ACCCCGTGTCAGGGTATAGCCTGTGAGTTGGGCCAGCAGGTCACGATCACCTGTATAGACGGGTATATCGCCACAGCGGGCCACGATGTCGGCAGCATCGCCTGTGATATGTTTGCGTTCGCAGAGCAGCGACAGGGGCTCATAGCCTGCGTCGAGAGCCACACGGATAACCTTGGGACTCTCGGCAATAAAAATGCCCTTCTCTGGGTCGAGGGCATTACGCAACTGGGCTTCGGTCAACTGACCAAATACCTCCAATCCGGGTTCGTCTAATGATAATATTTCCTTAATCACAACTCAAACCTCAATTCTCAAAACCTTACTGCGATTCTCTGTATTTGCCTTCTTCCTTATCGTCGAGCATCGAGAGATACGACTGATAGCGACTCTCGGCAATATAGTGCTCCTCCACAGCCTTAAGCACAGCACAGCCGGGCTCATGGGTGTGGGTACAATTAGAGAAGCGGCAGTCTTTGGAGAAATGGAAGATATCCTTGAAATAACTGGTTATCTCCTCGGGCTCCATATCAAAGGTGCCAAAGCCCTTGATACCTGGAGTATCGATGAGATAGCCACCCTTTCCTTGCTCACCGTCAGCCTCTGGCAACGGAATCATCTCGCTGAAGGTGGTGGTGTGCATTCCCATGTTGTGGGCATCGCTGATCTCGGCTGTACGTAGGTTGACACCAGGCACCAACTTGTTGATGAGCGTCGACTTACCCACACCACTATTGCCACTGAGCAGCGTGATCTTGCCCTGCATCAGCGCACGCAGGTCGTCAATACCCTGACCTGTCTCGGCCGACACCTGGCGACACTCATAGCCAATGGTCTCATAGAGGTTGACCACAGCCTCCTGATAGCCTCGCAGGTCATCGTCCAGCAGGTCGGTCTTGTTGAAGACCAGCACCACTGGCACACGATAGGCCTCGGCCGAAGCCAGGAAACGGTCGATGAATGTTGTACTGGTTTGGGGATTGACCACCGTGACCACCAGGAATGCCTGGTCCACGTTGGCTGCGATGATATGGCTCTGCTTCGAGAGGTTGATACTCTTACGGATGATGTAGTTGCGGCGATCCTCGATAGCCACAATCCATCCTTCCTCGTTAACCTCCACCCTGTCGCCCACAGCCACGGGATTGGTGGTGCGGATGCCTTTCAGGCGGAAGTTACCCTTTATCTTACAGTCAAGCAGTTGGTCATCGTCCGTACGAACGGTGTACCAACTGCCTGTATTCTTAACGACAAGTCCTTTCAATTGTCAATTATCAATTAAACGGTCATGATCTCCTTGTTCTTAGCGTCGATGAGCTCGTCCAGTTTCTTGATGTACTTATCGTGCACCTTCTGGAGCTCGGTCTCGGCATCCTTCTCTAAGTCCTCAGAGAGACCGTCCTTGATGGCCTTCTTCAACTTCTCCTTGATGTCGCCACGCACGTTGCGCACCTCGACCTTGGCCTTCTCAGCAATCTTGTTGCACTGCTTCACCAAGTCGCGACGGCGCTCCTCTGTGGGCTGGGGAATAATCAGGCGAATCACCTCGCCGTTGTTCTCAGGAGTGATACCTACGTCACTATCCATGATGGCCTTCTCAATATCGCGAATCTGCTTCTTATCCCAAGGCTTGATGGCGATGGTACGCGCATCGGGACAGTTCACGGTGGCCACCTGGTTCAGGGGCACACGACTACCATAGGACTCCACACGTACACCATCGAGGATGGCTACGTTAGCGCGGCCTGCGCGGATGCGGCTCAGCTCATCTTCCAGATACATAGCTGCCATCTCCATACGCTCTTCGGCCTTCTGCAATGTTTCTTTTACGTCTATCATAATACTGTTGTTAAGTTTTTCTGCTGACAAATTTAGAGTTTTTTTTTGAACTATACAACAAAATGGGCGGATTTTTATAAAAAAAGCATGTATCGGAGGCGTTTTCATAAAAATTTTCCTATCTTTGCAGCAAAAATTACAGCAAGATGAAGACTATGAAATCTCTACTAACGACCCTTCTCCTGATGATAAGCGCCTGCACTTGGGCCGACAACTACCAGTATCTCACCGTGAGTCAGACCGATGGCGACACACGCATCGAGGTGAGTCAGATTCGGAAGTTGACCTTCGATGCCACCGATATGATTGTAACCCTGGAACAGGGCAACGAGCAGCGCATTCCCCTGGCGTCAGTCCAGAAGCTGTTCTTTGCCGACGGACAGGCAAGCACCATACAAACCACTGACGCCAGCCAGTCGACCTTCAAGATGAAAGACGGGGTGGTCAGCGTCAGTGTAGCCAAAGGGGAATCAATGTCCCTCTATAATATGAAAGGTGAGGTGGTCTTCCACGCCGAGCAGGATGTGACGTTCAGCATCAGCAACCTGCCGAAGGGTGCTTATATCCTGAAGACAGGCAAGCGCTGCAAGACCATCATGAACCGTTAAATCTGATCAAGAGCCTGGCGGATGTCGGCCAGCAGGTCGTCCACATCCTCGATACCCACAGACAGGCGAATCAGGTCGGGAGCAACACCTGCCTCACGCAACTGCTCATCGCTCAGTTGGCGATGGGTGTGACTCGCGGGATGGAGCACACAGGTGCGTGCATCGGCCACGTGGGTCACAATGCAAATCAACTTCAGCGAATCCATGAACTTCACGGCTGTCTCGCGTGTGCCTTTCAGTCCGAAGGCAATGACGCCACACGAGCCGTTGGGCAGATATTTCTGTGCCAAGGCATGGCTCTCGTCGCCCTCCAGTCCGCTATAGTGAACCCAAGCCACACGCTCGTCGTTGTTCAGGAACTCGGCAATGGTCTGGGCATTCTGACAATGGCGAGGCATACGCAGGTGGAGTGTCTCGAGACCGAGGTTCAGCAGGAAGGCATTGTGAGGCGAGGGAATAGAACCCAGGTCACGCATCAACTGTGCCGTGAGCTTGGTCATATAGGCCATCTTACCAAAGGCCTTAGTATAAGTCAGTCCGTGATATGACTCATCTGGAGTGGTCAGTCCAGGGAACTTATCGGCATGGGCGTCCCAGTCGAAGTTGCCACTGTCCACAATACAGCCACCAACCTGAGTGGCGTGTCCATCCATATATTTAGTGGTGCTATGGGTCACGATATCAGCGCCCCACTCAAAGGGACGGCAGTTGATGGGTGTGGGGAAGGTGTTGTCGACAATCAGGGGCACACCATGCTTATGGGCAATACGGGCAAACTTCTCGATGTCGAGCACCTTGCAGCCAGGATTCGAGATAGTCTCGCCAAACAGGGCCTTGGTATTGGGACGGAAGGCCTGAGAGATTTCCTCCTCGGAAGCCTCGGGATTGACAAAAGTACACTCGATGCCCAACTTCTTCAGCGTCACGCCAAAGAGATTATAGGTTCCGCCATAGATTTCGTTGGAAGTCACAATATGATCGCCTGCCTCACAGATATTGAATACTGCATAGAAATTAGCTGCCTGACCACTCGAGGTGAGCATAGCCCCTACACCACCCTCCAGGGCAGCAATCTTCTTGGCCACCGCATCGTTGGTTGGATTCTGCAATCGGGTGTAAAAATAGCCCTCCTTCTTCAAGTCAAAGAGGTCTGCCATCTCTTCCGTATTGTCATACTTAAAAGTGGTGCTCTGATAGATTGGTAGCACACGCGATTCTCCATTCTTGGGTTCCCATCCTGCCTGAACGCAGAGGGTTGCAGCTTTCATTTTCTGGCTCATTTTTCGTCTGTTTTTAAAAAAATTGCATGCAAAGATACTAAAAATCTCACAAAATCAACAATTTATTTGGTAATTCGTGTTTTTTTATCTATTTTTGCCCCATAAAACTTAAGAAATGGTACCTGAACAATCTTACTGGCCTATATATATCGGACTCGGAGTATTGGTGTCGGTGATAGTCATATTGGGACTGTTCTTCGTTTTCGTCTGGCTGAAAGAGAAGGAAAACAACCGAAAGAACAATATCCGCTATCAACGATTCATGGCTCTACTTCATTCTGTCCATGTGCACCTGTGGACCTACGATGTAAAGAACCGACTCTTTGTCTGGCAGAACTACAATGGCAATACCGCGAGAACTTATTCGCCCATGGCCTTGTCTAAGCGCTATCCTATCAAGGATTTTGAGCACCTGCGTGACGAACTGGAGTCAATCATCAAGGGGGAGGCAACGACAGGGTCCGTCCTCTTGCGTGCCAAAGATGAAGAAACCGAGGAGCGTGACTATGTGGTGAACATGATGCCAGCAACCCATGGCTCCGACAGAACGCCCAACATTATCGTAGGCGCAGAGATTGATATCACCGAATCAAAATCTCGACAGAAGGCTGCCAGCGACATGATGCTGCGCTATCAGTCGGTTTTCAATATTGCCATGACAGACATGGCCCTCTATGATGCCGATGGCTATCTGGTGGACTTCAACCAAAAGGTGTGCGAAACCTTCAACGGCACCTTTGAGAGCATCAAGGCCCAGCACCTGAATTTGAGTTCCCTACTGCAAATGACGCCAGAGGAGGTGCGCAACATGGAGCATTTCCACGCCACCCTGATAGACCGCTATGTCAAGGAGCTCGATGACTTTGTCTTTTATGAGATGCAGGTCATTCCCATCTATGACGAACAACATCAGCTGACTGGCTATTTCGGCACTGGCATCAGCAGAACGGAGCATGTAAAGTCTTACAAGAAGCTAATGAACGATGTGAAAACGCTGGCTAAGACCAATAAAGAGGTTACGGATTATATCAACAACATCAACTACCTGCTTCAGGTGGGTGGTGTACGCATAGCCGAATATGCACCCGACATCCATATGCTGACAATATTCAAGGGTATCAACGAGGTGCAGCTCTCACTCACCCAGGCACGTTGTATGACACTCCTCGACAACTCGGCCAAGAATCGCACCATGCGCCTATTGAATAGCATGGACTCTCGAACCACCAAACCTATTTCCGTCGAGTTGAAAACTACACTAAGAAGTAAGAACAGACTGCCCTTGTTCCTTCAGATGCATTTTATCCCTGTGCTCGATGCGTCAGGACAGGTGACGAAGTACTTCGGACTCTGCCGAGACGTCAGCGAGGTCAAAGAGACGGAACGACAACTCGAGATAGAAAGTATCAATGCTCAGGACGAGGAGAACATCAAGAATGTGTTCCTGCGCAACATGAGCTATGAGATTCGCACGCCATTGGCTTCGGTAGTGGGCTTTGCCGAGCTCTTCGATATGCCTCACGACGCAGAAGAGGAACCAATGTTTATCGAACAGATTAAGTCAAACTCAAGCTATCTGCTCACCCTGATCAACGAGATTCTCTTCCTGTCACGCCTCGATGCCAAGATGATTGAGTTTAAGCCTCAGCCCACAGACATCGCTGCCGTATTTGATGCCCATTGCCAGAATGCATGGAATAACTTCAAAAAGCCCAACGTGGAATATGTCGTTGAGAACCATTATAAAAAGATGGAAGTCGTCATTGACGATGGACACCTGAGTACCATCATCGGACACATAGCTTCCAATGCAGCCCAGCACACCAACGAGGGCCGCGTTTGCGCACGATACGACTACATCCACGGACATCTGATTGTCACCATCGAGGACACTGGCAACGGTATAGAAAGTAGTTCTCTGCCCCATATCTTTGAGCGTTTTGCATCGAAGACAAAGAACGGCACTGGACTGGGACTGCCCATCTGTAAGGAACTGACAGAGCAGATGGGAGGCAGTTTTGAAATTAACTCTGAGTTAGGACGTGGAACCACGGTGTGGATATCCATCCCCTGTCAGGTTCTGAACATAGAAAGAAAGGATCGTCTATGACACACATATTTGCCAACTTACCACTTTCACCCATCGCTACGATGATAGTCCTTTTGGCACTATCACTATGCATCGTGGTGGTCTTTGTGGTGTTCTATCTGCGCCACCGACGTCACACTCGCGAAAGTGCAGACCTGCACAACCTCACAGAGAAAGTGATAGATCTTTGTGGCTATTTTGTTTTGGAATACGATGTCAAGAACGACCTCTTCCGCAGTCGCACACACCGTCTCTTTCCCAAGAACGGATTGGCAATGGACGAGTTTATCGAACATATACACCCCAACGATCAGGCCATCATCAAGCGTCAGTTTGATATTGAGATAGCCGGAAAATCACATACCGACGAGTTAAAGGCACGCTGGAACATCGGCACCATAGAGGAACCTGAATGGCACTATTTCGAAGGCTATTCTATCAGCGATGCCGACGAGGACGGCACCATCAACTCGCTATTCATCGTTGGCAACGATGTCACAGATATCATCCAAGAAACCACCCAGACCGAGAAGAACGCCAGTCGCTATAAGAAGATATTCCAGACATCTCTCACAGCCATGTCATTCTATACTGCCGACGGCTATATTCTCGACATCAACGACAAGATGCGCGAGATATGTAAAATCACAGAAAAGACAGAGCCTTTCTTCCGCAATACACGTCTCTTTGACCTACCACTTATCAAGGCCGACTACGACCCCCAGAAGTTGGAGAGGTTCCATGCCTGCCAGAAGATGGACTTCCCAGACATGGGCATATATAAGGATGTGGAGTTTGTCATCGACCCTCTGTTTGACAATCAAGGACAGTTGGTCTATTATATTGTCACCTGCCGTGATGTCACTTCCGACCGCGACACCTATTTGGAGCAGCATCAGCGCGAGGTCGAGCTACAGAAGTCGATAGAGCAGATTAATCAATATGAGGACCAGTTGCACTACCTTCTTCAGAACAACCAGATGTTTGTGTGGTGGACAGACATTGACGAGAAGGTGATTCACTTCTCACAATCGCTTAGAAAGAGTGACTTCCAACGCGACTTCAACACCTACATAGAGAGTCTGAAGGAAGGACGCGAGCAGGCAAAACTATTCCTCGACAACTACGACAAGATGGATCGCGACGTCATCATGATTCATCACTTCAACAACACACCTGTAGAAAACACGCCTCAATGGTATATCATCAGCGGCATGCCTGTTCACGACGAGAACGGCAAGTTTACAGGCCACTTTGGTGTATTGCGCAATATCACCTATCTCAAAGAGACTGAGGAGCGTCTGCGACGAGAGACAGAACGTGCCAACGACTCTGGTCGCATGAAGAGTATGTTCTTGGCCAACATGACCCACGAGATTCGCACGCCCCTCAACGCCATTGTGGGCTTCAGCGACTTGCTGCAAACCATCGACAGCGAGGAAGATCGCCGCGAGTTCATTCGTATCATACGCAACAACTGCGATATGCTGCTGCGACTCATCAACGATATCCTCGAGGCTTCCGACATGGAGAAGGGACCACAAGACATCACCCTGGAGCATGTGGACTTTGCCTTTGCCTTCAACGATATCTGTCAAACATTGGCACAGCGTGTCCAGAATCCTGCGGTGAAGTTTATGAGCGAGAATCCGTATAACAGCTTGCCCGTATGCATCGACAAAGGCCGTGTACAGCAAGTGATCACCAATTTCGTAACCAATGCCGTGAAATATACTGAGAAGGGCCACATCAAGGTGGGCTATCAGTATGAGAACGGCCAACTTTATATTTTCTGTGAAGACACGGGAGCAGGCATTCCCAAGGAAAAACAGGCAATGGTGTTCGACCGCTTTGTAAAACTGAACGACTTTGTTCAGGGCACAGGACTGGGTCTGAGCATCTGCAAGAGCATTGCCGAAAGCTGTGGAGGCAGTATTGGCCTCATCAGCGATGGCGAGGGCAAGGGCTCAACATTCTGGATGCGCATTCCCGCAAACGATAATGAAGACTTAACATATGCAAACCAGTAAATATCTGCTTGCCAGTCATCGCGATGTGCAGTGGGGACTTACCGTTACGACCATAGGCTATGAAGAGATTGGGCCTCAAGACGAATATCCCACACGTGGCCATGCCGATGGCTATTACTTTGACTTGAGTAAAGGGCGCACGCTCTCAGAATATCAGCTGCTCTATATCACTGAGGGTGAGGGCGAGTTTCAAAGCGCCTCGACAGAAAAGACCACGGTGAAAGCTGGCGATTTCTTTCTGCTCTTCCCTGGCGAATGGCATACCTATCACCCCAAGGGCCGACAGGGATGGAAGAGCTATTGGATAGGATTCAAGGGACAAAACATGGACAGTCGTGTGCGTGCAGGTTTCCTCACGCCCTCGAAGCCCATTTATCACGTGGGCTATAGTGCCGAAGTCATCAGCCTCTATAAGCAGGCCTATGCAGCAGCCCAGGAGGAGGCTGCCTATGCCCAGCAGCTGATGGCAGGACTGGTGAACCACCTTATTGGCATGATGTATTCGTTGGAGCGCAATCGCGAGTTGAAGAGTCGCAACCAGACGCATGTCGACCTGGTGAACCGTGCCCGTCTGCGCATCCGCGAATCTCTGGAAACACCTCTCACCATCCAGCAGGTGGCCCAGGAGTTGGGCGTCAGCTATTCCAACTTCCGCAAACTCTTCAAGGAGCACACAGGGCTCTCGCCTGCCATCTATCAGCAGGATCTGCGTCTGCAGCGAGCCAAAGAGTTGCTGTCGTCCACAGACCTGAGCATCAAGGAAATTGCCTATAGACTTGACTTCGAGTCGCCAGACTATTTCTCTGCGAAATTCAAACTAAAAACAGGACTCAAACCTACAGAATTCAGGCAATAAATTAAGTTCAGGCAAAAAATAGAGTACGGACAACAAATAAAGTTCAGACAATAAATAAAGGGTTAGGAAGCGTTGTTCCTAACCCTTATCTTTTCCGTAAGGCAAGCCTTACATAAACAATTTCTCTATCCAGTAGCATCCGATGCCAGCGAGATAACCCACGAAGGCAATCCACGTCATCTTCTTCAAATACCAACCAAAGGTGATCTTCTCCAAGCCCATCACCACGACGCCAGCAGCGCTACCGATAATCAGCATCGAGCCACCCACGCCAGCACAGTAGGCCAGCAGCTGCCAGAAGATGCCATCCACAGCCATTGCGTCGCCCTCAATGCCACTCACAGGATACATACCCATACAGCCAGCCACCAAGGGCACGTTGTCGACAATCGACGAGAGCACGCCGATGATGCCGTTGATAAGATAGTAGTTGCCTGCAAAGGCCTCATTAAGACCTTCACCCATCGAAGTCAAGACACCAATTTCCTGAAGTACGGCCACAGCCATCAGAATACCCAGGAAGAACATTATCGTCGAGAGGTCAATCTTCGACAGCAAGTCACTCACGCGTTTAGCCATCGTATCGTCCTCGTTCTGCTCCAATTGACGATGGAACACCTCTGTCACCGTCCACAGTACACCCAGCACCAGCAGGATACCCATAAATGGTGGCAGATGAGTGATGGTCTTGAAGATAGGCACGAATACCAGTCCGCCCACACCCAGCAGGAAGATTACCTTACGCTGGTTCTTGGTGAAAGCTGTCACCTCATTTACTTTCAGGTTCTGCTCCTTGTCAAACTTACCCTTGAGCGACAGACTCAGGATAGCAGCAGGAATAACCATCGACACCAGTGAAGGCACGAAAATCTCTGTAAGCACACCCTGGGTCGTAATCACACCCTTGATCCACAGCATGATGGTGGTCACGTCACCAATAGGCGAGAAGGCACCACCCGAGTTGGCCGAGATGATAATCAGACCAGCGTAAATCAGGCGTTCCTCGCGACTCTGGACCAACTTTCTCAGCACCATAATCATCACAATACTTGTGGTCAGGTTGTCGAGGATGGCCGAGAGGAAGAACGTCATAAAGGCCACACGCCACATCAACTTGCGCTTCGAGCGTGTCTTCATCATGTCGCGTACGAAGTTGAAACCTCCGTTCGAGTCCACAATCTCGACAATGGTCATAGCGCCCATCAGGAAAAACAACGTCTCGCCAGCGTCGCCCAGATGGTGCTGAATGCGACCAGAAATAAAGCTCACGCCATCGGCCACCTCAGGAAAGAATCCCTGTACGCCCATCATCAACAACGTCCAGCAGCCTACACACATCAGCAGGGCAATGGCTGCCTTGTTAATCTCCAGCACGCTCTCCAGGGCTATGCACAGATAGCCAATAACAAAGAGCGCAACAATCATCACTGTTAGTGTCATTTCTTTATATACCTTATTTAATTACTTTCTTACCATTAACGATATAGAGTCCCTTCTTCATCGTTTCTATACGCTGTCCATTCAGGGTGTAGATACCTGTCCTTTTCTGGTCATCAGCAATAGTACTGATGGAAGATGGTGTCTGAAGTTGTTTCCAGCCTATCTCCGACTTAAGACACTCGCCACCACCATAGTATATGCTCTGAATGCCTATCTTCGTCCAGGTAGCAATCTTCTGGATCCCCTGATTCAGATACACCTGTTCACCATGTACAAAGATGTCGTGATTGTCTGTGAAGATATAGGGAATCTCTGTCATATCCTCGCTCAGCTTCACGTAAGTACCTTTTTTCAGTGTCAGAGGCTGTTCTTGTCCGTCTTTCTCTATCCAGATGGTGTAGTACAACTTGCTGGACAGAAGTTTCTCACCATTGGTACCATTGTTAGTGATATCAAACGAAGCATAGGGATAGTCACCATCGGCCTTAAAGAGGCTCACTTGAGGCGTAACGGGCGTTGCAGCCTTCTCGCTAATCAGACTGATGCTCACATTGGTAAAAGTCAGATAAGGCTCCCATGCCGAGGCAGCACCATTCAGCACCACGGTCTGCTCTGTTGTAAAGGTCATCGTAGTCTCATCGAGCGTCAGCACGATATCCTCAAAACCACCCTCGTCGTTTTTCGCTGTCATGTAGTAAGGAAACTCATAGACCCACACCTCTCTCGTGCCGATATACTGATTGGCAGGAATCACATAGTTGCCCTCTTCATTCTTCGTGGCCTTACACCAGAACTCGTCAGGGCACTCCCTTACCAAGCCCAGGATATAGGCATCATCGCCATTGAATCCAATCTTCACCTGCTCGTCATAAGCCATGGTCTCTGTGTAACCATTTTCCAGCGCCGTAGCAGCAAAACGATAGGTGTCTATTGCCAGTCCTTCTGGCGGTGTTATCAACGAATTCTTGGCGAAAGCCACCACGCTATACAGCATGGCAATAAGTGTCATGATTGATAGTCTTTTCATCATTCTGAAAACTGATCTATATTACTTTAAACCTATAAGTCCTTGAATTTGAGTTGCAAAGTTACGAAGATGTATGCAAAATGCAAAGAGAAAAACTGTATTTTCTTTCATTTTTCTACAATAAACGAGGCAAGTGCATCAATTTGACACACCTGCCCTTCATTTTGCTTTCTTCAGTTGTCAATCACGGATAGGCAATCCTTTTTCGAGAGAAACGACGTATCGCTGACAGAGAAACGACGTATCGCTGACAGAGAAACAACGTATCGCTGACAGAGAAACATAAAGAGGAGCCGATTCACATCGACTCCCCTTCTACATTTTTAAAATAAATGACCTTAAATAATTCTCATATTACTCAAAGTACTCGATGGTGCGGGTCTGCTCCATGTCCTGACCCATCATATTGGTCTTGCGACTGATCCAGTTGCCCTTAGCATCATACTTATAATCGGTGTACTTCATCTCCATCTGCTGACCACCAAAGTTCATTGACTGAGAAGCAATGGCGCCCTTGTCGTTGTAGGTGTAGGTAGTTGTGACATCGTTGCCCATCATGTTCATGGTCTGGCTAACGAGTTTGCCATCCTGCCACTTGTAGGTAACAGTAGTCTCCTGACCACGCATAGACATCTTGGCCGACTGGATGTAGCCATTGGCATCATAGACAGGATCGCTCAGTCCCTCGCGCTGCATTTTGCCCTCCTGTGTGAAGGTGGTAACCTGCTGGCGGCCCATCATGTCCTGACTGATTTTCTTCACTGCGCCCTGAGCCTCACTGGCCTCAACGTCGTGGAACTTGGTTTGTGCCTGCATGGCAAAAGGCATTGCCATCAGAGCAATCATCATCAAAATCTTTTTCATTGTTTTTGGTTTTTTAAAATAATGAATCGGTTAATGTAATTAGTTATCACCCATTAGACGAAGCAGAGGAAAGAAAGATTAATTGGAAAGTGCACTTTTTTTCAAAAATCGTGGTATGAAAATCAAATTATGTGGTATGGATAGACGTTTTTGGCGTAACTTTGCAGCGAAAATATTGAGACTGACTTTAAAAACACTCTTATGAACAAAATAGGCAAACCATATTTTTTTGCCGTTGACCTGGGAGCCACCAGTGGACGCACCATCGTAGGACACCTGGACGAAGGGCAGATAAAACTAGAGGAGGTGACACGCTTTCCCAACAATCTGATTGAGCAAGGCGGGCACTACTACTGGGATATCCACGCCCTGTATTTCGAAATGATTCGCGGATTGAAAGAGGTGGCCAACCGAAGCCTCAACATCACATCAATAGGCATCGACACCTGGGGTGTGGATTTCGTCTGTATAGGCGACGACGGAGCCATCCTCAGAAATCCTCGTGCTTATCGCGACCCCATCACCTTTGAGGCGATGGACGATTATCTGCAGAACGTCGTTTCTCGCCAGGAAGTCTATAGCATCACTGGCATCCAGTTCCTGAACTTCAACAGCCTCTTCCAACTCTATGCCATGCAGCGCGAGGGCAACACGGCGTTGAAGTGTGCCCAGAAGATACTATTTGTACCCGATGCGCTGAGTTGGATGCTGACAGGCGAGATGGTATGCGAATATACCATCGCCTCAACCAGTCAGATGCTGGACCCAAGAACCAAGGAATTAGATGAGAAACTGCTGGCATCAGTAGGACTCACCAAGGAGATGTTTGGACGTATGGTGATGCCTGGCACCCAGATAGGTGTCTTAACAGAGGAGGTGCAGCGACTGACAGGACTGGGACCTGTGCCTGTGATTGCTGTTGCTGGACACGACACAGGATCTGCTGTGGCAGCCGTTCCTGCCAAAGATGAGAAGTTTGCTTATCTGAGTAGTGGCACCTGGAGTCTGATGGGCATCGAGACAAAAGAGCCTATCATCAGCAATCTGAGTTATGAGCGCAACTTCACCAATGAGGGCGGCATTGAAGGCACCACACGTTTCCTTAAGAACATCTGTGGCATGTGGCTCTATGAGCGCTGCCGACTGGAATGGCCAGAAGAAATACGCCAGTTGTCACACCCAGAGCTACAGGGTCAGGCAATGACTGTAGAGCCTTTCCGTTCTATCATCAATCCTGATGATTCAGCCTTTGCAGCCCCAACAAGTATGATTGCAGCTATTCAGAAATACTGTCACGACACCAACCAGCCCATTCCTGAGACACCAGCTGAAATCTGTCGTTGCATCTTCGACTCACTCGCCCTGCGCTATCGTCAGGTATTCGAGTGGCTAAAGGAGTTTGCTTCCTTCGACCTTGACGTCTTGCACATAATCGGTGGTGGCAGTCTGAACAAATATCTGAACCAGTTTACAGCCAACGCCACAGGAGCCACCATACTGGCAGGCCCTCAGGAGTGCACAGCCATTGGCAACATCATGATGCAGGCCCAGGCCATGAAACAGGTGGGCGACATCTGGGAGATGCGCAGCATCATTGCCAAGAGCACAGACCTGGTGACATACGAGCCTGAGGACAAGGAGATTTGGGATAAGGCATACAAAAAGTATCTCAAGATAACAACAAAATAAAAACATAAAAGAAAAGACAAATGAAAGCAGAACTAATTGAAAAGGCATATGCTGTGGCGAAGGACCGCTACGCTGCCATTGGCGTTGATACCGACGCCGTTTTGAAACAACTGCAGGCACAGCAGATCTCACTCCACTGCTGGCAGACTGACGACGTAGTGGGCTTCGAGCGCAACGACGCTCTCTCTGGTGGCATCCAGACCACAGGCAACTATCCTGGTCGTGCTCGCAACATCGACGAGGTGCGTCAGGACATCGAGTTTGTGAAAACCCTACTGGGTGGCAACCATCGTCTGAACCTGCACGAGATCTACGGCGACTTCAAGGGCAAGTTTGTGGATCGCGACGAGGTGGGCGTAGAGCACTTTGAGAGTTGGATTCAATGGGCCAAGGAGAACAATATGAAGCTGGACTTCAACTCAACCTCATTCTCTCACCCCAAGAGTGGCAACCTCACCCTGAGCAACCCCGACAAGAGCATCCGCGACTTCTGGATTGAGCACACCAAACGCTGCCGTCGCATTGCCGACGCCATGGGTATGGCCCAGAACGACCCATGTATCATGAACATCTGGGTGCACGACGGTTCAAAGGATATGCCCGTACAGCGCAAGAAATATCGTGAGATTCTGGCTGCTTCACTCGACGAGATCATGGAGGAAAAGCTCGATGGCGTTAAGAACTGCTTCGAGGCCAAGCTCTTTGGTATCGGACTGGAAAGCTATACCGTGGGCTCACACGACTTCTACACAGCATACTGCGCCACACGTAAGCAGATGTACACACTGGACACAGGCCACTATGAGCAGACAGAAAACGTCTCAGACTTCGTCTCTACCCTGCTGATGTATGTGCCTGAGCTGATGCTGCACGTAAGTCGCCCTGTACGTTGGGACTCAGACCACGTGACCATCATGAACGACCAGACACTGGACCTCTTCAAGGAACTGGTACGCGCTGACGCTTTGAACCGTGCCCATGTGGGACTCGACTACTTTGATGCCAGCATCAACCGCATTGGCGCATATATCATCGGCGCACGTGCTACCCAGAAGTGTATCCTGCAGGCCCTGCTGGAGCCCAAGGAACTGCTGCGTCAATACGAGGACAACGGACAGGACTTCGAGCGTCTGGCATTGATGGAAGAAGCCAAGTCGCTGCCTTTCGGCGCTGTGTTCGACTACTTCAACATGAAGAACAACGTGCCTGTTGGCGAGGAGTTCATCGCTGCCATCCAGCAGTATGAGCGCGACGTCACCTCAAAGCGATAACCAAAACGACACGATACAATGACTAAAAACAGTTCTTTGAAGAGCACGCTAGCCGTGTCTCTGAACAACTACTTGGACGCAGGTGCCATCGTGGCAGGTTCGAGTGGCATTACCCTGTGGCAAAACTATCTGGGACTAAGCGAGATGCACCTGGGATGGCTCAACGCTCTTAGTGCCAACGCCATGGGCGCTGCCATCGGTGCCATCATCGGTGGTTTCCTGGCCGACAAGTTTGGACGTAAGTTCATCTTCACCTATAACCTCTTAGTTTATATGCTGGGCATGCTCATCGTGATGTTCTCAGTGAGTTACCCCATGCTGTTGGCAGGTTTCCTGGTGACAGGCATCTCGGTGGGCATCGGCGTGCCTGCCTCATGGACTTATATCTCAGAGTCCTCAGAGGTCAACAACCGAGGCCGCAACATCTGTATCTCTCAGATGTCATGGGGCATCGGCCCAATGCTCATTCTGTTCTTCGGCATGCTATTCGCTCCTGGTGGCTATCTCTATGCTCCTGTGGAGTCGCTGGCTCACGCCGTCATTGGCACAGAGGCAGCTCAGGCAGCTGTCGAGGTATTCTCGTCGCGTGTCGTGTTCTTCACCCTCTTCGTGGTAGCCTTTGTAGCCTGGAACCTGCAGCGTCAGTTGCAGGAGAGTGCCGAATTCGAGGCCAACAAGGAGAAGGACAAGAGTGGCATCGTAGAGAATATCAAGATGCTGTTTACCAACAAGGTGGCCGTACGCTCTGTGGCATTCCTGGCTACCATCTACCTGACATGGAACCTCGTAGCATCAGTCATGGGCTTCTTTATGCCGCATGTCTATGAGACGGCAGGCGGACTGAGCAACGAGACAGCCAACATGCTAAGTTGTGTGAGTTGGGTATTCGTGGTGGTAACCACATTCATCATCTCATTCTATGTTGACAAGGTAGCCCACCGTTTCTTCTATATCTTTGGATTGGTGGCTGCCCTCACAGCGTGGATACTGGTGATTGGAGGCAGCGTGACAAGCATTGCGGGTATCTGGGTTTTCACCATCCTGTGGGGACTTAACAATGGTAGTTCTGTACAGGTGTTCTATGCCCTCTGGGGTTCAGAACTCTTCCCTGCCAAGTTCCGTGCTGGTGCCCAGGGCCTGATGTTCTTCATCGTGCGTGGACTGTCAGCCGTATGGGGACTGGTCTTCACGTTTATCTATGGTGAGAATGGCGAAGGCTTCACTCTGGCTGCCTACTGCATGGTGGCCCTACTGGTAGTCTCACTCATCGTGGGTCTCATCGGCATGCCAAACACACGTGGTCGCTCACTGAACGACATCACCAAGGAACGTTACGGCGATAACTATTAATAAGCAATAATAGAACAAGCAAAAGCCCCGTTGCTTCACAGCGACGGGGCTTCTTTTTAATTTTTACTGGCTATATTATTTAGTAGTTTGTTTTTCTTATCTAGGCAGGTTGAAGGCCTTGGTCATCTCCTTCATCTGCTCATCACTCATGCCCTCGGGCTCGAAGCCCATGCACTTTGAGTTGATGTATATCTTGGCACTCTTCGAGAGCACGTCAATCTGGTCAAAGGCATCCATCACATCTGTGCCCTTAGCAAAGACACCATGCTTCTCCCACATCACCACATCATAGTCCTCTAACTCCTTCAGCGTGGCATCAGCCAAAGCATTTGAACCAGGCAGAGTGTAAGGCACGATGCCCAATCCCAGCGGACAGAAGGCCTTGGTCTCAGGAATCATCGACCACAAGATCTTAGTCAGCACATCCTTGCCCAGGAAAGCACGGTTGTGACTCATAGCCACAAGTTCAATGGGATGTGTGTGAACAGTGGCCTTATAGCCTGAGTTGGTCTCAATCTGACGTGCATGAACGGTGAGGTGACTGGGCAGCTCACTGGTAGGCATCACAGCGTTGTCGGCAATGATGACATAAGAGGCACAGTCGTCAAGGATACGGATGACAGAACCATTGTCCATAGGCCAGCGAGCCAGGTCGCGCATGCGTTTGCCCGTACCTTTACAATAGAAATAACAGCCCTTGAGTGCAGGCAGCGTCACACCAATCTGCTTAACGTCACTGATGGGAGCCATCTGACGAATCTCGTCGTCCACATACTCCGTGATGTTCACAGTAATATTGCCTCCGTTGCGCTCAGCCCATCCGTTTTGCCACAGATAGCCCGCAACCTCAGCTATTTTATCAATCTCAGCCTTGAGGGCTGGACGTCCTTCTAGGATACTCTTCATATTCATGTTGTTCATTAAAACACTGCAAAAGTATATGCATTTTCGCAATTTTGGCACAATTATTTGATTTTTAAACCTCAATTTATGATTTTATCGAATTTTTCTTTGTTCTTAACATTTTTTTCTATATCTTTGCACCAAACAATATATTAATATTATGACAATCGTAGACAAACTATTTGCGGCTGTTCCCTACGAGCAATTATGGCAGTGGGGACTCACGTTCTGCAAGAACCTGATTGTGGCAGCCATCGTTTATTTCTTAGGACGCTATCTGATAAAGATGCTCATCAAGCTCTTTACCAAAATGCTGCAGCGCAGCAAGGTAGACACCACACTCTACACGTTTCTCAACAGCATCATCAATGTTGTGCTGTGGTTTGTGCTCATCATTATCATTGTAGGCATCCTTGGCATCGAGACATCATCGTTCATCGCCCTGTTTGCCTCTGCGGGCATGGCCATTGGTATGGCCTTGAGTGGCACACTCCAGAACTTCGCCGGTGGTGTGATGATTCTGCTGTTCCGTCCGTTTAAGGTGGGCGACTTCATTGAAGCTCAGGGCTATGCTGGCGTGGTGAAGGAAATCCAGATTTTCAACACCATCATCCGCACAGGCGACGCCCAGATTATCCTGATTCCCAACGGTGCTCTGAGCAGCGGTACCATGAAGAACTCATCAAAAGAGCTCTATCGCCGCGTGGACCTGGAGTTTCAGTTTGAGTATGGAGCCAACTATGACGAAGTGAGGAGCGCTATCATGGACATTCTGCAAAACCACCCCAAGGTGATGCAAGGTCCCGTTGACGACTCCCCCATCGTGGCAGCCCCATGGATTGGACTGATTCGCTTGGGCGACAGTGGCGTCACCGTTGTCACACGCTCGTGGTGCAAGGGCCCAGACTACTGGGAGGTCTACTTCAACCTGAATGAAACGGTCTACCAGATGTTGAAGGAGCGTGGCTTCATGTTCCCGTTCAATCGTGTAGACGTAAATATCCTGAACAATAACTAATCCTAATACCTAATTATTATGAATAAAAAAATATTTGTTTCTGCATTAGCAATCGCTTTTGCCATGAACGTTTCCGCACAGGAGACAAAGTCCTATCCACACGCATTCGTTAGTGTGCAGGGAGGTATGATGAGAGCCTACAACGGACAAGGTGTCGAACGCAAATGGAATCCCATGGGAGCTGTTTCTATTGGCTATAACTTTACTGAGGTGTTCGGACTCAGACTGCAAGCCAATGGCAGTTCGTGGAAAGCCAAGTTGGATGATGGTTCTGAATACAAAAGTAAAGCTGCAAACATCGACCTCGACATGCTGTTCAATCTGTCGAACGTATTCTTCCCCAACCAGAACAACTTCGTCAACGTCATTGCTGTGGCTGGAACACCCTTCAACATTGCTCTTCCCCACGCATGGATTGACAACTACGCTTTTGCCAACTCAGAGGGCAGCGACCGATGGAACCCAGCTTGGAAGGTGGGAGGTATCGTTGAACTCAACTTGTCGAAAAACTGGGGAGTAAACCTGGAAGCAGGTACAAACTACGTACGTCAGAAAAATGCGATAACAACTAATAATGAGAAATGGTGGCCATATGCTATGGCAGGTATCACCTTTAAGTTCGGCCATAAAAAGGCTGTAAAGGAAGCACCAACACTCACTGACACCAAAACTTTCTCAGTAGCTAACGAA
This sequence comes from uncultured Prevotellaceae bacterium, assembly GCA_902788605.1. Classification (GTDB taxonomy): domain Bacteria; phylum Bacteroidota; class Bacteroidia; order Bacteroidales; family Bacteroidaceae; genus Prevotella. The sequence goes on along the minus strand of CADAKX010000011.1, from coordinate 37,494 downwards.
GAACTGGGCAACTATCAGATGATGACCAACAAGTTGAATAGCGAGATGGAACTGTGGGCCAAACAGATGCCTAACGAGTCACTGGATGCCTATCACGCTCGTGTAAACCCAGCCACACGTGCTGCCAAGAGACAGCAGTTGGAGTATGAGATCTCTACCGAGATGGCTACAAACCAGTTGAATGCTACCACGGCCAAGTTAGGCAGATATGACAGAGACAACAAGAAGGTTGCTGTGAAGGTTACCTCTATGCCTGACATCTATCTGGACATGGAGGAAGGCGAAGTCAACGGACTCTACAACAAGGACCTGAAACTGAAAAACGCCAAGTATCGCGTTAAGCAGGACAACAGCTTCGAGCTGGTGTATGCTGAGGTGGAGAACCCCATGACAGGTAAGACCTACGTCTATGACATCACAAATGGTGCGAAGAAACCTGCCCAGGCAACTACAAAGCCCGTGGTTGAGCCAAAGATGACCGAGTCAAAGATTGCTGATACCCAGGCTGTCGTCAAGAAGGCAGAAAACACCACAGAGAACGTCTTCTTTGACCTGTCAAAGACAGAGATCAAGGCCGAACAGGCTTCAAAGATTGACGACATCGTGAAATGGGCAAACGAGCACCCCAAGGCAACCATCCTGCTGAAAGGCTATGCTGACAAGGCAACAGGTACACCTGAGGTCAACAAGCGAATTGCCAAGATGCGCACAGAGAGCATCAAGAAAGCCCTGGTGGCAAAAGGCATCTCTGCCAAGCGCATGAAGATTGAGGTCAAAGGCGACACCGAACAGCCATTTGCCAACAACGACGACAACCGCGTTGTCATCATCCTCAGCGAGGAATAAAGCAACAGCTTAGACTACAAGGGAAAAGCAAAGAAAAAAAGCAATTTTTCTTTGCTTTTCTCTTTTCTTTTTTGTACCTTTGCAGGCAATGAATGAGAACGTGATTATTGCAGATGCCAACTATGTTGATAAAGTGGCATTTGACTTGATAGTTAACTTTGAGAGAATGCTCGAAAGGCGCATACCACAGGCAGACATGGCACGATGGGCTGAGTGTATTGCGTTGGATGGTGGTCTGCGCGAAGGCGAGCATCAAACAGTGGTGATCCTGACCCACGACAAGGAGCAGACAGAGATGAAGAACTTCACGCCAGGCAAGTTCACCGAAGAGCTAGACGGTATGGCCTTCAAGGGCAACCTGGGTGAGTTTTGTTTCAGTACACCCAACGGCGAGGGCTTCGTTGACAAGGACGAGCTCTTTCTGGACACCTTGCAGACGGTACTTCAACAAAAGGATGTGAAGCGCGTGATGGTCATTCCTAACGAAGAGCATTACGACGAGGTGCGCAACATCCTCCGCAAGATGGATGACGACGAGAAGCGTATCACCGTGTTTGCCATGCAGCCCATGCCAGGCGGCAATTTCCGTCAGGAGATTCTGGGTTATTCGCTCATGGCAGCATTGGGAATAAAAGGAGACGAAATAAAATAAAGAAAGAAATATGAGTAGAGTATTAATGATTGGCGCAGGTGGCGTTGCTACCGTTGCTGCATTTAAGATTGCTCAGAACGCAGATGTGTTTACTGAGTTTATGATCGCAAGTCGCAGAAAGGCAAAGTGCGACAAGATAGTAGAGGATATCCATAAGGCTGGCTACAAGCTGGACATCAAGACCGCACAGGTGGATGCCGACGATGTGGAGCAGTTGAAGGCTTTGTTCAACGACTACAAGCCTGAGTTGGTAATCAACCTGGCCCTCCCCTATCAGGACCTGACGATTATGGACGCTTGCTTGGCTTGTGGATGCAACTATCTCGACACAGCCAACTACGAACCCAAGGACGAGGCTCACTTTGAGTACTCATGGCAGTGGGCTTATCGCGAGCGCTTCGAGAAGGCTGGTCTGACAGCCATCCTGGGTTGTGGCTTTGACCCAGGCGTAACCTCTATCTACACCGCTTACGCTGCTAAGCACCATTTCAAGGAGATTCAGTATCTGGATATTGTTGACTGCAACGCTGGCGACCACCACAAGGCCTTCGCCACCAACTTCAACCCAGAGATCAACATCCGCGAAATCACCCAGAAGGGACTGTACTGGGAAGATGGCAAGTGGGTGGAGACAGAACCCCTGGAGATTCACAAGGACCTGACCTATCCTGAGATTGGTCCTAAAGACAGCTATCTGCTGCACCACGAAGAGATTGAGTCATTGGTCATCAACTACCCCACCATCAAGCGTGCCCGTTTCTGGATGACCTTTGGTCAGCAGTATCTGAAACACCTCGAAGTGATTCAGAACATTGGCATGAGCCGTATCGACGAGGTAGAGTACGAGGCACCATTGGCTGATGGCTCTGGCGTAGCCAAGGTAAAGATTGTACCTCTGCAGTTCCTGAAGGCCGTGCTGCCCAACCCACAGGATTTGGGTGAGAACTACGAGGGGCAGACCTCTATCGGTTGCCGCATCCGTGGTATTGGCAATGATGGCAAGGAGCATACCTATTATGTATATAACAACTGCAGCCACCGTGCCGCCTATGAGGAGACCGGTATGCAGGGCGTCAGCTATACCACAGGTGTACCTGCCATGATTGGTGCCATGATGTTCTGCAAGGGTCTGTGGAACACCCCAGGCGTTCACAACGTCGAGGAGTTCGATCCCGATCCATTCATGGAGCAGCTCAACAAGCAGGGCCTGCCTTGGCACGAGATTCACGATGGCGATTTGGAATTATAATTACTAATATAAATCAACTATGGCAAAGAAAGAAGAAACAGAACAGCTCACTCCGCAACAGGAGAAGATGAAAGCCCTGCAGGCCGCCATGTCGAAGATTGAAAAGGATTTCGGCAAAGGCAGTATTATGCGCATGGGCGAGGAAAAGATAGAGAATGTTGATGTGATTCCCACTGGCTCTATCGGACTGAACGCCGCTCTTGGCGTGGGTGGCTATCCCAAGGGACGCATCATCGAGATATATGGTCCTGAGTCATCAGGTAAGACTACACTGGCCATTCACGCCATTGCCGAGGCACAGAAGGCAGGCGGCATTGCAGCATTCATTGACGCTGAGCATGCCTTTGACCGCTTCTATGCTCAGAAGTTGGGCGTGGACATCGACAACCTGTATATCTCACAGCCCGATAACGGCGAACAGGCCCTGGAGATTGCCGACCAGCTCATCCGCTCGGCAGCTATCGACATTATCGTCATCGACTCTGTGGCAGCCCTGACTCCCAAGAAGGAGATTGAGGGTGACATGGGCGACTCTTCTGTAGGTCTGCACGCACGCCTGATGAGTCAGGCTCTGCGCAAGGTGACCTCTACCATCGCCAAGACCAACACCACCTGTATCTTCATCAACCAGTTGCGCGAGAAGATTGGCGTGATGTTTGGCAATCCTGAGACCACCACTGGTGGTAATGCTCTGAAGTTCTACGCCTCTGTACGTTTGGACATCCGCAAGGTGACCACTCTGAAAGACGGCGACCAGCCCATTGGCAACCAAGTACGTGTGAAGGTTGTGAAGAACAAGGTGGCCCCTCCCTTCCGCAAGGCAGAGTTTGAGATTACCTTTGGCGAGGGCATCTCGAAGGTTGGCGAGATTGTAGACCTGGGTGTAGAACACGAGATTATCAAGAAGAGCGGTTCGTGGTTCTCTTACGGAGATTCCAAACTGGCTCAGGGCCGTGATGCCGTGAAAAACCTGCTGAAGGACAATCCAGAGCTCTGCGAAGAAATCGAGGCAAAGATCATGGAGAAGATCAACGACAGCAACAACTAAGCGTCGTTACACCTTATATAATAATATAAAAAGAATCTCGCCCTGCAAAGAGCGAGATTCTTTTTATGGTATCGAAACGCAAATGGCAGTTTCGGAGCGTGAATAGCTTCTTTTACTTCTTGATGCTAGTCACCAACTTCAATTTAGCATCGAAATACACACAGACATAAGGACGGTCTGGATAGTTATAGGTCCACATCATGTGTCCATTGTTATCTTCACCCTGTCCAGTAGGTTCACCCAGGGCCAGTCTTACCTCATTTTCCGTATAGCCCGCGTGTACGATGCTCTTTTGGATGTCAGCAATATGGTTCTTCTTCACACCCTCCATTTTCAGCGGATTACCCACACCAAAGAGATTAAAGAAATAATCCTCGTGCAGACCGGCGATGTCACCAGCCACGTTGGTACTGTTGAATGTTACCTGTTTGGTGTATTCTCTGCCAGACCCCAGGCCGCGGAGTGTCATTTTGACATAATTAGTGCCACGCTGCGCACGAATGTCCTTGATAACAAAGGTTGAGAGGCGTGCCACCTGTGCCGTTCTGCCACTAGCATCGGCCATTGCGGTAGAATAGAGCGTATAGACTTCCTCGCCAATATGCTTCTGATAGACAGAGCTGGCTGTCATGTTGTCAGAAAGCATCTCAAAGGCCCCCTTAAACGTATGGATAATCATGTTACTAATCTGGAACTCGTCATTACGCAGTCCGCTGTTGGTCTTGCTAATAGCCACATTCTGATAGAATTCGCGTCCATTCTTATCCTCCACGATAATTTTCACAGGGAAGTTACGTGTACCAACGCCAATGGATTTCACCTGCACCTCCGTACCCTGAGGCACATCGGTAATGGTAGTGAAGCCATCGCCATTGAGCTCAGTATCCACATAGTATTCACTGGCAAGGGTAAAGAGAATCGTGTCTGTCAGCACCTGACGGGCCACATCGACATCACCCAGATAAGCCAGTGTTGGCACGCCCTGAGCGCCGATGCAATAGTCGTCAAACGAAGCTGTGGGCACCTCGTAGTAGTACTTCTTTCCGTCGTCCTCGCAGTCAAAGTAAACACGCTCGTGCAGTCCGCCATGCTTGTTGTCATGTCCCTGATAGGTCATAATAAAATGGCGCAGCTTGACACTGGGCACCATCTGTCCTGTCTCTGCATCGGCAAAGGTCTTGATTACCATATCCTTCTTGTCAGGTATCACCATGAAGCGCATGCCTTCCTTCCAGTCACACATACTCACATAACGGAAGTTCTTCTCAAAGAAATCCTGGGGTTCGGCTTTCTCCTCTGCCTGCCCATCTTCCTTCGTACTTTCTGCCACTGCCACCTTCTTGGCTCCCTTTGTTTTCACGATATAGCCATGCCCCTCAGCCTCTTGAGCCTGAGTTGTCATGACAGCCAAAACAGCAACCACACACATCAAAAAACGTCTCATATCTCACATTTTTGAATTAAATTCGTGTGCAAAGATAAAAAAAATTATTCATACTTGTGACAAAATGGCGCAACAAAAGGTCGTTTCATACGAAAAAAAATGCTTTTGGCACACGCTTTGCTATTAATTCAGCGATAACATTTAACGATAACAATTAAAAAAATATAGATTATGGGAAAGATTATTGGAATTGACTTGGGTACAACAAACTCTTGTGTATCCGTTTTCGAAGGCAACGAGCCCGTTGTCATTGCTAACAGCGAAGGCAAGCGTACAACGCCTTCAGTAGTAGGTTTCGTTGAGGGTGGCGAGCGTAAGATTGGCGACCCCGCCAAGCGTCAGGCTATCACCAACCCCAAGAACACCGTTTATTCTATCAAGCGTTTCATGGGTGAGACATGGCAGCAGACCGAGAAAGAGATTTCTCGCGTACCATTTACTGTTGTCAACGAGGGTGGTTATCCCCGTGTAGACATCGATGGTCGTAAGTATACTCCTCAGGAGATCTCAGCTATGGTGCTTCAGAAGATGAAGAAGACCGCTGAGGACTATCTGGGTCAGGAGGTGACAGAGGCTGTCATCACCGTACCCGCTTACTTCTCTGACTCACAGCGTCAGGCCACAAAGGAGGCAGGTCAGATTGCAGGCCTCAACGTACGTCGTATCGTCAATGAGCCTACGGCAGCAGCCCTGGCTTACGGTATCGACAAGACCAACAAGGATATGAAGATCGCCGTATTCGACCTCGGTGGTGGTACTTTCGATATCTCTATCCTCGACTTCGGTGGTGGTGTATTCGAGGTTCTCTCTACCAATGGTGACACTCACCTGGGTGGTGACGACTTCGATCAGGTAATCATCGACTGGCTGGTACAGGAATTCAAGAACGACGAGGGTGCCGACCTGAAGAGCGATCCTATGGCTATGCAGCGTCTGAAGGAGGCTGCCGAGAAGGCCAAGATTGAGTTGTCAAGCTCTACCTCTACAGAGATTAACCTGCCCTACATCATGCCTGTAGGTGGTGTTCCCAAGCACTTGGTGAAGACCCTAACACGTGCTAAGTTCGAGCAGTTGGCCCACAACCTGATTCAGGCTTGCTTGGTACCCTGTCAGAACGCCGTTCGCGACGCAGGCATCTCTACATCAGATATCGACGAGGTGATCCTCGTGGGTGGTTCAAGCCGTATCCCCGCTGTGCAGACCCTCGTGAAGAACTACTTCGGCAAGGAGCCTTCTAAGGGTGTGAACCCCGATGAGGTGGTAGCTGTAGGTGCTGCTATCCAGGGTGCTATCCTCAACCAGGAGACCGGTCAGGACATCGTGCTGCTCGACGTTACTCCTCTGACTTTGGGTATTGAGACCCTGGGTGGTGTGATGACCAAGCTGATTGATGCCAACACCACAATTCCTTGCAAGCAGAGCCAGACCTTCTCTACCGCTGCTGACAATCAGACAGAGGTAACCATCCACGTGCTGCAGGGCGAGCGTCCTATGGCTTCTCAGAACAAGAGCCTGGGTCAGTTCAACCTCACCGGCATCGCTCCCGCCCGTCGTGGAGTGCCTCAGATTGAGGTAACCTTCGACATCGATGCCAACGGTATCGTGAAGGTAAGTGCCAAGGATAAGGCCACAGGCAAGGAGCAGGCCATCCGTATCGAGGCTTCATCTGGTCTGTCACAGGACGAGATCAACCGCATGAAGGCAGAGGCTGAGGCCAACGCTGAGAACGATAAGAAGGAGCGCGAGCGCATCGACAAGATGAATCAGGCCGACTCTATGATTTTCCAGACCGAGACCTTCCTCAACGAGAATGGTGACAAGCTGGGTGCCGAGAAGGCCAACGTAGAGGCTGCTGTCAATCAGTTGAAGGACGCTCACAAGTCAGGCGACATCGCTGCCATCGACACTGCCATCAACAACCTGAATCAGGTGATGCAGGCCGCTTCTCAGAAGATGTACGCTCAGGCAGGTGCTGGTCAGCCTGGTGCTGATGCAGGTCAGCAGCAACAGCAGCAGACCAACAACGCCCAGGACGACATCCAGGACGCTGATTTCGAGGAGGTGAAGTAATTACGTTCCTAGATAAAAAGAATCCGTGTAGTCGATTGGCTACACGGATTTTTTTGTCTAATCACAAACCATTGTCCGGCGAAGAGATCACAGCGGAATCCACATCCAAAACACCGAGCCCTTGCCCTTGCCTTCCGATATCACACCAATGTCGCCATGACTGGCATCAGTGAAGGCCTTACAGATTGAGAGGCCGAGACCAGTGCCCTGCACAAAATCGTTGACCTTATAGAAGCGCTCGAAGATCTTGGGTTGCGCCTCTGGCAAAATGCCATCACCCGTATCCTCACAGTAGGCATACAAGCCCTCACGCTGCTTGCCCTCGATGGTTCTGGTCTCCATGCGGTAGCCCAGTTTGATATATCCTTGGTGGGTGTATTTCACGGCATTGGTCACGAAGTTGGTAATGACCTGTGACACACGTTCGAAATCCACCTTGATGGGCAGCGTGGCATAAGGATTGTCTTTAACGAACTCAACCCCTGGCTCCTGCACCCTGGGGCGCAATGACTCAAACAACACGTTAAACGCCTTGGCGAAATCTACCTCGACAAGCTTGATATCCATCTGTCCCGTCTCCAGCGACGATACTGTCAGAATGTCATTAATCAGGCGCAGCAGCATGTCGCAGTTGTTCTTGATAATCTTGATGATTTCCTTTTTCTCATCCTCGGCAGTCAGTGACGACAGCACCTCCGAGAAGCCCACAATCGCGTTGATGGGTGTACGAATCTCATGCGTCATATTCGCCAGGAACAGCGTCTTCAGCTGCCCCGACTCGTGGGCACGTCTTGTCTCGTTGCGCAACTGGTCCTGCTTGCGCATCAGGTCGTTGATATTACGCCACACGCCGAAGGCACCCAACAGTTTTCCTTGCTTATCGTATTCTGGGATACAGTTGATCTGCACCCATTGATTCTCTGTGGAGCTCTGCGTCACCATCGGATGCATCTGACCGACATATATCAAAGGTTTCTTCAGGGCCTCCGAGGGATTCGACAGGGCCTTGACGAAATCACCCTCCTGGTCTACGAATATCTTCTGCATTTGTTTCAGGTTGAACGAGCGCACCACAGTGTTCAGACCACTATAGAACTCCAGCGTATCGCGCTCCAGACTGATGCGCCACGACTGCATCTTCGACGCCTCCAGCATGTAGCGCAACTCGGCCTCGTAATTCTTGATGGCCTCGTTGATCTTCTTCATCCTGGCATCGTTTTCCATCACGTTGAGATACATGTTGCGTTCCTCCGTCACGTCGTTGGCCGTCACCGAGATATACATCAGTTTTCCATTCTCATCATAGATAGGGTGCACGCTGATTTCCAGATACACGCGCATCTCTCGCTCAGGCACGATACTCAGCGAGCAGGCCCAGTAGTCCTCCACATGGTCACGGTCCAGCACCTCATTGAAGGGCATCACATCAAAGAGATTCGTATTCGAGAAGAAGTCGTCAGTGGTCTCGCTGTCAAAATGACATATCTTTCTCATGATGCGGTTGGCATCCAAAAGCCATCCTTCTGGTGAATAGAACGACATGCCGATGATCGAGTTCTCGAAGATTGACTTGTATCGCTCTGACAAATGCTCCACCTCTCGCTCCTTCCGCTTCACGTCCGTCTCGTCTGTCAGGGTAACGATAATGTTGACGGGCTTGCCGTCTTCATATTCAGCCATTGCGCGTCCATACATATCGTGCCATTCAGGCTCGCCCTGTCCCGAATAGTTGTAGTTCCAGCGATAATGAAAGTCGGTTACCTTGTCGAGACCATCTCTCAGGCGTTCGATATAGGTGCGGAAGCGCTCTCGGTCGTCGGGGTGGACATAGGTGTAACACTCCTCAATACCCACCTTATCGCCGAACGCCGCCTTTCCGTGCAGGTCATATACGATGTTGTCCTTCAGGTCCAGACACATCACGTGGTTGCCGCAAATATCGAGCGCCATCATCATGGCCTGTTGCTCGTCAAACATGATATTCATCTTCATATCTCAATGCTCTATGTGTTCCACTAGGCTTTGCCTTCTGGCTCTGCCAAGAATGTTACAGATTTCTCTTTCTTTCAATCACAGAGGCCGCGCAAGGTATCGACACCCATACACTTGTGCCCTTGCCAAAGTCCGACTGTATATCGATGGTGCCCCCCATCTGCTTGGTCATCAGCTGTGCGATGGGCAGGTCGAGCCCCGAGCCAACCAGTCTGCCATTCTCATCGCGTGCGAAGTTATGGTCGAAGATATGTGGTGCCACATCTTCCGTGAATCCATTGCCTGTATCGTCAATGCGGATAATCAGTTCGCCTCGATGATACTCACAACTCACGGTAATCGAGCCACGCACAGTCATCATGCAGGAATAATAGCACAGGCGCTGAATGATCTTTGCTAGATGTTTGCCATCGATATTCACCACCAGTTTGTTAAAGGGCTGCACGATGACCGACTGCACTCCAGGCTGTATGGCCATCAGGCCATCATGGCAATACCCCTCGAAGACACTGGCGAAGTCCACAGGCTCTTGCTTGTATTCCTCCATATTAGCCTCCAGTCGCGAGATGTAAAGGATATCGTTGACCACCAATAGCAGCTCGTTAGTACTGCTTTTAATCTGGTCGACAAAGAAAGGCTCGTCGGCCTTGTCGTGGTCGTCGGTAAAGAGTCCTGCATAGCCAATGATATTGTTCAGCGGCGTACGAATCTCGTGGCTCATGTTTGTCAGGAAGGCCTGTTTCAGCACCTCCGTCTCCTGCGCCTTCTTCTTCTCCACACCCAACTGCATCTCAGTCTCCACCACATCGGTGATGTCGCGATACGTACCGAAGTAGCGCTCCACCTCACCCTTTTCGTTCAGCATAGGCACCATGTTGAACAGCAGCCATATCTGTCGGCCCTTCTTGTCGCGTATCTCTATTTCGATGCTCTGCACGATGCCGCGTTTCGTCAGGTGGTCCATCCTGTTCAGCGCGCTGTTCACCGTTCTTCGGAATCGCGGCGTGGCCAGTCTTATACAGCGCAGCTGCGACATGCGCAGTCTCTTTTTCGACTCTCTATTAATGAGTTCAAACGTATAGGAATGGGGATAATAGTTCACCAGCTGCACACCACTCACGCTCAGGGCATAGTCGATGTTGGCGATATATTGCTTTATGCTTTCCGTGCCCTGCTGCAGCTGCTTCAAACTGTTCTGCAGACGATGATAGGAGTTCACCATCTCCGAGATGTCGTGGCCCGACATATAGACGCCCTCCAACTCTCCCTTTTCGTTGCGGATGGGGTTGATGGTCGACTCGTAATACATCTTTCCTTTCAAGCCAAACTCCTCCAGTCTGTATTCCGGCAGGTTAAAGTCGCTGAAGTCGATGATACTGCTTGTCAGCGTGTTGGTCATCTCGTTCAGCGGTATATGACTGAAGAAGAGGCTGTTTTTCAGCAGGAATCTGCCATCCAGCACCTGTTCACGGCTTTTCACGTTGAAGGTTTTGGCGGCACGTTCGTTCAAATCGGTCAGCACGCCGTTCTTGTCGTAATACAACATGTCGAGCAACGACGTATTGAAAATCGTTTGATAGCGCACCAGCAACTGGTTGATTTTCTGCTGTCGCTGATACTCCTCAGTCACGTCATGCTGTATAGCCATCAACAAGGTGGGCAGTCCGTCGTCACCCCGACTCACCACCGAGAAAGATATCTCATAATATCTACAGTCCAACTCTTTCGTCGCCCTACTCCTGACATTCGCCTTAGCCTCATCCATCTTGCCTTCGCAAATGGCGAAGATCATCTGGCGCATTCCATCCACATCGTCACGATGGAAAAACAGGGCAAAATCCGCGGGATTGTATTCTCGCTCATAGTCACCTTCCTCCGACAGGTAACAGAAATAGCGCGTCGTAGGGTCGTAAAACCACAGACGCAGCTTACTGGTCTTCATGATCAGCGCCAGGCGAGCCTTCTGCTTATTATTGTCTACATCTTGTTTCATAGACTAGATATGAGTTGTTTTAGGTTTTGCAAAAATAACCATTTTAGGGGATATTATTATCAATTTTTCTACTATTTAACCTTTATTTACATTTGATTTTTCAAGAACCATCAAAAAGTACTACCTTTGCACCCAAGAATCACATTCTAAAAACGATAACGAAATGAATAAGAGTTCGTGGAGTCGCTGGCCCGAGGCAAGGGCAACTTCTTTGACGGATGGATGCAGAACCCCATGAGTGCGATGATTAGCTGCAACGACGGCTTCCGTCCTTTCAGTTTCTATATCGAGGTGGTGGAATGAAAATACCTACTTTTGATTAATCTGCTTTTGCAGGACTTTGCAGGTGCGCAATGCTTAAAACACTCGTTTTTAGGTATTGCGCACCTTATTTATTTGCCGTACCTTTGCACCCATGAAAACGATGACAACAATTCCCACAGAGATGCTGGTACTGATGAACCACATCTACGAGCTGCAAAAAGGAGTGCGCCACATGGTACTGTTCACCTGCAACAAGAAACACAGCGAAATGGCCATCCAGCGACTGGAGAGTCAGGGCATTCCCTACCTGCTGCAACCGGCTGGCAGACAGAACCTGAACGTGTACTTCGGACGACGCGAGTGCTTGGAAGCCATTCGACTCATCGTCACACGTCCGCTGAACCAGCTCACTCCTGAGGAGGATTTTATCCTGGGCACCATGCTGGGCTACGACCTCTGCGCACAATGTGAGCGCTATTGCAAACGCAAGAACGGATGCAAGGGTGAGTGCAATGGCAAGTGCGAGAAGTGCAACAACGCAAATTAACCACATATTGAAATAAGCAATGAACGCAACAATCGTAATCTATGGTTCCTCGACAGGAACATGCGAGGCCATCGCAGAGAAGATCGCCTCGAAACTGGGCTGCGAGGCCCTGAACGTACAGGACCTGACTGCCGACGTCGTCAACGCCAACCAAAACCTGATTCTCGGTACCTCGACATGGGGCGCTGGCGAACTGCAGGATGACTGGTACGACGGACTGAAGACCCTTCAGGGTGCTGACCTCAGTGGTAAGACCATCGCCCTCTTTGGCTGTGGCGACAGCGCATCGTATAGCGACAACTTCGTGGGCGGCATCGGCGAACTCTATAATGGCATCAAGGATAGCGGTGCCAAGTTCATCGGCGCTGTAGAGACCGATGGCTATACCTTCGACGACTCGGAGGCTGTGATCGATGGCAAGTTTATCGGTCTGCCCCTTGACGACATCAACGAGGACGACAAGACCGACACACGCATCGAAGCATGGATTGCCGACATCACTCCCAACATGTAATCACAGGTAAATAAGAATCCATAAAGAGTATTTGTTTAGTTAAGCGTGATGGCTGACCGCGAGGTCGGCCATCGCTTTTTTTTAATATTTGGTGTTAAAAGAAATGAAATTGATTTGCTGTTCACCCGACTTTTCGTATCTTTGCCATCAAAATGGCGAAGTTACTCCGTCTCGACAAAAAAAGAAACTCTTTTCTTTGTTTTGTGCTCGACTATTCGTAACTTTGCAAGCGAAAAAAAATAACTAACTGCTATTGATAAAAAACATGAGATTAAGCAAGACTTTATGCGTGGGCATGCTGACGGCATTGCTGACGCTGACCAACCTGCGTGCTGTGGCCGACGAGGCCGACAGCGTGAAGGTGACATTTGACTTCACAACACTCACCGACCAAAGTGGACAATATGGCGGAGCCCTGAAAAACGGGGCCGAGCTGACCACAGAGGGTGGCGAACCGGTGCTGGCGCTGGGCAGCAAGAACGGCTATTTTGCCTTTGACGCCTCAGTGGGCCAATGGATGAAGACGTTCAGTGACTATACCATCAGCATCGACGTGCTGGTACCCCAGAGCACCAACATCGGCAGCGATGGCAACTTCGTTTGGTGCTTCTCCAACAGTTCGTCATCGGGCTACCTGTTCTTCGGTGCCAAAGAGTCGCGCTTCTCGATCACCAAGACCAACTACAGCGGCGAGCAGCGCGTGAACCCTGGCAAGGCGCTGACCAAGGGTCGCTGGGTGAACATCATCTATGTGCAGCAGGACAACGTGGGCCGCGTGTTCATCGATGGCGCACAGGCAGCCAAGAATACGGTGAACCTGAAGCCCAGCGCACTGAGCGGACAGCTCAAGAACTCGTATCTGGGTCGCAGCTGCTATAGTGGCGACGCCTATCTGAAAGATGCCATGATGCACAACCTGGTGCTGTGCAACTATGCCATCTCCGACGACGAGATTGCAGAGTTGCAGAGTGGCGTATCGACGCTGAACCGCGAGATTGAGGATGCGGCCATCCGCGACCTGATCAAGAACTTCACGCTGGGCGACGTGAGTGCGCTGACACGCGACATCAAACTGCCCACTTGCTATGCCGACGTGGTGAAGATTGAATGGGAGAGCAGCGACGAAAACGTGATCACCTCGACGGGCCACATCACGCGCCCTGCCATCGGCAGCGAGATGGCGCACGCCACGCTGACAGCACATTTCAGCACATCGACGGTGAGCGACCAACTGACCTTTGAGGTGGGTGTGATGCCCTTGTTCTCTGACGATGAGGCACTGGCCTACGAGGCCGAGCACCTGACCATTAGTGGCAACACTCACAACCTGTATGACCGTCTGACGCTGCCCACCGTGGGCGCCGAGGGCGACCCCATCTTCTGGACCTCGGGCGACAAGAGCTACCTGAGCGATGAGGGCCGCGTGGTGAGACTTGGCGAGGAGGGCAAGAAGCACGTCACGCTGACTGCCACCATCCGCCGAGGCGAGAAGCGCACGACGCGCGACTTCGACATCGCCATCCACGGCAAAGAGCCCTACACCTCGTATCTCTTCGTCTATTTCCCGTCAAACGACAACGAGAACATCTACTATGCACTCTCGGGCGATGGCTATACGTATTATCCACTGAACAATGGCAAGCGCGTGATTGCTGCCGACAGCGTCAGCAAGATGGGTGGACTGCGCGACCCGCATATCCTGCGCGGCGAGGATGGCTGGTTCTATATGGCCGTGACCGACATGAAGTGCTCGCTGGGATGGAACAGTAACCGCGGTGTGGTGCTGATGCGCTCGAAGGACCTGATCAACTGGACGCACGCCACCGTCCACTTCCCCACCCGATATGCGGGCACAACATGGGCCAAGGTGACACGCGTTTGGGCACCTCAGACCATCTGGGACCCCAACTACAACAACGGCGATGGCACCCACGGACGCTATATGGTGTACTTCTCGCTGGTGACCAGCGATGGCAGCATCCCCTATGACAAGGTGTACTACTGCTATGCCAACGACGACTTTACCGACTTCATCGGCGAGCCCCGCTATTTCTACGACCGTGGCTCGGCCACCATCGATATGGACATCGTCTATAACGAGAGCGACAGCCTCTATCACGCCATCTTCAAGAACGAGGATATAAGCGGCATCGCACAGGTGACTGCCAAACGACTGACCCCCGAGGAGGGACAGCCCGATGGCAGTCAGTGGAGCGCACCCAGCGCCAACCTGCAGCAGACATCGGTGGCTGTTGAGGGTGGCGGACTCTTCAAGCTGATTAACCAGGACAGATGGATACTGATGTACGACTGTTATACCTCGGGCTACTATCAGTTCTGTTCGAGCACCGACCTTCAGAACTTCACCTTCGTCAAGAACACCACCACCAGCGGTGCCTTCACGCCTCGCCACGGCACGGTGATTCCCTTGACACACGCCGAGGCAAGCGCCCTGCTCGAGGTCTTCCAGCCTTCAAGCCAGAGCGTTTTTCCCATCAACAACATTACTGGCGCTGCACATCCTGCCATCCGTCAGGAGCTGTTTTTCCCTGATAGCTACGAGATAGAAATACCCGTGATGCCTGGCACCGACCTCACGGCTTTCGACCCGATGTTCATCACCTCGCCTGGCACCCATGCCGTACCTGAGGGTCCCCAGGACTTCACTCAGGGGCCGGTGAACTATACAGCCTGGTCGCCCTATGGGGGAGCCACCTATCGGGTGAAGGCCTATCCCTGCGCCAACCCCATCGTCCCCGGTTTCCACGCCGACCCCGAGGTGCTGTTCTCAAAGAATACAGGACGCTTCTATATCTATCCCACCACCGATGGCTATGATGGCTGGGGAGGCTATACCTTCGACGTGTTCTCGTCGCCCAATCTCGTGGACTTCCAGAACGAGGGCACCATTCTCAACCTGGCTCAGGGTGGCGACGCACCTTGGGCTTCGGGCAATGCCTGGGCACCGTGTATCGAGGAGAAATGGGTGGACGGCCAGTGGAGATACTACTTCTACTTCAGTGCCCACAACGCCTCGGTGGGAGCAAAGACGCTGAGTGTGGCAGTGGCCGACAGTCCCACAGGTCCCTTCAAGGCAGCAGAGAAACCATTGTTCACCACCACCTCGGGTGGCCAGATGATTGACTCTGACGTGTTTACCGACCCCGTGAGCGGACAGACCTATTTATATTATGGTAACGGACGCATGCACTATCGCTTGTTGTCCGACGACATGATGAGTGTGGTGGGACAGGAGTACGACATCACCCCATCAGGCGGCTCGCTCAGCACCTACGCCTATCGCGAGGGCACCTACGTGTTCTATCGCAACGGCATCTACTATTTCCTGTGGAGCGTTGACGACACGGGATCCAAGAACTACCACGTAGCCTATGGCACCAGCACCTCGCCCAAGGGTCCCATCAAGGTGGCCACCAAGCCCATCGTCATCAGACAGAATGCCAACTACGACATCGGCATCTACGGCACGGGCCACAACTCCGTGCTGAATATCCCTGGCACCGACGACTGGTATATCGTCTATCACCGCATCAACGCGAACTACCTGAACAACGGCCCCGGCTATCATCGCGAGGTGTGCATCGACAAACTGACCTTTGCCGAGGATGGCACCATCAACGAGGTGACACCCACCCACCAAGGCATCGATCCCGTGGACGTGAGCGCCCTGGTGGAGGACCTGCTGACGGGCATCAAGGACCAGCCCTCATCCCTCATCCCTCATCCATCAAACTTCTTCTACGACCTGCAGGGACGAATGATCAAGACGCCCACCAAGAAGGGCCTCTATATCACAGGAGGAAAGAAAATCGTGGTGAAATAACAAAAGAATGAGATTGCCCACTTGGACAATCTCATTCTTTTTTTCGATACTTATTTATTTGATGAGTTTCTTCACTGCCTTGACAAGCGAGGCGGAAGGCTGAGTCTCTGTGGTGGGAGTCAGGAACCAGCGAACAGTCCACGAAAGGCTCTCGCCAGGCTGCAACAGCTTATAGGCACCCTGACTCTCGAGTTCGATGAAACTCTTGCCGCGATTCACATACACCTGAATCTCGGCTTCGCCAGGAGCAGGTTCGCCAGCCTTCAGATCGTCGAAGGCCTTGACCAACAACAGGCCATTGCCTGCGAAGGCCAGCCAGCCCTTGCCATCGGCATTGATCTTGCGATTCTGCTGGGCGTCGTCGGTGGCATACCACGAAGCACCGTTGGCCTCCGTGAAGGTCATCAGTCCTGTAGGCCAGATGCTATCGACAGCCTCAAAGAAGATGAGTCCCTCGGCATTGGGCACACGAGTAATCTCCCAAGGTGCCACGCTGCGGGCCTCGCTGCCCTCGTTCTTGATAGAATAGGTGACCACAAACGAACCATCCTGCTTACCCAGCGAGAAGTCCTTGGCCACGCTCATGCCCAGGCGCTGCGACGTGCTGCTGGCGATGACCAGTCGCTTGTCGCTCTGCTCCTTCACCTGATAGGGCTGCTTGTCAAACTCGCTCACGGGGGGCCAGTTCCACTCCTTCTGCGGACTGGTCCAGAACGTGCTGCCAAACGACTCGGGGAAGCGCGACTGCGAGATTACCTCCTTGTCGTCGTACTTCAGCGACAACACCTTGCCACCCTTCTGGGTGTCGATGGCGATGGCGGCGTGACCACTCTTCAATGTCACAATGCCGTCCTCAGCCTCGTTCCTGTCTGCCCATGCCGACAGGGCAAAACCTGTCAGCAGGGCTATGAAACAGAATCTCTTCATCATCATCAATAATCTTAGTTAATCAGGAAAATCTTGGTCTGACCATTGTAGGTGGCCTTCACTGTGGCACGACCCTCAACGATAGGACTCACCTCAACCTTCACGCCAGGCACATTGGCCTTGGCCTCGAGCTTGGTACCAGCAGTCAGAGGACCATAAACCTGATAGCGAATCTGGTCGGCATAGCCATTCTGATTGTTAAAGCGGATAGGCGTAGAGGGGATATTCAGCTTCTTGCCATCGGCAGTAATCGTGAGCTGAGGCACAACAGGAGCCGTATGGTTTGCACCCTTAGAAAAACTGATTCCGTGGAGGTCGAACAGGCCCTGCGGACGCTGGGGCTGCTGGGGACCACGACCACCCCACTGGGGACGACCCTGGGGCTGCTGGGGCTGCTGCACCTCGGGACCATCGGTCACGAGATAGATAGCGTGTTTGCCTGTGAGACCCTCTACGGCAGGAACGGCAGCATAATACATCGTTGCCTTACGCTCGGCATTAGCAGGCACGTCAACGACAGCAATCTCCTTACCCTTCCAAGGATCATCCAACATGACGCGAACCTTGAAGGCGCCCTTGCCACTGGGAGTCAGATTGATGCCAAGCGTGGTGTTGTCGCCCTTCTTGACACCCTCGAAAGCCTTACAGCCCTTAGTATCCTTGTCCAGACCACCGAAGCCGAAGTACTTGAAGCCCACGATGCCACCGTTCTGAATGCCGGCCAGGTCCATCGAGTTGTTCCACACGTCGTGGTTGTCCTGCATCCAGTTGTTGCTGTTGGGGCCATACATAAAGGCAGCATAGCCGGCGCTATAGTAGTTATAGGGAGCCAAACCAAAAATCTGGAAGCCCTCGCTGGTCACCTCGGCACCCGTATATTCGTTGCCATCGGTAGCCTTGGCTGTCCACACATTATCCTTGGTATAGGGGTCATAACCGGTGATTACCACCTTACCACCCTTGGCCACGGGCTTCTTATCCCATGTAATCTTCACAGGAGCCACCATCGCCTGACGAGCATTACCAAAGCCACGGGGCGGACGGTGATAGAACACGTACCACTGGCCATTGATCTCCTGCAGAGAGCCGTGGGTGTTGTGACCGGCATTGGTGGTGATGAGCTTCGAGCCATCCTCGTTGAGCACCACGCCACGAGAGTCCACCAGCACGCCACCAGAACGCCAGGGACCCAGGGGAGAGTCGCCATAGGCATAGCGCAGGGCTGAGTTGGTGTTGCCCAATCCGTACTCCTTGCCAGAGTAGCCAGAGAACACCATCACGTACTTGTTGCCCACCTGACGGATACTTGATGCCTCAAAGAAATTGAAGTCTTTGGGATCCTGACCCTTATAGAGAGCCTTATACTCGCTGCCCTCACGGTCTAGCAGTCGGCCATCGGCGCTAACAGCAGGGATGAAGGGGTCAATCAGGTCGGTGCCAGGACGCTTAGAGTACATGGTGTTCTGGTCGAGCTCGCAGGCAGTAGAGTGCTGGAAGCCATAGAACACATAGGCACGGAAGCCCTTGTCATAGTCCTTGTCCTTCTTATCGGTGATATTCTCGATGAACACCGAGGGGTCGAAATCGATGAGTGAGCCCTGCACGCAACGGGTGCCGTCGGGAGTCAGGTTCACTGGTGTGAAGGGGCCATTGGGACGGTCGCCCTTACAAACCATGGCAATACGGCCATTGCCACGAGAGTGGGGATAGAGCCAATAGGTCTTCTTGCCGGTCTTACGGTCGGTGGTCACCACCAGGTCGGGGGCATACATCGTGTCCCACTGGCCATTGACAAACCACGAGAAGATGGGACCCTCATCGCGCCACTGGCTGAGGTCTTCTACGGGTGCCGACCACATACGGATATCGGGACCGCAGTAGGCTGAATAATTGACGTCGTGCGAACCAATGATGTAGGCACGATACTTACCCGGCTGATCGGGATCTTCAAACACGCGGGGCTCGCCATCGGGCACATGCTCCCACAAAGGCAGATACGGGTTCTGCGCATTGACTGTCAGTGTTGCAGCCAATGAGAAAGCCAATAAAAATAGTTTTTTCATATAATTACGTTAGAGGTTTTTGTATTCAGCCTGCAAAGTTAATGAAAAACGACAGAAAAACGTTTCCAATATGTTTCGTTTTCTTCGCACCATGTCACAGAGAGCCCATAAAATCGAAACAAATGTCAAAAACGAGGGAAAGGTTTGGTCATATCACGGAAAAGACGTACCTTTGCTGAGATTTAACACAATTCAGTCAATTACTATCAAAAACGAATGAGCAAGAGTCAGGATTTGCTCTCCTATATCCGTGAAGGCCGTACGATGACACAGCGCGAAAAGCTGAATCTCATCGTACAGTTGTCTATACCCTCCATCCTGGCCCAGCTGTCGGCCACGGTCATGTTTTTCATCGATGCCTCCATGGTTGGTCACCTGGGCGCCAAGGCCTCGGCCTCTATCGGCATCGTCGAGAGCACGGGATGGCTCATGGGCGGACTGGCCTCGGCTGTCAACATGGGCTTTTCTGTTCAGGTGGCCCACTTCATTGGCGCCAACGACTTCGAGGGCGCCCGCCGCGTGCTGCGCCAGTCGCTCATCTGCAGTCTGGTGTGGAGCGTGATACTCAGCTTTTCCTGTCTCGCCATCAGTCCTTTTCTCCCCTACTGGTTGGGGGGCAGTGCCGAGATAGCCAGCGACGCCTCACTCTATTTCGCCATCATCGGCCTCTGTGGCATCTTCTTCCAGATGGAAGGTCTGGCTGGCTCGATGCTCAAGTGCTCAGGCAACATGAAGGTGCCGTCGATGCTCAACATCGGCATGTGTGTCATGGACGTCGTCTTCAACTACCTCTTTATATATATCCTTGACCTTGGCGTCATGGGTGCGGCCATGGGTACCGGCCTCGCCGAACTCGTCACCGCCATCCTGATGCTCTATTTCCTGTTGGTTAAGAGCGACATGCTCCACCTCAAAGGACGTCCGGGCTCCTTCCGGCCCAAGAGCGACACCATTGGCACGGCCTTTAAGATTGGGGCCCCCATGGGATTGCAACACATGCTGATGGGTGGCGCCTATGTGGTCAGCACCTATATCGTGGCGCCTCTGGGCACCGTCGCCATTGCAGCCCACTCGCTGGCCATCACCGTCGAGAGTCTCTGCTATATGCCCGGCTATGGCATTGCCGAGGCAGCTACCACGCTGGTGGGACAGGGCATCGGCGCCGGACAGCGCACGCTCACCCGCTCGTTTGCCCACCTGTCTGTGGGTCTGGGCATCATCGTCATGACCCTCATGGGCATCCTCATGTGGATCTTCGCCCCCCAACTGATGACGCTGATGTCGCCTGTCGATGAGGTCATTGCCGTGGGCACCAGCATCCTGCGCATCGAGGCATGGGCCGAACCCCTGTTTGCTGCTGCCATCGTGTGCAACGGCGTCTTTGTGGGGGCTGGCGACACCCTGAAGCCTGCCATCATGAATCTGCTGTCAATGTGGGGCGTGCGTCTCACCCTGGCGTGGTATCTAGCCAAGGACTACGGTCTGAAGGGCGTTTGGATGGCCATGGCCACCGAGCTCACCTTCCGCGGCATCATCTTCCTGTGGCGCCTGTTCGTTGGAAAATGGAATCAGAAACTTATAACAACTCCCAAACAATCATGAAGAAAACCATCATTCTTTTGCTCATGCTCGCCTTCACGGCGCTGGGCAAGGCACAGAGCAACGAAGTGTTGTTCGAGACCACCGAGGGCAACATCCGCGTGATGCTCTACGACGACACCCCCATCCATCGCGACAACTTCCTGAAGCTGGTCAACGAGCAATTCTACGACTCGCTCCTGTTTCATCGCGTCATCAAGAGTTTTATGATTCAGGGCGGCGACCCTACGAGTAAGACAGCCGAGCCTGGCACCACGCTGGGCACTGGCGAGTTGGACTATACCTTGGAGCCCGAGTTCCGCACACCCAAGCACTACCATCGTCGTGGCGCCCTGGCCATGGCTCGCGAGGGCGACAGGGTGAACCCTGAGCGTCGCTCCAGTGGTTGCCAGTTCTATATCGTCTGGGGCAAGACCTACTCCACCAAGAACCTCGAGGCCATCCAGCAGCGTGTCAAGGAGGCCACCAATGGCGCTGCCGACATCACCCCCGAAATGTTCTGGACCTATCGTAAGGTGGGTGGCACGCCCCATCTCGATGGCCAGTACACCGTCTTTGGCGAGGTCACCGAGGGTCTCGACGTGGTGGAGCGCATCCAGAAAGTCTTTACCGACACCTACGACCGCCCCGTCGATGATGTCCGCATCCTGCATGCGACAGTTATTAAGAAATAAAAAATCAAGGGGACTGGTTGTCCCCAAGATTCATTTTGTTCCGATATTTATCTTTGGTATTCGCCCATCCTTCATGCGCTTAAACTCGCGGAAGGCCGTGGTGCGACGGAAGCCATTGCCACCAGAGGGGATACCGTCGTGATAGAACAGGTATGACTTTCCCTTGAAGTCAATGGTACCACCGTGGATGGTGAAAGAACCCGGCGACTCATCCGTGATGCGACCTTCATAGTGCCACGGCCCATGGATGCTCTTCGCTGTCGAATAAGCCCAATGCTCAGGCACGCCACCCGCTGCATACTCCAGGAAGTAAGTATCGCCAATCTTATAGATCCACGGCGCTTCCTCAAAACCCGTCTTCATCACCTTCTTGTGAAGCTGATAGTCCATCTTCAGACATTTCGGTCCAAACTGCGCCTCGTCGTCCAACATGGGTCGCATGTCGCAGATGCCGTTGTTGGCAAAACTCTTGTCGATGCTGATCATATCCTCGTTCAACTTCGCATACCAGCAGCCATTGTTACCCCAGAAGAGCCACGCCTGCCCGTCGTCGTCGATAAACACCGTGGGGTCAATAAATCCCCAGTCGCCAGGAATCAGTGGCTTTCCTATGGGGTCAGTCCAAGGCCCCTCAGGACGGTCCGCCACAGCCACGCCGATGCCGTGCAACCCCTTAGCGGTATCCTCAGCAGCCACATACCAGTACCACTTACCATTGCGTTCGATGGCCTGCGAAGCCCAGGCATTGTCACCCTGCTTGGCCCATTTAAAGTTCGCCGTGGTCAACACGATGCCGTGATCAGTCCAGTGCTCCATGTCCGTTGTCGAAAACACCTGCCAGTCGGGCATACGGAAATACGTTGCCGTGTCCAGGTCATGCCCTGTAAACACATAGAGGCGGTCGCCCGATACCACAGGAGCCGGGTCAGGGTTATACATACGGTTGTTCACGCGCTTTTGCGCTTGCAGTGCAACAGCCAACAACAGCGTGCAGGCTGCGAGAAAGGTTCTTTTCATAAGTCTCATCTTTAGCTTTAATGATGCAAAGATAGGTATAAAATCTTATACCACCAAATAATTTAAAAGCGTAATTATTTGCTTTTATCCCTCAAAAGGCGTATCTTTGCACTCGAAACATCAAGAGCAGTCATCTTAGGATGGACTCGCCAACCGAGCATTGGAAGCCACGGTGGTCAGTACGATGTGGTAGTATTAACTTCAAAAACATTCCAAATTATGCAACAGCACATTTATTACACAAAGTATGCCCTGCAGTTCGCAGACATGCAAATCCCAGAGTTAGTTAACACATTCAACACCCTGATTGGCAATCGAGGCTGGACCAGCATGCGTTCCTATCACGACCAGGCACTCATCGACGAATTCCAACGTCGAGGCATTGACATCACAACAATTTGCGATGGCAAAGCGATTTCTTTCGCCAACCCCATCCAATACGACATCTTAGGCAATCGGCTTGTAGCTATCCGATAACGTCATCAACATAATAGACTTCGCCCCCAGCAGTCTGCTCTTTGCTGAGGGCGAAGTTAATTATTCCATTGGCTTAATCATCGACTCAATGAAGGCGATATCATTTTCTGAGCACAATGATTGAAAAGAAAACCACTAAGAAATTATAATGCCAGTATTGATTAGCACCAATACCAGCATTATATTATCATTTGTAAAGATACGTTTTAGTATGTCTATTTATACATATCTTTTCGCGGCTTCTATCAGCTGTTTTTTGAAGTTATAAATATCATCTAACTTATCTATGGATTCCATCTGCTCATTTCTGTTTTCATCAACAAAGCCTATGCGTTTATTGCTTAGGTTATTGAAATGCAATCTACAAATGGGTCTACGATTATTGTCGTCAGCAAAGATTGCGAAGTAAGATTGAGAATCGCGATAAGTTACTCGCTCCGAAGAAATAACTTCGCATACTATACTCTTTACAATATAGTATCCTTCCAACTCTTCCACTGTCGTTACTATTTTTGAAGATTTATCTTCTTCCTTCTGTTCTTCTTCCTTCTGTTCCACAGCAGTTGATGATTTTTGAATAGGAGCGCCTGCAGCTTCTGTAACCTTTATAGCAATACCAAGTTTTTCGCTCATAACGTCATTAATATGACTCTTCAAGGCTCTCAAAACGATATCCGTGAATTGATCCAATATCTTCTGCGTAACAATACCCTCATAGACACGTTTGGTTAGCAATTTTACGAGTTCAGGAGAAGGCTCTTCAAATTCCGAACGGATAACCTTCTTTACTTCTGACATATATTTTAGCTCGCTAGCACTACTCAGAATATCGTCCAAGTCAAAGTTCTCTTTACAGAACTTCTTTATTTCCTCAATTTGCGCTTCTCTGATTTTTTCCAAATTAATCTCGAGGAAAGGAACATCGTCCATTATGTTTTCCTTTATCAAGTCTGTGTAGAATCTATAAACAATACCGTTAGTTAATACACCAAACTTCGCCTTAGAGGCTACATAATATCGCTTCAATTGGTTGTCATGAAGATTTAAGTCTTGTTTCCAATGCTTACATTCAATAAGCATAATTGGTGAGCCATCTTTCATGATAGCATAGTCGATTTTTTCTCCCTTTTTCTTAGTAATATCACAATCCATCTCAGGAACCACCTCCAATGGATTAAAAACATCATATCCAAGAATTTGGATGAAAGGCATTATAAATGCATTTTTTGTAGCCTCCTCCGTTTGAATAGATTCTTTTAGCGATGTAACTCGTTTTGACAATTGTAAAATAGAGTCTTTAAAGTCCATAGTAATATCGTTTTTTCTAAACTCTATCTTCCCAGTCCCTCAGAAGATATCATTATTTACGTGAGAAGCGTGGTACTGTATCCACTTCTCTGTCCTGAGGTCCTGAGAAAACCAAATGTGAGAGAGAGAAACAGCATCCACGCTAACGCATGGAAGCTATCATGTACTCTTGCCACATTTTTGAAATTTCTCAGGTTTCAGAACGCAAGACGCGCATAACGCTTCTATTATTTTCCACAAAAGTCATACCAGCACCTCCGCCGAGGCTTATGCCAGTCTTCAAGGGGCAAAGATAGTAATTATTTATTTAACAACAAAACGATTTCGTGTTTTTCTAAGAAAAAAGGGTAATGAACGTGAACTACATACAAAAAACAAAAGATTTCTATCAAGAAATTTGGAATTTACGAAAATACTTCCTATCTTTGCAGCGTCAGAACATTTGTTTTTGACTATCCGGGTAGAATCCCGCGTGGGGTAAGGCTTTATCGATACTGCCCAATTTATAGAGAGCCGTCGTTCTGCGATTGCTCTTTATTTTTGTTTGTACTTCATCATAAAGTTCCTGATATAGGATTGACCAAGTGTATCCTCACGTTTAACGGAGATTGTGCGTGAGCCCTTCATAATCAAAACTTCTATAGCATCAGAATTCCACTCAAAATATCGTCGTATGTCCTTGGCTAGAAGGCGCGCATTATAGTCTGTTAGCATATTCAATATAACGCGATTTGTCTGTCCAATGGAATCAAGCAACTGTGTCCCTACGGAACCTTTTCCGTAGACCGTTTTCAAATCATAGAGTCCGAGGATACCTTTCTTTTCAAAAATAAAATCGGCTGTACGACAACTCTTCGGATTAGGTAGTATATAGACACGATAGCCATGTTCTACAGCCTTGAGCGCTGCATTAAGCAAATTATCGAGGTCATCACATTTTTCACCAATAGCACTAAAGATTTCGTTTTCACCAGCAATTGGATAGAACTCACCTGAGTTGATAATAAGTTTCAATTGCCTGATAAACTGGGCGCCTTTCAGATAGTGCAACTCAAGCAACTCGTCAGCAAAACCTCTCCACGAGGTCTCCGCTGCCAACAGCACGGAGCCATCTTCTTCAAACGGTTCAAAATCTAAGAAATTATCTTCAATGATCATCGGTTTCATACAATCTGCAAAGGTACATATTAAATTTGTAAAATTATCATCTAAACAAAGAAAAGTTGGGAAAAGTTTGGAAGATATACTAAATATTTCTATCTTTGCAGCGTCAAAGCATTATTTTGACTACGCCGCTGAGTGCGGGGAG
Source organism: uncultured Prevotellaceae bacterium (assembly GCA_902788605.1). Classification (GTDB taxonomy): domain Bacteria; phylum Bacteroidota; class Bacteroidia; order Bacteroidales; family Bacteroidaceae; genus Prevotella. The sequence goes on along the minus strand of CADAKX010000011.1, from coordinate 11,657 downwards.
CAAGACTTGATCGACACTACTCCATTGTTTTGACTATCCGGGGAGAATCCCGAGAGGGCAAGACTATATCGACACTACCCATTTAAAAGCTACCTTTAAGGTGGCTTTTTTTTCATATCTTCTACGAAAGATTTTATGGTACTGATATCACCACCTAACCAACTATATATCTTGCAATTACAAGCTAAGTGACAAAGTGATATTAAAAATAGAAAGATTATGTAGTTAAAAGATTTGATGGTATCACAAAAATTAATTTGTTATTTACAAAAATCAATCATAAAATTAGCTTAAGCCGTCACATAGCAACCTAACACTCTGATATTCTACAAATTAACACGTGATGGCTATGCCTATAAGCCATCACACAACCATCACATCATCTCTTCCAATTGTATAATATCGATAAAAAGTAGGCTTAACACTCTGGTACAAAGCGTGTTTCACAATAGCTCATACGAATGGAACTAATAGTTCCCATTGGCGGAACTGTTAGTTACATCATATGCAACAAGTTGTTCCCGTGTGTGATACTACTCTGAAACAAGTAAGACAAGAATCGGCACAATGACAATTATTTTGCCAAAAACAACAAATTGTGATGGCAACGTGACGGCTTAGCAGGCAAGCCATCACATCTTTACTGCCTGCAAATCAGTATATTAGCATAGAGTGTGATGGCTTATGCTTATTTTAAACAAAATAAATGAGGAAATGTCGGCTAGCACAGTTCCACTCAAGTCCACCAGTCATCCCTCAGTCTGCAAACGGCCTGAGTGATGCAGTTCATCGTCTTACATTCCGCCACGGTGATGCCCTCATCGGCCTTTCTATAGTGGTATTTCCAGGGCGTCAGCAGCAGGAGTCGGCCTGCAGCGCACAGCGTCTGCTTCTCCTCCGACGGATGGAAAATCTCAGGAAAACCATTGTCAGCAATGAGGACCACGGGGTATGTTTGCTTCTGTAGAGCCGCCATGATGATCTGCTCGCGCCTAGCGATACGCGCCGACACCAACACATCGCCCTCATCGGCAGCATCCATACAGCGCTGCTGCTGCATATCATGCAAAGCCGCGTCCTTCCGATGACACACCACGGGCAGCAGGCGCTTAGCAAGCAGCTCATCGCTGCCGTAGCGGTCGCAATATATCATGCCGTCCTTCACCAGCAGCAGCTCGGAGATGCGCAGCCATACCTCATCCGTCATTTGCGAAGGCGGGCATTCACGCAGTAGATAGCCCTTTAAGGCGCGCAGCGACAGATGCGTCTCTACGCACATGCGCTGGGGCAGCAGCCATGAGCGGTTAGACATGCGCAGTAGGCGGTTGCGCGGATTATTGCGGATATAAGCGCGCTGTTTCTCCAGCTGCGCCTCGTCAATAGGCATCACGTCGCAATAGCCGCTATCAAAAAGGGGCGGCGCCGCCGACTTAGCGGCAGCTGGCTTAGCGGCCAAACCGCTAAGCACACTGCCCGGCCCTTCACGCAGCGTGCCCGGCGGTTCTGCCGCCGGGTTGTTATTCGGTTCGGCCGCCGGGGTTATTGCTAGCAGCCCCCTTCCCGTCATAACCCAATAGCGCTTATTGCATCCGTATTTGAAGCCAGCGATGACCTGCCCCAGATGCGTGGGCCTGCCACTCCTCGATACCACATTCCTGTAGGCCACCAGCAGGAAATGGATATGCTCGGGCATAATGACATAATCCAGAACCTTGAGCATCGGGTAATACTGCTGGATGCTCTTCGTTAGCTCCTGCTCCACCATCTGTCCCAGCGGCGATAGCACCACATGCGGCGCCTCACTGTCACCATCGGGTTTGTCCAGCCTGCCGGCCATCTGTCCCAGTGGCTGATGCAGATCCTTCGCTGTGCTAATCGTGATATGGTATAAGCCGCTGTGGCTATAGTCATGCATATGGCTACGCCGCTTCATGTTATGCTCCGTTGGCTTTCTATATTCCTTGCCTGTCATACGGAGCGCAAAGGTACAAAAATTTCCGCTCAATATCTTATGAACGGTAAAAATTTTTGTTGACACAAAAAAAAGCAGGTCTTGGTTCTCTCACCTTGACCTGCATTTTACGATATTAATAACTAAAAACCTTTTTCTACTTTTGTTACCCTTTCAACAAATCTTTTGTCTTACCTTACTAATACCTACCGTCCTAAAACAATCTAACCCATTTACTAACTCTTTCTATACTTTCTCTTTCTCGCCTTTCACAAGGCTCAATCTTTTACCTTTAAACTAACTCTATTGAAGATCTCTTGTTTTCTTTTGACGATGCAAAGGTACGACGAAAATCAATATGTTGTATCAACTTTCTTCGCATTTTGATGAAAAAAGGCGCTATTATTGACTAAAATCAAGCCATTGTGTTCGCACACAACAATTTTTTAGGCAAAAAAAAAACAGGTCTTGGTTCTCTCACCTTGACCTGCATTTCGATATTAATAACTAAAAACCTTATTCTACTTTTGTTACCCTTTCAACAAATCTTTTGTCTTACCTTACTAATACCTACTGTCCTAAAACAATCTAACCTAAAAAACATTTACTAACTCTTTCTATACTTTCTCTTTCTCGCCTTTCACAAGGCTCAATCTTTTACCTTTAAACTAACTCTATTGAAGATCTCTTGTTTTCTTTTTGACAATGCAAAGGTACGACGAAAATCGATACGTTGTATCAACTTTCGTCGTATTTTGATGAAAAAAGGCTCTATTATTGACTAAAATCAAGCTGTTGTGTTCGCACACAATGATTTTTCGACCAAATTGGTCAATTCCACGAACTGTGGAATGGAGAGTTGCTCGGGACGGAGGGTGGCAAACTCGGAATCGGCTATCATCTGAATAGCCTCTGTAGAAAGAAATTGACGCAATGAGACTCTCAACATCTTTCTACGCTGGTTGAACGCGGTCTTGACCACGCGCTTAAACAGTTCCTCGTCACAACCAAGTTTCTGGACTTTGTTGCGGGTCATGCGAATGACGGCACTCTGAACCTTGGGAGGAGGATTGAACACGCCGGGCTCTACGGTGAAAAGGTACTCGACATCATACCAGGCCTGAATGAGGACGGACAGGATGCCGTACTGCTTGTTGCCGGGCTGGGAGGCCATACGCACGGCCACCTCGTGCTGAATCATGCCGGTGCAGCAGGGAATGAGGTCGCGATTGTCCAGCATCTTAAAGAAGATCTGGGACGAGATATCGTAGGGGTAGTTGCCGGTCAGCACAAACTGCTGGCCTCCAAAGACCTCGCGCAGGTCCATGCGGAGGAAGTCGCCTTCGATGATGGGAGTACCTTCGTACCCCCGAAACAGGGTCTCCTTCAAATACGCCACCGACTCGCGGTCTATCTCAACGACTTTAAAGGGGCGGGGCTTGGTGACCAGATATTGGGTCATGACACCCATACCGGGTCCTACTTCCAATACAGGGATATCGGGACAGGCATCTACCGTATCGGCAATACGCTTGGCTATAGAGAGGTCGGTCAGGAAGTGCTGACCAAGATTCTTTTTGGGTCTAACTTGCTTCATGCTGCAAAGTTACACATTATTTATAATAAAACAAAATATTCTGCAGAAAAAGGGGAAAAGTGCTTCGGGGCTATTCATGACAGAGGCGACGCGACGGACAGAAAAATAATCGGGCGGCATCATAGGAATGACCCGCCCGACCGGTGTTTGTCTTAGTAGTTAAATTTTAAGATTAAAGAAAGATTATGTTAAAAAATTACTTCTTATAGAACGGTCCTTCCTCTCCATATCCTTCACGGCCCTCAATCTTGTATTTGAGGAACATACCAGTATTGCCGGTTTCAGGATATACAATTTCATACTCGTCAACGTATGGCTCTTCCAAAGGCTCCTCATCAATCTCGCCATGCTCTTTATACACTTCCTTGGTCCAAGTAATCTTCAACTTAAGATCATTAAGTACAAAAGTGCCATATTCGAGTCTTTCAAAAGATTCTCCTTCCCATGCCTCACGCATGTAACGAGTACAGGTGCCATCGGCGTTGAAGATATAACCTCTCTGATGGTGCTGCATTTCCTGCTGATTTTGATTTGGCTCACCCCAAACCCATTCGCCAATAAGACGATTGCCAGCATACTGACCACCAGCATCATCATCATCGTCACCACAAGCTACGAAAGCAGCTGAACACAATACCATGCCTAATAAGAGGCTCATCAATTTAAAATAGTTTTTCATAAGCGTAATAGTTTTAGTAATTATTATAGGTAAATATTTCAATTGCAAAGATATGCTAAAAAAATCAATGCCACAAGGATGTCATAATACTTTTTACTCCCAAAATCACATAAAAATGTATCAAATTCACATTTTTTACCTGAAAACATACGGTTTTACCGCATAAAACCACTACTTTTGCAAAATATGAAAGAAATGTTCTTTTCCATGATGCCGATGTTTGTATGTCTCTTCTGGAGCGTCATCCTGGCATCGGAACTCATCATCAACGACAAAAGCAGACCCAAGGGGCACCTGCTGGCATTTATGATGACGGCAACCATATTATATATGGGACACTGGGTGTTCTTCAATCACGGCACGCACATCTTGCCCGTGACAGACACCCTGTATTCGGTGGCGAACCTGGCCGTCTATCCGTTGTTCTACCTCTATATCTGTTCGCTGACAGAGCGAAAGAAGGAGCGCCGGTTGCAATATATTATGCTGTGTCCGGCCATCGTACTGGGCGTGATGGTGGGCGGGCTTTATGGCATGATGACCCAGGAGGAGACCACGCAGTTCTTTGACTTGTATCTCTATGAGGGCACGCACAACGGACTGACAGGCTTGGCTATTCAGCAGGCTGCCATGCACGACGTGTGCAAGGTGATGTTCGTACTGCTGCTGATACCGGTATTCGTACGCGGAGGCAGTCACCTGAAACGCTATGAACGACTGGTGAACAGTACCTATGCCGACACGGAGGACAAGTCGATGAAGAGCATCCACTATCTGCTGGTGGTCTTTATGGTGACCTCAGTCTTCTCGATCGTCTTCAGCATCATCGGGCGACATCATTTCGCTGATTCCATCTGGCTGCTGGCCATCCCGTCAACCCTATTCTCTGTGCTGCTGTTTGCCATCGGCATGATTGGCAACCGACAGGCGTTTGGCATCGAGGACATCGAGGAGGACGAGAAGCAGACAGATGAGGTGGTGAACGAACAGCCGGTCATCAAAGAGCTGCGCGTCAAAATTGAGCAGCTGATGGAGGAGGAACAACTGTTCCGCCAACCCAACCTGAAGATCGTGGACCTGGTGAAGCGACTGGGCACCAACCGTAACTATGTCTATAATGCCATCAACCGAGAGATGGGCGTCTCGTTTACGGAATACGTGAACCGTATGCGTGTGGACTATGCGGCACAACTCATGGCACAGCATCCCAACATGGTGTTGGCAGAGGTGTGTGAGCAGTCGGGATTCACGAGTAGCGCGTCTTTTTTTAGGAATTTTAGACAATTCAAGGGCGTGGGGCCGCGAGAGTATCAAAATAAACTAAAACCATAGGCAAAATTTTGCAGTAACAATTATTTATTGTACCTTTGCGCATGCAATGAAGATCATGCAGACCATAGCCAAAATTCTGATGCCGCTCATCCTGGGCGGTGCAATTCTCTATTGGATGTATCGTGGTGAGGATTGGCAGAGCATCAAGGACGTGATGCTCCACGAAATGAATTGGACATGGATGCTGCTCTCGTTCCCCTTCGGCATATTGGCACAGGCTTTCCGCGGATGGCGCTGGCAACAGACGCTGGAGCCGATAGGAGAGGAGCCTCGTGCTTCCATTTGCATCAACGCCATTTTCCTGAGCTATGCCGTGTCGCTCATCATCCCACGCATGGGTGAGTTTACGCGCTGCGGCGTATTGAAGCGATGGGAAGACATCTCGTTTTCGAAGGCGCTGGGCACCGTGGTCACGGAGAGAGCCGTCGATACGCTCATCGTGATGCTCTATTCGGGCATCATCCTGCTCTTCAGCATGAGCACCTTCGGCACATTCTTCAAGAAAACAGGGACATCGTTCGAGCATATTCTGAGTGGGTTCTCACTGACGGGATGGGTGGTCACGGCCATCTGTGGCGCAGCCGTGCTGCTGTTGCTACACCTGCTGCTGAAGAACCTCTCTATATATAATAAGGTGAAGATGACGATGCATGGCATCTGGGAGGGCGTCTTTTCTCTGAAAGACGTGAAGAACCTGCCTCTATACCTGTTCTTCTCCGTCGGCATCTGGGTGATGTATTTCCTGCATTACTACCTCACCTTCTTCTGCTTCGACTTTACGGCGGAGCTGGGACTGGGCTGTGCGCTGATATCCTTTGTGGTGGCTAACTTCGCCGTCATCGTGCCCACGCCGAATGGTGCCGGTCCTTGGCATTTCGCCATCAAGACGATGCTGATTCTCTATGGCGTGGCCGACCACCAGGCACTGGTCTTCGTACTGATCGTCCATACTGTGCAAACGATGCTCGTAATGGCGTTGGGTGTGTATGCGTGGGCGAGACTAATGTTTATGTCGAGGTGCGAGGTACGAGGTACGAGGTGCGAGGATAGGACACACTTGCAACGAGGGTTTCTATGACAATTTATGGATTAAAAAAATCGCTTAACGAAAAAATAAAAATACAAGAACATATTAATAATCAAGAGTGAGAGATTGCAATGGAATAAGGTATTCTCGTACCTCGTACCTCGCACCTCGTACCTCGAAAAAAAACAAGCGACTATGAACAACGAAATTCAGAATCTGAAGCCAGAATGCATCTGGCGCAATTTCTACAAGTTGACACAAATTCCACGTCCTTCTGGACATTTGGAGAAAATCCAGCAATTCTTGCTCGACTTCGGCAAAGAGTGCGGTGTGTATGCAGTGAAAGACCCCGCAGGAAACATTCACTTCCGCAAGGCTGCTACACCTGGCTATGAAAACAAGAAAGGCGTGATCCTGCAGGCCCACATGGATATGGTGCCACAGAAGACGCCCGAAAGCACACATAACTTCGAGACCGACCCCATCCAGCCTTGGATTGACGGCGAATGGGTGAAGGCCACATGCACGACCCTGGGCGCCGACAACGGACTGGGCGTCGCTGCCATCATGGCTATCATGGAGGACAAAACCCTGAAGCACGGTCCCATCGACGCCCTCGTCACACGCGACGAGGAGACGGGTATGTATGGCGCCAACGAACTGCCCGAGGGCGAGTTGCAGGGTGACATCCTGATGAACCTGGACTCGGAGCACTGGGGTAAGTTTGTAATCGGCAGTGCCGGTGGTATCGACGTGACTGCCACTCTGGATTATAAAGAGGTGGACACCGACCCCGAGGACAAGGCTGTACGCCTGACGGTGAAGAACCTGCGCGGCGGACACTCAGGACTGGAGATTCACGAGGGTCGCGGCAATGCCAACAAGTTGATGGTGCAGATGGTGCGCGAGGCCATCGAGGAGCTGGATGCACGCCTGGCCGTATGGCACGGTGGTAACATGCGCAATGCCATCCCCTTCAAGGCAGAGACCATCCTCACCCTGCCCAAGGAGAACGTCGAGGCCCTGAAAGAACTGGCTGAGGACTGGAAAGAGACCTTCAACGACGAGTTCAAACTCATCGAGCCTCAGGGTATCGAGGTAATCGTCGAGGAGGTGGAGACACCCAAGACAGAGATGCCCGTGGAGATTCAGGACAACATCGTGGATGCTATCTATGCTTGTCACGACGGCGTCATCCGCTATATCCCCGCCTATCCCAACGTGGTGGAGACCTCGAGCAACCTGGCTATCATCGACATCGAGGGTGGCAAGGCCAGCATCAAGATCCTGGCTCGCTCAAGTCGCGAGGATATGAAGGACTATGTCGTGAAGACACTGGAGAGCTGCTTCAACATGGCTGGCATGAAGGTGGAGACGGCAGGCAGCTATGGTGGCTGGGATCCCAATCCCGACTCAGAGATTCTGCACCTGCTGTTGAAGGAATACAAGGAACTGTTTGGCGAGGATGGTATCATCCAGGTGGACCACGCCGGACTGGAGTGCTCGGTGATCCTGGGTAAGTATCCCTGGCTCGACGTTGTCAGCCTCGGTCCTACGATGAAGAGTCCTCACACCACCACAGAGCGCGCGCTCATCAAGACGGTGGAGCCTTTCTGGACACTGCTGAAGAAGACTCTCGAGGACGTTCCCGAGAAATAAACATCATAAAAAAATGCAGATTTGCTTGGCGAATCTGCATTTTTTCTTACCCCTGACTACATTTAGCGCGAAAAAAATCCAAAAGATATTTTGGTTTTTTGCTCGCTTATTCGTACCTTTGCACCCGTTAAACCAAAATACAAACAAAATTATGGACGATTACCCGGCGGAAAATTACAATTCGTAATGGCGGGGGATGGCGAGCAAAGCAGCTAATCCCTTTGCCGCTTCAATTATGCATTATGCATTATGCATTAAAAAGGATTAGCACAATGAAGACCTACTGGAACACCCAAGAGGGGCTGAACCAACTCTCAGAGTGGCAGCCCAATTGCTGGATACAAGTGACGTGTCCAACCGATGACGATCAGCACGAACTGGAAGAGAAGTTCGGCATACCCGACTATTTTATCAGTGACATCAGCGATACCGATGAGAGAGCCCGTTATGAATATGATGACGGATGGATGCTCATCATCCTGCGTATTCCCTATGTCAAGGAGGTACGCTCTCGTACGCCTTACACCACCGTGCCCCTTGGTATCATTCACAAACGAGACGTCACCATCACGGTGTGCTACTACGAGACCAACATGATGATTGACTTCGTGAGCTATCAGCAGAAACGCGGTTTGGGATTCACAGACCATGTGGATATGATCTTCCGCCTGTTCCTGTCGTCGGCAGTGTGGTACCTGAAGCGACTGAAGCAGATCAACTCGCTGATTGACAAGGCCAAGCGTAACCTGGACCAGGATGTGAACAACGAGAGTCTGATTGGACTGTCACGCCTGCAGGACTCGCTGACCTACTTCCAGACGTCTATCCGTGGCAACGAGACGCTGCTCTCGAAACTGAAGTTCAAACTGCAGATCGACGAATTGGACGCAGACCTCATCGAGGACGTCAACATCGAGATGGCTCAGGCACGCGAAACAACCAGCATCTATTCAAACATCCTGGAGTCGACAATGGACACCTATCAGTCAATTATCAACAACAATATGAACACGGTGATGCGTACGCTGACCTCCGTCACCATTATCATGATGTTCCCCACGCTCATCGCCTCACTCTTTGGCATGAATCTGGTCAACGGCATGGAGGCTAACAACTACGGATTCGTCTTCGCACTCATCATTTCGGTAGGCGTTTCGGGAGCCGCATGGTGGTTCTTCCGTCACAAAAGACTGATTTAAGCCCCAAAATAGAAAAAAAACGTCAGAAAATTAGGTCATTAAAATTATTTTAAGTAATTTTGAGGCCTAATTTTGTTATATACGAACCGAATCAGTAACTAAAACAGTTAAATGATGGACTCTCAAGAAAACATCCTCGAGCAGGGGAAACAAGAAGAAGTAATCCAGGAGACCACAACTCCTGAAGTAGAAACCAACGCCCAAGAAGAAGCTCCTCGCAAGGTCTATGAGACCAAAAAGGAGGTTTTGGACCGTGTCAAAGAGCTAGCTCACGGCGAAGAGGCCCCGCAAAAGGACGAAGTAGAATACCTGAAAACCGCTTTTTACAAGCTACACATTGCTGAGCGCGAAGCTCAGCTCAAAGCATATCTGGATGCCGGTGGTGATCCAGAGGCTTATCAGATTACTCCCGACGAAGACGAGGAAATGTTCAAGGCTGAGATGGGCGTCATCAAAGAGCGCCGTCAGCAGCAGTTCCGCGAGCAGGAGGCTGAGAAGGAAGAAAACCTGAAGAAGAAACTCGATATCATTGAAAAGATCAAGGCCATGGTCACCTCGCCCGAGGAGGCCAGCAAGACCTATCAGGAGTTTAAGGCCCTGCAGCAGGAGTGGCGCGAGATCAAAGCTGTGCCTGCTGAGAAGGCCAACGAGCTGTGGCGCAACTACCAGTTGTATGTAGAGCAGTTCTACGACCTGCTGAAGTTGAACAGCGAGGCTCGCGAGCTGGACTTCAAGAAGAACCTGGAAGCCAAGACCCACCTGTGTGAGGCTGCTGAGAAGCTGGCCGACGAGGAGGATGTGATAAGCGCCTTCCACCAGTTGCAGAAGCTGCATCAAGAGTATCGCGAGATTGGTCCCGTGAGCAAGGAGTTGCGCGAGGAGATCTGGCAGCGCTTCAAGGCTGCCTCAACAGTGATCAACAAGCGCCATCAGCAGCACTTCGACGACCTGAGAGCCCGCGAGGAGGATAACCTCCAGAAGAAAACGGTGCTCTGCGAGAAGGTGGAGGCCATCAATAAGGAAGAGCATAAGGTGAGCGCCGACTGGGAGCGCCATACGCAGGAGATCATCAACATCCAGACGGAATGGAAGACCATCGGTTTTGCTCCCCAGAAGATGAACGTGAAGATCTTCGAGCGTTTCCGTGCTGCTTGCGATGAGTTCTTTGCCCACAAGGCTGAGTACTTCAAGAATATGAAGGATATCTTCAAGGAGAATGCCGAGAAGAAGCGCGCTCTCATCGAGAAGGCCAAGGCCCTGCAGGATAGCACCGAATGGCGCTCGACAAGCGACAAGCTCATCGCTCTGCAGAAGGAATGGAAGACCATCGGCATGGTGCCCAAGAAGTTGGGTGACCAGCTGTGGGAGGAGTTCCTCGCTGCCTGCAATAAGTTCTTCGAGGCCCGCAACGCCGCTGGTGCTGGTCAGCGCAACGAAGAGCGCGACAACCTGGACAAGAAGCGCAACGTTATCGAGCGCCTGAAGGCTGCTGCCGAAGAGGCTGGCGAGGGCCTGCAGGAGAAGGTACAGAAGCTGGTGGAGGAATACAACGCCATCGGTCACGTGCCCTACAAGGAGAAGGACAAGGTTTACGAAGAGTATCATGCCGTTTTGGACAAGCTCTATAAGGAACTGAACGTTTCTGTTGCCAAGAAGCGCCTCAACAAGTTCAAGGACAACCTGAAGCAGGTGGCCGAACGAGGCGAGAACGCATTGGCCGACGAGCGTCAGCGCCTGCTGCGCCAGTATGACAACCTGAAGCAGGAGATCCAGACCTACGAGAATAACCTGGGATTCCTTACTGCCAGCAGCAAGAAGGGCAACAGCCTCATCGAGGAGATGAATCGCAAGATTCAGAAACTCAAGGACGACATGCAGTTGGTCAAGGAAAAGATCAAGGCTATCGATGCCGAGAACAAAGAATAAACATTAAAGGCGGTTGCTTCACGGCAACCGCCTTTTGTTTTTATATCTTTGCCATACGGATTGAAACACAAAAAAAAGAGATGCTCTTGCGAACATCTCTCTTTTTGTTGGGGTACCCGGACAACAAAGCGTTAAATCCTATCGATTTCTATCTAATTCAAATGTTTGTAAATCCCTGAAAATAAACGCATTATATAATTATATAATTTTAACAATTATCGAACTAATCACGCCAATTTTAAATTATCACGCCAAAAACACGCCAAAAAGTTTGGTTCGGTTCTATC
>CADAKX010000010.1 GCA_902788605.1 uncultured Prevotellaceae bacterium | reverse complement strand
TAAGCCTTTCTGGCTGTATGAGTTGAAGGAGACGGGATTTGACCGTTCAGCAGATATCAAGGCCTACACACCTTATATCCTGAGTATGCCCAACAACCCTGAGTATGCCGATGACTATAACCTGGCAGGTAATGTGACGTTTACGGCCAACAACACCTACATAGAAATTGACACGGCGAAGGTGACGATGAAGGGTAGCGTGAAGTTCACGCCCACGATGTTGCGACAGGAGCAGAACGTGGATGTTCTGGCCATTAACCTGACGGACTATACAGCCCCTGATGGCACCTTCTATGAAAGTGGTAGTGCGTTTATCTCAGACATGCGTGAGGTACGTCCGTTTGAGGCGTATGCCCTGGTGAACTCAGCATCAAGAGCATTGGATCTGAGTGATTACCTGTGGGGTGAGTTGAGTGATATCCGCTCTGCCGAGATGAAAGAACTGGAGGCTATCGGCATGAAACGAGGAATCTACGACCTCAGTGGCCGTCGCTTGTCGAATGACTCTTCGATATTGAAGAAGAATCGTCAGCAGCATCAGAGAGTTTATATTATTAATGGTAAGAAAACATTAGTAAAGTAGTTTGAGGAAAAAATCCCCGAAATATGTATGAGTTTCGGGGATTTTTCGTAACTTTGCCACAAATACCAATGTTAAGATGAGAAGACTACTAATTATTCCGTTGTTACTCTTGTGTATGATTGCATATGCTCAGGAGGGCAATGTAGAGAAAGCCCAGCGCATCATGGCCGATGATTCATATATCACCGGTGAGGGATTTGGTGATACAAAAGAAGATGCTTCTAATAATGCGGCTACAGCCTTATTGGGTAAAATCAGGACCAATTTGCATTTCTCGATGGATGAAAAGACCAAAGAGGTAGATGTGAATGGTCAGATTGATGCTGAGACGGTGACTAAGAGCGTTTTGAATACCTATACGCAGGGTACGTTGCGTAATACTGAGGAAATATGTTTGGCTCAAGAACCGAAGTTTCATGTGTTGGTGTATATGAAACGGTCGGAGATGAAGCAGATTTTTCAGGAACGTGAAGATCGCGTAAAAGACTATATTCGTGGTGCTGTGGCAGCCGAGAAGAAAGGACGTATTGATAATGCTTTGCGTTATTATTATTGGGCTTACAACCTGCTGAGCAGTCTGCAGGCGCCATCTACTGTGAAGTACAAGCATGAAGGACAGGATTTGTTCCTTCTGAACTGGATTCCGGAGCAGATGCGTGGCTTGCTGGATAAGGTGAAGATGAGTGTGGCGTCTTATGATAAGGAGAGTGGGGAGATGGAATTGCTGGCAACCTATGACGGAAAGCCTGTGACGAGTCTTGACTTTACTTATTTTGATGGCGCTCAGTGGAGTTCTCCTACTGCTGCTAAGGATGGTATGGCGCAGATTGAGTTACGTCCTGGTACAGCAATGAACAATATCCAGATTCGTTATGAGTATGCTTATAAGAAGCAGGCTCGTCAGGATGCTGAATTAGAGATGGTGATGAATATCTTCGACGGATTCCCTCTGCCACAGGCAAATAGTAATGTCAAGGTGGGTAGTAAAGGTGAGATGAAAAGCACCAATAAGCAGTTATCTGCTGCTATCCAAGAGGAAGCAACTGTGAGCAATTCGGCCAAGGTGGAGAACCATTCTTCTCAATTGGCAGTGATTGAAAAGGTGATAGCTGCAATCAAGCAGAAGAACTATAGCTCAGTGCGTGAATTGTTTACTCCAGAGGGCTATCAGATGTTCGATAAACTGGTGCACTATGGCAATGCCACGCTGATAGGTAATCCCACTCTGTCGTTCTATACAGTGTTGGATAAGGTGGTTTGTCGTAGTATTCCGATGAAGTTTACCTTCAAGAATAACAACCGAACATTCGTAGAAGACCTCACTTTGACTTTCGATAGTGATAATCTGATAGAATCATTGGCATTCGGATTGGATCAGGCTGCTAAGAATGATATTTTTAACAAGGCTGTAGGCAAGTGGAATGATGATGTGCGTATGATTATCGCAACGTTCCTTGAGAACTATAAGACAGCCTTTGCCCTGAAGCGTTTGGACTATATTGAGAGTATCTTCGATGATCATGCTGTGATTATCACAGGCTCGTATGTCAAGACGGCTCAGAAGACCTCCGATGGAAATAAATATCTGAATAATAAGAATGTGAAATATAATAAGCAAGATAAGACCTCTTATTTGAAGAACCTGGAGAGTTGTTTCCGCAGTAATCAGTTTATCAATGTGCGTTTCGCAGATAATGAAGTGAGTAAAATGGGTGCTGGCGGCGAATTGTTTGGCATTCAGATTCATCAGGATTATTACTCATCGTCGTATAGCGATACAGGATATCTGTTCCTGATGGTTGACATGAACAATCCGAAGACGCCAATTATCAAGGTGCGTACGTGGCAACCGGAGCGTGATCCGAATGTGAACTCTCAATTAGAACGCGGTAATAAGTTCTATGGACTCTTCTACGGGGGCAATTTTGATTAAACAAGGTGATAAAAAAATAGTGATTCGCATTACCGAATCACTATTTTTTTGTTGTTGTGGAGATAGATGCCGGGACTTTTGGGGGTGATGCGTCGACCTTGGAGGTCGTACCAGACGTTACTTGTGGCATCTGTCTTCTGCCATCTGATAGCTTCAACACCTGTTACTATACCTTGCAGGGCTCCTGCATCGTTGTAGTAACCACCATTCTGGAAGGTGAGGTCGGCTGTTTGCTGACCGTTGTTGTTATTGTTGAAGATGATGAAGGTGGGCTGTGTGGTCAGCGCACCATTATAGGTCCATTTCCATACAAACTTACCATTGTTGCGACCAACCTTGGTACAAGATGCACCTGGCCAGGCACCGCCCGTATAGTTGTTGGAAGCATCCCATGCCCAGCACTTGACAATAGACCAGGAGTTGGGGGCCTCGAAGAAGGCGCAAACCTCGCCATCGGCCACCGTACAGAAGTCGGGAGCGATGAAGGTGTCTTCCTGGATTTCATCGAGAGCCGAGAGGTCAACGGAATTGCTGACGTAGAGTTTGTAGTTCGTACCCTCGACCGCCAGTTTGAAGCCATCGGTAGCTGTGGTGGCAGAGCCCAGCAGTAATAGGGCGTTGCCTTTGCTGCCTTCCACCTTGAGTATGTAACCATTGGCAGAGGCCTGCTTGGTGAGGATGGCACTCTGGTTGGTGATACCTGTGGCACGGCGTGTCATGATGAGTTTCTTGATAGTGGTCTTATAGGTCTTCCAATGACTCAGCCATACACAGGGTGTGCCTGGCATGGTGAGAATATAGGCATTGGCGGCCTCGACATTGGCATAGAGCGGACATTCGCCCGAACGGCCAGTGTCGTGATTGTCGACAAAAGTCACAGCATAGCGCTTGTAGTTGTTGTCGTCGGCCAGACAACCACCGTTCAGTCGGCTCCACTGCCCCTGGCTGAAAGCATCGTTGATATAATACTTCAGGGGGAAGTCGAAGGCGGCACTCTGGATGATACCGTCTTTCTTGGTGCCGTTGATCCAATTGGTGACCACGGTCTTGCTGCCGTCCCAGCATTCGCCTACAGAGTACTGTACACCAGCAGTCTGGTTGTAGAGACCCACGAACCTGGGGGCGAAGCCCTTGACGAAGTCATAGCGGAAGCCTGCGTAGCCAAGGTCGTTGAGGAGGAAGTCCTCGTAGGCCATCACGTTCTGTTGGACGTTTGCGCCAGCGTGATCCAAATCGCGCGCACCTCCCCAGGGCTCTCCCGTGTCATAGGCGCCATTAGGGGTATAGCCATTATCCTTGGACTCGTCGTCACAGCAGATATCGTCAGCGGTGAGCTGATATTCCACGCCTTTATAGGTCTCCTTGGGGAATACCAGCCAGTTGCTGCCCGCGCTGATACGATGATTGATGACCACATCTTCGATGATACCCGTGCCCTTTTGCTTGAAGGTCTGAATCATTGAGCGCAGCTCGGCTTCGGTGCCAAAGGCGCTCCTGTGGTTGAACCAATAGACAGGGTGATAGCCCATGTTATTGCTTGTGGCATTGGCATAGGCTGAGTTGGGTACCCAGATGAGGTCGAAGAACTGTGACATCTCGTCGGCTTGCGACTCGAGGTTGGTCCACTTCGTGTCGACGTAAGAGTCCCAGTAGAAGCCCTGCAGCATGACTCCACCATACTGTGAAGGCCAACCCTGCGCCACCATAGACCCTATGATGGCGCAGAGCGAAAAGAGTGTTATAAGGATTCGTTTCACTTACTTAACAAATACTTTGTGACCGTTCTTAATCACAATGCCACGGAAGCTGGCGTTGACGCGCTGTCCCTGCAGGTTGTAGAGAATCATATTGGCCAGGTTGCTGTTCTTGGCAGCAGTGATGCCAGCGGGATCAGAAGGATCGGCAGTAGCATAAAGCTCCTTGCTCTCGGGGTTCCAAACGAAGGTAACATCATAGTTGCCTGCGGTCTCAACAGAGATCTTCACGTTCTCGCCACCAGGAACGCCGTTCTCACCGTAGTTCTCGTCCCAGCTGTGGTTAGCCAGCACCTTGAACTCGTAGTTTTTCTCGGCCTCCATAGCCACGTTGTACTTCACCAGCTGGAAGGTACCGTCGCCCATATTGGTCATATCGTTGTTGGTGTCGGCATTGTTCCAGGCAGAACCCATCAGTTCCTCTACACCAGCAATGGTCCAAATCTTGTCTGCAATAATGGCATCGCCAGTCTTCACAGCTTTAGCATCTACTTCCTTAGTGTCCTTGTTGAAGGTGATGGTGACGGTGTAGGTACCATTCTCGTTGACAGTGAGGTTGTAGTTGTCGGCAGGATAAGCCTCGTCCCAAGAGTGGTCAGCTACAATCTTGAAGCCATAAGATACGCCAGCCTCGAGCACAACGCCTTCCTTGGTGAGAGAGAAGTTAATACCATCGGCAGAGGTCATGTCGTTTTCGGTGTTTCCTGTATCCCATGAAGAACCGAAGATAGCTTCTGCACCTGCTACGGTCCATGTCTGCTCACCTACCACGGGAGCTACATAGTCACCAGTCTTCTGAGCGCGAGCGCCTACTTCCTTCGTATCGGCATTGAAAGAGAAATAGATGGTGTACTCACCGTCTTCAGCGATAGGCAGCAGAGCGTTGTCTGCGGGATAGTTCTCGTCCCAGCTGTGATTCTTCACTACCTTGAAGCCATAACCACTCTCGTTAGCGGTAACCATTACGCCGGTCTTGACGAGTTGGAACAAGTTGTCTCCAGCAGCGGTCATGTCGTTTTCAGTGTTTGCGGGATCCCATGAAGCGCCTAAGATAGACTTCTCACCTGCAACTGTCCATGTGTCTTGTGCCTGCATGCCCAGAGTGGCAGCCAGCATGACGATAAGAGTAAAAATTTTCTTCATAATCATTTTGTTTTTAAGTTGTAATAATGTTGTTATTAATATGTTTTTGTTGTTATGTTCGGTTTTCGGAGGCAAAGATATATAATAATGTGGAATGTTGTTTGATGTTGAACAAAAAAAGTGTGCAAGAAGCTGTGTAAACGTTTGCACAGTTCGGGACAAAAATGCAACAGGCGGATATCACTAAGGGTATCCGCCTGTTGACAGGATTATTAATTAAGACTTATTCCGCGGGAACAAAATGTGCTGCACCTGTGATGTCACAGAAGTAAACGTGGTAGGTGCCAGCGGGTACGGCAATGTTTTTCTTGCCTTTTTCGAGCGTCTTGGCCCAGATGTCATCATTGACCGTCCAGTCGCCATCGGCATCGCCATAGCCCCAGTCGGTGGTCCATGCATGGTCGGCACGGAACTTCAACTGTGTGTCGGCAGCAATGGTCACCTGAGCATACCAGTTGTGCTTGGCCTTATCGACGGTCACCATGTCGATATCGTTGGACCAATCGCCACCAACGCCAATGATGCCGATAGTGGTATAGCTGTCGGGGTTCTGGTCTTCAAGCTTCGTCCAGGTGTAGGTCAGCGCCTCCAGGTCGATGGTGAAGGTGTAATACTCCTTTGTGGGAGAGAAGATAGACGAGGTGCTTCCCTGCTTCAGCTTACCTGTTGTGCCCTTGTAAGAGGTGGGCTTTTCCTCGCCCGAACCATAGAGCTTAGAGAAGTCGTTGGTCTTGTGACCCTCCTGCCAATAGCGTGAGTTCCATACCTTCATATCACCACTGCTGACATATTTCGTGGTATAAGAGAAAACAACATCGCTGTTGGGATCGGGTGTCATCACGGTCTTATAGGCATCCTCCTTCTTGGCCGAGGTAGCATTGCCATAGACATAGTAGTAGGGGTTCTCTACTTCCTCGGGGGTGATCTTCAGCGTGAAGTCGCCCAGGGTGATGAGTAATGCCTCGGTGCCCTTGATGGCATTGGCAAAGAGCTTGGCCTTGAAGGTACGCTCGGTGGCTTTCTTGCCATAGAACGTATAGACCAGTTTGGCCAGCTCGTCCTTGGTGACCATACCTTTCTCAGAGGCAACCACCTTGGCAGCCACATATTCGGTCTTGTCGGCAGGCCATGCCTCCAGACGGATGTTATCAAGAGTGACGCCTGAGGGCAGGGTGCCCTGCTGGAGCGTGAACAGCTGGATGGAGTCCTCGGTCATGGTGCCCAGGTTGATGCTGCTGGATGCAGCAGCGGTGGGTGTGGCCGTGAAGCCATCGATGGTGATGGTCTCTTCTTGTGAATAGACCACAGGCTGGACGTAGTCGTCGTGGCTCTCGTCGCAGGCGGTCAGTGACCAGCCTGCGATGGCGAGCATCAGATATATTGCAATTTTTTTCATACTACTCTTTTCTGTTTAAGGGTTCATTACATTCTGAGATCACCAGTGTCGTCAGAGAAGTTGAAGTGAACATGCTGACCAACACTGCCTTTGACGCGCTCCTGGTCGCCACCGGCGCCACGATATACAATCTTCTTGTTGAACACGAAGAACTCGGTCTTCCACCATTCGAAAGTGCCAATCTTGACGTAGGCACGGGTGCCACCATCGCCATCAACGGGACTGGTGAGCTCGGGAGAAATGAATTCGCCCTTCATGTCGGTGGGTGTCTCGAACTTCACATACTGGGTGAACTCCTCGCGCAACTTCTTCTCGTTCCAGCAGTAGCTGACAATACCCTTCTCGGCGTCATCCTTGAGATAGATGCCTGCCTCCGGATTCACGATGCTGGTGCCGATGAGCCATACCTCGGCGGGCTGGAAACTGAACTCCATCTTCATGGTGCGCTTGTCGTTGTCGCAAGTGCCCTTGATAACCATGGTGTACCAGCCAGCCTCTTCGGCAGTCACCTTACCTGTCTCATCTACAGCGAAACCAGCGGTCTTGCAGCTATAGGTGGTGGTGATGTAGTCGTCGGCCCAGTTGGCTTCACCCTTGACGGGGCTGATAGATACACCGTCTTGGTCGATCCAGGCAATGCGCCAGTGGTTCTCGGTAGCACCATTGATGGGGGCTGTGGGAACGGCCTTCTCCCAGTTGTTCTCGGTGAACTTACCCATGACAAAGAGCTGTTCGGGCATCTCAACATCGGGCAGGGCAAACTTGGTCTTCACGCTGTTTAACTTCACGATGTTGGAGTAGGTTTCAGAACCTGCGACACCATCGATATAGGCGTGAACACGCAGATAAACAGGTTTCTCTACGGGGAAGTCCTCCTGCTTGTAGTTGAACTTATCCATCATCTGCTTGGTGGTGGCGATGGCCAGCTCCTTGCCAGGCACCATCATCTTGTTGTTGGAGAAGGTGGCGCTGAGAACGTTGGGCTTGGTCATATCTGCATCCGTAGATAGTTGGATGGCATAGGTCACCGTGGCGGGGAAACCATAGTTGGGGGCTGTACATGTCAGCACGATGGTATCCGTATTTTGCAGGTCGTAGGTAGCACCCGCAAAGGTAGGCATGTTCAGGGTGATGGGCTCTTGTGTCTGCGTCAGGTCGATGACGGGATTGTCGTCACGGTCGGCATCGCAGGCAGTGAAGAGCAGGGCGCCCATCAGCAATGAAGCCATGATATTTAACTTTTTCATATCGCGTTACTTGTTTAAGGGTTGCTTATTTATAATTAGGCTTGATGTTCGGGTTGGCATTCAACTCGCTATCGGGGATGGGGAACACGTTGAAACGGCTGTCAAACTGCACGCCAGCCTGAGAACCACCCATCCATTCCCATTTGTAGTCGCTCTGACCAGCAAAACGGTTCCAACGGATGAGGACCATGCGGCGCATGCCTTCGAAGCCAAACTCACGCGACCATTCCTGGAAGATATCCTCCAAGGTCACCTTGTTCAGGGCATCGGCACCAATACCATCGTATTTGTTACCTGTCTTCACGTTGGCACGCTGGCGCAAAGCCTTGATGCGAGCCACACCTTCGCTGGTGCAGTTGCCATCGTTCTCGCGGGCATCACACTCGGCAGAGATAAGGTAGGCCTCTGCCAGGCGCAACATGGGATAGTCGGTGTCAACAAACTGACCACCAGCGTGATGGCCTGAGGTGCCGTCGGAGTGGAGGTTATTATACTTCATGTAGATGAGACCCTGATTCTTGTTGTCCTCCTTCTGGATGCTCAGCTCTTGTGAACTGGTGTAGAAGATGGCACGGTCGTCGCCTACAGCAGGAACGATGTCCTTGGGAGCACCCTTGGTGACGCTGTTCTTTGAGGCGTTCTTGCCAAAGAATACCTTAGAGAACTCCTTGCGGGCACGCAGGCCGATGTCCCATGACTCAGAGGTGCCATAGCCCAGGATGGGATTGTCGTTGGCATCGGTCACGCCATAGAGGTCTTCCTGCTTCATGGTCTCGGCCACGGGAGCTGCAATCATAAACAGAGAGCCACCCCAGGTCTGAGTCTTCTCACCATCGTGCAGGGCGGGCAAGATAATCTCGTCCTGAGCACCGTTGGTGTCGTTGTCGCCCATGAACAGCAACTGGTAGGCGCTGAATCCGTTCTTGGGTGTGGTGCAGAGCTTGTAGCTGGTGCCGATGGTCATGTCGGCATACTTCTTGGCGTCGGCCCAACGGGCAGTACCCGTGTAAACCTCGGCGTTGAGATACATACGTGACAGCAACAGCATGCCAGCGGCCTTGTCGGCACGACCATAGTCCACGGTCTTGGCATCTGCCAGAATCTCGTCGCCACTGCCCTCGCCAATGATATCCTTCAATTCGCTTTCAAGGAAGGTGAAGAGGTCTGCACGCTGAATCTGCGGTGCTTTCTCACTCGACAACTTGGTGAGGAATGGCGGGTTGGCATAGAGATCCATCAGATAGAAATAGTGCAGGGCACGCATGAAACGAGCCTCGGCACGCTTCTGCTTGGTGGCAGCATCGCTACTGTTGGCATTCTCAAGATAGAAGTTACAGATGGTGACGCCGAACATCAGACGATAGTACAGCGCCTTGATCATCACGTTTGAGTTGGTCCATGAGTTGCGGTTCAGCTCAGGCATACCGGGGTCGTTCCACCAGCAGTGGCCCTCGTCGGTGGTGAGCACGTTCATGTTCCAGATCAAACGGGTCATATTTGAGGTTCCCTCGTCGATGTCGTCCAGGTCAGAATCGCCGTTAGGACCAGTCTGACCTGTCAGCACCAGGTTGCCATAGATTTTATTGAAGATGTAGTCTTCGTTGAAGTCTGACACCTCCTGCGGGTTGATGTTCTCTACTTCCAGGTCTTTCACACACGAGGTGAAGAGAGACGCGCTGGCGAACACCGCAACTGGTAAGATATATCTCAGTTTCATAATTGTTTCGTTTTAGCTTTTAATTGTTACCATTAGAAGTTCAGACTGACACCGATGATGGTGGTGAAAGGACGTGGATAGATGTCACCGTCGATACCATCGGCCACCTCAGGATCGAGACCAGAGTAGTTGGTGATGGTGAAGACGTTCTGGACAGTGGCATAGATACGGCCGCTCAGTGGAGTATTTGGTGTGCCAAGCAGGTTGTCGAAGCTATAGCCCAGTGTGATGTTGTCCATCTTGAGGAACGAACCGTTCTCAACGAAGTAGTCGGATGCGTACTGCTGCTGTGAGACGTTGGTAAAGCCACGCTCAACAGACGATACGCGCAGGTTGCTCAGGTTGCCGTTGGTATAGACACTGCCTGCGCCCACATTGCTGGAGCCAGAGGCGGTGCTGTTGAAGACATAGTTGCCGAGGGCAACGCGTGCCGAGAAACCGAGGTCCCAACGCTTGTACTGCAGTTTGGATGACAGACCCATCAGTACGTCGGCAGCGGGCTTATAGTAATAGTAGCGGTCACCACCATCCAGATAGCCATTGCCGTTGCGGTCGACAAACGTGTTGGGGATGGGGTTGCCATTCTGGTCGTATACCTGCTGGTAGACATGGAAGGCTGCGATAGACTTGCCCACGGTGTGAGCCTGGATGTTACCGCCAGTACCTGTCAGACCACCGCCGGTCTCTACGAAATATTCCTCGCCAACGCCGTCGATGAGTTCGTCAATCTCGTTGTGATTGTAAGTGAAGTTATAGCTGACCTCCCAGCGCCAATCCTTAGTCTGGATGGGGCGTACGGTGGTCATCAACTCGAAACCGGTGTTGTGCAACGAACCGATGTTTGATGTCACCTTGTTGCGGAAGTTAGAACCAGCAGCCACGAAGACCGTATTGATCAGGTCTGTGGTCTTGCGGTAGTACCAGTCGAGGCCCAGCTCAATGCGATTGTTCAGGAAACTCAGATCCAGACCGGCATTCCATGTGGTGGTCTTCTCCCAAGTCAGCTGAGGATTGTAGGCCTGTGGACGATAGGTGGTGCCATCGCCCAGAACGGGATACATGGCATGTGTGTTGGTGTTGGGCTTGAATACAGGAATATAGGTGTAGTCGCCAATACCTTCCTGCTGTCCGGTCAGACCCCAACCCAATCGCAACTTGGCATCGCTGATGAGGTCGACATGCTTAAGGAACGACTCGTCCTTCATGCGCCAGGCAAAGGCCAGGGCAGGGAAGTAACCCCACTGCTGGTTGTCGTTGCCAGCCAGCCAGTTGAAGCGTGATGAACCATCGGCACGCAGGGTAAAGGTAAGCATATAGCGGTCCATCAATGAATAGTTCAGACGGCCGAAGAATGACACGAGGTAGTTCTCTGTCTTATACATGGTCACCTGACCGTCGGCAGGTGCGTTATAGTAAGCACCTGGGTTCACCGTGTTGCTGGCGGGCACAGTTCCATGGCTGTACCAGTCGGTTGTCTTGTGGAAGTGCTGCCACTCGTAACCACCCATGATGTCGAAGTGATGAACCTTGGCAAAGTCCTTCATATACTGCGCATAGAGCGAAAGCTGGAGGTTGTAGGTGTCCATGGTGTTCCATCCGTCAGAGCCATAATAGTAGGCTGATGGAGACAATGGGCTGCGTGTAGTGTTCTGCTTACCTGTTGACAGGTCCATAGCCGCATTCATGTGGAGGTGCAGGTCCTCAAAGCCATGGATGGCGTAGTCGGCCTCGACATTGCCAATCAAACTCTTAGAGGTGGCGCGATTGTCAACCAGATCGAGTGAGGCTACGGGGTTAGATGTGCCCTTAGGCATATAGAGCCATGAGCCACCGCCCTCATAAGAAGCGGAGGTGAAACTCTGTACATATCCTCCAAAGTATTCGTTGTAGATAGCGTTGTCGCTCTTCACGGCCTTGGTGGGGTCCATAGAGATGGCAGCACCCACCACACCATCGGCATAGCGGTTCTTGGCCACCATACCCTTACCGTTGATGTTCAGCTTCAGGTGATCGTTGAGCAGTGAGGGCGACAGGCTGACGCTGGCGGTATAACGCTTGAACTCAGAGGTTTTGATGATACCCTCATTGTCGGTAAAGCCCAGCGACAGGCGGTAGGGCATATTCTTCAGGCCACCCGACATGGTGAGGTTGTGGTCGGAAGAAACTGCTGTGCGGAAAATCTGATCCTGCCAGTCGGTGTTGGCATATTGCTTGTTGCCGTTGGCGTCCAGATAGCCCAGTTCCTTATAGGCATCGCTGTCGGTGCCATAGAGCTTTCCGATGAAGTCCATCAGCTCAGGGCCGTCAAGCACGTCGATGGTCTTTTTCTTGGTGCTGATAGAGACGTTGCAACTATAATTAAAGGTGGGCTTCTGGCCAGAGCGTCCCTTCTTGGTGGTGATGATAATCACACCATTTGAGGCACGGCTACCATAGATGGCTGTGGCAGAGGCATCCTTCAATACGGTGAACGACTCGATATCGTTGGGGTTGACCATTGAGAGAGGGTTGGCCAGACCCTGCACGCCGTAGTTGTCCATGGCCAGACCATCGATGACAATCAGAGGGTCGTTGCTGGCGTTGAGTGACGAACCACCACGGATACGAATCTGAGCGCCTCCGCCAGGTGTACCATCACCTGCGATGACGCTGACACCGGCAATCTTACCGCTGATCATGTCCTGCGCATTGACGTTGAGACCGTGGTTCTTGTCGTCAGGCTTGATGGCCGTGACAGAACCAGTCAGGTCACTCTTCTTGGCGCGTCCATAACCGATGACCACCACGTTTTCTAGTAGGGCGGCGTCATCTTTTAACGTGATCTCCACATTGGGAGCTACCTTGACGGTGGCTGTCTGGAAACCTACATACGTCACAGAGATGTTGGCACCCTGTGGCGCTTGGATTGAAAAGATGCCATCAAAGTCGGTGACGGTAGCTGTCTGGGTGCCCACCACGCGAACGGTGGCACCGATGACGGGTTCGCCCTGTGCATCCTTTACATGACCTTTAACGCTGATTTGCGCAAAGGCTCCAACCGAGAAGAAGAGTCCCAGTAAAAGGACTAACACTCTAAACGGAGTACGAATGAAAATTTGTTTCATTTGTTTTTTTTAAGTTAGTATTTTGTTATTGTTCAGTCAGTCTCTGACGGTTGTTAGTTGTAAATCCTGTGCAAAGTTAAGATTTGTTTTCATTCGTTCATACTAATTTCAACAAATTTTCGTTAATATAGTAATGCAAACGTTTGCATAACCGAAAGTGTATAATTAAATAAGATATGTGTAAATGGAATACAACTTTTCCATAACTTTGTATCGTCAAAACAGCTAAAGACCTGAAATGAAGGAAAACGTATCACTGACAATGAAGGATATTGCAGCCGAGATGGGTGTCTCGGTGGCTACCGTGTCGAGGGCATTGAAGGACTCGCCTCGCATTTCCGAGGAACTGCGACAGAAGATTCAGCAGTATGCCCGCGACCATAACTTCACGCCCAATGTGCTGGCAGAGTCGCTGCGCCACTCCAAGGTGAAGCCCCAGAAACTTATCGGTGTGATTGTGCCCGAGTTGGTGCACTATTATTTCATGACGATTCTCAAAGGTATTGAGGAAGAGGCTGAGGCTCACGGCTATCGTGTCGTGGTGGCCCAGAGTGGTGAGCGCTATGAACACGAGGTGCGCCTTTGTCAGTCGTTCTTCGAGAACAAGGTCTGTGGGGTCATCGTCTCGCAGGCCAAGGACACCCAGCGCTATGAGCATTTCCAGCGCCTGATAGATGCAGGCGTACCCTTGGTGTTCTATGATAGAATATGTACGGGCGTGAATGCCAGTAGGGTGGTGGTAGACGACTATATGGGTGCCTTCAACGCTGTGACGCACCTGATCAACACCGGTTGCAGGCGCATTGCCTATTTCGGATCGCAGTTGAACCTTGAGATTGCCAAGAACCGTTTTAATGGCTATAAGGATGCCCTGCTGAAGCATGGTCTGCCTTTCAACGAGGAGCTGACACGTATCTGTGATAACCGTGCCGATGCCGAGATGCTGACGCCATCGATGTTTGATGGTGACGTCTATCCCGATGCCTTCTTCGCTGTGAACGACGATACGGCGATAGGCATCCTCTATTCCGTGAAGCACATGGGACTGCGTGTGCCCGAGGATATCAGTATCTGTGGCTTTACGAATGGTGTGCGTGCCACCTCTTGTGATCCCATGTTGACCACGGTGGAACAGCGAGGCGTAAGAGTGGGCGAGGAGGCTGCCAGCATCCTGATTGGTCATGTGGAGGGCACTATCCCCATGGATCATGCCGAGAAGCGTATCGTGCGCACGCGCCTGATATTAAGAGGTACGACGAGGTAGGAGAATGGTTAATGGTTAATGATTAATGATGAAAAGATAATACCAATACGATATGAAACAGAAACCTGAATTAAGTTTTTGGAAACTATGGAACCTGAGCTTTGGGTTCTTTGGCGTGCAGATAGCATACGCCCTGCAGAGCGCCAACATCTCGAGAATCTTCCGTACGCTGGGAGCTGACCCCCACGACCTGAGTTTCTTCTGGATTCTGCCACCCTTGATGGGCATCCTGGTGCAGCCCATTGTAGGTACATTGAGTGACAAGACATGGACCCGCTTTGGACGACGCATCCCCTATCTCTTTGTGGGTGCAGCGATGGCTGTGGCTGTGATGTGTCTGCTGCCCAATGCCGGTTCGCTGGGACTGACCACTGTAAGCATGGTGCTGATAGTTGGTCTGCTGGCGTTGATGTTGCTCGATACGAGTATCAACATGGCGATGCAACCCTTTAAGATGCTGGTGGGCGACATGGTGAACGAGGTGCAGAAGGCCAAGGCCTACAGCATCCAGTCGTTCTTGTGCAACGCCGGTAGTGTTGTTGGCTTCCTGTTCCCCTTCTTCTTTGCATGGCTGGGACTGAGTAATGTGGCTCCCGAGGGTGTTGTGCCCGATACCGTTATCTGGTCGTTCTATATCGGTGCCGCCATCCTCATTGTCTGCGTCATCTATACAACCCTGACAGTCAAGGAATGGAATCCCCAGGAGTATGCGAAATATAACGAGGCCAGTGCCGAGGGCGAAAAGAGTCAGTCCAGTGGCAACTGGCTTGTCCTGCTGAAAAATGCGCCTGCCACCTTCTGGCGTGTAGGTCTGGTACAGTTCTTCTGCTGGGCAGCATTCCTGTATATGTGGACCTATGTGGTTGACGCCGTGTCGCTGACGGTATGGGGAACAGCCGATGCCGAGACAGCTGCCTATCAGGAGGCTGGTAACTGGACCGGCGTGCTCTATGCTATCCAGGCCATGGGTAGTGTGGCATGGGCGATGGTACTCCCCCGTTTTGCCAACACGAAGATGGCCTATTCCGTGAGTCTGATACTGGGTGGTATCGGCTTCGCCCTGATTCCGTTCTGTCCAGACCGTTATCTGCAGATTGTACCCTTCCTGCTGATTGGCTGTGCGTGGGCTGCCATGCTGGCTATGCCCTTCACATTTGTTACCAACGCCCTGCAGGGCCGTGGACATCTGGGTGCCTACCTGGGGTTGTTTAATGGCACCATTTGTCTGCCTCAGATTATCGCTGCCCTTTGTGGCGGACAGATCTTGCACCTGGTAGGTACGCAGGATAGTATGATGTATGTGGCGGGTGCCTTACTGCTTGTGGGTTCGCTCTGTGTTTACGCAATACGAGACAAACGATGAGAAACGGCATATCGCGGGTCGCGAAACGGCATATCGCCGTCGTCGTTATGGCATGTTGTTCGTTGGCAGCTTCGGCACAGGGCGAAGCTATTGATGATGTGATGCAACATGTGCCTATGGCCACCACCTATCTGCTGCGTACCTGTGGCGTGAAGAGCCAGTCGGATACGTGGGTGGAGTTCATGGCTTCCACTGGTGCTTCCTATGTGTTGGCAGCAGGTGTTGCCTATGGCTTGAAGCATAGCGTCAAGGAGTGGCGCCCCGATGATAGCGACCAGCATTCGTTTCCTTCGGGACATGCTACCTTTGCCTTTGCCGGTGCCACAGCCTTGCGCCATGAGTATGGGCATCTCTCGCCTTGGGTCACCATTGGTGGCTATGGTCTGGCCACGCTGGTGGCTGCCGACCGTGTGCGTCGTGACAGGCACTATACCCATGATGTCTGTGCTGGAGCTGCCATTGGCTGGCTGAGTACGGAACTCACCTATTATATCAAGAAGAAGTACATTAAGTCCGATCGTGTTGACGTGGCTTTCACGGGTCAGTCGCTGTCTTTGGCCATTCGATGGTAAAAAGAGAGTGCAAACGTTTGCGCATCCTTTTACCCGTGAATTGCGCAAAAAGACAAGGTTATGTGCATATAATAATGTACTTTTGACGAAAAATTAAAACCTGAAACAGAATGAAACTATTATTTGATCTCGAGTATCATACGATTTTCGGCGAACAGCTGATACTGAATATCGTAGAGGATGGTCAGAAGAAGGAGAGTCTGGCCATGTCGACACAGAATGGTTTGCACTGGACAGCAGAACTGTCGCTTGCAAATAGAAAAGGAGGATGTCTGGATTATTACTATAGCGTGATGCGTGGCGACAAAGAGGAGCGTCACGAATGGCTGGTAGTGGCCCATCGTCTGGAACTGAATGCGGTGAAGGGTGTGCTGTATCGTGTCTTTGACCATTGGATAGATACCCCTGCCGATAGTTTTATGTATTCGTCGGCCTTCACAGACTGT
Source organism: uncultured Prevotellaceae bacterium (assembly GCA_902788605.1). Classification (GTDB taxonomy): domain Bacteria; phylum Bacteroidota; class Bacteroidia; order Bacteroidales; family Bacteroidaceae; genus Prevotella. The sequence continues at coordinate 52,637 of CADAKX010000010.1, read as the reverse complement.
GTGATGGCTCGCGAGCGTCAGATGAGTCCTGAGACCGACTATCAACGCACCATCCGACTGAAGGTGCGTGCACCCCAGTTGCGCCATGGAGAGCGACTAGCCTTGGTTGGTGCTCCCAGCCTGCTGGGTGTGTGGGACTGTTCGAAAGCCATACCGATGTATGAGCACGACTGTCATGAGTGGGTGGTCAGTCTTGATGCCGACCGATTGACAGAGGTTACAGAATATAAGTTCATTATCCTGGGAGATACCGTGACATGGGAGAACTGTGAGAACCGTGTGTTGGTGAAGCCCGAGATGCAACAGAACGAGGTTGTGGTCTATGAACTGCAGCAGGCTTGGTTCAGTATTCCTTTGTGGAAAGGTGCCGGCACGGTGATTCCCATCTTCTCGTTGCGTAGTGAGGGCAGTTTTGGTGTGGGTGACTTTGGTGACCTGAAGATGATGGTGGACTGGTGTGCCAAGACGGGACAAAACATCCTGCAAATCCTGCCCATTAACGATACCACCATCACGCACACATGGCAGGACTCTTATCCCTATAACTCCATCAGTATCTATGCTCTGCATCCCCAGTATGCCGACCTGCGTCAGTTGCCTGCTCTCAAGGATGAGGCTCTGAAAACGAAGTTCGAAGCCCAGCGTCAGGAACTCAATGCCCTGACTCAGATTGACTATGAGCGCATGATGGAGGCCAAGATGAACTATCTGCAGGCTATCTTCAAGCAGGAAGGTTCTGCTGTGAAGCGCCGTGCTACCTATAAGAAGTTCGTTGAGGACAACAGCCAGTGGCTGGAACCCTATGCCCGTTTCTGCTACTATCGCGATAAGTATGGCACAGCCACCTTCTCAGAGTGGCCCGCGAAGTTGCCGAAGGCCGATGCAAAGGTGATAGACTTCTGGTATTTCGTGCAGTATATCCTCGACCAGCAGATGCGTGCTGCCCATGAGCATGCCCGTAAGAACAAGGTCATCCTGAAGGGTGATATCCCCATTGGCATCAGTCGCGATGGCGTGGAGGCCTGGGTGGAGCCACGTTACTTCAACCTCAATGGACAGGCTGGTGCGCCCCCCGATCCCTTCTCTGAGGATGGCCAGAACTGGGGCTTCCCCACCTACAACTGGGATGAGATGTTGAAGGACAACTGCTCGTGGTGGGTGCGCCGCTTCCGCAAGATGGCGGAGTATTTCGATGCCTACCGCATCGACCATGTGCTGGGCTTCTTCCGCATCTGGGAGATTCCCGTGCCAGAGAAGTCGGGCCTTATGGGACAGTTTTCGCCTGCTCTCGGCATGAGTCGTGAGGAGATTGAGGCCTATGGCGTGTATGGTCATCTGGACGACCTGTTCCTGGTGGACCATAAGCGCAATGACCGTTGGCATCCCCGTATCTCTATCCAGATGAAGCCTGCTTTCCAGCAGTTGCGTGACGACGAGAAGGATAACTTCAATCGTCTGTATAACGACTATTTCTATCGTCGCAACAACCAGTACTGGTATAATGAGGCCATGAAGAAATTGCCTCGTCTGACACAGGCCACCCGCATGCTTGTTTGTGCCGAAGACCTGGGTATGGTGCCCGACTGCGTGCCCTGGGTGATGGACGAACTGCGTATCCTCTCACTCGAGATTCAGTCGATGCCGAAAGACCCGCACGTGCGCTTCGGACAGTTGCAGCTGAATCCTTATCGCTCGGTGTGCACCATCTCTACGCACGATATGTCGACGCTCCGTCAGTGGTGGGACGAGGATGAGCCTCGTACGCAGGACTATTTTAACAACGAGTTGCACTATGATGGTCCTGCACCTCATCCCATGCCAGGATGGCTCTGCAAGGATGTGGTGGCCCGTCACCTGATGTCTCCCTCGATGCTCTGCTTGCTGTCGCTGCAGGACTGGCTCTCTATCGATGAACACCTGCGACTGCCCGATCAGAATGCCGAGCGTATCAATATCCCTGCCAATCCACGTCACTACTGGCGCTATCGCATGCACCTCACCATCGAGCAACTGCTCAAGGCTGATGACTTCAATCGCGAGGTGTCTATACTCATCAAACAAGGCAACAGATAGAATCAATGCTTAATTCATAATGCATAATTCATAATAGATAGAGGATGAAGAGATTCATAAATAAATATGTGGGCGTCGTACTGTTGGGCTTGATGCATGGTGTATGGTGCATGGGCGCAGAGGTAAAATCGCCCAATGGCAACGTGGTGCTGAACTTCACCGTGGAGGATGGACGTCCCACCTATCGGGTTGATTATAAGGGAAAGGCAGTGGTGCTGCCCTCGCACTTGGGCTTGGAACTGGCCAAGGACAAACATGCATCGATGGGACTCGATGAGCGAGACCTGATGGATGGGTTTGCCTTGGACAAGGAAGAGACCTCTACCTTCGACGAGACGTGGCAACCCGTGTGGGGTGAGACCCGCAACATCCGTAACCACTACGTCGAGTATGCTGCGACCTTGTCACAGCAATGGAGGACAGCCCCTCCGAAAACCAATGACGGTAAGCGCTTGCAGCCCCGTCAGCACCGTCGCCAGATACTCATCCGCTTCCGTGTGTATGATGATGGCATCGGCTTCCGCTATGAGTTCCCTCAGCAGCAGGAGTTGAACTACTTCCTCATCAAGGAGGAGAAGAGTGAGTTCGCGATGGCTGGCGACCATACCGCTTGGTGGTTGCCCGGTGACTACGACACTCAGGAGCAGGAGACCCAGGAGTCGAAGCTCTCAGAGATACGCAGTCGTTTCCACGATGCTGTGAACTGGGGCAACTCTTCTGTTGCCGTCTTCTCGGAGACAGGTGTGCAGACCTCGCTCCAGATGAAGACAGCTCCCATTGATATAGACGGTGAGAGACGTAGTCTGTATATCAATATCCATGAGGCCGCCTGTGCTGACTATGCCACGATGCACCTCAACCTCAACGATACGACGATGACCTTCACCTCGTGGCTCACTCCCGATGCCACAGGCCTGAAAGGTTGTATGCAGACGCCTTGCGAGACGCCTTGGCGTACGGTGATGGTGAGTGATGATGCCCGCGACATGCTGTCGTCGAACCTCATCCTCAACCTCAATGAGCCTTGTGCGCTGGAGGATGTGAGTTGGATTCATCCCACGAAATACTGCGGTGTGTGGTGGGAGATGATTGTGGGCAAGTCGTCTTGGAACTATACCGACGAGTTCCCCAGCATCAAACTCGACCGCATCGACTGGACTAAGGTGAAACCCAATGGTCGTCATGGCGCCAACAACGAGAAGGTGAAGCGCTATATCGACTTCGCTGCCAAGAACGGACTCGACGAGGTGCTGGTGGAAGGCTGGAATGTTGGTTGGGAAGACTGGGCCAACATGTGGAAACGCGATGTGTTTGACTTCGTGACACCCTATCCCGACTTCGATATCGAGATGCTGAATAACTATGCTCACTCAAAAGGGGTGAAGCTGTTGATGCACCACGAGACCTCTTCATCAACACAGAACTACGAGCGTCACATGGAGAAGGCCTTCGAGTTGATGAACAAGTATGGCTATGACGCCGTGAAGACAGGCTATGTGGGAGATATCATCCCGCGTGGAGACCATCATTACTCGCAGTCGATGAACAACCACTATCTCTATGTGGTGAAAGAGGCTGCCAAGCATCATATCATGGTGAATGCCCATGAGGCTACCCGTCCCACGGGTCTCTGTCGCACCTATCCTAACCTGGTGGGCAACGAGAGTGCACGTGGTACGGAGTACGAGGCCTTCGGTGGCTCTCGTCCCGACCATACCTGCATCCTGCCCTTTACCCGTTTGCAGGGCGGTCCGATGGACTACACCCCCGGCATCTTTGTCACGAAGTTGAGTGAATGGAGCGACAACCCCTCGTGGGCTCGCATCACACTGGCTGGTTCGCTGGCCCTCTATCTGACGATGTACTCGCCCCTGCAGATGGCTGCCGACCTGCCCGAGAACTACGAGAAGTTTGACGATGCCTTCCAGTTTATCCGCGATGTGGCCTGCGACTGGGACGACTCGCGCTATCTGGAGGCAGAACCTGCCGACTATATCACCGTGGCACGTAAGGCCAAGGGTACCGACAACTGGTTTGTTGGTGGCAAATGCGATGAGAACGGACATACCGCTGTGGTGAAACTCGACTTCCTCGATAAGGACAAGAAGTACGAATGCACCATCTATGCGGATGCTAAGGATGCTCACTACGAGACCAATCCGCAGGCCTATACCATTACCAAGAAGATGGTGAAGGCCGGTCAGACGCTGAAGATAAAAGAGGCCCCTGGTGGTGGCTTCGCCGTCTCACTAATAGCTAAGTAGTATGAAGAAAATCGTTGTTTTAGGCATGATGGCAATGGTACTCTCTGCTTGTGAATCCAGTCAGAAGCCCTTTTGCTTCGACGAGATGACTTACTCGCCCGACCAGACTGTCTTCCGTCTCTTTGCACCTGCCAATGCCCGTTGCGTGGTGGTGCTCAATCAGGACAGCCTGCCCATGGCGTTTGGTTCTGACAGCATCTGGACCGTCACAGCCAAGGGAGACCACAAGGGAGAGACCTATCAGTTTGTGGTCAACGGAAAAGCATCGCCTGGCGTCTTTGCCAAGGCGGTGAGTGTGAATGGCGAGAAAGGCGTAGTGGTGGATCTGCGCGACACCGACCCTCAGGGGTGGGAGAGTGACAGAGTGGAGCATCGCTTGCCACAGGACCTGGTTATTTATGAGATGCACCACCGTGACTTCTCTGTCAACCAGCCATCGGCGCAGCATCCGGGTAAGTTCCTGGCCCTCACCGAACCTTGGGCCATCGACCACCTGAAGGAGTTGGGCATCACCAATGTGCATATCCTGCCCAGTTATGACTATGGCTCTGTGGATGAGACCCGTCTTAACGAACCACAATATAACTGGGGTTATGATCCAGTGAACTATAACGTGCCAGAGGGTGGCTATAGTACTGACCCCTATGACCCGTTGTGCCGCATCCGCGAGTTTAAGCAGATGGTGCAGGCCCTGCATCAGGCAGGTATCGGTGTGATTCTCGACGTGGTGTATAACCATACCTATGACAAAGACCATTCCAACTTCCAGCGCACCTATCCGGATTACTATTACAGAGGTAATTCCAATGGCTCTGGCTGTGGCAACGAGACTGCATCAGAAAAGCCCATGATGCGCAAGTTTATGATTGAGAGTGTGAAGCACTGGATCAACGAATACCATATTGATGGCTTCCGCTTCGACCTCATGGGCTGTCACGATATCGAGACGATGAACGAGATTCGTAAGGCTGTCGATGAGATAGACCCTAACATCTTTATCTATGGTGAGGGTTGGAGTGCAGGTCAGTGTGCCTTGCCTTCCTATGAGTTGGCCATGAAAATCAATATGGCAAGGCTGCCACGTATCGCAGCCTTCAGCGATGAGCTGCGCGATGCCTTGCGTGGTCCCTGGGCTGATAATAGCGTGGGTGCCTTCCTGGCTTGTGTGCCAGGTAGCGAAGAGAGTCTGAAGTATGGTATTGTTGGTTGCGTGTCTCATCCGCAGGTGGATATGAAAAAGGTCAACTATACCAAGGAGGCTTGGGCTGCCGAGCCCTCCCAGATGATTGCCTATGTGTCGTGTCATGACGATATGTGCCTGGTGGACCGCTTGAAGGCTACGATTCCTGGTATCAGCGATGACGAACTCATCCGTCTTGACCTGTTGGCACAGACGGCTGTCTTTACCTCACAGGGTGTGCCCTTTATGCTGGGTGGCGAGGAGTTGTTGCGTACCAAGCAGGGCGTGCACAACTCCTATGAGAGTCCCGACAGCATTAATCGCCTGGACTGGCAGAACAAGACCCGTTATCCGCAGGTTTTCGACTACTATAAGAAACTGATTGCCCTGCGCAAGCATCATCTTGCTTTCCGTATGGGAAATGCTAATTCGGTGCAGAGTTACTTGGACTTCCTCTCTACGCCAGCATTTACGGTGGCCTATCGACTGAATGGTCATGCCACCGATGATCAATGGAACGATATCATCGTGATTCTCAATGCCAATCGCGAGGCTGTCTCTGTTGATATCCCCGATGGTGTCTATAAGGTGGTATGCTGTGATGGACAGATTGACGAGAAAGGACTGGGCGAGGTGGATGGTAACCGCGTGATGGTGAGTCCGCAATCGGCTTTGATAATTCATAATTAAGAATGCATAATGCATAATAAGATGAAACGATTCTTTTTAGTGATGGCCTTTGGGGCGCTTGCGATGACGATGAGTGGCGCCAAGAAGGTCGCTATCGACCACATAGAACCCGCCAACTGGTTTGTGGGCATGAAGAACCCCCAACTGCAGCTGATGGTCTATGGCAAAGGTATCCGTGACGTGCAAAGTGTGACTACCACCTATCCTGGTGTCCGTATTGATAGTCTGGTGCGACTCGACTCGCCCAACTACCTGTTGGTCTATCTGAATGTCAAGGATGCCCAGCCAGGCACGATGACATTGAACTTTCAATCTCCAACCTCAAAAATCAAACCTCCGCTCGGCCGAAGGACGCTTGCTACCATCGGGACGCAAGAAACCTTCGAGTTGAAGGCCCGTGAGAAGAAGGGTGAGGAGAGACGGGGCTTCGATATCAGCGATGTGCTCTATCTGCTGATGCCCGACCGCTTTGCGTCTGGTCGTTCGGATAATGACCAGATAAAAGGCATGAACACCTATGTCAACGATCGCACGCAACCCTCGTTGCGACATGGTGGTGATATGGAGGGCATCCGCCAGCACCTGGATTATTTCTGTGAGTTGGGTGTGACGGCTCTTTGGTTCACACCTGTGCTGGAGAACAACTCGCCCGACAACGATGGTTTCTCTACTTATCATGGCTATGCCACCACTAATTATTATAAGGTAGATCCGCGCTTTGGCTCTAATGACGAATATCGCCGCTTGGTGGACGATGCCCATCAGAAAGGCCTAAAGGTGGTGATGGACATGATTTTCAACCATTGCGGCTTTGAGCATCCGTGGGTAAAGGATATGCCATCAAAGGATTGGTTTAATGTAAGACCCACCCCCGACCCCTCCCGTGCGGGAGGGGAGGTGATGTCAGACCTGTCCAAGGAAGTATCACCACTCAAACTATATAATCTCCCCTCCAGCACGGGAGGGGTCGGGGGTGGGTATCATCTCACCTCCTATAAGCTCACCCCTGTGGTTGATCCCTATGCCTCGGAAGTTGACAAGAAGGAAACCACCGAGGGCTGGTTTGTCTCTACAATGCCCGACCTCAATCAGCATAATCCCCACGTGATGCGCTACCTGATTCAGAACTCCAAGTGGTGGATAGAGACGGTAGGTATCGATGGCATCCGCATGGACACCTATCCCTATGCCTATGCCGAGCCCATGGCCCAGTGGATGAAGGAAATCGACGAGGAATATCCTAACTTCAATACTGTTGGCGAGACATGGGTGACGGAGCCTGCCTATACGGCTTCGTGGCAGAAGGACTCGAAACTGTCGTCAAGCAACTCCTATCTGAAGACCGTGATGGACTTTGCGTTCTTCGACCGTCTGACGCAGGCCAAGTATGAAGAGACAGATGCCTGGTGGAATGGTTTGAACCGTCTCTATAACGCGTTTACCTATGATTATCTCTATCCCAACCCTCGCAGCGTGATGGCCTTTATCGACAACCACGACACAGACCGTTTCCTGGGTTCTGGTTGCGACACGCTGATGCTGAAGCAGGCCTTGGCGATGTTGCTCACCGTGCAGCGCATACCACAATTATATTATGGTACGGAGGTGCTGATGAATGGTACCAAGGAAGTGACCGATGGCAACGTGCGCAAGGACTTCCCAGGTGGCTTTCCTGGCGACACACACAACTGCTTTACGAAGGAAGGTCGCACGCAGGCCGAGAACAATATGTTCCAGTGGCTGAGCAATCTGCTGCACTGGCGTCAGGGCAACGAGACCATCATCCGTGGCTATCAGACGCAGTTCATTCCCTATAACGGTGTCTATGTCATTGCCCGTCGCTGGCACCGCAACACCATCCTCACCATTCTCAATGGTACCACAAAAAAGGCCACCATGTCGGTGGCCCGTTATGCTGAAGTGATTGGTAAGACGACGAAGGTGCAGGATGTGGTGACGGGTCGCACTTACGACCTCTCGAAAGACCTGCAACTCGAACCGCGTCAGACGTTGGTACTTGAGTACATCATGGAAGAATAACCTTAATAGTAAGATATTATTTCGACAACCTCTGAACATATTTCACTGGTTCCCCATCGCCCTTCAGCACATCTGCGAATGTCTGAGGGGCGATTTCTACTGGGCCCTTCATCAACTCGGGGATGTTATAGCTGCGCAGGAACTGACGGTGATAGTCGGGGTCGGCCTGTGGCAGTTCAAAGGGCTTACCCCACTTACCATCCTTATCCATGTGGGCAAAGAACGGACGGGTGTAGGTGCCATCGTCGCGTCGACTGCTGAATACCAGCCAGTGTCCATTGCTTGACCAGGTGTGATAGCTCTCGGTGTCGTTGCTGTTGATAGCTGTGATGGGCTTTGCCTCGCCAGAGGTGAGGTCCAGCACCCACAGGTCGGCATCGTGGTGCCAGATGTGGAAGTAGCCGTACTTGGCCATGGTAAACACCATGTAACGTCCATCAGGACTGATGCGGGGCAATACGGCACTCTGGTCCAGCGTGTCGGCAGCAAAGACCAGTTCGCGCGGCCCAAACTGCATGGTCTCTGGGTCGAAGCTCTTCTTATAGATGTTGTATTTCAGTTCCTTGCAACGGCTCACCAGTTCGGAAGCACTCGACTTGCTGTAGTCCTTACGCTCGTAGTGGCCACTGCAGTAATAGAGTGTCTTGCCATCGGGAGCCCAGGCAGGGAAGACCTCAAACTCGGTGGTGTCGTTCTCGAGGTTGGTAATCTCGTTCTTGTCGATGTCATAGGCAATGATGTCGCTGGCCTGGTCATAGACCTCAATCTTATTGGGGTCGGTGGTGTGGAAACTCTGGTTGGTCCTGTCGGTGGAATAGACGATGAGTTTGAGCCAGGGATGCCAAGCCGGATAGACACCTGCCGAGAGGATGGAGTCGTTTTTCATGTTCACCTTCTTGATGGTGCCGTCATAGGCGATGATGGTGCCACCGCAATATTGGCGGGCATGAAACTGCATGCGATTGGGATTACCCATCTGGTAGTTGTGACAGTTGATACACTGTCCGTCAACCTCGAAACCACAGAGCATATTGTCGTAGATCACGCTCTCGTCGTAGTTCTCCAAGCAGCGCTGACTGATGGTCAGGGCCTCGTAGCTGACAAATGACGAAGGGATGAGGCGGTAGCTCAGGTAACTGTCGATGCTGTCAGCCGACACGTGGATGCTGAAAGGCTTGTGGTGAGTCCACTCCTCGCCATGACGCACAAAGACATCCACGCTGATGTCGCCAGGCTTAGCGGTGAGTGCTTGCCAGTCGCTCATCGAGGGCTGCATCTTATCTTCGCATACCACCTCGATGCCATCCCTCTGATAGCGTGCTATCATGCCGTCGGCCTTCTCGTCGTCGAGTTCGAAGGTCAGTGGCGCGATATTCTGAGGGATGGTCACATCGATGACATCCGGATAGATCTTGGGCAACTCCTTACTCTCGCTGTAGCTCTCAGGCACGCTGGCGCCACAGGCGACAATGAACAATGTGCAATGAACAATGAACAGTGTATAAAGGATAGAATATGTGATTTGTTTCTTCATAATCAATTCTCTGTTATTAATACTCCGGAAGTTCTCTCATCAGGTAATAATCATAATAATAGGTATGGCAGAAGGCCTTCAGCCCCTCGCGGGCATACTCCACATCCGTATCGTCGAAGCGCTCGGCAGCCTGCATAAAACTTTCGAACGACTGCTTGACGCTCTGGTCGAAGGGCATCTGGTCGATATAGGGGCGCCCCTCCAACTTGCCATATAGATAGGCTGCTTCCTGGAAGTAGCGTGGCATGGGGTCTTTGGGGTGCAGGTTGCTATAGTCTTGGAAGTGATACCAGAACTGTCCCATGTCCTTGGTGTAGAGTGAGGCCAGCAAGGTCTGCTCCAGGAAGTAGGGGTCGTCGGCATAGGTACACTCTGCCAATCGGTTCATCAGGAACTTCTCTATATTACCACCATCGCTGGTCAGCATGTTGGGATAGTGCATCATGTGAGCCACCGTTTTCAACTCCTCCATCTCGTGTGCCTTCTCGGCCCAGTCGGCATAGAAGGTGGTGTGCTTCAAGAGATTCAGGTATTTACGTGCCTCGCTATCCTCCTTGTTGAGGATGGTGCATTTGGCCAGCAGTTTCAGGTTGGATACGCGCCAGCCAAACTCCACGCCCATCTCTGTGCTCAGGCGGTTGCAGTAGTTCAGCATGCCATACTGATAGTACATCAGCGGACCAACGCAGAGCATCAGTCGCATGTCGAAGGGAGCCTCATAGCGCTTTGAGCCATTTTTATAGAGGTACATCTCGTTGGCTTGACGTCCCAGACGACTCAGGGCCAGGTTGCGCATCATTATGATGGCACGTGTGGGCTCGTCCTGTTGCAGGGCCCCTTCGGCAACCACACCCTGCCAGTCGTTCTGTTCGATGCAGCGTTGCATCTTCAACTCGTGGTGGAAGTTCTCGTCTTTATACCAGAAGTGCGACACGCCCCATGCCAGTCCAGCCACCAAAAGCACTTGGGTGCCAAGGACTATCCATTTCTGGAATTTCCCCAGCGTGATGTGCTTGCAGAGACCTTCCCCTGTCACCATCAGTACGAAGAAGAGTGCCAAGCCATAGTAGGGCAGGTAGTAGGCGTGATATTCCTCGGTGACGAAGAACAGTGGCAATGCGGCATAATAGATGTTGGCCAGGTTCGTCTGATAATACACCAGGTGATAGCACAGCTGTGGCACGAAGGCCGCACCAGCCAAGGCCAGCACAGAGCCCGTAATTTTCTGCCATAGGGGCTGCTCCAGATTCCAGATGAACAAGCCCATCAGTAGGGTGGCTCCCAATCCATAGATGCCCAGGAAGGGATAACCCAGAATAGCGGTGATGACGATGAAGATGAGTCGCAGACCAAAGCGCTGGGGCAGAGCACGGAAAACCCACAGCAGGCCAGCCACAGCGGTGGTGCCCAGCGTGCCCACAAACACATGGCCAGGCAGTTTGAGGATATACACCCAATAGCCCATGTCAACGATGGTGAGTAGTAGCAGGGCCACAGGCACCAGTGTCAGCGCCGACCATTGGTTGCTGAGTTTGAAGGCTCGCTTTGTGAACCACATCATCAGTAGCCAGCAGAGGCTGAGCAGTACGGTGCCCAGCCAGGGGTAATAGAAATACTGTGTGAGATAGGTGCCCATCCAAGACAGCAGTCCGCCAGGCACCACCATCTGTTCGTTAAAGAACAGCTTGGTGTTGAGGAAAAGGTTCTGATCCTGCAACTTCCACAGGAAATCAGACTCGAACATAAGCAGGGCGCCAGTTATGATGAGTAGCGCTACGAGCCAGGTTGTTAATGGTATAAACCGTTTCATTAGTTTTATTTGTTTTTTGCTTTTTCCTTTACTTCAGGTACTCCGTGTTATCGGGTCCCAGATAGAAGCCCGTCTCAGGCGGTTGGTTATAGCCCACATTCTCAGTGGCTACGCTGAGTCGGTAGGGGATGTCTTGCATCAGACAGTTGATGCGATAGTCGGTGGGGATGGTCGAGACATAGATGCGCAGTTCCGTGCTCTCGCGGTTGCGGGTTATCACCTCCTCGCGCCAGTCGCCCAGGATGTCGGCACTGAGGCAAGGATTCTGCTTAGTACCATTATTAAACTGTCCATCCAGTCGCTGTAGCACCTTCATACTGTTGCTTTGCCAGTCGTATTTCGATACGGCACTACGGTCCAGAAGTTCGCGTAGCAAGTCGCCGTCCCACCAGATGCCGAAGTTGATGCTCAGTCCTCTGGGGTTGATATGGTCGATGACCTCACCCTTCATGTTTCTCACGCCACGACTGTCGATGCTCCACATCTCCGTGCCAGGGTTGGTGGGGTCGATATCAGCAGCCATTGCACGCCCCACGTCTGTTGATGACTTCACCTGAAAGACCACCTCGCCCGTCTTGGCGTTGCGCAGGTCAGAGCCGTCGCGCTTGTTCTCGTGACAGTCCCAGATATAGAGTTGTCCATCCTTGTGGTCGGCAATCAGGTGGATGGCGTCGCCATGCCCCATACCCGTGTTGTAGAGACCCTTGCCATCGTGGTCCACCGCCATCGAGCCATAGGTGATCTCGTCCCATCCGTCGCCATCGACATCCGCCACGCGCAGGTTGTGGTTGCCCTGTCCGGCGTAGCTGGCCCATGGTGCGTCGTTGGTGTCGAAGACCCAGCGCTGTTTCAGTTCGTGTCCATCCCAATCCCATGCAGCCAGCACCGAGCGGGTGTAGTAGCCGCGACAGAACACCGCACTCGGTGTGCGGCCTCCGAAATAGCCCACAGCAGCCAGATAGCGCTCCGAGCGATTACCACGGTTGTCACCCCAGTTGTTCACGTCGCCGCGCTCAGGGATATAAGGTTTGGTATCCATCACGGCCCCTGTCAATCCGTTGAACACGCTGATATACTCAGGTCCTGTGAGGATGCGCCCCGCAGGGTTGCGATAGTCAGCCAGCGAATCACCAATCACCGTTCCCTTGGCATCGCGAGTGCCGTCAGCCGTCTTCACCATCAGTTCCGCCTTTCCATCGCCATCCAGGTCATAGACGATAAACGGCGTGTAGTGAGCACCGCTACGGATGTTTTGTCCCAGGTCGATGCGCCAGAGCCGTTCGCCATTGAGGCGATAGCAGTCCAGCAGGGTGGGGCCTGTCATGCCGTCGTGACTATTGTCGTGGGCGTTCCAAGGGTCCCATTTCAGGATGATCTCGTATTGTCCGTCACCATCCACGTCAGCCACCGAGGCGTCGTTGGCGGTGTGCATCTCGTCTGGCTTCTGCAGGGGTATGGGGAGGTAGCCGATGGGAGAGGGAAGAGGGAAGAGGGAAGAGGGCTGATGGCTGATGGAAGATGTAAGATGGCTGATGTCTTCCTTCTTCCCTCTTCCTTCTTCCATCTCACATCTTACCTCATACACAGCTTCGTCTGTGGGATTATCGTCAATAAACCATGTGCCGCCTTTCGTTAGCGGTGCCTGGTTGAGCTTCTGTCCGTTGCGATAGACGTCAAAGGCTGCACCTTTGGGGTCAGTCATCAGTGTGCGCCAGGAGATAAAAGCGCGTCCATCGGCCTGACGTATGGCTACGACGCCACGGTCCAGTTTCTCTGTGCTCAGCAGAGAATAGTCATATTTGGGTTGTGCCAGAGTTGTCAGCCCTGCCACCATGATGAGCGTCGTCGTGTCTAGTATGCGTTTCTTCATCGCAATATTTATTAATTAGGTATTGGTTTCAAGGGTGCAAAGGTATAAAAAAAACTCGACATCAGTCCTTGTAGTCGAAAAAAAACTTTTTGGAGGAAATTGTCATGATGAATATGTTTATACATAATAGTAGTAAACCGTAAGAAATAGAATAGTTTTTCTTTCATTTTATAACCATGTGGTGGCTTAAAAATACCGATTTTTCGGTATTTGGTGATTTTTTATGCAAAAAAAATTATAATTTCTTCCGCCGTTTGAAAATTTTGATATACTTTTGCATGCAGAAAGCTATGATAATTGGTAAAAAGATTAGTTGATAAGTGTTTTTTAAGGAACTATGAAAAGAGTGTTTACTTCAGTCTTCCTGCTAAGTTTAGCAGGTAGCAGTGCTCTGTTGGCCCAGTCCACAGAACCGATTACTGTCGCAGGCAAGCCTCAGGCTCCTGCCTCAGAAGTTAAGCAACTTCCACGTGTTGGAAAGATTAGTGTTGCTCCTACGAGCAAGTACTACATCCAGCCCAAGGATTATGCAAGCTATGTAGCCCAAGGCGGTTTGCAGAAAGGCAAGTCAGTCAAACGGGCAAGTCAGCCGAAAAAGACAGAAAAGATTGCTGCGTCAGAGGTCTATCCCGACAGCATCTATTTCTATTCTGTGCTTGACTCACGTACCGATGATGCCAACGGCTTTGCACAGGGCCAGGTGTTGGGCTATTATCTCAACGGCAACACCAAACTCTATCAGGAGCATAACGGACTGGTGCTGCCCACCGAGACAGTAGGTTCCAATGGCTCTTATGTCCTGGTGGATGGCAAGTGGTATTGCTTCTGCAGCGAGAAGATTAGTGTTTACGATGCCAAGACAGGCCAGTTGGTACAGACCAAGACCGACTATCTGAAAGGAGACACTCCTGTCCGTCGTCCCACTGGCGCTGCCTACGATGCCTCATCAGATAATTTCTATGTACCTACATGGAGTGGTATCCTGGAGGTGAAGCGCTCTGACCTCAGTTCAGAGATTGTTGGCAACTTCGAGGCCTTCCCACTCACCATGGTGTCGGCTAAGGACGGCATCTATTATATTGCTTATGACGGTTCTCTGTATAAGTTCAACAAAGAGACAGGTGCTGGCACTCAGCTCTATGCTAACGTCAAAGGTGATATCGAGTGGATTAACAACGTGGCTTCTGCCAGTTTTGATTTTGCCACAGGCAAACTCTATTTCAACTACCTGGACAACAATTGGCAGGGAAACCTTGCCGTGTTTGATCCAGCAACACGTAAGACAACCCATCTCATCGCTTATCCTCAGGACTGCTTTGCCATGGCAGGCTTCTCTCTGCCTTGGGCAGCCGATAAGGCCCCTGCTGCTGTGAGTGGCATCTCGTTTGCCGATAACAAGGTGACCTTTACTGCTCCCACCAAGACCTATGATGGCGCTGAGAGCCTCTCTGGCACCCTCAAGGCATTGGTTACCATTGACGACAACAACACCGTGGAGGCCACGGTAGCTGCAGGTGCACAGACTACTATAGACCTGAACCTGACTGATGGTGCTCATAAACTCACCATCCAGGTGGCTAACGATAAAGGCAGCAGTCCTGAACGTGTGGACCATGTGTTTGTGGGAAGTGATATCCCCAACGCTGTTGGCAACCTGACCCTGAGCATCACTGCCGATATGCAGGCCAACCTTTCTTGGGATGCGCCTACTTCTTCATTGAACTATGGTCCAGTGGACGAGGCTGCCCTTAACTACGACGTCATCCGTTATCCTGGTGCTGTTCAGGTAGCCACAGGTATCAAAGCCACCACTTTCTCAGAGCAGCTCACCGATGCCCGTCATGACTACTATTATGAAGTGGTGTCACACGCTGGTACTACCGGCAATGTCAAGGCCAAGTCAAACGTGTTCCCTGCAGGTAGCGTGTGGTATCCCCCCTACAAGGAGACCTTCTATTATGAAGAGAACTTCCAGTCGTTCAAGATCATCGACCGCAATGCCGATGGCAACACCTGGACCAGGATGTGTCCAAACAATGATCCTACATTGGCAGAGGCCTGGTTGCATGGTAACGGTGTGACTGATCCTGAGACAGGTGCCGTTGCTACCTATAACGACGACTATTTCATCACCCCCAAGGTCTCTCTGAAGGCCGGCAAGGACTATCGCCTGTCGTTCGACTGGGGTGACAACTTCTATTATGGTGAGAAGATGAACATCTTCCTGGGTAAGGGCGACGAGATTGCCGATAGTGTGGCCTTGGTTGCATCTAACTTCTCGATGGACTATGTGCCTGGTAGCACAGCCTTTATCTTCCATGTGGCCGAGGATGGCAACTATAACATCTTCTTCCACAGCACGACTGTAGGTAACAGCGTGAATGTGATTCTCGACAATATCGCCGTAGAGCTGTATGCCAACTACGACGCCCCCGACAGCGTTGTCAATGTAAGCGCCGTTGCTGGTGCGCAGGGTGCGCTGGTAAATACCCTCAGCTTCACCGCCCCCAGCAAGACCTATGCCCAGGGCCAGTTGAGCAATATCACCCGCATTGAGGTGTTCCGCAACGAGAGCGAACAGCCCGTCCATGTGTTTGAGTCACCTGCCGTAGGTGCCAACTTGTCGTGGACCGATACTGATGTAGAGAATGGTCTGGTGACCTATAAGCTTGTGCCTTACAACGAGGCTGGTCAGGGTCTTGTTGCCGAGGTGACCAACTGGGTAGGCCTCGACGTGCCCGCCGATGTGCCCACACTCGCCATCAAGCAGGTGCAGGGCGAATGGGGTAACTACACCGCCCAGGTGGACTTCACCCAGGTGTCCGACAAGGGTAAGCATGGTGGCTATGTGGTGCCCGAGGAGGTGAAATACGTGCTGTATCGTTACGATGAGTATAACTTCAGCGAACACTGGCAGGCCCAGAACAATCCCACCAGCGCATTCACCATTACCGACGAGAACTATTGGGGCTGGGGACAGGCCTATGTCACCTATCTGCTGGTGGCCCAGAATGCTGCAGGACAGTCAGACGGTTATATGGCTGGCATCGTCCTTGGCGAGCCTTATGCCCTGCCTTACAACGAGTCGTTTGCTTACGGCTTCGTCAACAAGGACCCCTGGACACGTATGACCGACAACTATAATTATGCTTGGAACATTTCCACCGGTAGCGGCATCTCTGTGAAGCCCTATGATAATGATGGTGGTATGCTGTCATTCACCTATATCAACGAGACCTCTAACAAGGAGGTAATGACCACTCCCCGTGTCTCTCTTGACAACACCGTGAACCCCGAGCTCAGCTTCTATATGTATCATGGTACTGATGCTGAGGAGGATGATGTGGTACTCGACCTCTACACCAACTATCAGGACGAGGGTTGGGTGGCCCACAAGGCTATTCTCGACTACAACAACGGCACAGAAGGCTGGAGCCGCTTCTCATTGCCTCTCGACAACACCAAGAAGGATGTTCAGTTGGCCTTTGCCGCCACCGCCATTGGTGCCGTTGCTCCTATCTATATCGATAACATCATGATTGCCGAGGGCAACAAGAACGACCTCGCTCTCGAGAACCTCAAGGTTGAGAAGAAGCGTGTGGAAGCTGGCGAACCTGGTGTGTTCACCGTGGCTGTGGCCAACTATGGCATGGAGACAGCCAATGGCTATAGCGTTACCCTCTTGAAGGATGGTGAGCCCGTTGCCACCCAGACTGGTGACAATACCGTGACCAACGAGGTGAAGACCTATCGTTTCAGCGTGCCCACCACCAAGGCTGAGGCTGGCGAGTCTCATCAGTTTAGTGCAGCCATCGCCCTCGATGGCGATGTCAACGCCGCCAACGACTCAAGTGCTGTGGTGAAACTCTCTATCCGTGGCAACCTGCTTCCCGCTGTCGATGCCCTTCAGGGCACCAGTGCCGCTGGTAGCGTGAACCTCAGCTGGACAGCTCCCGAGAAGGATTCTTATGTAGAGTCGGCTACCGATGATTTCGACAGCTACGACAACTTCATCATCACCAATATCGGCGACTGGATTACCTACGACGGTGATGGCAGTACCTATACCATCGGCTTCACCTGTCCTGAGTACGACAACTACTTCGCACCCATGGCATGGCAGGTGTGGAACCCCACCCGCGTGGGCTTCGACCTCAATCAGTTCCCTGTCTTGAAGCCTCACTCTGGCGATCGTTACCTGGCCACCTGGGCAGCTACCACCGAGTCGAGTGTTATCCCCTCTGACGACTGGCTCATCTCTCCCGCTATTGTTGGTGGTAGCGACATCAGCTTCTGGTATCGCGTGCCCAATGCAGGCTCTGATGCCCAGGTGTTTGAGATTATGACCACCGACCTCGACTCTACCGATCCCCTTGACTTCACGACGTTCGATCGCGACTCGCTGGAGGGTACCACCGACTGGGTGAAGTTCGAGTTCACCTTGCCCAAGACCGCTAAGCACTTCGCCATCCGCGCTTGTTCGCAGACCGCCAACTATATCGTGGCTTTCCTCGACGACCTCACCTATACCTCAATCAGCAATCCTGATGTCAAGGTAGCTCTCACAGGCTATAAGGTCTATCGCGATGGACAGCTCATTGCCACCCTTGGCAAGGACCAGACCACTTACAGCGATGCCGATGCTAACGTGGCTGCAGGCAACAGCTATTTCGTGACAGCTGTCTATGCCGAGGGCGAGTCTAATGGCTCTAATGTCTATGTCAGCGACTTTAGTGCTGCCATCCATAGTGCCAATGCCAATGCAGCCAAGGCTCATCAGAAGTACAATATCTCTGGCCAGCGTGTCAACGACAACTACAAGGGTATTGTGATTGAGAATGGCAAGAAACACATCCGTCGTTAATCGCATGATGATACGAAGTATTCTTGCAGCATCTTTGCTGGCATTGACGGTGGCGACCACAGCCTCGGCTCAGGACCTGAAACTGCGCTACTGTGGTGACGAGGTGGAGAAAGGCTATGGCAAGGCGGATATCTATTACACCGCCTACACCACCTTTCGTGCCGACATGCTTCGACCCTATGTTGGTGCCAGGATCACCAAGTTGCGCATCGGCGTGAAGCACGACGCCACCGGTGTCTATGTGTATTTCAAGGATGATGCCCGCAATACTGCCAATAATTACAAAGAGAAGATAACAACGCTCTCGAAGGGGTGGAACGAGCTCACGCTCGCCACCCCTCAAGAGATTGTTGCCGACAAGGATATCGCCATTGGCTATCGTGCCTCGTTTGCCGAGGCCGATGGCCTTGGCTATGCCCCTGGCTCATTTAGTGATGGCAGTAGCGTCTATGTCAACTCGAGTTCGTCGTGGGAGTCGCTCTCTGGTGGCGTCTTCTGTATTGAGGCCGTGGTCGAGGGCGACAACCTGCCTCAGAACGAGGTGCGCATCGGTGCCCTGGATGACCAGACAGCCGACTTTGGCGTCGATTCGCTGACCTTCTCGGGTGTTGTCTATAATGGAGGTGCCAATGCTGTTTCGAGTTTCGAGCTGACCTATACCGTTGATGGCGAGTCTGCTGCAACGACCTTTGCAACAGACATGCCCGTGAATGGCAAGGCGCCGTTTAGCGTCACCCTGCATCGCACCTCGTTTGGTACCCATCCTGTGACGTTTACCGTCTCTCAGGTGAATGGTGTTGACGACCCCTATATGGACAACAACGCCACGACGGCCCGCATGACGTTCCAGGACCCTGAGTTCCGTCGCCGCGTACTGGTCGAGGAGGCCACAGGTCTTTGGTGTGGCTGGTGCCCTGGTGCCGCCTACGTTCTCGAAGAGGTGAAGAAAGAGTATGGCTCGTGGTTTAATCCCGTGGCTGTTCATTGGGATGATAAACTCGCACCCGACACGTCGCTGCCTTATGCCTATGCCGACCTCTACGCCAACTTCACAGGAGCCCCCTCGTGCATGGTGGACCGTAAGATCAGCACCACACCTACCAACGAGATGTGGACCATCTGTCGCAATGAGAGTGTGCCCACAGGCGCCGTACTCACCACCACCTGCCAGTGGAATGCCGACAGTACCCAGTTGACCGTTGATGCCGATTTCTACATGGCTCACGATGAGACCGATGCCCAATATAATATGGTGTTCCATCTGCTCGAGGACGAGGTGAAGGGTCAGGACGATGCCCTTGGCGAGGTTTTCCCCCAGCACAACTATTATGCCCGCGGACAGAGTGGCGAGGCCAGCAACCTGCCTGGCTGGATAGATAAGGCTGAGGTGACCACCGACTATGTGATGATGAACCTGGCCATCGGTGCCTTCCCCAGTTTTGCGGGTGCCCCCGTGGTTCGTGGCGACATCGTGGGTCGTGAGCACTATCAGTATCGCTATACCTTTGATGTGCCCACGCATGTCATCCACGGCGGCAAGTCCACTCACCTCATCAACAAGCGCAACCTGCATGTGACCTCAGCCCTCATCGATGTGAAGAGTGGCTATATCGTCAACAGCTTTGATGCCCGTCCTGAGGCCCAGACCACTGGTATACAGCCTGTGGGTGCCTCGTTTACGATGAGTGGCTGTCGCTATGCCCTCTATACTGCCGAAGGAAAACTCGTGCGTCAGGGCGTGATGGCCGGCAGTCTCAACGACATCGAGGTGCCTGCCCATGGCCTGTATGTCGTCAAGATGAGTAAGGGTGGTCTTGTCAAGACCATCAAAATCATGAAGTAAAAGACATGAAAAAGATAACAAGATTTTTTGTGCTCTCTGCTTTCTTGGTCATGTCGGCAGCGGTCCATGCCGTGCCGGCGTGGCCAGGCAAGCATCGGGCTGTGCTGACAGACGGTACTGTGGTTTCCTATCGCATGGTGGGCGACGAGTATTCCCATCATCTGTTGTCAGACGATGGCTATCTCCTCAGTCCTACTGCCGATGGACGCTTCCAGCGTATGGGCCTCTATGCCGAACAGCAGTCACAGCTGATGGCTCAGGCTCGCAAGGCTAAGGCCGCGGCTCCCAAGCACCTACAGGTCGATCCTGAGTTGTCTAAGGGTGAGATTCGCGGACTAGTGCTGCTGGTCGAGTTTGCCGACAACAGCTTCCAGCCAGAATACGACCAGGCCTTCTTCTCGCGCAAGATGAATGAGCAAGGCTACGACTATAATGGTGCCACGGGTTCGTGTCGCGACTACTACATCGCCCAGTCGGATGGCCAGTTCCAGCCCACCTTCGATGTCGTGGGCCCTATCAAACTGAAGCACAACATGGCCTACTATGGTGCCAATGGTGGCGTCAATAACTCCGATATCCGTCCGCAGGATATGGTGGTCGAGGCCAGCACCTTTGCCCACGACTCGCTGGGGGTCGATTTCAGCCCCTATGACAACAACCACGATGGCAAGGTCGACTTTGTCTATGTCTATTATGCCGGCTATGCCGAGAGCTATGGTGCTGCCACCTATACCATCTGGCCCCATGCCTCCAACCTCATCCAGCAGGGCGTCTATGCCAGTTTCGATGGTGTCGTGCTCGATCGCTATGCCTGTTCGTCAGAGCTCCGCTATACCACGGGCACCGAGATCGAGGGCATCGGCACCTTCTGTCATGAGTTTGGCCATGTGCTGGGGCTGCCCGATATGTACGACACCATGTATTCCGCCGAGACCCTCGGCGCGTGGGACCTCATGTGCTCGGGCAGCTATTGCAACGACAGCCGCACCCCTCCAGGTTATTCGGCCTATGAGCGCAGCACCGTTGGGTGGATGGAACTCCAGACCATCGACACCCCTGCCGACTCGTTGCCTCTCCACGAACTGCAGGCCTGCAAGGAGGCCTATCGCATCAACTGCCGTGGCGCCAACAAGGACGAGTACTTTATCCTCGAGAATCGTCGCCACACGGGTTGGGATACCTATCTTCCTGGCGAGGGCATGCTCATCTGGCGCATCTATTACAATGCCACGGCATGGCAGAACAACACCGTGAACTCCGGCAAGGACTATATCGATATCCTCGAGGCCAAGGGTTACAATGGTGGTAAGACCGCCGCCTTCCCGCAGCCTGGTGTCGACTCGTTTACCGACTATTCCACGCCCAGTGCCCTGTCGCTCGACGGTGTGCCCACAGAGCGTGGCGTCACCCATATCCAGGACAACGACGGCGTCATCTCGTTCCGCTATATGAAGGACCGTCTGCCGCGTCCCCAGAACCTCTATGTCAGCGATGTCACCAGTCACGGTTTTACTGCTAATTGGGCCCCTGTGGACGAGGCCCACGACTATAGCGTCAGCATCCGCGAGGTGCTGCGCGAGGAGGAGAACCCCGTGATTCTTGGCGACGACTTCTCGGGCATGACCGATGGCGACTATCCCATATCGGGTGCTGAGTCCATCGATGCCAGCCTCGACAAATACACCAGTCTGTCAGGGTGGGGTGGCACTAATGTCTATTCCGCAGGAGGCTATGTGCGCATTGGCGGCTATAACCAGGCAGGCGAGTTGGTGACACCTGTCATCTCCCAGCATGCCGACAATGGCAATGCCTATCTCAGTCTTCGTGCCATTGGCTATCCGTCCAAGCGTGTGGGCTATACCGTCACCCTTCGCGATGCCGCCACAGACAATGTCGTTGAGCAGTATTCGCTCACCGGTGATGGTCGTTCTGAGGCTCAGCAGGATCTGGTGTTCCATCAGGTGCCCGCCGCTTATCGTGTGGCTATTGCCACCACCAAAGAGCGCCTCTTTGTCAACGACCTCCGCGTGATGAACGACTCTATCGCGGGCGATGCCGTCTGGACAGCAGGTCCCAAGTCATGGACCATCGACAGCATTGCCGACACCAGCGTTGCCATCGACAGCCTGGTGGCAGGCCGCACCTATCTGTTCTCTGTGCAGGCTCTGGCCGTTGGATTGTGGACAGGCTCATTACCCTCCGCCACCCAGACCGTCACGCTGCCCGTCGAGACAGGCATCTGTCAGCCCCATACCGAGTCGGGCGATGCCGAAATCCTTAGCATCCAGTACTACGACCTGTCAGGCCGCCAGCTGTCCGTCAAGCCCTCTTCTGGCCTCTTCATCCGTCGTGTAAAATATGCCGACGGAACCGTTGTTCAGAAGATTGTTCATTAAGCCTCGCGCTTAATGGTATATGTTCCTGCAGGGTATTCTTGGACCTTGCTTTCGCCAGGAAGGGTGACAGCAGCCGAAGACCCTGCAGGAATTGTAAATGTCCAAATCCATGTATTGCCCTTGTATCTCCAACTGCTCTTGATGAGGCCGGCGGCCGAGTGGAAGGTGGCCTCCAGATGTCCCAAGCGACGGTCAGGCTGAGGCTGCATGATGATATGTTTGAAACCTGGCTGCTGAGGGTCGCTGGCAATGCCTGCGCAGGTCTGCCATATCCATTGACACACAGCTCCATAGGCATAGTGGTTAAAGCTGTTCATGCCATTGGGACCCATACCTTTGTCCTTGGTATAACTGTTCCAGCGCTCCCAGATAGTGGTAGCACCATTGTCAACAGAGTAGAGCCAACTGGGGTTCTTGCGTTGGAAGAGTAGGGTATAGGCCACGTCGGTCATGCCGTTGACAGTGAGTGTAGGCATGAGGATGGATGTGCCGAGGAAACCCGTTTGCAGACAGTCGCCGTGCTGATGGAAGTTCTCGCGTAGTCGCTCAATCATGTTTTCTTTTGCCTCGCCCTCAAGGAGGTTGTTGCGCAGGGCGAAAAGGGCTGGTGTCTGCATAGTGTTGAGGGTAGCGCACTTAAAGGTGCCGTCGGCATTGAGGAATTGCTGGCGCAGATAATCCCTTGCTTCCGCAGCCATTGCCGTATATTCGCTGGAGTCTCTGCCCAGTGCCTTCGCCATGTCTGCCATCATTGTGGCATCGATGGCCCAATAAGAGGCACCAAGATAGTTCCAATATTCAATGGTCTCTGGCAGGGGCGTGTTGCTGTCGAAGGCGCTACGTCCGCAGGTTTCCAGAGGCTCGTAGCTCAGCCAGTCGCCCCATTGGTAGTTGCCGTTCTCTTGGCTCAGTGCATTGTGATCATATTTTGTATTGCAGATATGGTGCAGATAGCGCTGCATCGACTCCCAGCATTCCTCCACAATGGCCTTGTCGCCAAACTGTTTCCATATGGTCCAAGGTACGATGATGCCAGCATCCGACCATCCGAAACGCATATATTCATCCTTCCATGAACCATATTGTCCGGGAGGCGACACGCTGGGGTAGCCGCCCTCGTCGTTTTGCGAGTCGCGCAGATCGTGCAGCCATTTATGGAAGAAGCGTCGTGTGTCGGCAAAGAAAGAGCCTGTCTCGCAGAACACCTGTGTGTCGGCTGTCCACCCCAGACGCTCGTTGCGCTGCGGACAGTCCGTTGGCACGCTCAGGTAGTTGGAACGCATGCCCCAGATGGTGTTCGAGATAAGCTGGTTTACCAGGTCGTTTCCTGTGGTGATATGTCCCGTCTCCATCTCTGGTGTGATGCTACTCACAGGGATGGATTGTATCTGTTGGATAGTGACCTCATCGGTAGCGGTGATGTCAAGGAAACGGTAGCCAAAGAAGGTCTGGCGTGGGGTATAGTAGGTATACCATTTCTCCAGTGTTGCAAAGGTGTAATCCAATCGAATGCTCTTATCGTGGATGCGCAGGTTCTTGCGATGGATGCTCCCTTCTGGACCATCCATGCCGCGACTCTTGGCACCATTGCCGTCGTTCAGCAGTTCGGCAGGCAGACAAGTAAGATGTGTCCCTGACTTAGCTGCGAATTTAAACGAAGGCACAGCAGCGCAGTTTTGTCCGAAGTCAACGACGAGATGCTCGCCGGGATAGACAACCATCTTCTGACCGTTTTTATACTCACGGTCGATAACAATCTTGCCGTAAGCCTCATCGCTGGCATTCTCCACCTTTGAATAGACGTATGCGCGTTTAGGGGTGAGTGCCCATTTGTCGACGTGATAGACCTCGGCGCCGCAGTTGGGCACGATAACGCCTTTGTATTCCTTACTGACAGCGGGTTGTGGGAGAGCCTGAAAATCTGTGAATGGTGCGATGCCCCTTGCGTCATAATCCTCTCCGTCGAAGATGGCCGCATGCTTCACAGGACCTGCGATGCCCGCCTTCCAATCTTTCGTGTTAGTGCCGTAAAGCTGTTTCGTACCATCCGTGAAGGTCAGTTCCAGTACACCACGGAAGGCACACTTCTGGCCATACATGCCATTTGACCCGCTGGGTGTGATAATTTTGTCGGCCCACCAGCCAGGCGTCACCTGTACAGAGAGAATGTTCTTTGCTCCTTTCTTTGTTTGAAACTGCTTTGTTACGTCGTAAGTGAACGAATATTTTGTCTTGCTGTGGTGTGAGAATCCTGGTCGCAGAACCTCTTTGCCAATACGTTGGCTGTTCACATAGAGTTCGTTCACACCCAGACTTGTTGTCATCCACAGGGCTTTCTTCACTTTTTTCTCATTCTGGATGGTTGTTACGAACCAGTTGGCACCATCCGCAGCCCTGGTGTGTTCATCCACGCGTCCTTGCACCTCTGGTGCGTCAGCCACGCAAATCCATTCCGACTCCCTCCAAGTCTCGTTTGTCAGAGCCTCTGTCAACTGGGCCTCTGTCGATAACGAGGTGGCACAGCATATCAGTAATAAAGATATCTTTTTCATTGTGTGATATTGTTTTAGTTTTGTAATTCGGCGACAAAGGTACACATTTTTTTGTGATTTTGATGATTCTTCCGTAAGTATTTGCGCAAATCGGAAAAACTCCTTATCTTTGCAATCACATATACACAAGACTATGGATGCAAAACGAATTTTGAAGTATCTGCGCCAGTTGATGGCCAACAACAACAGGGCGTGGTATCTGGAACACAAGAAGGAGTATGATATCATCAGGGCCGATTTCGAGGCAGGCGTACAGCAGGCCATCGGGCGCATCATGACGTTCGATGAGTCGATAGCCCACCTCACGGTGAAGGACTGCACCTATCGCTTCAATCGCGACACCCGGTTCTCCAACGACAAGTCGCCCTATAAGAATCATCTGGGCGCCTATATCGCGGCCCACGGCAAAAAGGCGTTGCATGGTGGCTACTACCTGCACCTGGAGCCAGGTCACTGCTTGGTGGCATGCGGCAACTATTGGTTGCCCACCAATATCCTCACCTCATGCCGCAATGAGATTATGGGTAATACCGACGAGTGGTTGCGTCGTGTCGAGAACCCTGAGTTTCAGAAGTGTTTCGGTCGTGTGGATGCCCCTGCCGATATGGCTACATGGGACCAGCCCCAGGGCTTCGGCTTAGAGCGACTGAAAACTTGCCCCTCCGGCTTCCCCCGCGATTGGGAGTATGTGGACTACCTGCGCCAGAAGGACTACTGCTGCTGGCATCGGGTGGATGACACCTTCTTCCAGGGCGACTCCTGGCTGGACAAGATCGAACCCATGTTCCGTGCCGCCAAGCCCATGATGGACATGATGAATAGCGTCATCGATGACTATGAATAGAATAGGGGATGTGCTCGATTGAGTACATCCCTTTTTCTTTTTTTTTGTTCAAATATTTTCTTGTTTTCTTGCCTGTGTCTTGACTCCTTGTTTTTACTGCTACGCCATGCATGAATTACTTGTATACTAAGAAAAATTTTCTCCATGGCCATGCCGTAATTTTTGGTACTTTTGTCTATATTCTTATCTGTAGTAGAAATGTACGATATATTTATTTCGTATGCCGAGTTTACTCACTTACAACTTACAACTTTGGACATTTAGGTCTTTCAATGTCCCGAAATATTCAAATATTCATTTATTCAAATAGGACAGGAAGGTTTTAAAGAATGAAAGTTACCCACTTACCCACTTACCCACCTATGACAGGAAGGTTTTTCGTAAGCCCATTCCAATAGTTACGAAGTTATATTGTTTTTACTTGTATAAATTATTATATTATTATATATATTATAATATATATAATAATATAATAATTCTTTAATTAGGTAAAATTAGTCCTCTGTCTTCAAGTAGAAAACCTTCTTGTCCTATTTGAATAAATGAATACTTGAATACTTCTGAAAAACCTTCCTGTCATAGGTGGGTAAGTGGGTAAGTGGGTAACTTTGAAAACGTAGATGTCCAAAGTTGTAAGTTGTAAGTGAGTAACTTCGATTAAGTAGAAACAAATTTCCAGCGGAAAAAATGCATTCTTCGATATTTTTTATACCTTTGCACTCACAAAGGACTAAAAACAATCTTTCGTCCATGCAAGAGAAATGGAAATGGCAGGAGTCCGGCACTACTTGGAAGGGAATCGGTCTCTATCATATCACGCTGACTATCCCCGATCGCAAGCCGCTATTGGGATGGTTGGATATTCCAGACAACAACCCACAAATGGCAAAGGTGAGACGTACGCCGTTGGGAAATGCCTTGGTGGACTGCCTGTTGAGCATCCCGCAGCATCACCCAGAGGTGCAGGTGTTGCATTTCTGTCTGATGCCCGACCATCTGCATGCTGTGATCTATGTCAGGCGCCTCATGCCTATCGGCATCAAGGGGGTGGTTCGTGGCTTCTGGCAGGCCGCCCGTAAGCTGGGGCGCGCCGCTACTGTGGCTCCAGAGGCGGTGGTCGTGGCGCGGCCTTCTTCCCTTGCCCCGAATAACATTCGGGGGAATGGCCAAGAAGGGAACTGCAAACGGGGGAATGGCCAAGAAGGGAACTGCAAACGGGGAAATAGCCAAGAAGGAAGTGCCGAGCAGGGGAATGACCAAGAAGGGAACTGCAAACAGGGGGATGGCCAAGAGGGGAGTGTCAAGTGGAGCCTGGAGCAAGGGGACGTTCGCCAGACCCTCCAAGAAGAGACGGATCGCCTGGAGGCTCTTTCCGAGGGGCTGCGCCAGCAACTGGGCGACGAGGCTTACTATGACCTGGCGTCCCTTTTCACGGAGATGCCGTTTATCCGCCCTATGGGCCGCAACACCCAGTTGCCCAATACCATCCGCTATATCGACATGAATCCGCAACGGCTGGCCACTAAACGCCTGAAACCGGGCTTCTTTCATGTGCAGCGGGAGATTGCGATTGGTAAACGCAGCTATGATGGTGTGGGAAATGTTGCTCTACTGATGGCTCAACGCTACCAACCGGTGCACGTGAGGAGTGTGTGGGTGAAGATGGCAGAGAATGGCGATAAAGAGACGTTGAGAAACTATAAGAACACTTGCGTGATGGCAGCACGACAGGGAGTGGTCATGGTGTCACCGTTTATATCGACCGACGAGAAGCAGGTGATGCAGGTCTTTCTGCAGGAGCAACTGCCCTTTATCTTTCTGACGGATAATGGCTTCCGTGATTACTACAAGCCCTCTGATACTCTCTTTGATGCCGTTGCCGCAGGGCGCGTCCTGATACTGAGCCCTTGGGCCTATGATGCGGACAAACGCCACATCAGTCGGGCTGACTGCGTGGCGCTTAATGGGATGGCGGAAGAGATATGCCAACTGTTTATGGAAAGTGACAAACTAAAAACGATAATGGTATGAAACTGAATGGAAGAAGAATGAGTTCGAATGTGGAAGACCGCAGAGGACTGAGTACAGGAACTAAGGCCGGTATCGGTGGCATTGGTGGTATCATTATTATTGCGCTGATGACCTTCCTCTCGGGAGGTGACCTGGGTGATGTGGTGAACAACGTGGTGCAGAATGGGGGACTCTCCAACCTGCAGACAGAGGTGCCTGCGGGACAGCGTGAGTTCAGCGAGGAGGAAGAGCAGCTGGCCACGGAGTGTAAACAGATTCTGGCCAGTACGGAGGACGTGTGGACGGAGGTGTTTCGTGAGAACGGCTTCGGCGAGTATCAGCCACCCACGCTGGTGCTGTTTACCAATAGCGTCAACTCGGCCTGCGGTTCGGCAACGGCTGCTGTAGGTCCGTTCTACTGCTCGGGCGACCAGAAGCTCTATATCGACCTGTCGTTCTTTACGGAGATGAAGAAGCAACTGGGCGTGGAGGGAAATACCTTTGCCTACGCCTACGTGATAGCCCATGAGATTGGGCACCATGTGGAGTACTCGCTGGGCATCCTGGGACAGGCGCATGAGCAGATGCGACGCCTGGACAAGAAGCAGGCTAACCAGGTGAGTGTGCGGCTGGAGTTGCTGGCTGACTACTATGCCGGTGTGTGGGCCCACTATGAGGATGCGAAGAACCACTCGCTGGAGTATGGCGACATGGAGAAAGGACTGGAGCTGGCAAAGGCTATCGGCGACGACTGGCTGCAGAAACAGGCACAGGGTTATGCACAGCCGGAATCGTTTACCCACGGCACCAGCGCACAACGTAAGCGATGGCTGAAACAGGGCTTCGATACGGGTGATATGACGACGACAACCTTTAAGGGCGATATTTAAGGATTCTTTTGCTAAAAAAATGCCTACAACCTGCATGAAAATCGGGATTTTTTTGTACTTTTGTGGCCGATTATCGATAATGACTACTGAATGAAAGAATTTGTGATATCCGAAGCCAAAGCCGAGACGGCTGTATTGGTGGGACTGATTACGAACCAACAGGACGAAGCTAAGACCAAAGAGTATTTGGACGAACTGGAGTTCCTGGCCACCACGGCGGGAGCACGTACTGTGAAACGGTTTACCCAGCGAGTGGGCGGCCCCAGCAGCGTGACTTACGTTGGCAGCGGAAAATTGGAGGAAATACGCCAATATATCAAAGAGTGCGAAGATGCCTATGATGAGGCTATGGAGCATCGCGAGGACTATGAGAGCGATGCCGATATGCCCCAGCCTGTGGGCATGGTGATCTTTGATGATGAACTGAGTGCTAAACAAATCAGAAACATTGAGAAAGAACTGCAAGTGAAGATCCTGGACCGCACGTCGCTGATCCTGGATATCTTTGCTATGCGTGCACAGACGGCTGAGGCGAAAGCCCAGGTGGAACTGGCACAGCATCGCTATATGCTGCCCCGACTGCAGCGACTGTGGACCCACCTGGAACGTCAGGGCGGTGGCTCTGGCGGCGGTGGCGGCAAGGGAAGCGTGGGACTGCGTGGCCCTGGTGAGACGCAGTTGGAGATGGACCGCCGTATCATCTTGCATCGCATCACCCTGCTGAAGCAGCGCCTGGCAGAGATTGACAAGCAGAAGACCACGCAGCGCAAGAACCGCGGCAGACTGATTCGCGTGGCGCTGGTGGGCTATACCAACGTGGGTAAGTCGACGATGATGAACCTGCTGTCGAAGAGTGATGTGTTTGCAGAGAACAAACTCTTTGCAACGCTCGACACGACGGTACGCAAGGTGACCATCGAGAACCTGCCTTTCCTGTTGGCCGATACCGTGGGATTTATCCGTAAGTTGCCCAGCGACCTGGTGGAGAGTTTTAAGAGTACACTCGACGAGGTGCGCGAGGCCGACCTGCTGGTGCATGTGGTGGACATCAGTCACCCTGACTTTGAGGACCAGATTCGCGTGGTGGAGCAGACGCTCAGCGAACTGGGCTGTGCTGAGACGCCCTCGATGATGGTGTTCAACAAGATTGATGCCTACACCTGGACACCACAGGATGAGGATGACCTGACGGAGCCTACAAAAGAAAATATCTCGTTGGAGGAACTGAAGAATACCTGGATGGCCAAGATGCACGGTGACTGCCTGTTTATCTCGGCCAAGCAGAAGGAGAACATTGACGAACTGCGCAACGTGCTCTATCAGAAGGTGCGCGAGTTGCATGTGCAGAAATATCCGTATAATGACTTCTTGTACCAGATAGAAGAATGATTTTTTGAACCTAACACAATAATTATTATGAGAGAGTACAGACAATTGACACAGGAGGAGATTCAGGTACTTGAGAACAACGTTTGTTGGGCCGAGGACTGGAGTAGGGTAATGGTTGACGAGGAGTTTCGCCCCTATAACTTCCACCGTGTGATGTTCTATGGCGACATTCGCCTGGGTAAGTTTGAGAAGATGGTTGAGGTGGCTCAGGGCTTCCACAAGCACTCGGGTATCAACGACGCCACATTGAGAAACGTGACTGTGGGTGATGACTGCCTGATTGAGAAGGTGGGTAACTTCATCAACAACTATACCATTGGTGACGACTGTTATATCACCAATATCTCGACGATGGAGACACGCGAGGGAGCCAGCTATGGCGCCGGATCCACAATATCTGTACTCAACGAGATGGGCGACGGCAATGTGACCCTGTTTCGTGAACTGAACTCGCAGTTGGCTGCCTTCATGGTGAAGCACCACAACGACAAGGCACTGGTGAACAGACTGAAGCAACTGATTGATGACGAGGTGCGCGTGTCGACACCAGAGCGCGGCATCATAGGCAACAGCGTGAAGATTATCAATACCAAGGATATCACCAACACGGTGATCAAGGGTGACTGCGAGATTAGCGGCGCTGCCAGACTGAACGAGTGTACTATCCTGAGTAGTGAGGATGCACCTGTGTTTATCGGTACGGGCGTCATCTGCGAGAACTCGATTATCTGTGACGGTTGCTCAATCAATAACTCGGTGAAGATGCAGGACTGCTTCGTGGGCGAGGCTTGTCAGATTACCAATGGCTTCACGGCTGAGGCCAGCCTGTTCTTTGCCAACTCATTCATGGCTAACGGTGAGGCCTGCGCTGCCTTCTGCGGACCGTTCTCGGCCTCGCACCATAAGAGTTCGCTGCTCATCGGCGGACAGTTCTCGTTCTATAACGCTGGTTCGAACACCAACTTCTCGAACCATGCCTATAAGATGGGACCCTTGCACTATGGCACCCTGGAGCGCGGCACCAAGACCGCCTCTGGCTCGTATGTGCTGATGCCTGCCACCATCGGTGCGTTCTCTGTGTGCTTCGGCAAACTGATGCACCACCCCGATACGCGCTGCCTGCCGTTCTCGTATCTCATTGCCTATGGCGATACGATGTATCTGGTGCCGGGCAGAAATATCACTACGGTGGGTCTGTATCGTGACATCAAGAAATGGCCGAAGCGCGACAAGCGTTCGAAGCAGTCGAAGAAGAGTATCATCAACTTTGACTGGCTCTCTCCTTTCACCGTGGGTGAGATCATGGAGGGCATCGAGATCCTGAAGGCTCTGCGTAGTGCCTCGGGCGACAATGTGACGACGTATAACTTCCACGAGTATGTGATCAATGCCTCTTCGTTGCAGAAGGGCTTGAAATACTATGATATCGCCCTGCGCATCTTTATGGGTGCCGTGCTGAAGCGTGCCCAGAAGGAGGGCTACGTGGGACAGCCTGTGAGTTCGGTGGGCAAGGGTAAGTGGATAGACCTGAGTGGCCTGCTGCTGCCTGAAAGTGAGGAGGAGCGTCTGATTGCTGATATCAAGAGTGGCGATCTGGATAACATCCAGCAGGTGTTGGACCGCTTCTCGGATATCAATGCCAGCTACAGCGACTATCGCTGGGCTTGGAGCTACCAGTTGCTCTTGGACTACTATCGTCTGGAGACACTCGACGAGGCTGCCTGCGAACGTATCCGCGAGGACTATGTGAAGGCTCGTCGCGCCTGGATTGCCGAGATCCGTAAGGATGCAGAAAAGGAATTCCAGATGGGCGACGTGGAGCAGGAGGTCTATGAGGACTTCCTCTCGAAGCTCGATCACGAGATTGATTATGAAAACTAATATAACACATGAAACTTAGACTATTTTTTGGAATGGCCCTCATGGGCCTCGCTTTGAGCTCTTGCTCTAAGTACAAGTATGAAACTGTGATGGGTGATATGACGCAGACGCGCATCTATACCCTTGACAACGGACTGAAGGTGTATCTCAGCGTGAACAAAGAGGAACCGCGCATTCAGACCTATATCGCCGTGCGCACAGGTTCGAAGAACGACCCTGCTGAGACAACAGGTCTGGCTCACTATCTGGAGCACCTGATGTTTAAGGGCACCAGCCAGTTTGGTACTATCGATGCCGAGAAAGAGGCGCCACTGCTCGACGAGATTGAGCAGCGCTATGAGAAGTATCGCAAGATGACCGACTCGGTGGAGCGTCGTCAGGCCTATCACGAGATCGACTCGCTGAGTCAGTTGGCTGCCAAGTACAACATTCCCAATGAATACGATAAGTTGATGGCCGCCATCGGCTCGGAGGGCTCGAATGCCTATACGAGCGATGACGTGACTTGCTATGTGGAGAATATCCCCTCGAACGAGATTGACAACTGGGCCAAGATCCAGGCAGACCGCTTCATGAACATGACCATCCGTGGTTTCCATACGGAGCTGGAGGCTGTGTACGAGGAGTATAACATCTATCTGACTGACGATACGGATAAACTCTATAATGCTTTGCGCAACAAGCTCTATCCCACGCACCCCTATGGCACACAGACCACTATTGGTACGCAGGAGCACCTGAAGAACCCCTCGATTACCAATATCAAGAACTACTTCAAGAAGTGGTATGTGCCCAACAACGTGGCTATCTGTATGGCTGGCGACTTTGACCCCGATGAGGTGATTGCCACCATCGACAAGTACTTCGGACAGTGGCAGCCTGGTGAGGACGTGAAGCAGCCTGAGTATCCTGCCCAGAAGGAGCTGACGCAGCATGTGGACACCACCGTCATCGGCCTGGAGGCTGAGAACCTGTGGATTGGCTATGCTTTCAACAAGGCTTCTTCGCTGCAGATTGACACCCTGCAGGTGGTTGAGAGCATGCTGAGCAATGGTACCGCAGGCCTCATTGACCTGGACATCAACCATAAGATGGCGATGTTGGGTGCTGGCACAGGTGTGCAGACGGGTATGGACTACACCACCTTTATACTGGCTGGTACGCCCAAGGAGGGACAGTCGCTGGAAGAGGTGCGCGAGCTGTTGCTGGCCGAGATTGAGAAGTTGAAGAAGGGTGACTTCTCTGACGACTTGCTGCCTTCGGTGGTCAACAACATGAAGTTGCGCTATTACAACGCCCTGGAGAGCAATCAGGCGCGTGCCAATATGTTCGTACAGTCGTTTATCAACGGTACCACATGGGAACAGGAGGTGAAGTCGCTGGCAAGACTGGAGGGTATGACGAAGGACCAGATTGTGGCCTTTGCCAAGAACCATTTCAAGGACAACTACGTGACGGTGTTTAAGAAGCAGGGCGTGGATCCCAATCAGAAGAAAATCGAAAAGCCTGCTATCACACCTATTCCCACCAACCGTGACCTGGTGAGTCAGTTTGTGAAGGACATCCAGGCTGCAGAGGTGAAGCCTATCACACCACGTTTTGTGGACTTTAAGGAGGACTTGACCTTCGGAGAAACAGAGAAGAACCTGCCCTATATCTATGTGAACAACAGCGAGAATGGTCGTTTCCAGATGTCGTTCTACTATCCCTTCGGCCGAGAGGCTGATGTGCGCTATGGTTATGCCGGCGCTTATCTGGATTATCTGGGCACCGACTCCCTGTCGGCTCAGGAGATCAAGCAGCAGTTCTATAGACTGGCATGTAACTACAACATCCAGGAAGGCGACCGCAGCATCACCGTGAGTCTGAACGGACTGAGTGAGAACATGCCGCAGGCACTGGCGCTGCTGGAGCATCTGATGAAACGTGCCAAGGTGGACAATGAGGCCTATGCACAGTTTGTGGCACTGGAGGCTAAGAGCCGTATGGACAACAAACTGGACCAGCGTACGAACTTCAACTTCCTGACACGCTATGCCCAGTATGGTGCCTATAACCCCTCGCGCCATGATCTGAGTATTGCCGAACTGCAGAAGACCAATCCGCAGGAGTTGCTCGACTTGCTGAAGAACCTGTCGACCTATGAGCACACCGTATTATATTATGGTCCGATGAGTGAGAATGAGTTGGCAGAAGCTGTGACTGCAGCCCATCAGACACCAGAGAAGTTGGCAAAGGCTCCACAGGGACATCACTATGTACTGCAGGCTACTCCTGAGAGCATGGTGACGATAGCACCCTATGATGCCAAGAATATCTATATGATGATGTATCACAACGAGAATCGCCCCTGGAAGGCTGAGGAGGCTCCTGTGACGGCGTTGTTCAATGAGTACTTTGGCGGAGGCATGAACACCATCGTGTTCCAGGAACTGCGCGAGGCTCGCGGACTGGCATACAGCGCTTCGGCTTTCTATGTAGAACCTGACTATCAGGATATGCCGGAGTACTTCTTTACCTATATCATCACGCAGAACGACAAGATGATGGACTGCATCAACCAGTTCCACAGCATTCTGAACGAGATGCCTCAGAGCGAGTCATCGTTTGATATTGCCAAGGAGTCGCTCACTAAGAAACTGGCCAGCCAGCGCACCACGAAGTTCTCGCTGATTAACGCTTGGCTCACGGCTCAGCTGCTGGGTATCGACTACGACATCAACAAGCGTATCTATGAGGCGCTGCCCAATCTGACGATGGCCGACGTGCTGCGTTTTGCCAACGAGCAGGTGGCCAACAAGACATATAACTATGTGATTCTGGGTGATGAGGCTGAGCTCGACATGGCTTCGCTGGAGAAGCTCGGCAACATCAAACGACTGACAACGGAAGAGATTTTTGGATACTAAACTTAAAAAATAATACTTTATGGCAACACCAGTTGAATTCAAGTATGCCCCCATGTTTCAGGTGGGCGAAGACAAGACGGAATATCGTCTGTTGAGTAAGGAAGGCGTGACTACCGCCGAGTTTGAAGGCAAGCAGATTGTGAAGGTTAGCAAAGAAGCCCTCACACTCTTGGCTCAGCAGGCTTTCCACGATGTGGAGTTTATGCTGCGTCGTGAGC
Organism: uncultured Prevotellaceae bacterium; assembly: GCA_902788605.1. GTDB lineage: Bacteria > Bacteroidota > Bacteroidia > Bacteroidales > Bacteroidaceae > Prevotella. The sequence continues at coordinate 17,380 of CADAKX010000010.1, read as the reverse complement.
ATAACCTTCAGGTGGCTAAGATCCTGACCGACCCTGAGGCTTCTGAAAATGATAAGTATGTGGCCCTGCAGTTCCTGCGCAATGCCGATGTGGCTTGCAAGGGCATCCTGCCTTTCTGTCAGGACACAGGTACTGCCATCATCCACGGCGAGAAGGGTCAGCAGATCTGGACTGGCTTTGAGGATGAGGAGGCGCTGAGCCGTGGTGTGTATAACACCTTTACTCAGGACAACCTGCGCTACTCGCAGAACGCGCCGCTGAATATGTATGACGAGGTGAACACCCGTTGCAACCTGCCTGCACAGATTGATATCGAGGCAACAGAGGGTGCTGAGTATAAGTTTGTGATGGTGGCTAAGGGTGGCGGCTCTGCCAACAAGACCTACTTCTATCCCATGACCAAGGCTACCATCCAGAACGAGGGTACGCTGATTCCTTTCCTCGTAGAGAAGATGAAGACGCTGGGTACGGCTGCTTGTCCTCCTTACCACATCGCATTCGTGATTGGTGGTACTTCAGCTGAGAAGAACCTGCTGACAGTAAAACTGGCTTCTATCAAGTTCTATGATAACCTGCCTACCACTGGCGACGAGACGGGTCGTGCCTTCCGTGACATCGACCTCGAGGAGAAACTGCTGAAGGAGGCTCACAAGATTGGCTTGGGTGCACAGTTTGGTGGTAAGTACCTGGCTCACGACATCCGCGTGATTCGTCTGCCTCGTCATGGTGCCAGCTGTCCTATTGGTATGGGTGTTTCTTGCTCGGCAGATAGAAATATCAAGGCAAAGATCAATGCCGATGGTATCTGGCTGGAGAAGATGGACGCAAATCCCACAGAACTGATTCCTGAGGAGCTGCGCAAGCCAGGTGAAGGTGGCAAAGGTATCGAGATTGACCTGAACGAGGGTATCGATGCCGTACGTAAGGAACTGAGCAAGTATCCTGTGTCTACCCGCGTCAACCTGAAGGGTACCATCATCGTGGCTCGTGATATCGCTCACGCTAAGTTGAAGGCTCGTCTGGATGCCGGTGAGGGTATGCCTGAGTACTTCAAGAAGTACCCTGTGCTCTATGCTGGTCCTGCCAAGACACCAGAGGGCTATCCTTGTGGCTCGATGGGTCCGACAACTGCCAACCGTATGGATCCCTATGTGGATGAGTTCCAGGCTAATGGCGCATCACTGGTGATGATTGCCAAGGGTAACCGCTCTGACGTGGTTACCGAGGCTTGTAAGAAGCATGGTGGCTTCTATCTGGGAACGATCGGTGGCGTGGCTGCTGTTCTCTCAAAGAGTTCTATCAAGAGTATTGAGTGCGTGGAATATCCTGAACTGGGCATGGAGGCCGTCTGGAAGATTGACGTGGAAGACTTCCCTGCATTTATTCTTGTAGACGATAAGGGCAACGATTTCTTTAAGACCTTGAAGCCCTGGACGCCATGCGCAAAATAACAAAAAAACTATTGTCACTCCTCCTGGCTGTCGCTCCTTTATCAGCGACGGCTCAGTTTGAGGTGGTGCGTGGTCTCTGTACACCCGACCTGGACGGCAGCACTTCTGCTGCCGCTCAGGTAAGGGGTATTGACAGGCATAAACTGCCAGCCATTAATACGAATTGGGACCCCACGAAGACCTATCGTCAGTTGGTGGTTCTTGTGGAGTTTGCTGATTTTGATTTCAACCTTGAAAACCCTAACGCGACTTACGACAGTCTTTTTAATATGCCAGGCTTCAACAAAGGCCAAGGTAAAGGCTGTGTGGCTGACTACTTTCGTGACCAGTCGCTTGGCATACTGAACCTCCAGTTTGATGTCTATGGACCCGTCAAGGTGAGTCAACAGGCGAGATATGAAGGGAGCGGAAATAATTATGGCAAAGATGCTTTTAGGGAGGCTACAGTCAAACTGATTGCTGAGCATCCCGATATGGATTTCTCTGTCTATGACTGGAACAATAATGGCAAGGTCAATCAGGTGATTTTTGTCGCTGCAGGATACAATGGTAATACTTCTAACTCAACTTACAAGGGCTACCTTTGGCCTGTGACTAATACTTTGGATACTTCTGTTATTACCCCTGACGGAAAGACGATTGTTAATTATACGGCCAGTGCTGAGTGTTGGCCTTCCAAGAGTTATATTTCCACTGGTATTGGCACCATCTGTCATGAGTTCTCGCATAGTCTGGGACTGCCTGATATCTATCCTACATCGACGAGTAATCCCGCTTTCTCTGTCTGTGATGAATGGGATTTGATGGATGGTGGTAACTTTACCAACTATGGCTGGTGTCCAACGAACTATACAGCTTTGGAGAGAATGTTGATGGGATGGATAGAGCCTGTGGAACTGACAGATTCGCAAACCGTCGTGGATATGAAACCCATAGAAGAGGGTGGCGAGGTCTATCGTATCAAGCATTCTGAGAATGAATGGCTGTTGCTCGAGAACCGTCAGCAGCGTGGATGGGATGCTGGTGCACCTGGTAAGGGTCTTTGCATCTATCACGTTTGTTACAGTCCTACTCAATGGAGTAATAATAAGGTGAACAATAATCCAGACAAGCTACGCTTTGAACTGATACATGCGGATAATATGGATTATGATGCATGGGATTCATACTTGTATGAACTCCAATGGACTGACTATGCGAATAGGCAGCGTATGAACAGTAGACTACTGAGTACCTCGCCTTATCCTTGGTTTACAGACAGTACGACGTTTGTTAATGACGCATTGACGGAAACCTCTGTACCTGCGCCCAAGATGAACGAACCTAATGAAGCAGAGGAGGAACTGCTCGACAAACCAATTACCAATATCACGATGTCGGAAGACGGACTGATCTCTTTCGTGTTCCTGGGAGCGGAGCCCATCGTCGACGGACTTGGAAAACAGCCCCTCTGGGATAACGATGAACCTGCTGTCTTCGACTTGCGCGGACGTCGCGTCAATCAGACGGGTAGGGGAGTCTACATCGTGAGAAATCAAAACGGAACCATTCGAAAAGTTTTTAAATAACATTCATTATTAACCCTAAAAACAACAAAATTATTATGAGAGTAATTATTGAGCCAAATTATGATTTGATGTCACAGTGGGCAGCAAATTATGTGGTTGCTAAAATCAACGCCGCTAAACCTACTGCCGAGAAACCCTTCGTGCTGGGTCTCCCCACTGGTTCTTCGCCCATTGGCATGTATCGTGGTTTGGTAAAGGCTTATCAAGAAGGTAAGGTGTCTTTCAAAAACGTGGTGACCTTCAACATGGACGAATATGTAGGTCTGCCCGTAGAGCATCCTGAGAGCTATCACTCATTCATGTACACGAACCTCTTCAACCATATCGACTGCCCCAAGGAGAATATTCACATCCTGAACGGCAACGCTAAGGATCTGGCAGAGGAGTGTGCAAACTATGAGAAGGAGATCGAGAAGTTTGGTGGCATCGACCTGTTCCTGGGTGGCATCGGTCCTGATGGCCATATCGCTTTCAATGAGCCAGGTTCGAGTCTGACCAGCCGTACGCGTCAGAAAACCCTGACCACCGACACCATCATTGCTAATAGCCGTTTCTTTGATAACGACATCAACCTGGTGCCCAAGACGGCCCTGACAGTAGGTGTTGGTACGGTGATGGCTGCCAAGGAGGTGATGATCCTGGTTAACGGCCACGCTAAGTGTCGTGCCCTGCAGGCTGCTGTAGAGGGTAGCGTCAACCACATGTGGACCATCTCTGCCCTGCAGATGCACCAGCATGGTATCATCGTTGCTGATGATGCTGCCTGTGAGGAACTGAAGGTGGGTACCTATCGCTACTTCAAGGATATCGAGCGTAACAACCTCCTGTAATATTGCTTAAGGAAGAACCCTGTAGTAATCAGAAAGAATAACTTATGAAAAGACTATCTGCCCTGTGCCTGGCCTTCGTTGCACTTTCGTTGCAGGCACAAACACTTAAGACGTTTAAGGTCAATATCACGCCTGACGGACAGGCAAACATGGTGGCTTATCTGCCAGAGAATCCTTCTGGTAGGGCTGTCGTGGATTGCCCAGGCGGAGGCTACACCCATCTGGCTACTCAGCATGAGGGACACGATTGGGCTACGTATTTCAACAAGCAGGGCATAGCCTTTTTCGTATTAACCTATCGTATGCCTGGCGGCGACCGTTCCATTCCCATGGGTGATGCGCAGAATGCCATCCGCATGGTGCGTGACTCGGCTGCCGCCTGGCATATTAACCCAGAGGACGTGGGTATCATGGGCTTCTCGGCTGGTGGCCACTTGGCTTCCACCGTGTCTACCCATAGTGAGTATGACTGCCGTCCCAACTTCTCTATTCTGTTCTATCCTGTCATCTCTATGAACGAGCGCGAGAGTCACAAGGGTTCTTGCCAGAACTTCCTGGGGAAGGAAGGACAGAAGAATGAGCAACTGGTGAAGTTGTTCTCTAACCAGAACGCTGTCGTACGTCATCTCACGCCTCCTGCCGTTATCATCACAGCTAATGATGATGGCGTGGTGCCTCCCGTTACCAATGCCATCGCTTATTATTCTGCTATGCGTCGCATGGGTAACGATTGTGCTCTTTATGTCTATCCTACTGGTGGTCATGGCTTTGGATTCCGTTCTACATGGGCTTACCACGACCAGATGCTCAACGACCTCACCACGTGGCTGAACCTCCACAAGGCGCCTAAGCGCGATGCTGTGCGTGTGGCTTGTATTGGTAATAGTATCACAGATGGTCATGGCATCGATATGAGTGGTATGCGTGGCTATCCTTCTCAGCTCCAGCGCTTGCTTGGCGAGAATTATGTGGTGAAGAACTACGGACGTAGTGCTCGCACCATGCTTCAGAAGGGTGATAATCCCTATATGAAGGAGCGTGCCTGGCGTGATGCGCTGGCCTTTAAGCCTAATGTGGTGGTGATTAAATTGGGCACCAACGACTCGAAGCCTGAGAACTGGAAGTATGGCAAGGAGTTTGAGCAGGACCTACGTACGATGCTTTCTGAGTTGAAGAAGGTGTCTAATCCGCGTATTCTGCTTTGCACCCCCGTTCCTGCCTATAAGCCTTCATGGAACATCAACGACTCTGTCATTGTCAACGAGATTATACCTATTATTAATAAGGTGGCAAAAAAAGAGCGTCTGGAAGTCATTGACCTCCACACGCTGTTTCAAAACAATGACGGAAAACAGATGCAGGCAGATGGCATTCATCCTACAGAGCAGGGAGACGCTCAGATGGCTCGTGCGGTGGCCGATGCTATTGTCGCATCAAAGGGACACCGCTAAATTGGCGTCTCTTTCTCTCTATTTCGCATGCAGCAGTCGGCCGTCGCTAGTGATACCTGCTGCTGTCATGTGTAAGCGTGTCTCCTTGGCGTTATTATAGAAGGAGGCAGTAAACTGTCCGTTCTCATCGCTCACAGCATTGGGGTTCCAATACAAGGTGCGACGATAGTCGGCAGGCACACTGCCAGGCTCTCTGTTGCTGTAGTCTGGCTGGTAGAACTGTTCTGGCTGGTTGAAACCACGGAACAGGATATGACGGTCTCGGAAGGTAATCTGGGCACCATCGTTAGGATAGGTCACCAGTTCCACTGTGACGTCGGGTGAGTAGATGCTCTCTACCATTGTAGAGTCTTCTGTGCGTGGCTCGTAGTCACTAAACACTCGGATGTCCTGCAGGCGTTTCAGTTTCAGATCTTTATAGACGGCCTCTGAGGTGCGATGCGCACGGAAACGGCCTTCCTCAGCTGTCTCGCTGGGGTCGGGGTTATAGTTGCGATAATAGACAGCGCCACCAATGCGACCGTCCACGTTATAGGTCGTATAACGGTTCATGTTGCCATAGAGATACTTGCTCACCTGCACAGGGAACTGACGCATGTCCAGCTTACCAAAAGACAGGCCGCGATCTGTGATGTCGTTATAGAGATCGTAGGCGTCCATCACGAAAGCTGGCTTGTTCCAGTCGATGGCTCGACGTCCGCGACGATGGCCCGTCACGCTGACGTTCTGCAGTTGGTGTACGTCGTTCTCCATCGAGAACTCTGAGAGCGTGTCGATGAGCATCTCTTCATCGTAGTCTGGCTGGTGCTTCTCGTAGAACGTATAGTCGTGGGTATACATGGGATAAAACAGGTCGCGTTTCACATAGAAGTCGGGATAGGCATCTTCATCCATGATAGACCTGTCTTTTCTGGATGCCATATTCTTCTTGATGGAGTCGTTCTCCTTATAGGCTTTCATGTTTAGAAACGCGTTGCCGTAGAATGGTGGCACATTGAATACGAAACGTCCGTTCTCGGTCTTCATCACACCACCAACATACTCGCCACCAGCGGAGAGTTCTGCTTCTACCAGCACGTCGTAACGTAGGTTACTGTGGTTGACACCCAGGTTATCGTTGGCATTGCCGAGGGCACCGTATTCAATGTCTCCCATACCTGTCCAGGTGTCACTCTCAGTATCATCGGAATGTGCTGAGATGATTTCCTCGCCTGTCGTTTCTGTTTCCTCGGCAAACGGGTCTTCCTCTTCGTCTTCTACCTTGGTCTTATGGCCCACCATGCCAACGCCGTTTTGCCAGTTCTCCACTTCGTCTGGCTCTACTTCGTTGAGGCTCAACATCTTGTAGACAGAACCTTCGATGGTCAGACCTCTCTCAGGTTCATAGCGCATGTGCTGGGCTGTGTCGGCTAGTACCTCCCATTTGTATTTACGCCAACCTTGTACCAGCATCAGCAGGTCCAGGTGACGTTGATGCAACTCATCGTCTTTCTCGAAGTAGTGGGCTGGGTAGGCCACAAAGCCTTTCAGTTCGCTCGACAGCAGCAGGTCGGTCAAAATGGTGGCGTTGTCATATGAAGGCTCGTCGGTATATGTATCGCGGATGGATAGCGAGAATGTCGTTGGTTCATTGACAGCAGGCAGATGTACGGGAATCTCTATCTTCTCGTATGGCGCATAGGTGTGCGTGGCGTCGATATCGGCTGTGATGACGCTGTTGTCCATGTCGTGCTGGTTGACGAAGAATAGACGGTCGGCGAGAATCTGTCCGTCGCTGTCAAATACCGTCAGATCGTTGACGCCTGTGGGTAGTTCGTTCATCGGTAGGGTGATGGACGAAGCACCGTTTAGCTTGGTGAAGTGCTTTAAGACACCACGGCACATGATGGACAAACCATACTCCTTGTCTTGTGGCAAGTCTTTCTGTTGGATGTTCAGTTTGCCATTCTCCAGTTTGACAGTCACACCTTGACGTTCGGGCTTGGGGAGGTTGAAACTGTAGTTCTTGCCCAGATAGGTGAATCGTGCTTTGGCATGTTTGGTGGTGGGAGGCAAAATAAAGGAGCCTCGACCCATGTATTCTGTTTTGATGTTGATGGGTTGCGTGCCGTCTATGGTTACTGTGCCGCTGATGTTGACAGCTTCACCAAACTGGTTGACAGCTTCGAAGGCCACGTGGTTCTCTACGTTCTCAATAAGATGGCCACCCTCTGGGAAGAATGTGACCTCGAGGTCTGGCTTCTTCTGCTTGGGTAAACGGGTCTTGGGACGCTGGTACATGCGATGAGCATCGTAGTTGCCTGGTTCTGAAGGCTTGCTATAGATGGGCAGCACACGTGAATAGAGACCGTCCCATACGCGGAAATAGTCGGCAGCCATCTCCTTGTTATAGAACCACCATGTCTCGTCTCTGCGATACCGATGATGGCGCACATTGAAGTTGAGCATCCAGCGGGTATAGGCGCGAATCTCGTAATAGCCGGAGTAGAGTGAGTCTGTCAGTACGAACTGCCCGCTGGTGAATCCCTTGGCATTGATGACAATGTTTTGGCGTTCTACCAAAAGACCATCTGGCGACAGCAACTCCACATAGAGCACGCGACTCAGATTGGTGGGCTTTAAATCATCGGCCCTGACCACGTAGGCTTTATACCAGAGGGTGTCGCCCACGAAATAGCACTGGTTGTCAGTATGGATATATACTTTTTCCTGTACTTTTGATGTTGACGACTGCTCCAGGACTTGCCTGATATCATCGATGTTGCCAGCCTTTACAACGCAGGTAAAGACAAGCAGCAAAAGGAGAATGCTGCGAAATTTTGTCATGACTTCAAAGTTTTTGCTGATAATATGACGAAAAAAGGCTGGTTTAGTTTAACCAGCCTTTGTTTTATTTCTTCAATTTGAATGAATTTTCAATGCTATTCATCTCTTCGGCGAAGCTCTTGTCCACCTTCAACCGCTTTTCGATAGCAGCGCAACTGTGGATAACTGTCGAGTGGTCACGCTGGCCGATGAGGAGACCAATGCGTGATGCAGGCATCTTGGTGTGCTTCTGAGCCAGATACATAGCCATCTGACGAACCTGTACAAACTCGCGCTTGCGACTCTTGCTAACTACCTGCTGCTGGGTGACACCAAAGTGCTGACACAAGTGTTCCATGATGTCATCAATGGTCAGCGGATGGTTGTCCACCTTGACAGAGCGTTTGATGACGCGTTCGGCCAAATGCATGTCGATATTCGAGTTATAGACGATGCTATAGGCCATGAGCGAATTCAATACACCTTCCAGGTCGCGTACCGAACCATTGGCTGTCTGGGCAATATAGGCGATGACGTCGGCAGGAATCTTCAGACCGTCGCGACGGCATTTCGAGTTCAGGATATCGACACACAACTGTGCGTTGGGCTTTTCGAGCTCTGCAATAAGTCCACAAGAGAAGCGTGTGAGCAGACGGTCTTTCACACCTGTAAGATCTACAGGAGGACGGTCGCTGGCCAGAATAATCTGTTTGCCAAGACGGAACAGGTGATCGAAGATGTGGAAGAACGTGTCAAGCGTCTTGGGTGAGCTGACCCACTCCTGGATATCGTCAACAATCAGCACATCAATGCTCTGATAGAAGTTGATGAAATCGTTGGTGGTGTTCTGACGCACAGAATCGGTGAACTGTACCTGGAACAGACGGGCAGAAACATAGAGTACACGCTTCTGTGGGTACATCTTCTTGCACTGCACGCCAATAGCGTTAATCAGGTGTGTCTTACCACAGCCAGAAGGTCCAAAGATAAAGAAAGGATTGAAAGTTGACTTGCCTGGGTGCTCGGCAATAGAGAGACCTACAGTGCGAGGCAACTTATTGGAGTGACCTTCGATATAGTTGTCGAATGTCTTCTTCGGATCCAAGCGGGGATTCAAGTCCTGAGGCGTCGCTGCATCGAGTACGGTGGGCGATTTGTTACCACGGACGGTGGCTGCGGGTGCCTCCACGTCCATAGGCTGCTCACTCTCCACGTCCTGCGTCAGCTTATGTTCCTTGTCAGTAACCAAACGATATGTCAGTCGGACGTTGGTCTTGAAACTATTTGTAAGAGCCCAAGCCATCAGACGCACGTAGTACTGCTCCAAGTACTCATATACGTATGGACTTGGAACCTGCACCAGCACCGTCTTCTGTTCTTCGTTGTACGACTCGAAGACGATGGGCTCAAACCACGTTTTAAAGGTCTGCTCAGAAACATTCTGCTTGATTAGATGAAGGCAGTTGTCCCAAAGCGCCTTATGACTGTTCTGCATCTCGGGCGATATTTTTTTAGTTATTAAATCTTTCTTGATGATACAAGATTAAGTCTTGCATTGTTTGCAGGTGCAAAGTTCGGAAAAAAAATCGAAACCTGCAAATGTCCCCAAAAATAGGCTTGTGTGTACAATTAACGTAACTTGCTATTTTTAAGGGTATTTACGTTGTTTCACAGATTTTGGTTAATATTTGTGTTTGTATTTCTTATATATCTGATTTTCAGTCTGTTATTAAGTAAGAAATGAGCCTTTTGAGCTCATTTCTTATTTAGATAAAATTAAAATTACTTGTCTTTCTTTCCGAAAACAGAGAAGTGGACATAACGCTTGGGGTGCTGTCTCATGTCGATGAGCAGTGAATCGGCACTTTGCATAGTGGCATTCATGTTGTTATACAGGTCGGCATCCCTCATTAGCAGTCCCAGTGTGCCGTCATTGCTGTTCAGTTTGGCTGTGGTCTGTTCTACGTTAGCCATTGCACGGTCTACCTTCTGCATGGTAGCTACAATGTCAATGTCGTTGAGTTTTTGTGTGACGCCCTCGGCATTGGTCAGGATGCCGTTGGTCTTTGCCATCATGCTTGGCATCTGCTTGTTGAGCTGTATAGACAATGTGTTGAGCTCGCGTGATGTGGCACTGAGGTTGGCTGTGATGTCGTCAACGTTGTGTAGCGAGTTCTTGATAGCAGGATCCTGCATCAGGGTGTTGAGTGAGGCTAGAATAGAGTCGAGTTTGGGCAGCATAACCTCTATCTGGGGAATCATCTCGGCAGCGCGTCCCATTAGTCCGCTAGCCGTACCACCCTCAATAGTGTCGCCTTTGGCCATCAGGTCAATGGGGTTGGGACCGAACTTCAGTTCCAATTTCACGTTGCCCAGCAGATCGCTTGAGATTTCTGCGCGTGTGCCTTTGGGCAGGTTGAGTTGGGTGTCTAGCCCGATGACGGCGATGATGTTGTCAGGGCGTGAATAGTCGTATTCGATGCTCTCTACAACTCCTACCTTATAACCGTTGGCATAGACAGGGCTCGATGCTGATAGTCCACTAACATCGCTGAAGCGTGCGTAATAGTTATCATCGGTAGAGAAGAGTGTTAACCCTTTCAGAAACTGCATGCCGAAAAACAGAATCACGATGCCGGCAATGGCTACCAATGCAATTTTTACCTCTTTCGTAAAGTACTTCATATGCTTATGTGTTTAATTTCATGTTTTATTTTTTCTTTAACTCTTGTATAGCTGCCTGGGTATCAATGCGCTCGCCGTTCTTGAAAGCCACGATAAAAGCTTGGGGGAATTTCTTGGCGACCACTTGACGCAACTGACGAATCTCAGCATAGTTGCTGGTGGCTCCTACGGTGTATTTCCATGTCTTGCCGTCCTGATAGCAGTCTACATCTTTAAGACCCTTCATGCGGCTGTCGTTAGTCTTGATCTTTTGGGCGAGGGCCATGAACTGTACCTTGAATACTGGGAGTTGCTGCTGGTCCTGTGTGGGTGCCTGCTGGGGTTGAGCAGGAGTCTGTTGAGGTTGTGTAGACGTCTGTGAAACGGGTTCACGCTCAACGTTACGTTCAACGGGCTGCGCCTGAGGTGCTGACTCTGCCTTTACAGTGTCTTTGGACTGCTCCTTCTGAACAGTAGGCTCTGGCTTAGCAGGCTCCTCTACTACTGGTGTTGGGGCTGGTTCTGGCTTGATAACAGCAGGTAATGGTGCCTTTTGTCCCGTCTTGCCAGCCTTGTATTCTACGAAAGCCTGATAGATGCCCAGTCCCATTGCTTCTTGGTTGCTGGGATTATTCAAATAGGCTTCTTCTGATGCGGTGGTGATATAGCCCAACTCGATGAGACAGGCAGGCATCGATGTCTCTCTCAAGACAAGGAAGGCGTCCTGTTTCACACCCTTGTTAGGACGATTGGCCGTGCGACATACGTTTTTCTGAATGCCCTTGGCCAGTTCTACGCTTTGGAGCATGTTCTTGTCATTAATCATCTCGAAGATGATATAACTCTCAGGCGAGCGCGGGTCGAAGCCCTCGTAGTGCTGCTGGAAGTCCTTCTCCAGGAGTACTACTTCGTTCTCCCTCATAGCAGCACTCATCTTCTCATCGCTGCGCCGCATACCCATCGTATAGGTTTCAAGTCCGGTGATAGGTTTCTTGCTGGCCACAGAGTTGGTGTGAATGCTAATAAACACATCGGCTTTGTTCCTGTTGGCGATGGCGGCACGCTCCTTCAGGGGAATGAAGACATCGGTTTTACGCGTATAGATGACCTTGACGTCTGGGCAGTTACGTTCCACATATCGTCCGAAGGCCAATGCTACTTTTAAGTTAATGTTCTTCTCGTATGAGTATTTTCCTGGTGCACCAGCATCCTTACCGCCATGTCCGGCGTCGATGACCAGCGTAAACTTCTTAGGCGTAGCACATATTGCTGCCACGCTTACCAGTATCATAATCAGGAAAAGGATGACTCTTCTTGTCATATATTCTAATACAAATTGCAAAAGTACGTTATTTCCTTGAAAAAACCTCTTTTTGCCTCAGAGTTTTATCATTTATTAAGTGTACAGTCACGCTGGCCCCAGCGCAACGTACCCCCAATGGGGGATTTATTTTTGTGACAACGACTTCGATGTCTTCCACCTTGGGGAAGGTGTCGATGATGTTTTTGCCGATTCTGCCAGCTACATGTTCCAATAAGTTTGATGGCACGTTCATCTCTTTCTTGATAATGTCCAGCAAATGGGCGTAGTTCAGCGTGTCATCAACGTTATCAGATATCATGGCTTGCGCAATATTATAATGTGCGCGAAGAGAGACACTATACTCGCCTCCTACATGTCGCTCCTGCTCCAAAACTCCATGGAAGGCATACAGGCGTATGTCTTTCAATTCTATAGTACTTGACTCAAGTTTCATCACGTGTGCTTATTCGTCAATTTCAGTATTGCTGGGCAGATACTTCTTCAGGGCTTTCTCAACGCCGTTCTTCCATGTGTTGATGTTCTCGGATTGCAGCTGCAGAGAAGCTACCAGTTTGATGACGTGCTCCAGAGGCATGCGGTAGCGTAATACACCGCTGATGAGTTTTGCGTAGTTCCAGTATTCCTGGTTAAACTTCTCTGACAATCCCTCAACGGTTATCTTATAACCGCGTGTGTTCTCAAACTGAAAGTCGTAGCGTGAGGTGCCGTCGGCGTTGGCTTGCTTGATAATCTTGCCTTTTGTCACCGACTTGGGCAGTACAATGCCTTCGTCGTCATCCTGCAGGCCCGTGAATATCTCATAGGGATAGCCGTCCAGCAGTCCCACTAGTGCCACCCACTTTTCTTTATTGTTCTGAAATCGCACCACATCGCATTCCAATGTCTGTGGTCGCACCTCTGTCACTTCGGGGTTCAAATTCAGAGGGCATACTGGTGTTAGCTGATGCAGATGGCTAGCCAAGCGTTCCAATTGCTCACGACTGATGGGATTCTTGCTTTTCTTGTCCATATTCAGCAGTTCGTCCAGCAGATGTTTCTCGCCGCCATAGGCAGCCAGTAGCTGTTGTATGACGGTCTCGTTGACCGTTGTTTTTTGCGTGTCCATAGCTTTCTTATCTATATCTGCTTGCAAAGATACTAAATAAATCATAATTCACCATACATAATTCATAATTATTTCGTACCTTTGCTCCAACAAAACCAAAATCAAAAGCGATATGAAGAATCTGATGACTCGTCGTACTATCCGACAATATGCCGACCGCGATGTTGACGAACAGTTACTTAATCGTCTGATGGAACAGGCCGCGCGCACCCAGACAATGGGTAATCTACAACTTTATAGTGTTGTTGTCACCCGTTCTCAAGAGATGAAACAGAAATTGGCTCCCGTCCATTTCAATCAACCGATGGTTATTCAGGCTCCTGTGGTACTGACCATCTGTGCCGACTTCAACCGTACATCGACGTGGGCGCGCTGTCGCAATGCAGAGCCGGGTTATGACAATTTTTTGTCGTTTATTAATGCCGCTACTGATGCGCTGCTCTATACGCAGACTCTTTGTAACCTGATGGATGAGGAAGGTCTTGGCTATTGCTATCTGGGTACCACCGTCTATCAGCCCCAACAGATTATTGACATTCTGCGTCTTCCCAAACTCGTGATGCCTGTGGCTACACTCACAGCGGGATGGCCAGCTGAGACGCCAGAACTCTCAGATCGTCTGCCTCTGAAGAGCTTCGTGCATCAAGAGGTCTATAACGATTATTTAGGTGTTGATATCGATGAGTATTATCGGGAGAAAGAGTCGCTGCCAGAGAATTGCCACTTTGTGAAAGAAAACCACAAGGAGACCCTTGCTCAGGTCTTTACTGATATCCGATATACCCGCAAAGATAACGAGGCGATGTCAGAGACGCTTATCCAAACGCTGCGTCGCCAGGGTTTCCTGCCTTTTAGACAGCGATAGTGATAGTCTTATATGACAAGAATGGGGGCTCAGCCCCCATTCTTGTTTTATTTCTTCTCTTGTTGATCTGACCACTTCTGCAGTCGCTGGTATTCTTTCTTGGTTAGTCGCATGAAAGAGCCATGTTGCGGACCTGTAACCCCCTCAATGTCTACAGGGGCGTGGAAGTTGCGTAAATTATCATCTGCTTTGCAGATGCGATAGTGCTTGGGGTTGTCTGAGTATTGGATATATGCCACACGCCAAGTCTTGTCACCTATGAGTTGGAAGGCACTTGAACCCTCGCACTTCTTCTTGCCCTCAAACGATACGTAGTCGTTCTCCACAGGTTCGCCCCATCCGCTGGTGAGGTTCTTTGAGGTGGCGGTATAGATGCCAGGCTTTCCTCCTTCCTTCTTGATGAGCATGTGATAGAGACCATCGTCCAAGAGGTTGATGTCGGCATCGATGGTGGCATAGCCCCAATCGAACAAGAGCTTGGGCTGTGTCAGTCGGGTGAAGGTCTTGTCGGCATATGAATAGTACATGCGGTCGTATTCCTCCTCAGGACGATTGAGCATTGAATAGTAAATCATATAGCCGCCCTTGTCACCATTCTCCCATACGTAGTTAGGATCCCAGAATATCTGAGGTGCCCATACGCGGTTGATGGTACTCCAGTCTTTGTAAACGCTCTCTGCCTCAGGGTTACAGAATATTTTGGTGCCCTGACGATAGTCAAAGGTCTTACTCTCCCATTTAATCAGGTCCTTACTCGTCATGAGGTCGATGCCATAGTTGTCCCATTTGTGACTCTTGGCTACACACATGTCTGTAGTCACCATGACAAAGCCTTTGCCATCCCATGAACGACAGACGAAGGCATCTCTCTGTCCGCCCTCAATGCGTGCGTGAACCTTGGGATCAATGACGGCACGTCCGCCGATGATGTCCTCGTAGTGATAACCATCGCGACTAAGTGCATAGGCTGTATATTCACCACGGTCACTCATGTGACAGTAGAGGTAGCCATAGTCGCCCTTTTGCATGTTTTGGGCCGAAGTGGTCAGCGCTGCTATCGTCAGCGCTGCCAGAAGTGAGAAATGTCTCTTCATAGGATGATATTTTTTTTGATGTGTGCAAAAATAAGCATTTTCTGAAAAATATCCAAATAATAAGCAGGAAACCTTGGATGTATGATGTTTTTTTCGTACCTTTGTGCACAATAAAACTAACTAATCAAAAAGAACAAACATGAATACTACAAAGACCCTACTGATGGCCCTCCTCGTGATGGCATCGACAACCACTGCCCTGGGCGCCAAGAAGAAGCAACCCGTGGTGCAGCAGTCCCAAGATCCTAATGAGATGGTGGCCTATCTTTTCACTTACTTCAATAGCAACGATCCCAAGGACGAGCAAATCTGCTATGCCCTGAGTGAGGATGGCTATAATTACACACCGATTAATGACGGTATGCCTGTGATTGAAAGTGATACCATTGCTTTTACCCAGTGCGTGCGTGACCCCCATATTCTGCGTGGAGAGGACGGAAAGACGTTCTATATGGTGGTTACCGATATGCGTTCAGCTAACGGCTGGAGCAGTAACCGTGGTATGGTGCTGCTGAAGAGTTCCGACCTGGTGAACTGGCAGCATTCAACCATCAATTTCCCCACACGCTATACCAAGACTTGGAAGAATGTGATACGTGTATGGGCACCTGAGACTATCTACGACCGCAAGGCAGGTAAGTACATGGTGTTCTATTCGTTGCGCACTAGCGACCATGGTTCTTATGATAAGATTTACTATCAGTATGCCAATAAGGATTTTACGGACTTGGAAGGCGAGCCTAAATGGCTGTTTGACGCAGGCAATGCTACTATTGACGGTGATATTGTCTATAATGATGCCGACCAAATGTATCACCTCTTCTATAAGCAGGAATCGGGTAGGGGTATCTATCAGGCTGTGGCCAAGAACCTGACAGATAAATGGCAGATGATTGGCGGCAACGTGGAGCAGACCAAAGAAGCTGTGGAGGGCGTTGGCGTATGTAAGGCTATCGATGGCAAGTCGTGGATTATTATGTACGACTGTTACGGCAATGGTCATTACCAGTTCTGCAAGTCGGAAGACCTGAAGACCTTTACGTTTGTTCAGAACACCGAGATGAGAGGCAAGTTCACACCTCGTCACGGAACGATTATTCCTATTACCCGTGCCGAGAAGGAGCGCTTGCTGCAGGCTTTTCCCAACCACAAACAGCCTATCCTTTCTGGTTTCCATGCTGACCCCGAGGTGCTCTACTCCAACAAGACGAAGAAATACTATATCTATAGTACTACTGACGGTACGCCAGGCTGGGGTGGCCACGATTTTAGTGTTTTCTCTTCTGAGAATCTCGTGGATTGGAAGGACGAAGGAAAAATGCTCGACGTGAAAGGCGATCAGGTGCGGTGGGCTACAGGTAATGCCTGGGCTCCTTGCATCATCGAGAAGAAAGTTGGAAAGGCTTATAAGTACTATTTCTATTTTTCGGCTCATAATCCTCAGAGCAATCGCAAGGAGATTGGTGTTGCAGTGAGTGATAATCCCACGGGACCTTTCGTGGATAGTGGTGCACCAATCATTACCGATGCCGACCGTCCCAGTGAGGCTCGTGGCGGACAGGCTATCGACGTGGATGTATTCCAGGATCCCAAGAGTGGAAAGTTCTATCTCTATTGGGGTAATGGTTTTATGGCTGGTGCAGAGCTCAATGATGATATGTTATCTGTCAAGAAGGAGACAATCACTCATATGACACCTAAGGGTGGAAACTTGCAGACATGGGCTTTCCGTGAGGGCGCCTACGTTTTCTATCGCAAGGGAATGTATTACTTCATGTGGAGTGTTGACGATACTGGCTCACCCAACTATCACGTATGCTACGGCACGGCTAAGTCGCCTCTCGGTCCTATTACCATAGACGAGAACAATTATATGGTTATCAAGCAGAAACCAGAGAAACAGATATATGGCACTGCTCACAACTCTGTGCTTCAGATTCCTGGCAAGGACGAGTGGTACATCGTTTATCATCGTATCAACAAGAACTACATTCATCATGAGCCAGGCATCCATCGTGAGGTTTGTATAGACAAAATGTCGTTCGATAAACAGGGACGTATCATTTCTGTCACACCTACGCTTAATGGACCAGCTCCGCTGACGGTCAAATAATATAATATCACTCACTAGTGTCCACTAAAAATGGACGAGTTTAAAAATTAAATAAATTAGGTTCACTTGAACCGCTTCGGTCTTTGTCATTTTTGAATATAGTTTTGTCG
>CADAKX010000009.1 GCA_902788605.1 uncultured Prevotellaceae bacterium | reverse complement strand
TAGTTTTATGTCCTTACGATAGTATGCCCAGTTGTTCCAAAAATGTTCCAATGCCCCAAGGAATCTGGATTTCTGTGTGTCAAGCCATGGCAGTTCGTCAATGAAGATGATTTTTGCGCCTTCTTCTTGCTTCTCAATATTTTTAGAGAGCATGCGAAATGCTTCTGTCCAATTCTTAGGCACACGATTGTCGTCAAAGAAATCCGACAGTGCATATGAAAAATTCAGCAACTGCTCTCCAAGACGAGCATTTTCCTTACCAGTCATTCTGAAGCAGAATTGACCCTCCAACAGTTCTTTGATAAGAAATGTCTTACCAACGCGCCGTCTACCATAGACAGCAATAAACTCTGACTGTTCCGAAGAAAGATATTTCTTCAGTTCCATTATCTCTTTTTCACGGCCTACAATTGAATTTTCCATTGTATAGCATTTATATTTTGGCGCAAAGTTAATAATAAAAATATTAGATTATGCCAAATAATAATGCTATATTTTGGCGCAATCTATGCAAAATATTGAGATTATGCCAAGATATAGTACTATCTATTGTGGCAAGACTAATATACCATTTGGTTATTTGGCTTTCTTTCGTTTGGTCATTTGGCAGAGTTTTTCTTCAACAACGAAGGCAGCAGCGGCGGTGGGCCGCTCCCGTGGCTGCGACGATGACTGGGACGATGAGGACCGGTAAACGTAATCACCCCACCAACCCACCATTTCTTCTGGAAACGCCTTTGTATAAAGGGAATGAGCGACGTTGGGTTGGTGGGGTTCAACCCAACATCAACCCAACGTCAACCCAACATGCGAAGTTAAGTTGGAGAGTAGCTTCTTCAAGTTTAATGGTGGGTTAATGGTGGGTTGATGTTGGGTTAAATGCATCCAACCCAACATGCTCAAAGCCCCTTGCACAAAGGATTTCCTTGATGCTGGGTTAGGTCTAGGCTAAAAATAGGAAAACTCTGCTAAGCCGAGAAAAAAATCCTAGTAGGCCTACTACTGGAAATTCCGGTAGGCCTATGGGAAATGCCTGATTGGGCAAAGAGATATGCCGTTTCGTTCATCGCGATATGCCGTTTCGCGATGGGCGAAACGGCATGTCGTGATTTTTTTCTTAGACGAAAGTCAATGTTGCTCGCCGATAGTTGTATGAAAGCCAATAACTTCGTTTCAAGCCTTCGGATAGGAAAGACCGGTCTATCAGTTCTTTTGCCATTGGATGTTCAGTGGCAAAGAAATCCAGTTCCCGTTTGATCAATCGCTCCGACAACCCAATGCGACGGCCAAACTCCTCAAAATCCTTGCGCCCAACCGTTTTTGTGTCTGACAACTTCATGCCCTCCTTAAACAATCCCTTGTCAAGGGCGAAGATGCGAGGCATACTCAGATGCAGACTGGTGTTGATGAGGTCATAAGCTGGGGCAAGATGATATTCCCCATCACCGCGATTGATGAGTGAGAAGTTCTTCAGGTGGGCATCATCATTGAGGGTGAGATAGTTGAACACGATGATTCGGAAGAACTTCAAGATTTCTACAGGTGCAGCTTTGATGTATTTGCGTATGATGTCAGCGCATTCCTCGTAACTTAGGTTGCTATACTTGAAATCGCTGCCACCATTGGCGTTGGTCAGTCCGGCAAGAGAAGCAAAATCCTCCTGACTGTATTTTTGTCCGTTTGGACCAACGTCAAAGCGTCGGCAAAGATAGGCCGCTTCGCCGTCTCGGAAAAAGCAAAGGCCATTAGCAGCTGTTTCTATGTGATAGACCTGTGAAGCCAGCTGCATAGTCAGATGTTCGTTGGCAGGACAAAACTTGCGGTCGAGCAGGGCATACGATGATGGAGCGGGTTTTAAGATGTATGTGCCTCGTTCGTCCTCGGCGGGCTTCACCAAGCGCCCTTCGCCATTCATTACCAAACTCGCCTTAGACTGCACGCCAGAAAGCGAGATGCGCCCCACGTTCTTCAGATAGGCTTCCTTGTCGGCGTTATCATTGTTGGGACTGTCAAAGTCCAGCACATGAGAAACCTCTTTCCCGTCAAACAGTTGTCTGCGGGCTGCTGGGGAATAGGTAGTAAAGCCTTCCTGCAAGGTAGACGGACATACGTTTATCTCTGTCATATTCAATAGGGCTTAACGGTTACGGATCCAATGGCATCATGCTGTGCGGTTGCAAGCATAATACCAAAATCATCGTTTTCATCGATATGAAGCAACATTGACTGCACTTGACGGTTGGAACCTTCAGACAGCATATTATAGAAATAGGGGAAAAGATGAGCTGAGCGATACGGCTCTTTCCTGACAGGCATTGCCAGGCAGACGGGTTCACCGTGGTAGTTCTCTTCATAGGTGAACACATATTCCTTGGCATCTGTCTCTTGCAGAATGCCAGCCTCCACATCGTGAACATAAACCTTACACTGTCTCATAGTCAAGTTGCTTGATGTTAATGTCTATTTGCAGTCCCAATGTGTCCAGTATCGTGAGTAGGGTAGCGAGTTGAGGATTGCCCTCGCCGCGCTCGATTGCCACAACGGTATTAACAGCAACACCAGACAAATCTGCCAATGTCTGCTGATTTATTCCTAGTTTCTTGCGTCTTTCCTTAATGGAATTGCCGATTTCTTGCTGTGTCATAATCTCATTATAATGCGATTTTGGTGCAAATATAGCAATAATTCCTTAAAGTAAAAGCAAAAATCGCAATAAAATAGGATTTTTGACTTAAAATGACTCTAACAGTTGTCTGATAGAACAAAAATCGCAATTCATTGCGATTTTTATCTGCTATTCGTAAATCAATGTAGTGAGATGATCTTCTGCAAAGATGTCGCGGGCCACCTGTTGCAGGTCTTCGGGGGTGAGGCAGTCGATGTGGCGCATGATGTCGCTGAGGTCGCGCTCCTTTCCGCTGTGCAGGTAGTTCTTGGCGAAGTCGAGGGCAAACTGCTCGCGACTGTCGCTGGCAATGGCCAACTGGCCTTGCAGCTGCTGCTGGGCCTTGCGCAGTTGGGTGGGGGAGAGTGGATGCTCTATGAGTTTGGTGAGTTCGCGTCGCACCAGTCGGCAGCAACGCTTCACGTCGTGTGGGTCGCAACCGAAATACACGCACCAGCAGCCCGTGTCGCCATAGCACACCATACTGCTCTCTACGCTATACACCAGTCCGTTGCGCTCTCTGAGCGACAGGTTCAGGCGCGAGTTGAGACCCGGCCCGCCCAGGATGTTGTTGAGCAGGTAGAGAGCCCAACGGCGTTTGTCGTCGGCAGCATAGGCGCGAGAGCCGATGATGACGTGAGCCTGATGGGTGCCGCGGTGACGGATGATGGACCCACCTCCGGCAGACCCACCCCCGACCCCTCCCTGAGATGGAGGGGAGTAGGTAGTTTTGTGGTCAAGCGCCTCTATTACATCATCTGTATGGTGTTTTATCCACTTCGTCAATTCTTTAAAGTCGATGTTGCCGCTGGCAAAGAACACGCAGTTGTCAGGGCGGTAATAGCGACTGGTGAAGCGCTGGGCGTCCTCGCTGTTATACTGTCTCACCTGATCGCTTGTGCCCAGGATATTGTGGCCCAGAGGATGACCTTCGAACAGAATATTCTCGATTTCATCGAAGATTAGCTCGGCTGGCGTGTCCTCATAACTCTCGATTTCATCGCATACCACCTCGCGCTCTTTCTCCACCTCGTTTTGCGGATAGGTGCTGTGAAAGACGATGTCGCAGAGCACATTGACGGCCTTCTTGAAATGGCGGGCTTGGATGGCGCAATAGAATACCGTATCTTCCTTGTTGGTGAATGCGTTCAACTCGCCGCCCAGTCCCTCGATGGCGTTGATAATCTGTACGGCGCTGCGATGCTCGGTGCCTTTGAACGACAGGTGCTCGCAGAAATGGGCCAATCCCTCCTCGCCAGGTAGTTCGTGGCGGGTGCCGGCCTTCACGGCAATGCCGCAATAGACCACCTGTGACTCAGAGGGCAGGTGGATGATGCGCAGGCCGTTTTCCAGTGTGATAGTGTTGTATTTTGTCATCTGGGATGCAAAGGTACAAAAATAATTCATAATTCATAATTCTTAATTCATAATTATTTCTTATCTTTGCAACCTGTAAAAAACAAATGACTATGAGAAAAGTAATAGGTATTGGCGAGACTGTTCTCGACATTATTTTCAAGGGCGACCAGCCCATGGCGGCTGTGCCTGGTGGCAGCACGTTTAACTGTCTGATTTCGTTGGGACGTTGTGGCGTCAATACTTCGTTTATCAGCGAGACGGGTAATGACCGTGTGGGCCGTCGTATCATCAACTTCCTGGAACAGAATGGTGTGGATGCTAAGTCGGTGTCGGTTTATTCCGATTCGAAGTCACCGCTGTCGCTGGCTTTCCTCAACGAACGCAACGATGCGGAATACATCTTCTATAAAGATCATCCTAAGGATCGCCTGGACTTCAACTATCCAGAGGTCAATGAAAACGACGTAGTGGTGTTTGGCTCGTATTATGCCGTCAACCCCGTCATCCGTCCGCAGGTGCATGGTTTCCTTGATTATGCCAAGTCACATGGCGCCATTCTCTATTACGACGTGAATTTCCGTTCGTCTCACAAGGATGAGGTCATCAAACTCACGCCAAACATTCTGGAGAATCTGGAGTTGGCCGATATCTTACGCGGCTCGACAGAGGATTTTGAGGTGATGTTCCGCATGACTGATGCCGATGCCATTTATCGTTCGCAGGTGTCGTTCTATACCAAGAAATTCATCTGTACCAATGGTTCCGAGCCTGTGGAACTGCGTGCTGACAATGGTTTCAAGAAACAGTATCCTATTCTGAAGAACGACCAGGTGGTGAGTACCATTGGTGCTGGCGATAACTTCAATGCAGGTTTTATTTACGGACTCATCAAGCACAACATTACCCGCAAGGAGATTGACAACGGACTCTCAGAGGCTCAATGGGATGCCGTGATTGACTGTGCCATGAAGTTCTCGGCCAATGTGTGCAAGAGCATCAACAACTATGTGGATGAGGACTTTGCTAAAGGTCTGAGACAAGAGCCTTGATGTCATCGAGGGCGTCGACGACCTTGATGCCGTTGCGCCACTCGCCACGAATCACCCCTTTTTGCTGCAGGTCGTCCATGAAGGCGACCAACGAATTCCAGAAACCCTTCATGTTCCACAATATGAGGGGCTTCTGATGATATTGCAAGGTGGCTGCCGCAGCAGTCGTAAAAAGCTCGTCGAGGGTGCCGATGCCTCCGGGCAGGACGATGAACGCATCGCCTTGGAGCATCATGAGGTCCTTGCGGTCGGTCAGATTCTCCGTGGGGATATGCACATTCAGATAGGGACTCAAGCGTCCCATCTCCTCAATCTTTCGTGGCACCACGCCAATCACCTGGCCTCCATTATCGTGTGCCGCCTTACTCACAGCGTGCATCAAACCTGCATCGTGCCCTCCAAACACGATGGAATGGCCGTTTTTTGCAGCCCACTCGCCCAATTCGCGGGTCATTTCGAAAAAGTCGGGGTCAATATTCTGATTGGCCGAACAGTAAATACATAGTTTCATGATGCAAAGTTACGAAAATTAATTCATAATTCATCATGCATAATTCATAATTAATTCGTATCTTTGCACCGATTATTTATTTATGATGAAGACATTTGAAGAATTAGGTGTGAGCGTAGAGATACGCCGAGCCATTGAAGAGATGGGATTTGTACAGCCCATGCCTGTACAGGAGGAAGTGATTCCAAGACTACTGACCAGCACACGAGACATGATTGCTTTGGCGCAGACGGGAACGGGCAAAACTGCCTCGTTCGGTATACCGCTGTTGATGAGACTTGACTTGAGCAACCGCGATACGCAGGCTCTCGTTTTGAGTCCTACTCGTGAGTTGTGTCTGCAGATTGCCGATGATTTGCGCGATTTTTCCAAGTATATGGATGGCATCCATGTGGAGGCCGTCTATGGTGGTGCTGCTATCGAACAGCAGATTCGCGCCCTGAAGAAGGGCGTCCAGGTGATTGTGGCCACCCCAGGTCGCTTGCTGGATTTGAAAAACCGTGGTTATGCCAAGTTGGATAATGTGACTAATATTGTGCTCGATGAGGCTGATGAGATGCTGAATATGGGCTTCTCGGATGCTATCAACGAGATTTTTGAGTCGTTGCCAGAAGACCACAGCACGTTGATGTTCTCTGCTACGATGAGCCGGGAGGTGGAGCGTGTGGCCCGTGACTACCTGCATGACCACGAAGAGGTGGTGGTGGGTAGCCGTAACGAGGGTGCCGAGAGTGTGAACCACATCTATTATATGGTACAGGCTAAGGACAAGTATCTGGCCCTAAAACGCATCGTGGACTATTATCCCAAGATTTTTGCCATTATCTTCTGTCGTACGAAACTAGAGACGCAGGAGATTGCTGACAAGCTGATTCGTGATGGCTATAACGCCGAGTCACTGCATGGTGATTTGAGTCAGCAGCAGCGTGACCTGACCATGCAGAAGTTCCGCCAACATCTGACGCAGTTGCTCGTGGCTACCGATGTGGCTGCACGTGGTCTGGATGTAGATGATCTGACGCATGTCATCAACTTCGGTCTGCCCGATGATACCGAGAGCTATACCCACCGCTCTGGCCGTACGGGTCGTGCTGGCAAGAAAGGTACGAGCATTTCGATTGTTCATTCAAAGGAGAAGCATAAGATCCGCGATATTGAGAAGATTATCGGCAAGAAGTTCATTGAAACGCCTATTCCATCGGCAGAGGAGATCTGTAAGAAGCAGCTCTATAAGGTAATGGACCAGATTGTGAAGACCGATGTCGATGATGATGAAATTGCACCATTCCTGCAGGATATCAATCGTTATTTCGAGTTTATCGACAAGGAGGAACTGATTAAGAAAATTGTGTCGCTGGAGTTTGGCAAGTTCCTGGCCTACTATGCTGATGCACCAGAGATTGAGGCACCAGTCAAGGAAAAGGAGAAGAAACCCCAGACCGACAAGCAGAAGCGCATGAACAAGGCGCAGAAGGGCTATAAGCGCCTCTTTATTAATCTGGGTAAGAAGGACGGCTTCTTCCCTGGCGTACTGATGCAGACCTTAAACCGCTATGTGGGTGGTCGTCAGGAGGTGGGACATATCGACCTCTTGGATACCATTTCTTATTTCGAGGTGCCCGAGAAGGATGCCCGCAAGGTGATGACGCAACTCACCGGCATTCGCTATAAGGGTCGCACCGTGCGTTGCAACTCAGAAGACGAAAGGGACGCCACTCCTGCATCAAATAAGGGGAATAAGGGCGGCAAAGGTAGAAAAAAAGACGACTGGCGTTCGTTGATGAACCCCAGTCGTGTGGATTTCAAAGGTGAGGTGCCCGACTTCTCCGAGGAAGGCTGGGCTCGTCGTAAGCCTAAGAAGAGATAACCGTGCCATGCAGGCCGTCGATGGCCGTGGCTTGGGTAATGATTACGCGCTTGACGCCAGCATCTGTGGCAGCGAGCGCGTTTTCTATTTTGGGCAGCATGCCACCGCTGATGGTGCCGTCGGTCTTGTAGGTCTCAAATTCCGCATGATTGATGGTGGCAATCACCGAACTGTCATCATCGGGGTTGCGCAGCACTCCCGGTTTCTCAAAGGCATATATCAGCGTGACATCATAGCCTGCGGCTGCCATCGCCTTGGCTGTCTCTGAAGCCATGGTGTCGGCGTTGGTGTTCAGCATGTGTCCCTGTCCGTCGTGTGTCAGCGGGGCGATGACGGGAACGAGTCCTTCGTCGATGAAATGGGCGATTTTTGAACCGCTAGCCTGCTTGACATCGCCTACGAAGCCGAAGTCAACTGGCTCGCCGTCGACCATCTTGACGGGGCGCTTTGCTGAGAGCAGGATGTTGGCGTCGGCACCTGTCAGGCCGATGGCATCGCAGCCCAGCGCCTGCAGACGGGCCACCACATTCTTGTTGACCAGTCCGCCATAGACCATTGTCACCACCTCGAGCATGGCTTCGTCGGTGATGCGTCGGCCCTGTATCATCTTTGTCTCGATGCCCAGTCGCTCTGCTATCTTGGTTGCTCTGCGTCCGCCGCCATGCACCAAAATCTTTGCTCCCTTGATGGCACAAAAATCCTGAAGTAGGCGTGTCAGTTGCGTTTCATCCTCAACAACGGCACCGCCCACTTTCACGATTGTTACTGCTGATTTCATTTAAATTCGAACAGATTAGTGAAACCAGTCATGGCAAACACCTGACGCAGGTCATCGTTCAAACCGCGGATAAACACGTGGCTGCCTTTGGGCTTTGCGTTCTTAAGGATGGCCAGGAAGATGCGAAGACCACTTGAAGAGATATATTCCAGCTGTGCGCAGTCAAGGATGATGTCATGACCTGTGCAGTCATTCAGGGGTTCCATCTCTTTCTCTACGGCAGGTGCTGCAGCTGTGTCGAGACGTCCTTCGAAATACATCACGAAATCGTTGTTTTCTTCTTTAAATGTCGTTTTCATAACGGTAGGAATTAATATAATGGATAAATAATGTTTACTAATACTAATGTCAGGGTGAGTAGCACGATGTGCATCACGATGCCCAGTCGGGCAAAGTCGGTGAACTTAAACGAGCCGGGACCATAGATCAGCATGTGGGTGTTGCTGCCAATGGGTGAGGCGAAGCTAATGGTCACACTCAGCATCAATGACATGACGAACGGCATGGGATTGCATCCCAGCATCTCTGCCTGTTGATACATGATGGGGAAGAACACGGCGCTGGAACCTACATCGCTCACAAACTCGCTGACGATAGAGGCCAGCAGACACATCACAGCCATGACGACATAGGGGTTACGGCCGCACAACTGCAGCACCTCGTTGGCGATGCTGTCGGCGACACCCGTCTTGGTGATTGCCACCGAGAAGACCACCGTAGCACCCAGGATGAGCAGCAATTCCCATTCGATATATCTGGTGATACCCGTGATTCGGCAGCAGCCAAAGAGCATCATCATGCCGGCAGCAAGCATTGTCGTGGCCATGAGTGGCAGTACATGCATCGATGAAATCAGGAACATTAGGATCAGAATGATGGCCGAGGTGACGGTCTTCGGACCCAGTTGTGGCACGAAATGACTGTCGAAGAAGGTCACCGTGTGGCGGGTCTCCTGTTCTAGCAGACGGTCGCCTTTGGGTGGGCACTCCAACAGCAGGGTGTCGCCTGCCTCCAGACGGATTTCGCGAGGCTGCCCTTTTACACGGTATCCCTGACGGGCTACAGCTACGAGTGCCACGTTGTTCTTCTGCTCAAAATGGCACTCCGACATCGAACGGCCGATGAGGCTGCTTCCAAAGTCAACGTAGGCCGTACGCATCTTGCGTTTCGTGTCAATATCGTTGATGCTCCACACATGATGATCGGCAGCAGCCAGTCCGTGTGTGCGTTTCAGTTCCAGTATCTCATTAATCTGTCCAGCATAGATCAGACGGTCTCCACCTAGCACCCATTCATCCTTGGGTACAGGCATGATAATCTCGCGGTCGAAACGTACAATCTCTACCAATGAACCGCCCTTGACGTTGAGGAGTCCGGCGTCCTCAACGGTCTCGCCCACCGCTGGATTGTCTGTAGGAACCAGCAGCTCTACGGTATAGTCGCTTGTGGTCTCAAACGACTGCTCTGCCGTTCTGCGTGAGGGGATATAATGCTGGAGCGCCATCACGAGTAAGATACCTACGACAGTGAGTATCAGTCCTGGAATAAATGGTTCGAAGAGGTGCATCGATTGTCCCGTCTTGTTCAGATAGAGACCAGCCACCACCAGGTTCGATGAGTTGCCCAGCAGCGTACACATGCCACCCAGTGTGGCTGCATAACTCAGCGGTAGTAAGAGTTTTGATGGGGAGATGTTCAGCTTGCGTGCCCAGATCTTAACGGCATCGATAAAGAGAGCTACCACGTTGACAGAGTTCAAGAGGGCCGCCAAGATGCTAGTGGGTACCATCAGGCGCAGTAGGGCATTGTTGTAGTTCTTCGGGTCGCCCAGGACGTGCTTGGTGAGCCAATAAAGGACGCCCGTCTGCATTAGTCCGGCGATGATGACAAAGAAAGCAGCGTGAATGACTACAGGCTCGCTGCCAAAACCGGCCATGCCCTCTTCCTCGCTCACCACACCGGTGACAAGGAGGATGGTGAGCGCTCCTAAGAACGCTACCTCAGCAGGGATGCGTGAACGTGCCATCACGACGAAGATGCTAGTCACCGTCAGGATGGTTATCCAGGCTGGTAGGCTGAACCCGAGGAAAAACCAATCTGCTCCCATTGTCTACAGTTTCTTTGTCAGCGTTAGGACGTTCTGTCCGTTATCGCGTTGATAATCAATGCTGTCCATCAGCTGACGGATCAGATGAATGCCCAGTCCGCCGATGCCGCGCTCTTCTACGCCGAGCGTTGTGTCAACATCGCCCTTTGCAGTGGGGTCAAAGGGTGCACCGCTGTCGGTGATGGTGAAAGAAATATAGTCTTCACCGGCCTTCGCCTCAATGTTCACGTCGCCTTTTTCTCCTGCGGGATAGGCATAATTCATCACATTGACCACCGCTTCTTCGATGGCCAGATTCATCTTCATGGCTAAGCCCATGTCGATGCCTATGGTTTCACAAACCTCGTCAACAAACTCTGCCAACTGTGGCACCGTCTGCACATCGTTGGGCAGGGTCAGACTACGTTGAAAGCGTACATCAGCCTGTTGGTCCATCATGTTATCATTAATTTAGTTACTGTTCCAAATAAGTGTATCCGTAGAGTCCGCTACGATAGTTGCTCAGGAATTCCTTACCCTCTTCCAGAGAGATCTTGCCTTCCTTGACGCTCTTTGATACCCAGATTTCCAGTTGGCGCACCAACTTCTTGGGGTTGTACTGTACGTATTCCAGTACCTCGGCCACGGTCTCACCATCAAAAATCTGGTCGATGTGGTAGTGGCCGTCCTTCACAGATACGTGGACGGCGGTGGTGTCGCCAAAGAGGTTGTGCATGTCGCCCAGGATTTCCTGGTAGGCACCTACGAGGAACACGCCCAGATAGTAGGTCTCGTTCTTCTTCAGAGCATGCACGGGGAGCGAGTGAGAGTTGTGGCGGTTGGTCACGAAACTGGCAATCTTTCCGTCGCTGTCGCAGGTGATATCTTGCAGCGTGGCGTTGCGTGTGGGACGCTCGTCCAGTCGCTGGATAGGCATGATGGGGAACATCTGGTCGATGGCCCATGAGTCGGGCAGGCTCTGGAATAGCGAGAAGTTGCAGAAATACTTGTCTGCCAGCAGCTTGTCGATATTCATCAGTTCCTCTGGGATATGCTTCAGGTTCTTGGCCAGGGCGTTAATCTCGTGACAGACGCTCCAGTACATAGCCTCGATTTCAGCGCGTGTCTTCAGGTCCACGATACCGTGGGAGAACAAGTCCAGCACCTCTTCACGTATCTGCTCGGCATCGTGCCAGTCCTCCAAAACATTGCGAGGCGACAGATTGTCCCAGATCTCATAAAGGTCTTTTACCAACTGATGGCTGTTCTCGTCTGGCTCAAACTCCTCGGGCATCTCGGGCAGCGATGCTGTCTCCAACACGTCGATGACCAATACCGAGTGGTGAGCAGCCAGCGAGCGTCCGCTCTCGGTGATGATGTTGGGGTGGGGGATATCGTTCTTGTTGGCAGCATCCACAAACGTGTAGATACAGTCGTTGACATATTCCTGGATGGAGTAGTTGACAGAACTCTCACTTGATGGCGAGCGTGTGCCGTCATAGTCAACCCCCAGACCACCGCCACAGTCTACGAAGTCCACGTTATATCCCATCTTATGCAGCTGGATATAGAACTGTGAGGCTTCGCGCAGGGCCGTCTGGATACGACGAATCTTGGTGATTTGCGAACCAATGTGGAAGTGGATCAGGCGCAGGCAGTCGCGCATGCCTTTCTTGTCGAGCAATTCGAGTGCTTCCAGCAGTTCGGCACTCGTCAGTCCGAACTTCGAGGCGTCGCCGCCGCTCTCCTCCCATTTACCGCTGCCGCTTGAGGCCAGTTTAATGCGGATGCCGATGTTGGGGCGCACGTTCAACTGCTTGGCCACACGGGCAATGATGTCTAGCTCGTTCAGCTTTTCTACTACGATGAAGATCTGCTTACCCATCTTCTGTGCCAGCAGGGCCAGTTCAATGTAACTCTCATCCTTATAGCCGTTGCAGACGATAATGGAGTCGCTCTGGCACTGGACGGCGATAACGGCGTGGAGCTCGGGCTTTGAGCCTGCCTCTACACCCAGGTTGAACTTGCGTCCGTGGCTGATAATCTCTTCGACCACGGGTTGCATCTGATTCACCTTGATGGGATAGACGACATAGTTCTCGCCTTTGTAGTCATATTCCTTGGCAGCCTTCTTGAAACAACTCCAAGTCTTCTCGATACGGTTGTCCAGAATATCGGGGAAACGCAGCAGCACAGGGGCTGTCACGTCGCGAAGCGACAGCTCGTCCATCACCTCGCGCAGGTCAATCTGCGCCTCGTCCTTGCTGGGCGTCACAAACACGTCTCCCTTGTCGTTGATACCGAAGTAACTTGTGCCCCATCCGTTGATGTTGTACAACTCACGGGCGTCATCTAAAGTCCATTTCTTCATCTTGTGCTTATTTTTGAGTGCAAAGATAAGGTTTTTCTTGCTTATTTGTGCGTAAAATGCCGAAAAACATTTAAAAAAAGCGAAATATTCTTCGCGTGCGGGATATTTTTTGTCCGCGCGTGGAGAATATTTCGCTTTTGTGGGGTCGTAATGGCTGAGAGAAGAAACTAGATGGAGAGTAAATCCCTGATCTTTTGGATGGTGATTTTTATTTTCTCGTAGTTCTCCATCAAATCAACATTCACGCAGTACTGTGCTTTGCTATAAAAGGGTTCTCGTTGCTGCAACTGTTCTTTGATGAAAGTCAGTAGTTCTTCCTTATTCTTACCCTTGAGCAGTGGGCGTTCTGTCTTTCCCATGAGCAGGTGGTTGTAGAGCACCTCGGGCGATGCCTGCAGATAGACCACCTGGCCCTGCTGGTTCAGATAATCCATGTTGTCGAAGAAGCATGGCGTGCCGCCACCACAGCTAATGATAACGTCTTCAAACTCAGCCACTTCATGCAGCATGTTACGCTCGATCTCACGAAAACCGGCTTCACCTACCTCGGCAAAGATCTGTGGCACGGTCTTGTGACGTCTGCTCTCGATATACCAGTCGAGGTCATAGAATGGGATACCCAACTCCTTGGAGAGCGACTTTCCGACAGTTGTCTTGCCGGCGCCCATATACCCCACGAGAATGATTCTTTTCATGAGATGTTACGCCTCAGGCTTCTTCATTTTGTTGATAATCTTCATGCACTCGTCGTAGGTGAGATCCATCACACGTTCGTGCAGGTTCTTTGCCAGACGATAGTTGGTGCCATCATAAGCCAGATAGGGACCATAACGACCGTTCATCACCTCGAGCTTGCTGTCTTCCTTGAAGGTCTTCAGGTGCTTCTGAGCCTCTGCCTTGCGCTTGTCCTCGATGAGTTTCACGGCATCACCGATGGTGATAGTCATGGGATCGGTACCCTTGGGAAGTGATGTGTATACCTTCTTGTGAAGCACGTAAGGTCCAAAGCGGCCGGTGCCCACGGTGACAGGCTCTCCTTCGTACTCGCCCAACATGCGGGGCAGCTTGAAGAGCTCCAGTGCCTGCTCCAGCGTCATGGTCTCCATACTTAGTTCCTTGGGCATGTGGGCAAACTGGGGCTTATCCTTGTCCTCGGCAGAACCAATCTGGATGACGGGACCAAAGCGGCCAATCTTTACGAAGACGGGTTTTCCGCTCTTGGGGTCGATGCCCAACTCTCGTTCGCCAGCCTTATGCTCTGAACGGGCATTGAGAGTCTTTTCTACCAAGGGCTCGAAGTCCTTGTAAAAATCCTTCATCATCTTTCCCCACTTCTGCTTGCCTTCGGCAATCTTATCGAACGACTGCTCGACCTTAGCTGTGAAGTTATAGTCCATGATGCCGGGGAAGTTCTCCATAAGGAAGTCATTGACCACGATACCGATGTCGGTAGGCATCAGCTTACCTTTGTCGGAACCGGTCAGCTCTGTGCGATATTTCGTGCTGATCTGCTTGCCCTTCAGGTTGATAACAGCATATTGATGCTCTTCGCCCTTGTGGTCACCCTTCATCACGTATTCGCGCTGCTGGATGGTGCTGATGGTGGGGGCGTAAGTTGAAGGACGTCCGATGCCTAGCTCCTCGAGCTTGTGCACCAGCGACGCTTCCGTATAGCGCTGTGGGCCCTGGCTGTTACGCTCTGAGGCATTGATATCGCGACGTATCAGTTCCATACCCTTCTTCAGTGGGGGTAGGATGTGTGAGAACTCGTCCTTGTTGGTATCGTCTTCGTCGTCCACCGATTCGCGATAGACTTTCAGGAAACCATCGAATTTTACTACTTCGCCCTGAGCCACAAACTGCTCGCTGCAGGTGCTAATAGTGATATTAACAGTGGTCTTCTCAATCTCGGCGTCGGCCATCTGACAGGCTACGGTGCGCTTCCAGATGAGGTCATAGAGGCGCTTCTCCTGAACACTTCCCTCGATATTATCCTGGTCCAGGTAGGTGGGACGGATAGCCTCGTGAGCCTCCTGGGCACCCTTTGAACTGGTGTGATACTGACGCACCTTGCTGTACTCCTCGCCATAGCGCTTGCCAATCTCTTCCTTGGCGGCGTTGATACACAGGCTTGACAGGTTTACAGAGTCGGTACGCATATAGGTGATACGTCCATTCTCATACAGATGCTGAGCCACCATCATGGTCTGGCTCACGGTGAAGCCTAACTTGCGGGCTGCCTCCTGCTGTAGTGTTGACGTGGTGAATGGGGGAGCAGGTGTGCGTTTCAAGGGCTTCTTCTGGATGGCTTCCACGGTGAAGGTGGCCTCCTTGCACTTTTCAAGGAAAGCCTCTACCTCTTCGGCAGTCTTCAGACGTTGGGCCAGAGTGGCCTTCACCTCGCTAATTGAACCATCGGATTTGGGCAGGGCGAAGATTCCACTCACACTATAATAAGTCTCGCTCTTGAAGGACTGCAACTCGCGTTCACGCTCGACGATGAGTCGAACAGCGACACTCTGCACGCGACCGGCCGACAGGGCGGGTTTTACTTTTCTCCAAAGTACGGGTGATAATTTGAAGCCTACCAGACGGTCAAGCACGCGGCGAGCCTGCTGGGCATTCACCAGATTCATGTTCAGCGTGCGGGGATGTGCGATGGCGTCAAGGATGGCTGGTTTGGTAATCTCGTGGAAGACGATACGCTTGGTCTTCTCTTCGTCGAGGCCCAGGACCTCGCACAAATGCCATGAGATGGCTTCTCCCTCGCGGTCTTCATCGGATGCCAACCACACCTGATTGGCTTTCTTGGCTTGCGCCTTCAGTTCATTTACCAGTTTAGTCTTTTCTTCTGGAATCTCGTACTCGGGTTCCAGCGAGTTGTCGTCGATGCTCAGTTCGCGCTTCTTCAGGTCGCGAATATGTCCGTAACTGGACATCACCTTGTAGTCCCCACCGAGGAATTTTTCGATGGTTTTGGCCTTGGCAGGCGACTCCACAATCACAAGATTTTTCTGCATACTTTTGCTTGTTATGATAATTTGGGGTGCAAAAGTACGCAAAAAGTTTGTTTCCACCTTATATATATAGGTATTTTTTTTATTTTCTTAACGATTCGGCCAGATATTTTGTAACCCCTTGACTGATGCTGTTGAGACCGAAATCCTTTGGATTTACCTGTTCCAAAGGTATCCATTGCAGTTTTGCTACGTCATCGTTGGCCATGGGTTGCTTGTCATCAACCACCTGTACTTCATAGAACATGTCGAGGGTGTGGATGACCATGCCGGAATAGAGATAATGGTTGGGGATAGAGAAGCGATACTTCATCTCGCGGACTGTCATGCCTGTTTCTTCCATAATCTCGCGACACATGGCTTCCTCGACGGTCTCTTCCATGTCAACGAAGCCACCAGGCAGGTCGAACGTGTCTTTAGCGGGTTCCTTTCCACGGGTAGCCACGAGGAGCTCGCCCTTGTCATTACGGATGAAGGCGACGGTGGCCGAACAGGGATTGGCATAGTATGTGAAACCACAGTCCTCGCACTTCTTGCTCTTGAAATTGTTGATTTCAAACCTCTTGCTGCCGCAAACGGGACAATAACTGAATTTCTCTAATGGGTGATGCATGGTACGCAGTTTTTTATTTGAATGGGAATAGTTGTTGCCTTGACTTGGTTCTTTGTTACCTCTACCTTGACCACACAGGCCTTGCTGTTTAGGGGCTTTTGCTGGTCGAAGATAAAGTTGCCGATGCTGTAATAGATGGGCTTGCCTCGGTAGTGCTCGATGGTTTGCAGCGTGTGGGTGTGATGACAGATCAGGGCGTCGGCACCGGCATTAATCAGTCGGTGGGCCTCCAATCGCTGACTAGGTACCGGTCTGAGCGTGTGCTCTCCACCCCAGTGTAGCGAAACGATGACCACGGCCTGTGGGTCCTTCTTTTTTAGTTGCCAGACACGCAAAATCAGCGAATCCATCGGTTCCTGACTCACGCAGGCCTTCTCGGGCAGATAGGTAAAATTCTCTAATGCCAGGCGGAGTGAGGGTACCAGCCATACCTTTCGTGGCTTGTCTGTCAGTAGCACGGGTTGTGCTGCTTCTTTCATATTGTAGCCTGCCCCGATGGGGGTCATGTCTGTCTTACGAATGTTCTCTTTTGTGTCGATGAGTCCTTGTCGTCCCTGGTCGATGGCGTGATTGTTTGCCAGGTTCAGATGTGTGAAACCGTGCTTTCGGAGTACCGTCAGCCATTCTGGTTCTGCGCGGAAGATAAAGCGTTTTTGCACAGGTGCCTTGATATTGGTGGCGGGACACTCCAGATTGCCCACCACCACCTGCGACGCCTTGAAGAGCGAGTCCATCGACCTGGAAAACAGATGGTCGGGACCGCGCTTGTCGATGACGGTGCGTACCCCTCGGTCCAGGAGAATGTCGCCGGTAAAGAGGATGCAGGTCTTGCTAGCCTTACTAGTATGACTAGTCTTACTAGTTTGACTAGTGGCACTAGTTAAGCATGTAAAACTAGCAACCAGAGCTATAAAACACGCTTTCATTATCTACGGGCGTCCTTTCTAATGGCACGATAATCGGGGTCATCCATTCGGGCACTCCCGACCTCGGGTTGCGCTCCAGGTACTGCTGCCATTCCTCATCGTTGAGGCGCTGGTCGTCGATAGAGCGATTGAACTCACGGTAAGAGAAGACGGCACCGCGAGTGAGCCAGAGATAGCCTCCAATCTCAACGACCACATAGATCTCGTCGGCATCGCCGATGGCCTCATAGAGGATGCTCTTCATGGGGTTGTTGTCGGCATTGGCTGTATAGACATCGGCCACCAGAGCCACCTTGCGGTCAGGACCTTGGATGTCATCCCAGCTCCACATATTGTGTTCGCTGTCACGCAACAGTTCTAGCGACATGTTTTCGAATTTCGCACCGATATATTCCAGTTGGTCATATTCTACATCTTTCAGTACCTCGCCCTTGAGCTCCTTCTTGCTCATGGCCAACAGAAACTCCGCCTGTTCTGTCAGCTGCTGATTGGCGTTGGCAATCTTCTCAGTCAACAGGTTATTGTCACTCAGAATCTTCTTGTTCTCCTTCAGTAGGTCGATGGCCTTTTGCCAGAAATTGATATTGGGCTCCACGTAACCTTTGACGATGGGGTCGGGAGGACCGGCACCACCGCACTCAGCACCCATGGGTTGCTTGGCATAGAGAATGGCGTCGTGCTTCAGTTCTGTCCAGGAACCCAGCATGGCATTCAGTGATTTCTTATCCCATTCGGGTGAAAGCATAAAATAGGGTGCGTGCTGCGGTTTGTCAACGATAGTCTTCAGCGCACTCATCCATTGGGTTGAGGCGTTCTCTTCCCATTTAATCTCATTCATGCGTTGTTTCATGCGCTTCAGGTTGGCGGTGTACTTGCCCCAGCGGTTGGGTTCGTTTAGTTCGTTGATGAGAATCTTCTCAGCAGCGCTGACACCCATTGCGGCAAAGACATCCAGTCCCTTGGGAGCTTCGCGCTTGGTGGTCTCAGAATCATAATCCACCATCTCTTGAAGTACTTCGGCGTCTGGCTGGTAGCGTTGCGGCATGAGGCGCACCTTATTTCGGCTTGTTCGCTGGAACTTCGGACGGATGCGTGTCTGTTTTTCCGCGATTTCATCGACCTTGTCGCATAATTCGTTTGGATCTATTTCACACGTGGCAATGTCAGAGATGATCTTGTTTACTTGTTCTATACTCACGTCATCAGGCTGCCCCATGAGGTAGTTCATAGGCTCCGTCAGTGTTTTGTATAATGTATGGAGTCTGGGGTGTTCATAATCGTCACAAACCTCTACTGCTAAGATGTTGGCCTTGAGCATGTCGAAAGGAACGTCTGTTCTAAAGGGTACGGTCTGCAACCACATCATCGTGCGGAAATAGCACTTCAGATTGTCGTTACGGGTGTAATGACCGCGAGGACGGAATAGACTGTATTCAAAAGGAACGTCTGTGTAGTCAAGGTACTCAGAGGTAGCGTTCTCGCTCTTCATCACTCGTTTGTATTCGGCTAAGGCATCGGCATCGTCAATTGGGGCTTGGTCTTTCAGAAGCGCATTGGCTACCTTGAAATAAGTAACGAGCCATTCGGTAGCTCCGAGTGTGTTATATAGACGACCTTCTTCATTTTCTTTTTCCCATTGCAATCTCTTGATAAATGTTTTCTCGCCTTCCGCGCAGAACTCCTTCAATAGGGGCATCAGCTCTTCCTGCTCCACCTCGCGCAACATGCAGTCGAAATAAAGGTGATAGAGCTGCAGAAAGAGGTCGGTGGTGACGAAAGCAGGGAATTCGTGGTAGTCGTTCTGCTCATAGACATGGAACAACTGCTGATGCTGGGCAGGTACGATGGCAAAGCCATTACGTCCCAAGTAGTCCCACAGTCGCTGGTCGGGGTCTTTCAGCAGGGCAGGGTTCACGATGTTGGAGATATTCACCTTGTTATCCTCGTTCTCCGGCTTGAAGTTCAGCTTGCGGAGTTCGTCCTCGCGCTGTCTTACACGGTTTACAAAGGCGCGTTGCTCATCGGTGTATGCGATGATTTCGGGTTTAATCTGGGCGTAATATCCTTCGCGCCACGACAAGTTCTCATCGTATTTGCTGTCGTTAAAGTGCTCTTCGTTCTGGTCGAATTCCCACATCAGCGAGTCGTACCAGGTTGTCGACCCATAGATGCTGCGGATGTAGGAGTCTTCAAAGGGGTAGCCTTTCTGTGCCAGGAAGACATTCTCCAGAATGCGCAGGTCGCAGAGTGACAGCCCCGTAATGTCCATGTTGAGGTCCACACTGTCGCGCAAGCTCTCTACGTCGAGTGTGCTCACGGGTGCCGTCTGTTCTTTGGTGGCACAGCCCACCAAGATCAAAGTGGCAAAAATCAAAGAGGTGATTTTTCTCATAGATTAAATTGTTTTATGGCGTTGTTTTTATTGGTGTCTTTGATAACGAACCGTTGAAAGTCTGGGCCGAAGTCCTTCCAGACATAGTCGACTACCGCATATTTGCCCATTTCATCGGTCTCGAGAGCCCTAATGCTGCCATTGACGAAACGGAAGTCCACCAGGGTGGCCCCCAAACGCGAACCTAACCAGAGTGGGCGTATCTTGCCATCTACCTGTTTGAAGATGAAAATACGACGTGCTACCTCCCGATGGAATCGCGTATTTTTGATAACACCCACCAAAGCGTCGAGGCTTCCGTCGCCATTCACATCGCCCGTGCAGAAACGGTAAACAGGGTAGGGCAGTCGCCAGTCGTTCAGCCAGTAGAGACTATCGCTTACTTGGCTGAGCTGGTAGGGTTTGCCAGAAGAGTGCGTATCTCGGCTTCCACATCCTTCATCTGCGATGAGCGCTTGTAGAGCGTGTTACTGCGGTCGATGAGGAAGTATTCGGGGATGTTCTGGACATTATAGCGCTGAGCAGATGCGTAGGTGGGGTCATAGACGCTGATCCATGGCAACTTGTCGGTCTGCTGCTTCCAGAAATGCTCGTTTTCATCGAGGCCCACCTGATAGATGACCAGGCCTTGATCATGATATTTGTTGTAGAGTTCGCGCAGGCTCAGAATGCGTGCAGCTGACTCTTTCATACCAAAGAGGTGGAAGTCCAGCAACACTACCTTGCCATTGAGTTCTGTGAGGGTACGGACGCGTCCGCTGGCGTCGGGCAGTTCCAGGTCGAGGACACCGGTTGTCACAACCTTCTCGGCTGTCTCGGCAGCCATCATCTGGCGGGCCATGGCCTGACGGTTGTCGTTCATGCCCTTGAGTGCCATATTGTGCAAGTGCTTGGCACGGTCAGACTCTGGATAAAACGTGTCCCAACTGGTGGCCACGGCGGCGAAGATGGGTACATCTTCAGCCACCTGACGGTCGAAGAGGTTCCATTGTCCTAAAGTCTGGAAGAGTCCGAAGTAGGCATAGATGGTCTTGGGGTCGGGATAGATGTAGTTCAGTACCACATCATATTTGTAGGCCTTGACCAGTGTCTGGATAGAGTCATTGATCTGCTGGTGACTCAGGTCGAGGTTGCGCTCCAGAGCAATTGCCTGCTGGTGCAGCGTCTGTTGTTTCAGTGCCAGCTCCTTGATTTTCTGGCAGTTCTCGGAACCCTCCACTTCATAGTGCTGACTCATGTTGGGGTAGTGAGCCTTGATGGTCACCGTCTCGGTGGAGTCTATGCCGATGTAGATAATCTGATTGTCGATGTTCAGACAATAGAGGTCGGGTGCCTGTGGGGCCTCACTTTCAAAACAGAAGGCGCCGTCCTTACCCAACTTCACAGAGTCGAGTTTTACGGGTCCGCTCAGTGAGTTGTTATAGAGATAGAGTACAGAGTCCTGGGCGCCCTCAACGGTGCCCTTGACAGTAAACACGGGTTTCTTTTCGCTGCAGGCTGCTAAGGTGAGGGCAGCCAAGGCCAAAACAAATATCTTTTTCATCTTTCTATCATAATTTGCGTGCAAAGTTACGATTTTTTCTGATACTTCACCACCCGAAATCATAAAAAAGAGTAAAATATTCATTTTTCCTGCACTAAATACTAAAATAATATGTATCTTTGCACGATTTTATTTTTTTAGATGTTTAAAACAAGATGAACGTAATTACAAAAACCATTCAATTGGCTGATGGCAGAACCATCACCATTGAAACCGGGAAAGTGGCAAAACAGACCGACGGTGCTGTCATGCTGAAGATGAACAACACTGTACTCCTGGCCACTGTTTGTGCCGCAAAAGATGCAGTTCCCGGAACCGATTTTATGCCTTTGCAGGTAGATTATCGTGAGCAGTATAGTGCTGCTGGCCGTTTCCCCGGTGGATTCACCAAGCGCGAAGGCAAAGCCTCTGACAATGAAATCCTTACCAGTCGTCTGGTGGACCGTGTGCTCCGTCCGCTGTTCCCCAGCAATTATCACGCAGAAGTTTTCGTCAACGTGATGCTGCTTTCTGCAGATGGCGTTGACCAGCCCGATGCTCTGGCCGGTTTTGCTGCTTCGGCTGCTCTGGCCTGCTCGGATATTCCCTTCGAGTGCCCCATCTCTGAGGTGCGCGTGGCTCGCATCAATGGTGAGTATGTCATCGATCCTACCTTCGAGCAGATGAAGCAGGCCGACATGGATATCATGGTTGGTGCTTCTGCCGAGAACATCATGATGGTGGAAGGTGAGATGAAAGAGGTTTCTGAGCAGGATCTGCTTGGTGCCCTGAAGGCTGCCATGGATGCTATCAAGCCTATGTGCGAACTCCAGAAGGAACTGAGCAAGGAACTTGGCAAGGATGTGAAGCGCGAGTACGACCACGAGATTAACGACGAGGACTTGCGCGCACGCATGAATAAAGAGTTGTACCAGCCCGCGTATGATATTACCAAGCAGGCTCTGCCCAAACAGGATCGTGCTGATGCCTTCGAGAAGCTGCTCGAGGACTTCAAGGAGAAGTTCTTCGCTGAGCGTGCTGAGTTGGCAGAGGATGCTAAGGGTGAGATTTCTGACGATGAGTACAGCGCTATGATGGACCGTTACTACCACGACGTGGAGCGCGACGCTATGCGCCGTTGTATCCTTGACGAAGGTATCCGTCTCGATGGTCGTAAGACCGACGAGATCCGTCCTATCTGGTGCGAGGTTTCTCCTCTGCCCATGCCTCACGGAAGTGCTATTTTTACTCGCGGTGAGACACAGTCACTCTCTACCTGTACCCTGGGTACCAAGCTCGATGAGAAGATGGTTGACGATGTGCTCGACAAGAGCTACCAGCGCTTCCTGCTCCACTATAACTTCCCCCCATTCTGTACTGGTGAGGCTAAGGCTCAGCGCGGCGTAGGCCGTCGTGAGATTGGTCACGGACACTTGGCATGGCGTGGCCTGAAGGGTCAGATTCCTGAGGACTTCCCTTATACAGTTCGACTGGTGTCTCAGATCCTTGAGTCAAACGGTTCTTCCTCAATGGCTACCGTATGTGCTGGTACCCTCGCCTTGATGGATGCTGGTGTGCCCATGAAGAAGCCTGTTTCTGGTATCGCTATGGGTCTGATTAAGAACCCCGGAGAAGACAAGTATGCTGTATTGAGCGATATCCTCGGCGACGAGGACCATTTGGGTGATATGGACTTCAAGACCACCGGTACAAAGGACGGTCTGACTGCTACCCAGATGGATATCAAGTGCGACGGTCTGAGCTTCGACATCCTCGAGAAGG
Source organism: uncultured Prevotellaceae bacterium (assembly GCA_902788605.1). Classification (GTDB taxonomy): domain Bacteria; phylum Bacteroidota; class Bacteroidia; order Bacteroidales; family Bacteroidaceae; genus Prevotella. The sequence continues at coordinate 55,739 of CADAKX010000009.1, read as the reverse complement.
CTCTGATGCAGGCTAAGGCTGGTCGTGAACATATCCTGAAGTGCCTCACCGATACTATCGCTGAGCCCCGTGCCGAGTTTAAGCCTCAGGTTCCTCGCATTGTTCAGATCGAGATTCCTAAGGAGTTCATCGGTGCTGTTATCGGCCCTGGCGGTAAGATTATCCAGCAGATGCAGGAAGATACCAAGACCACCATTACTATCGATGAAACCGACGGTGTTGGTAAGGTTCAGGTTTCTGGTCCCGATAAGGAGAGCATCGACGCAGCACTCGCTAAGATCAAGGCTATCGTGGCTATCCCCGAGGTGGGTGAGGTTTACGACGGTGTTGTTCGCAGCATCATGCCTTATGGCTGCTTCGTAGAGATTATGCCTGGTAAGGATGGTCTGCTCCATATCTCTGAGATTGACTGGAAGCGCCTCGAGACTGTTGAGGAGGCTGGTATCAAAGAGGGTGACCACATTCAGGTGAAGCTCCTCGAGATCGATCCTAAGACAGGTAAGTACAAGCTCTCACACCGCGTGCTGATTGAGAAGCCAGCCGACTATGTGGAGCGTCCTGCCCGTGGTGAGCGCCGTGAACGCCCCGAGCGTGGTGAGCGTCGTCCTCGTCCTGAGCGTGGCGAGCGTCGTGAGCGCCCCGAGCGTGGTGAGCGTCATGACCGTGGTGAGCGTCGTCCTCGTCCTGAGCAGCAGGAGGGTGAGCCCTATCGCGACCCTGCTGAGAATAAGGAGCCGAAGGACTTCAGTGATGCTCTGGATCATATGGATTTCTAAGAAAATTCTACACTTTGGATATCTCAAAAGCCTCGCGCCCACAACGGGTTGCGAGGCTTTCATTTTTCCCAGTGTCTCATTAACACCATATTTTTTAGTTAAAATCGAAAAAAACTTCAATTTTTGATACGAGTTATTAAAAAAATAACTATATTTGCAGCCGAATTGACCCGAAGTGGGTCTTTTCGCCAATAACAGTATGTGAAATTTAACTCTTTTATAATTAACTTTTTATTTTACTAACTTACTAATTAAGGCTTATGAAAATTTCAAGACTACTAGTTTTGACGGCACTCTGGTTAGGGATAACCGGTAGCGCAAAAGCTGCAGACCTGACGGGCAATTGGACAATGCCAACGCCAACAGGATTGGAGTTTACCACCTTTACTGATGATGGTGAGCGTTACTATCTCTACAACGAGGCTGCTAAGATGTTCTTTGGCAGTGGTAACTCATGGAACACCCAGGCCAGTGTGAGAACGTTTGGTTATCCATTCTGGCTGGAGGCTACTTCTGAGGAAGATGCTCCAGAAGGCTCTTACGAGCTGTGGAATGATTTCTACAATCCTGATCGTGGTGACGTTTCTGGTCCCCACAACTGTTTTACTGATGATGGTGGTTCTACTTGGGTAGACCATGCTCAACAGGGAAACTACTCATGGTCATTCGAGATTGTTGGTGACTATGTTCGTTTCCAGAATGTAGCTCTTATCGCTGACAAACCCGAGTATGAGGGTAAGTACATCGGTTTTTCTGGTAAGTATGATGGCGACAAGAACAGCAGTGTTCTGAGAATGTTTGCTCCCGATGAAGAGGGCGTAAGTGTTGACTGGAGAGCTATTACTGTGGAATCTTATGAGGCTTTCGCAGCTTCTGACGACTATCAGACCTATACCAATGGTGTGGCTGCTTTCTTCTCTGCTCAGAAACTGAAGGCTGCCATCGAGGCTGCTGAGCCCGTTTATGTGAATGTGGCTGATGCTGTAGCATTGTATAACAATACTTCAAGCACAGCTGAAGAGATGGATGCCGCTATTACTACTCTGAAGGAGATGACTGAAGTGAAGTCTAAACTGAAGGCTAATATTGAGGCTGCTGAGGCTCAGGGCTTCACAGAGACAGCTGCTTATCGTGAGGTCCTGACTAACCTGGATGCTACTAAGGCTCAGGTAGAAAAGGCTATCAACGACTTGGCAGCTGCTGTGGCTGCATGGAGTGAGACTCATGCAACATGGGAGAATCCTGGTGATATGACAACTAAGATCACTAACCCGAATTTCGACAATGCTTCTTATACTGGTTGGCTGGGTGATGCTCCCAACATGACTGGTAGCGGTTCACACGGTCCTGCTAACGTAGCAGAGAAGTGGAATGCAACCTTCGATACCTATCAGGATATCACAGGTCTGCCCGTTGGTATCTACGCTCTGACCGCTAAGACTTCTTGGCGTGGTAGCTGGGCTGATATGGAAAGTGGCATTACTCCTGCTTCAAGTCTGTATGTGAAGCAGGGTGATGTTGAGACAAGCTCTCCCTTCAACTTTATCTGGGCTTGCTTCAACACAACTCCTATGGGTGGCGCAACTGAGTTCGGTACAAGTGCTGGAGAGAACTCAGAGACACATCCTGATGCTGAGGGTAACGATGTTACCTACTATTCTCCTAATGACCCCTCTGCTTTCCGTCTGTATGAGGAGGCTGGTTTCTATGATACTAAGGTGATGTTCCTGGTTACCGATGCTGAGGCTTCTCTCCGTATTGGTGTGAAGAACCCTGAGAAGAAAGGTGATGCTGACAACTGGAGCTGCTTTGATACCTTTGGCCTGACGTACTATGGTAGTGATGCTACATCTTGCCAGAAGTATATTGAGGCTGCTATGAAGAACTACGGTGAGTATGTTATTGAAGATGGTACTCTCTATACCGAGGCTTACCTGACCGCTTACCAGCAGGCTTACTCTGGTGAGAAGACTGCCAGCACTCTGGCTGAGGTTCAGGCTATTCTGGATGGTATCAACAATGCTAAGGCTGCTCTGGACAACAACATCGCTCTCTGGAAGAAGTATGTGAAGTTGCTGGATGACGCTAAGGCAGTGGCTGCTAATGATGAGTATAAGGATATTGAGGAGACTGGCGAACTGGCAGACTACCTCGACTTCGATACCGAGGATATCCTTGAGAAGGTTGAGCTGACCAACGAGGAGTTGGAGGCCGAGATTGCTAAGATTAATGGCTGGATAAAGACCATCGAGGATAAGTCTAAGCAGGATGTTTACGAGGGCAAGAAGATGACCAAGTACATCAAGAATCCTGGCTTCGACGAGGATGAGGATATCAACTCTGGTAAGGCTGAGGGCTGGACCATCGACGCTGGTACAGGTAGTAACATCACCCGTGGACCTCTTGGACAGGGTAACAAGGATCTGATGGAGAGCGCTCTGGGCAAGATGAACTACTGCTTCGAGGCTTGGCACCGTTACAACTGGGATGTATGGCAGGAAGTTAAGGATCTGCCTGTAGGTCTCTATGAGTTGCAGGTACAGGGTTATGTACGTTGTGAGATGGGTGGTTACACTAAGGGTGACGACCTGGTTGCTCCTTACACCTCTCCCGTATACCTCTATATGAATAATGCAATGAGTCAGTTCCCCAGCGTTTACTCTGAGAGCCCCGAGGATATCGGCAAGGAGATGGTGAAGGTTGAGGATTGGTATTCAGAGACTGTTAACGACAAGCCTTATCCTAACTCAATGGGTGGTGCTGCCCAGTGCTTCGGTTGGGGTATGTACAAGACCACCGCTTATGGTCTGATTGCTAAGGAGGGTGACACCTTCCGTATCGGTGTGAAGATGAATGGTAATACGGATTGGTGGTGTATCTGGGATAGCTTCGAGCTGACCTATCACACGCCTGATAATCCTGATGCAGTTAAGCCCTTGCTGGAGGAGGCTATCGCTAAGATTGACTTGACCAAGCCTATGGGTAAGGATGTCTATGATAGAGCTGCACTTGTTGTTCAGCAGGCAAACGACGCTATCGCTGCTAATGACGGTGCTGCTATGTTCGCAGCTCTGAATGCTACATTCGACCTGAACGCCGCTATCATCGAGTCTGTAGCTCTGTTCGAGAATCTGGTTGCTAAGGCCGAGTCGCTGAACGAGGCTGTCAACGAGTCAGAGAATCAGGATGCCATCAACGAGGCTAACGCCCTGTATTCTACCATTATGACTGGTTGCGACAATCACACTCTGACTGACGCTGAGGCTAAGGAATACATTGAGAAGATTGACGTGCTCTTCACCAAGCTGAAGTTGCCCGCAAACGTTAATGAGGCTAGCGACAGCAATCCTGTTGACGTAACTGCAGTTATCAAGTCTGCTAAATTCTCTGACGTTGACGAGACAACCAATAGCTCTGACGGCTGGAACAACCCCGGTAACCTGGGTAACGACGATACTCAGAAGTCTGTACTCGCTATGGAGTTCTGGCAGGTTGGCTTCGATATGTACCAGACCATCAAGGGTCTGCCCGAGGGTACTTACGAGCTCGGCGTTGACGCATGGGTTCGCAATGGTGGCAACCAGGAGAACTACGATGGCTGGAAGGCTAATCCTGAATATTCAATGGCTCTGCTCTATGCCGTTGCTGGTGATAGCGCTGCTGTCTTCACAGCTCCTATTGCTAACGTATTGGCTGGTGCTCAGACAGAGGATCCCGGTCTCGAGGGTGTAGCTGAGGCTACTGACATCAACAATGAGGAAGGTCTTGTTTACTACATTCCTAACTCACTGCAGGGTGGTCGCGATTACATGGATCTGAATCCTGAGGCTTACTACAACAAGGCTATTGTGAAGGTAAATGCTGATGGCATCCTGACCGTTGGTATCAAGAAGGCTGAGCAGAAGGGTAATAGCTGGGTTGTTCTCGACAACTTCAAGCTCACTTACTTCGGTAAGAACAGCTCACAGACTGTTAGCCCCGACCTCACTGGTATTGAGGCTGTGAACGGCGAGACCGCTAAGGTTGAGTACTTCACACTCGATGGCCGCAAGGCTACCAAGGCTCACAAGGGTATCATGATCCAGAAGGTAACTCTGAGCAACGGTGCTACTCTGATTCAGAAGATTCGCAATTAATAAAAATGTTCAGAAGTAAAAAACTGACCAATCTCTCATAAAAGGGACTGGGGACAGCCGAAAAGGCTGTCTCCGGTTCCTTCGTTTATTTAATGAATGTTCAACCAAAACCCACCGGAGAAATGAATTTACTGACTCTGCTCCCTATGGAGCCCCCAAATATGAAGACACCGATCCTGGCAACAGGACTCAATATATAGGACTAAAATAAGAAGCATAAACAATAATTACATATTAAATAACTAACAAAACTTATGGAACGTAAAACTATCGTAAAGCAAGGACGAAGTGTGGCTCTCGCCGCCTGTGCACTGCTGATAGGAGCCTCCGTGATGCAGTCGTGTAAAGACGACGATCTAATCCTTACAGGACAGCCTGAATGGCTGGGAAACTCTATCTATGAGCGTTTGCAGGATGAAGGCAATTACAAGACCATGCTGCGTCTAATCGACGACCTCGACCAAAAGGAAGTCCTTAGCCACACAGGTTCTAGAACATTGTTCGTTGCTTCAGACAGCGCATTTGATGCGTGGTTTAAGTCGAACACATGGGGCGTTAGCCGCTATGAAGACCTGAGTGATGCCAAGAAGAAGATGTTGTTGAAGAATTCGATGATCAACAACGCCTATCTGCTTGAGCTGATGTCAAACGGTAAGGCACAGGGTGATGCCGCCACGCCAGAGTGGGGCCGTACCATGCGCCGTGAGTCATCGACGGAAATCTATGACTCTGTCTATGTGATGCCTCTCGACTCTATGCCGAAGGTGAAGTATTGGGATTATCTGCGTCAGCGCGGCAAGGCTATCCCCTTGTTCAAGGATGCCACCAAGGCCACGATGATTCACTTCCTTCCCGCTTATCTTGAGAACAAGAAGATTACGGCTGCTGACCTGAAGGTGCTGACCAACGGTCGTGCCAACAGTCTCGAAGAGGCTTGGGTTAACGGTAAGCAGGTGCTGAACTCTGGTGACCCCAGCCGTAAGAAGATTGATTATGATATCACATGTAAGAACGGTTATATCCACAAGGTGGACGGCGTGATTGAGTCAAGCCCCAATATGGCCGAGATTATTCGTCAGGATCCCTCTACCTCTATTTGGAGCCACCTGATGGATCGTTACTCTGCACCTTATTATTATGAAGAAGGTACGCGCGAGTATGACCGTATCTATAACTCAGAGGACTCAGCCTTCGTGTTGCGTTACTTTAGTCAGCGCTGCTTCGATCACAGATCGGGTCGTGTAATGAACTATACCAACAAGAACTCGGATAAGCCTACTGATCCCGAGGGCAACTTGGTGATGGCATATTTGAAGTATGACCCTGCTTGGAACCAGTATATCGACAATAACTCTGAGAATGACAACGACTGCCACTACGACGCTGGCGTGATGATCGTACCTACGAATACGGCCATCCTCGACTGGTGGAACGGTGCTGGTAAGGAGTTGCAGGACGAGTACAAGGAGATGGACTCTATTCCCGATGAGATTATTGCTAAGCTCATCAATGTCAACATGTTGAGCACATTCTCTGATGCAGTTCCTTCAAAGTTCGACCTCGTGCTCAACGATGCCAAGGAACCGTTGGGTATCACGACTTCTGATGTTGTTGGCTGTTATATGGGTTGTAATGGTGTGGTTTATAAGACCAACAAGGTGTTCACTCCCGCTGAGTTCGCTTCAGTGGCTTATCCTGCCTTGGCCCACGTATCTACTATGAATATCATCTATTCTGGAGGTATTGAGGGTCGTGGCTTCCTGCCTTACCTGTTGTCAATGGACTCTAAGTATGCTATGTTGCTTCCCACCAATGGTGCTTTGCTTAACTATGTAGACCAGGGTTCTTATGGTAAGATGGTGAAGACTGTTGACGGCAATGGTGACAGTATCCTGGTGGAGAACCCCGATGTGTTTGAGTTCCGTTGGGACCTTACCACTAAGAGTGTTAAGGCTCGTCGTTATGAAGCTCAGGTGGATGCTGATGGTAATATCACCAAGGTTGTTGCTACCCCCAAGCAGCAGTCTGTGGCTGACAACGTCATCAATACTGTATTCGACGGTATGATGGATCAGCTGATTATCGTTATCCCCGATAAGAGCATGACTGTTGAAGACTATGTGAAGGCTGGTTATAACTATTTCAAGACCAAGGGTGGTGCCATCATTCGTGCCTCTTTTGTTGGCGATAGCCTCTGCTTCGAAGGTGGTTGGCAGATGGAGCACAATGGTCGTAAGATTACCAGCGTTCAGCGCTATGATAAGCAGAATGGTAACTCTTACCAGTTGGAGAGCCAGTGTCCTATGGGTGCACAGAACAGTGTTTATCTTACGCTGAAGAATAATTCTGAGTTCCAGTCATTCTTTAATCTCTTGAAGAACGACTACTGTGACCTGCTCGCTGTAACCCTTAATGCAGGATCTAACACCAAGTATTATGCCGGTATGACCGAACTGGGTAGCGAGAACTTGCGTATCCTCGACAACTACAACTACACCGTTTATGTGCCTACGAATGCTGCCATCCAGGCGCTGCAGGACCAAAAGATTCTGCCAACCGATGAAGAGCTTTCTCGTGGTGACAAGAGTGAGGTGACTGGTGAGGAGCCTGTTGTTGATAGCTTGTGTATTGCTGAGGGTTGGTATGAATATAACGCTGACCGTGATAAGGTTCGTCAGACAGTTATCTCGACTGTCCGTGACATTGTTAACGACTTCATTCGTTATCACGTACAAGATAACTCTGTGGCTATCGGTCTGGCTAAGGCTGCCAATGCAACCACTTCTTTCGAGAGTATGAAACGTAATCCCTCGACGGGTCGTTACTATCCCATCAAGGTGAACTACGACAATACCAGCATGACCATCACCGATGCTATTGGTGGCGTGCACCATGTGAAGACCGACAAGGGTCTTTATAATAAGGTATGTCGTGAGTACTGGTTTGAGAACAAGCCTTACACCAACAGCTCACGTATGTTCATGGCCAGTAACGTGGTTCTCCATCAAATTGACGGTGTCATGAAGTATGAGAACATGCGTCCCTGGCGTGACGTTGTGGTTGACGCACTGAAAGCACTTAAATAAAAGAGAGGAGGAACTAACGTATGAGAATACTTAAATCTATCATAATGATGCTGGCGCTGTTGTTCTCTACAACATTGAGCGCACAGACGATTACGTCGGTTCACGGTACAGTGAGCGACGATATGGGCCCTCTGATGGGTGCCGCCGTACGTGAGGTTGATGCCAACGACCGTAACATCAACTCAACGATTACCGACTTGAATGGTAACTTCACCATGAAGGTGAGTAACCCCAAGAACAAACTGAAGATTACCTATGTGGGTATGACCGATGTGATTTTGCCCATCAACAAGTCTTCTTTCAAGATTCAGATGAAGTCTAAGACCGTGCTGAAGACCGTTACCATTAAGGGTAAGCAGCGTCTTCAGGGTAACACCCTGCCTATCCCCCAGCGAGAGATCTCTTATGCAACGCAGACCATCTCGATGAAGGAGTTTGAGGGTCTGGGCATTACCTCTGTCGACGAGGCTCTGCAGGGACGTATTGCTGGTCTGGATATTATCAGTAACTCTGGTAACCTGGGTTCAGGTTCTACCATGCGTCTGCGTGGTGCTTCTTCTCTGTCAACGCTGACCGATGCCAACCCGCTGATCGTGGTCGATGGTAACATTCGTGAGGTGAACCTCGACAACTTCGATATGCAGGGCGCCAACGATGAGAAGTTCGCCGAGTTGCTGAACATCAACCCCGAGGATATCGCATCAATCACCGTGTTGAAGGATGCTGCTGCTTGTGCCGTTTACGGTTCTCAGGGTGGTAACGGTGTTATCGAGCTTACCACCAAGCGTGGTGTGCAGGGTAAACCTCACGTAACCTACTCTCTGAAGCTCACTGGTACCTATCAGCCCAAAGGCTATGACCTGCTGAATGGTGATGACTACACCATGATGTTGAAGGAGTCTTATTTCAATCCTCGTCAGGATGATAATGCCTCTGACGGTGACCGTATCCCCGAGATTAACTATTTGGATAACACCTCTGGTTTCTCAGAGTGGCGTCAGTATCGCGACAACACCGACTGGCGTGACGAGGTGACCCAGTGGGGTCTTCGCCAGAACCACTACGCCACCATCACCGGTGGTGGTGAGAAGGCCAGCTTCCGTGTTGGTGCAGGTTTCGACCATGAGACTGGTACCATCATTGAGCAGAAACTCAGCCGTTTCTCTACCCGTGTGAACCTGGACTATAATGTCAGCCAGCGTATCCGTGTGAGCACCAACTTCTCAATGACCTACACTAAGAACAAGCGTAACTACGAGGAGTTGCTGCCTATTGCCCTGAAGAAGATGCCTAACATGAGTATCTATGAGAAGGATCCTCTGACTGGTGAGGATACTGACATCTTCTATAATATGTTGCAGAGCGGTCCCTATATCGGCTCAGAAGTCTTCAAGAACGACCAGCGTAACTATTCTAACCCTGTGGCTGTGGCCAAGTTGGCTCGCAGAAATCAGACCAACTATGATATGAACCCCGAGCTGGTGGTAAGCTACAACTTGCTGGGTCTTGATGAGGATCACTGGCAGTTGAACTGGCGTGGTTCGGTTTATATGAACATCTCTAATGGCTACAACGATGCTTTCTATCCCCAGGAACTTGTCTCTAAGACTTGGAAGGATAAGTTGAATACCGCTTCTTCTGGTTCAAACAAGAGCGTATCGTTCAACACCAAGCAGACCCTGACCCTGATTCCGGCCTTCGCCAATAAGGATCACAGTGCCATGATGATGGGACGCTTCGAGCTGACTTCTGGCTCAAGCAACTCTCAGTCTACATCTGCTTACGGTCTGCCTTCTACTGGTAGCGTTATCGTGTCGCCTACTGCAGGTATGATTGACACCCCGTCATCTGGTTTCAGCCAGTGGCGTTCTATGTACTACACATTCTCTGGCCACTATGCTTACAAAGGCCGTTATGTGGCTGACCTCACCCTGCGTGTCGACGGTACCACGAAGTTTGGTCCCGGCAACCGTTGGGGTTACTTCCCCTCAGTATCTCTGAAGTGGATTATCAGTGATGAGCCTTGGATGCAGAAGCTGAAGCCCCTGCTCTCCATGTTCGCCATCCGTCCCAGCTGGGGTCTGAATGGTAGCCAGCCTGGTCAGAACTACCTCTATACCTCTAAGTACGGTTCTACCTCACGCTATATCGACATGGCAGCCATGAAGCCCCTGAACATCCGTCTGTCGGACCTGAGATGGGAGCAGATCCAGAGCTATAACTTCGGTATCGACGTAGGCCTGTTCGACGGTAAGTTGAACCTGACCCTCGAGGGTTATCAGTCAACCCGTTCTGACATGTTGCTCGGTGGTTTCCATATTCCTTCTAACTCAGGTTTCTCTACCGTTCCTACTCATAATGACGGTAAGATGCGCAACACCGGTTGGGAGTTCCATATCAATACCAACCAGCTCATCAAGGCCGGTAAGTTCAGAATGGATATGAACGTGAACTTCGGTAACAACCGTAACGAAATCCTGGAGATGGATGCTAACATCCTCGATAGCAAGAACTCTGTTTATGGCTATGCCAACCGTGAGACCCTGCAGCGCGTACAGCTCCACAACCCGTTCGGTGCCATCTATGGTTTCAAGTATCTGGGTGTTTACCAGTATAACTACAACACCTTCAAGAATGCTGTGGCAGGTATGACTCCTGATGAGATTCAGGCCTACTGGCAGAAGTTCCGCGCCGAGGGCAAGACAGCTCCTGTGGCTGTTGACGAGAACGGCAACCTGATTCTCAGCGGTAACAATGTTCCCCTGCGTATGCGTTACGACTATCGTATCGACGGTACTGGTCACGACCAGAACTTCCCAGGCTTCAACGGTGGTGATGCCATCTACGAGGACCTGAACCACGATGGTCAGATCAATGCTCTGGATATCACTTATCTGGGTTCGTCACTGCCTAAGCTGACTGGTGGTTTCGGCTTCAACTTCAGTTATGGCGACTGGCGTCTGTCTACACAGTTTACCTATCGTGTTGGTAACAAGATTATCAACTTGGCCCGTTTGGATGCCGAGGCCATGACTACCAACAACAACCAGAGCCAGGCTGTGAACTACCGCTGGCGTCAGGAGGGTGACGTGACCGTTATCCCACGTGCTATGTACGGTAATAACAGTAACTACAACACGCTGATTAGCGACCGCTTCGTTGAGGATGGTAGCTATCTGCGTATGAGCTATGCACAGTTGAACTATAACGTGAAGAAGAAGTACTTGACTTGGTGCGGCCTCAACCGCCTCTCGTTCTATGCAAGTATCAACAACCCATTCGTACTTACCAAGTACTCTGGTGTTGACCCCGATATCGCATTCGGCGGCGAGTCACCTGCTACCGATGGTGCTCAGACACCACGTTCACGTTCTTATACGCTTGGTATCACTGTTGATTTCTAAAATGTGGATTGACAACTCTAAAGAAACATGAAGATTATGAAAAAGAATTATTATAAGATAATCAGTGCAATCTGCCTTTGCTGTGGTCTCACGTCATGTGCTGACTTCCTGGAAATCAAGGACCAGCGTGAGATCATTCTGGAGGACTTCTGGAATGAAAAGGCCGACGTGGAGAATATTGTCTCAGGCTGCTATTCTGCGCTCCAGGATGCTGATACTCGTAAACGTATGATGATATGGGGTGAGTTCCGTAGTGACAATATCATGTCGGGTAACAACATCAACAGCGATGGTAACCTGTATAACATCTTAAAAGAAAATATCACCGCCAAGAATACCTATACCACTTGGGTGAACTTCTATGACGTGATTAACCGTTGTAACACAGTGCTGAAATATGCTCCAGATGTGGCTGCCAAGGACCCCGCCTATACAGAGGGCGACCTGAAGGCCAACATTGCCGAGGTAACAGCTCTGCGTTCTCTCTGCTATTTCTATCTGATTCGTACGTTCCGTGACGTGCCCTTCTCTCGTGAGGCCTTCACCGACGACGACCAGACGATGGACCTGCCCGCTACTCCTTTCAAGGAAGTGCTGAACAACATTATCAGCGACTTGGAGAGTGTGAAGAACGATGCAGTAAAGCGCTATCCCACGACTAAGGACCGTTATCAGACGGGTCGTATCACGCAGGATGCTATCAACGCGATGCTCTGCGAGATGTATCTTTGGGCCGAGGATTACGACAACTGTATCAAGTATGCAGATATCGTCATCGATTCTAAGAAGAAGTATGCTGAGGACTACTACAAGGAGTACTATCGTAACTTCAGCCAGCAGGTTCAGGTTGACAAGCGTTTGAATGGCTTCCCCCTGATTTATCACCTGCTTTCAGGAACAGTCTATGGTGACGCCTATGAGACCATCTTTACTTCGGAAACCAGAAGAGAGGCTGCCAAGGAGGTTATCTTCGAGCTGAACTACGATAGAGACCCTGCATCTACTGGCGGTACAGCCAACAGCGCCATCTCTTCTTTCTATGGTAATTCACAGTCAGAGGTGGGCTTGGTAACCGGTTCTTCTTATATTGACGGTGAGATGAAGGAGTCAACAGCCAAGGAGCTCTTCGAGAAGGATAAGGAATTGAAGGATGCTCGTATGTATATGAACTATAGTACGAATCTGAAGTCTATCGTCAAGATGGCATGCCGCAGTATTAATGTAACCTCAGCTGCCACTTCAGATGCTGCTCCTACATCTATCTCTTTCTCACTCTTCCCTCAAAACAGTAATGGCAGCCATTGGGTGATCTATCGTCTGTCTGACATCATGTTGCTGAAAGCCGAGGCTCTCTGCCAGAAGATGGTTGATGGTACTGATCCCGAAGATATGGCTATCAATACACCATTGCTTAACGAGGCTTTCTATCTGGTGAATGCTGTCAACAAGCGTTCTATCTGCAGACCCATCACAACGGAGTTGCAGGTGAAGGATACACTCAGTATCGATAACTACGGTTCAAAGAACCTGATGACCGAACTGGTGAAGCGTGAGCGTCGTCGTGAGTTGATGTTTGAGGGCAAGCGCTGGTATGACTTGGTGCGCTATGCTATGCGTGCCGGCAAGACCGATGAGGTTATTTCTGCTGTTAGTAAGCGTGATGACGTCAATAGCCAGTTTGCCCAGAACTTCTTCAAAAAGATGGATGCCATTTTCTGGCCCTATAACTATGAGGAGTTGAAGGTGAACCACAACCTGGTTCAGAATCCTTCATTCGGTAGTGGTGAGAACTCTAGTATGGAGAAAACAGCCAAATAATAATGAATACTCAAATAAAGAAAACTATGAATATCAAGAAGAATATCAAAGTTGCTTTCATGGCACTGGCTACCCTGCTTGCTACAGGATCGCTGACCAGCTGCTCTGATGAGCCCGATAGCGAGTATTTCTATGCGTTTACGGGTGAGATGATGAGCGACTATCTGAGAAATCGTACGCAGTATAGTGAGTTCGCTGCCATCGTGGACAAGGCAGAGTTGATGCCACTACTCTCTACCTATGGTAAGTACACCTGCTTCCTGCCTGACAATGACGCTGTCGATAAATACTTGCAAGAGCGTGGCTTGACCAGCGTTGACCAGTTGTCAAAGGAAGACTGCGATACCATCGCCCGTACCCATCTGGTAAACAATATCTACTCTACTTTTGAGATGACTCAGGACCGTCTGCCTAATGCCAACCTGCTGGGTCGTTATATCGCTACCTCTCAGGGTGTCGACAACGACAGTAATGCTGTGGTTTACCTCGAGGGTCTGACCCACATCATCTTCGAGAAGACCTATGACGACGGTACTGTTGTTCACCAGAACGACTCTGTGGAGAATGGTATTGTGCAGCCTATTGACATGGTGATTGAGAAGTCAAACAGCACCGTGACCGATATCTTGCGCGATAACCCCAAGATTAGTCTGTTCTACAAGGCTTTCGAGGCTACTGGCCTGAAAGATCTGCTTGTAGAGAAGGTGGCCGATGAGACTTGGGATCCTAAGAAGTATCAGAAGTATTACTATAAGTCGCACGTGAGAAACGAGGTGGCATGGGTACCTGATACCAAAAAGTATGGCTTTACTGCTTTTGTAGAGCCCGACTCTATCTATCGTGAGTACTTTAAGAACGGTTATAAGGGACAGCCCATTGACACCAGTAAGGGTGACCTCTATGCACTCTATGACTTGGCATGTAAGGTCTATGGTCCTGTTTATGGACATGATGAAAATGGAAATCCGCTCGATGAAGCTAAGGATGGCTGGAAGTTTGAGAATCTCACCGACAGCATCAACCCGCTGAAGCGTTTCATTCAGTATCACATCATGACCCGCTATGTGCCTGGTACAGCCGACTTGACCGCTATTGTGGTGCCCGAAACAAAGGAAGCCTTCGGTTTCGAGACCAAGTGGGTGAATCCTGTTGACTGGTATGAGACCATGTTGCCTCACACCATGCTGAAGATTGAACAGCTGAGTAAGAACCGCCGTGAGGATGTCTTTGGCAAGGCTCTGCCTGTGGATATCTGGGGCGTGGATGTCGACAAGAAGGGTGGTCACTTCGTGAACCGTCGTTATGAAGCTCCCGACTATACCGAGCGTGGTGCTTTCGTTGACGCTACTGTTGAGACGAAGCCTAACCACGATGCCTTGAATGGTCACTATTTCTATGTGGACGACCTGGTGGTATTCAGTAAGGAGGTTCGCGATGTGGTACAGAACATGCGTATCCGTATGGACTTCTCAACGGTATTCCCCGAAATCATGACCAACGATATGCGTCTGAAGGGTAACTATCGCGCTGATGATGGTTATAATACTGCTGCTGACGACTCAGAGCAGCCCAAGAATGGTAAGAACCGCTACTTCCCCATGGGTTATTTGGAGAATGTGAAGTTCAATTCCAACTGTTACTTTGTTGGCCGTCGTCCTCACTGGGAGTTCTGGTCATGGCAGGGTGACGAGCTGAACCTCTTCGGAGACTATGACTTCACCTTCCGTATTCCTCCCGTTCCCTATAGTGGTGAATGGCAGTTGCGTCTGGGCTTCGCTCCTCTGGAGACCCGTGGTGTGATGCAGGTGTACTTCGATGGTGTTCCTCAGGGAATCCCCTTGGATATGATTAAGATCCTTAATGATGAGATGTATCTTGGTAACCGTGCTTCTGATGATGCTCAGTTGACCAAGTATAAGGAAACAACCACTGAGGACTTGGCTGCAGAACAGAAGCTGCTGAAAAACCTGGGTGCTTATCGTGGACCGCGCTCTTGCTATAACATCAGTAACAACGGTTCGCAGAAGAACTACTCTTGGGGTATTATGCACATGATGCGTCGTGTCTTGTGTCAGACCTATATCGATGCTTCCAAGGACCACTACCTGCGCTTCCGCGTTGCTTCGGATGGTAAGCAGGGTAACAACAACGAGTTCATGTTCGACTTCTTTGAGATGGTTCCAAAGAGCGTCTATGGTGTAGATGGCTCAGGCGAGATGGAGGACGACCTCTAAACGGACAAATGACAATTTGAAAATTAATAACTATGATTTCCAAAAAACTATTATATAATAAGGTGTTAGGGCTGGCAGTAGCCGCCCTCACCTTCGTGGCTTGTACCGATACATGGGACGACCACTACGAGAGCTTGGGCAATGGCGCAAACAGCGTGCATCAGGGCTCTCTGTGGCAGGCTATCTCCAGCAATCCTAATCTGTCAAATTTTGCCAGTGTCTTGGAGGCCTGCAACTACAAGCCCATCCTTGATGGTAGTCAGGTGTTCACCGTCTTTGCACCTACCAATGACCAGTTTACACAGGCTCAGGCAGAGGCTTGGATCAACGACTATCAGCAGCAGGTAGCTGCCAATGTGCACCAGAAGAACAATACGGTGCTGAAGGAGTTCGTTCAGAACCATATTGCACTCTACAATCACTCTGTGTCTAGTTTGAGAGTCGACTCTATCGTGATGATGAACGGTAAGTATGCCGTGCTGAGCGATACCGCCATCAATGGTGTTAAGCTGCTCGACAAGAACCAGCTCTATGAGAACGGTGTGCTTTATACGTTGGATAAACAGGTAAACTACCTGCCCACCGTGTTTGAGTATGTGAGTAAGGATGCTGAGCTCGACAGTTTGAGAAGTTTCCTCTATAACTCTCACTACTATTACAGAGAGTTCGATCCCGGTCAGAGTGTGCCCGGTAGTATTGTTGACGGTAAGATGCAGTATCTGGACTCTGTGTTCTATCAGATCAATGAGTTATTCAGCTGGACAGGCCGTATCAACTCAGAGGATAGTACTTATCTCTTCCTGGCTCCCAAGAATGACACTTGGAAGGAACTCGTTGAGAAATATGAGCCTTACTTCAATTACCCTGAAAAGGTGGCCAACCGCGACTCTTTGGTTTACACCATGCCTCGTCTGGCTGTCCTTGCCGGTTCTTCTTTCAGCCGCACCTTCAACTCTGATGAGCAGCTGCAGGACTCAGCCATGTCAACAGAGTGTACCATCAACTACGTGAACCGTAAGGCTCAGTGGTTCCGTCCCTTCGAGTACTATCAGTACTTCAAGCCCCTTGAGGCTAAGGGTGCCATGGGTAATGTTGAGAAGGTGCAGTGTAGCAATGGTGAGGTGCTGAAGACCACTGACTGGAATATTAGCGATCTGAACACCTTTAATACTTATGTCTTCTCGACCTCAAAGATCAAGGAGGTAAGTAAGGTAAAGAACTCTAGCAGTACCAATGCAACTGACTCTATCGAAACAATCAAGGCCCAAATGCATTACGTGACCTCAGACAACAAGTACTTCGATAAGTTGTGGGGCAACCAGTACATTGAGTTCGAACAGCAGACAACCACGATGAACCACTATGTGACTTACATCCTGCCTAATGTGCTGTCGAACATGGGTTATGATATTTATCTCGTTGCAGCTCCTGCATTGGCCGGTGACTCTACCGCATCTGACGTATCACGTCTGCCAACGGAAGTGCGTTGTACCATCTTCAATCCCGGCAAGGGTGAAGAACAGCTGATGGGTCCCGATGGTACTCACAAGACCTTCGTAACAACTCCTGATGCTGTCGACTATATCCTGCTGGCCGAGAACTATCAGTTCAATACCTGTACGTATAACGTCTCTGAATCCGACTTGCAGGCATGTCTGAAGATCGAGACCCGTGTGGGTAACGCCGATATCCGTAACAACAAGAAGACACGTACCATGCGTATCAACTGTATTCTTCTGGTGCCTCACGGAACCCTCGAGCTTGTTGACGCTCTGCCCAGCGAGATTGGCAGTCCTGCAGTGCCTGTTGCTGCCAACCACGTAGGTACTCCTGGTGTTCTGCTGTATCCTCACGGAAAATACACTGACAGATCTTACAGAGCCTGGTATTTGCAACGCTAATGTTCACATAAAAAAAGAAAGAACGATATGAAACGATATATCTTATTTGGATTTTCGCTGCTGATGGCTTTCCCTCTGAGTATCTCTGCTCAGGACTATGATGACGATGAGGAAGAGGTAATCGAGGAGGCACAGGTACAGCGAGTTGTAAAACTGAAGAAGCAGTACGAGACGCGTTCTGTGAGCGGTTTCGTGTATGATGCTGCCACCAAACAGCCTGTTTCGGGTGCTATTGTTCGCGCTGCCGAGGTTGAGGGCTACAGTGCCCTGACGGGTGACGACGGTAGCTATACCGTGAAGGTGCCTCTCTTTGCCTCAGGTATCTATTTCACCACACCCGACCACAACCCTGTGAAGATTGGCTTGCAGAAAGGTGAGAAGCAGAAGGATGTCTATCTGTATCCCACCACGTTCAAGGCAGAGTTCGGAACACAGACCAACGTGCGCAGTGACTTTGAGATGAAGGACTTCAAGTACACCAGTGCTCTCAATATCAAGGATGAGATCCAGAAGCAGCTGGGTGCGCAGGTCTATACCACCTCTATGAACGGTACTCCTGGTGTGGGTAGCGTGATGTTCATCCAGGGTCTGAACTCACTCAATGTGAATGCTCAGCCTCTGATTATCATCGACGACGTAATCATCGACCAGCAGTATGGTCGCACACTGCTTCACGACGGTTTCTACAACGATGTGCTGACAAACCTGAACCCTGCCGACATCGAGAAGGTGACCGTGATGCGTAACGGTACCGCTCTTTATGGTTCAAAGGGTGCTAACGGTGTGATTTTGATTCAGACCCGTCGTAACAAGTCTATGGCAACCCGCATTACCGCCAACATCTCTGCTGGCGTGGTGCTCGAGCCCAAGTATCTCTCAGTGATGGATGCCGGTCAGTATCGTAGCTATGCCTCTGAGATGCTGAAGACCACCAACACCAAACTGTTGGAGTTCAGCTTCCTGAAGCCCGAGTATGACCAGAACGGCAAGAAGTACTACTACTATGATCAGTATCATCAGAACACTGACTGGAAAGACTATGTCTATCGTACAGCAATGACTCAGAACTATGGTATCAACATCGAGGGTGGTGACGCTGTTGCCAACTATAACCTGTCGGTGGGCTATACCACTGCTGAGAGCACGCTGAAATATAACGATATGGACCGTCTGAATGTGCGTTTCAATACCGATATCTCGCTGAGCCGCAAGCTGTCTGTACGCTTCGACGCTTCGTTTGCCAACCAGACACGCGACATCCGCAATGATGGTGCTCCCGAGAGCTATGACGACGGTACACCTACCTCGCCTGCTTTCCTGGCTTATGTCAAGAGCCCCTTCTTGAGCCCCTACAGCTATGGTCATGATGAGACAGGCGCTGGTCGTTTCTCTGATTCTCACTGGGATATTGATCCAGAGTCATATCTGACAGAGGCCCTGTATAACTACAAGAACTACAACTGGAAGTTGGGTAACCCCGCTGCCATCAACGAGTATGCTGAGGCTGAGTCTAAGAACCGCTTCGAGACATCTATGCTTAACTTGACTTTGACACCGAAGTACGAGATTAAGCAGAACCTCTTTGTGAGCGAGCACTTCAGCTACAACTTGGTGAACACCAACGAGCTGTTCTATATTCCTATCAACGGTACACCAGACAACTACTATGTAGCCCGTTTGGGTGGCTTCCGCGAGAACGAGACCCGTTCGCTGGCTTCTAAGCAGAACTCACTGATGAGTGATACCCGCATTGACTGGGAGGATCGTTTTGATGCCCACTATCTCCATCTGTTTGGTGGTGCCCGCATCAATTGGGAGAGCTTCTCTACCAATTCTGCTGTAGGTTACAACACCGGTAGTGATAAGACTCCTCAGATCTCTGGTCAGTTGAAGGATAAGGACGCTCAGGGCGTCAACGAGAACTGGAACTCACTCTCTTGGTATGCACAGGCCGACTATAACTACTTGGGCCGCTACTTCCTCCAGGCAAACCTCTCTATCGACGGTTCTTCTCGCTTTGGTCAGGAAGGTGGTGACTTCCGCCTGTTCAATGCTGCTTGGGGCGTATTCCCCGGCGTACAGGCTTCATGGGTGCTCACCAACGAGCCTTGGATGGCCAACGTCAAGGGTCTGGATTATCTGCGTCTCTCTACAGGCTATGACATCAGTGGTAATGACGATATTAACTACTATGCTGCACGCAGCTTCTTCCGCTCTGGTCAGTTCCTCCACACCATCTCTACTCTGTCGTTCGATGGTATCGGTAACACCCAGATTAAGTGGGAGACCACTCGTCGCTTTAACGCCGGTCTGGAAGCCAGCTTCCTCAACAACCGTTTGAGTCTGGGCTTCAACTACTTCCGCTCTACCACCGACAACCTGTTGGCTCTCCAGCAGCTGGGCTTCCTCAGCGGTCTGAAGGAGAACTGGTCTAACGAGGGTAAGCTGAAGAACGAAGGCTTCGACGTGAACTTCAATGCTAAGGTGCTCAACCTGAAGGATTGGCAGTGGGAAGTCGGTGCTAGCATGGGTCATTACAAGAACCAGATTTCTGCTCTGCCCGACGGTGCCGACCACCTGGATAACAGCCTCTATGGTGCTACCATTCGTACGCAGGTGGGTCAGGCTGCCAACCTGTTCTATGGTTACAAGGCTCTCGGCGTGTTCTCTACCACTGCAGAGGCTCAGGCTGCCTCAGCTCACGCTGCTGGTCAGGCTACCTATGATCCTAAGGGTCTCTACTCTATGGCAGAGAACGGTATCGACCACGTGCTCTTCGAGGCTGGTGACGTACATTTCGCCGACCTCAATGGCGACGGTATGATCAGCGAGGCCGACCAGACCATCATCGGTGACCCCAACCCCGATATCTATGGTAATATCTTCACATCATTGTCTTGGAAGAACCTGAAGCTCGACCTGAACTTCAACTATTCTCTGGGCAACGATATCTACAACTACATGCGTTCTCAGCTCGAGGGTGGTGAGCGCTTCATGAACCAGAGCACCGCTTTGCTGCGCCGCTGGCAGGTGGAAGGTCAGGAAACAGATGTTCCTCGCATTGCCTTCCAGGATCCCAAGGGCAACGCACGCTTCAGTGACCGCTGGATTGAGGATGGCTCATACCTGCGTCTGAAGACCGTGACCCTGAGCTACAACCTGCCTCTGAAGTCTGAGTACATCCAGGGCGTTCAGTTCTGGATCCAGGGCAACAACCTGCTCACCTTCACCAAGTATCTGGGCAGCGATCCCGAGATGTCTATGACTTCGAGCGTTCTTGGTCAGGGTATTGACCTGGGCCGTCTCCCCATGAGCCGTAGCATTGTGGCTGGTGTGAAGTTTAACTTGTAATCGAACGTGAATATTGAAACAAGAAAAAAGATTATTATGATTACCAAGATTTCTAAGATATTCTGCGCAGGTGTGATTGGTTGCGGTATGGCCGCAACCCTCACCTCCTGCGAGGACTTTTTCAATCAAGAGAGCGATGACGTGCTCTATGCCGAAGAGGAGCATTTGAACAACCATGTTGATACCATCTACTCTGTTACCGGCATTCTGGCCAAATTGCAGACGCTGGCCGACCGCACCATCCTGTTTGGTGAGTTGCGCGGCGACCTGGTTGACCTGACAAGCATCGCCAACAAAGACCTGCATGAGATTGCAGAGTTTAATGTGACTGACGACAACGAGTATAACCAGCCCAGTGATTACTATGCAGTTATCAACAACTGTAACTACTTCATTGCGCATGCTGATACAGCTCTGAGAAGTAACCGTAACCAGGACATCTTCATGAAGGAGTTTTGTGCTGTGAAGGCCATCCGTGCTTGGACCTATCTGCAGTTGGGTCTTGTTTATGGCAAGGTACCTTTCTTTACAGAGCCCCTGCTCTCAAAGGAGGCTGCTGAGGATGCTGAGAAGACCACTAAGACCCTTGAGGAGATTTGTGACTTCTTTATCCAGGACCTGACAGGCCTGCCTATTCGTTACAACACAGAGTTCCCCGGTTATCGTGACATCCGTAACGTGGAATCTAAACTGTTATTCTTCCCCTTGAGCATCGTGCGTGGTGACCTGTGGCTTTGGAAGGCCTCTTTCTCAGGCAACAAGTCTGACTATCTGCAGGCTGCCCGTGAGTACTACGACTACATCAACCAGCGTAATGGTGAGAACAGTGCCTATACTACCACCAGTACTGAGTATTGTATGTGGGAGCCGGGTGCTACGGAATGGCGTCGTCCCGAAGGTGCCCTCTTCCCCATTTCCGAGAGCATCACTCCTCAGGCAGAGCTGATCACACTGATTGCTGGTGACTCTATCCCCGCTGAGGGCCACTACAGCGAGCTGCGTAACCTCTTCACCTCTCGTGAGGATAACGATTATAAGGTGAGCATCACACCTTCCGCCCGTCTGTTTGAAATCTCTGAGTCACAGCCCAACTGTGTGCTGGCCAATGATGGCTACTCTGTGTACTATGCTCCTAAGGGACTGGCTGACTACAGAACAGGTGACCTGCGTCTGCAGGACTACTACACCAAGGATTGGAGTATCGACGATGTTACCGGTCAGCGTATTGAGACGCAGTACATCTATAAGTATAGCTCACAGCGCAATGTGCACATCTATCGCCGCACCATGGTCTACTTGCGTATGGCTGAGGCCCTGAATATGGCTGGCTATCCTCGTATGGCCTTTGAGATCCTGTCTCAGGGCTTGAGCAACAAGGTTATCGACAGTGAGGTAAGACCTTACTATCCCACAGTTAATGACTCTATCACATTGAACTACTTCGACTTTAACGACACTCGTTATGAGGTATGTGAAGCTTTGGACTTCGTTCGTGATGGTCTTTATGCTGATGATGACCACAACATGATGGGTATCCACGCCCGTGGTTGCGGTTGGACACCGATGGACACCACCTATGTGTTGCCCAACGACACCATCGAGATTGACGACGCCAAGCGTGCACAGCTCATTAAGGAGCAGCAGGTGGTTGTTGATAGTCTGATTCTCACTGAGTCGGCTCTGGAATTTGCACTCGAAGGCACCCGTTACTATGACATCATGCGTTATGCATTGCGTCAGTCTAATCCTGGTGCCACGATGTCGAAGATTATCGGTGCCCGTAAGGGTAAGGACAATCCCACGACCTTCGATCTCTCGAATAAGCAGAACTGGTTTATTAAGTGGAAGGACAAGGTGGGTTATTAATCCCGATATCCTATAAAAACAAAAGTAGCGCAAGGCATTTGCTTTGCGCTACTTTTTGTTTGTTCCGCGGAAAGATTTTTGTCGGACGACGGAACCACATATATATATAGTGGTTCCGTCGTCCGACGAGAATCCGTCAACCTGACGCCACAGTCGGCTGTTTTTCAGACCGCACTCCAATGATTGTTAGAGTGCGGTCTGACAATTGTTGGAGTGCACTCTGACAACTGCTGGACCACACTCCGACAATAGTTGCCTCACATTCATAAAAAGGCTCGGCAGCGGAGAACGCTGCCGAGCCTTGTGTTATGAAGTGAAAAGTAGTTCCTTAGAGACTGTACTCCAACATGATGAATGAGTAGGGAGCAACGTCGAGGGTGAACTTCTTCTGAGCCTTGATGGTCTCCTTCTGAGGAGCGATGGGCTGCTGGTCGTAGTTGTTTTCATCGTTGGCGGAACCAACGATTACGGTCTTGACGGCGTTCTTCTTGATGCCGAAGCGACTCAAGTTAATGTTAGCCTTCTTGACCTCGTCAGAGGCGTTACAGATCTTTACGTAGAGCTTGCGTGTCTTCACGTTGAGGATCACTGACTGGCCATAGTGCACATTCTCCAGAGGCTGGATAACGTCCTTGGCATCACCCTCGAACTTCACACAGTCGCCATAGTAGTACTGACCACTAGACAGACCGAAGAGCTGCTGCACATAGTAGCTGCAGGTGGGGTAGGCACGCTCGTTGTCGAAGTAGATCATGTCGGGGTTCCAGTTGGTGTTGTCCTTGCGGGCGAAGAGGGGTGCATAAGAGGTCATAGCCACGATATCACCATTGCGCTCTACATGGAGCAGGTACAGACCCTCGGCCAGTGCGTCAATCAGCTTCTTGTCCTTGGCAGCATACTCGCCCAGGTAGACTTTGGTCTTGCGATCGCGTGGATAGCTGTCATACTGGCGCTTGTTGAGGAAATAGGTGTTGGGCTCATAGTAGTGCTCGTCGATGATAGGCATGCCCAGCTCGTCGGCCAGCTTCCAACCATTCTCGAGGTCGGCGTTACCGGGGTGAGAGCCAGGACCGGCGGTACCCACGATGACAATCTCGGGGTGTGCCTTGGTGACACGCTCGTAGATATACTTGAAACGCTCAGCGAACTCAGGAGAAATCTTCTCCTCGTTGCCCAGGCCCAGGTACTTCAGATTGAAGGGTTTGGGATGACCGGCATCAGCACGCATCTTGGCCCATTTATTGGTGGCGGGGTCGCCATTGGCCCACTCGATGAGGTCGATGGCCTCAGCTACCCATTCGTCCATCTCGCTCATGGGCACAACGTCCTGAGCCTGGGTGGGATACATGTTCCATCCACCGTTGGCACCCTGACAGCTCACGCCACAAGGGAGAATAGGCAGAGGCTCCATGCCCAGGTCCTCGCAGAACTGGAAGTACTCGAAGTAGCCCAGGCCCATGCTCTGATGATAACCCCAGGTGTTCTTCAGACCCTTACGCTGCTCTTTCGGACCAATGGTGGTCTTCCAGCGGTAGGTGTCCCAGAAACCGTCGCCACCACCGTGAACCACGCAACCGCCGGGGAAGCGCATGAACTTCGGGTGAAGGTCGGCCAGAGCCTGAGCCAGGTCTTTTCTAAGACCATGTCCCTTATAGGTGTCCTGAGGCATCAGCGACACCATATCGATATCCAGGTCGCCCAGTGTCAGGACTAGTATCTGAAGAGAAGCATTCTTGCTGTCGGCCTCGGGGGTCAGCACAGCCTCAACCTTCTGCCAGTTGGCAGCGTTGACATCAAGATAGGCCTCGGCCAGCAGCTTGCCGTCCTTGCCCCAACCCTGAGACTCCACGAGGGCGATGCGCACCTGCTTGGCGTTCTTGCCGATGTTGCGGAAGAAAGCCGAGAAGTTGTATTTCTCGCCACCCTTCACGCTAATGCCGTTGAAGCCGCTGTTCTCCAGACCGAAGCCCTTCCAGCCCTTATAGTCGTAATACTCCTTGACACGCTCTGTGTGCAGGCGCATATAGGTGGGGTTGTTGGGGTGGATGGGATTGTCCATACGCACCTGCAGGGTGCCCAGAGAGTGGCCCGGGCGAATCTGCTTCCACGCTGTTCCGGCACCCCAGCCATCGCGCTCGGCGGGGCTGAACTCAAACGAGCCGTTCTGGAGCAGCTCGGCATAGAGTCCGCCGTCGGCAGCACTACTGATGTCCTCGAAGAAGATACCGATGAGTTCGTCGCTGATAGCCTTGCCGCCAGCAGGGGCCGACATAGGCTTCTGGGCGTTGAGGCCCAGGGAGGCTGCCAAGAGGGCAGCACCAAGTGTCATTCTTTTGTTCATTGTCCTTTTTAGTTTATTGGAAAATTATGATGCAAAGGTAGTTAGAAAAATCGGAATATCCATACTTTTCATGTAAAAAGTCAAAATAGTGACCCAAATATTTGCACAGTTCGCGATTTTTTTGTACCTTTGCAGCCGTTCAGAGGAATGAGAGGCTCGAAAGGGTCTCTCATTTCTGTTATAAAAACACGTTAGAATGATAACGAAAGAAACATTAAAGACATTAGTTGAAGAGTGGCTCGCAAAGGGCGACTACTTTTTGGTAGACATTCAGATGGATGGCGGTGATGACCGCATTGTGATTGAGATTGACCACGCCGATGGCGTGTGGATTGAGGATTGTGCCGAGCTGAGCCGTTTCTTGCAGGAGAAATTGGGCGACGAGTTGGGCGACTATGAAATGGAGGTAGGTTCGGCCGGACTGGGACAGCCCTTTAAGGTGGCCCAGCAATATGTCAACCACGTGGGTGATGACATCGAGGTGATTGATGCCGAAGGCAAGAAGATGACTGGCGTGCTGAAGAGCGTGGAGGGTCGCAACTTTGTGATGACCACCCAGGAGAAGCAGATTCCCGAGGGCAAGAAACGCCCAGTGAAGGTGGAAGTGGACAAGACGTTCTCGATGGACGAGGTGAAGTCGACGAAGTATCTTCTGAACTTTAAGTAAACGAAAAACGAAAAAAGAAAAGATAGCAAATGGCAACAAAGAAAGAAATGGCTGGTCCCAGCATGTTTGAGACCTTTCAGGAATTTAAGGAGACAAAGAACATTGACCGTACTACATTGGTGAGCGTGCTCGAGGAGAGCTTCCGCAATGTATTGGCCAAGATGTTTGGCTCTGACGAGAACTTCGACGTGATTGTGAACCCCGACAAGGGTGACTTTGAGATTCACCGCAACCGCGTGGTGGTGGCTGATGGCGACGTGCAGGACGAGAACAAGGAAATCTCGCTGACCGACGCCCAGAAGATTGAACCCGACTATGAGGTGGGCGAGGAAGTAAGTGAGGCCGTTGACTTCACGAAGTTTGGCCGCCGTGCCATCCTGAACCTGCGTCAGACACTGGCTTCAAAGATTCTGGAGCTCGACCACGACGCCCTCTATCAGAAGTATAAGGATAAGGTGGGCACCATCGTGAGCGGTGAGGTCTATCAGATGTGGAAGCGCGAGGTGCTGCTCATGGACGATGAGGGCAACGAACTTCACCTGCTGAAGAGCGAGCAGATTCCTGCCGACACCTATCATAAGGGTGAGACCGTGCGTGCCGTTGTGAAGGAGGTGAACAACGAGAACAACAACCCACGCATCATGCTGAGCCGTACCAGTCCCGATTTCCTGAAGCGTCTGCTTGAGGCCGAGGTGCCCGAGATTGCCGACGGACTGATAGCCATTCGCCGCGTGGCCCGTATGCCGGGTGAGCGTGCTAAGGTGGCCGTTGAGAGCTTTGACGACCGTATCGACCCCGTAGGCGCCTGCGTTGGTGTGAAGGGTAGTCGTGTGCACGGCATCGTTCGTGAACTTGGTGGTGAGAACATCGATGTGATCAACTATACCAGCAACGTGCAGCTGTTTATCCAGCGTGCTCTGTCGCCTGCCAAGGTGACCAGCATCACACTCGATGAGGCTAACCACAAGGCTGAGGTTTATCTGCAGCCCGAGGAGGTGTCACTGGCCATTGGTAAGGGTGGTATGAACATCAAGTTGGCTTCTTTGCTGACAGAGCACACCATCGATGTATTCCGTGTTGTCAACGAGGGTGAGACCGACGAGGATATCTATCTCGACGAGTTTGCCGACGAGGTGGACCAGTGGGTTATCGATGCCATCAAGGCTCTGGGCTACGACACTGCTAAGGAGGTGCTCAACGCTCCTCGTGAACTGCTCATCGAGAAGGCTGACCTCGAGGAGGAGACAGTCGACCACCTGCTGGAGGTACTCCGTGCGGAGTTTGAATAATGCTTAATGCTTAATGCTTAATTGGCTGCGCCACATAAGCATGGGCATTAGGAACAGCATTAGGCATTAAGAAAATGATTAAGCGTTAAGAATTAAGAATTAAGCATTGAAAAAGAATGGGAGTAAGATTAAATAAAGTTTTAACAGAACTGAATATAGGACTTCAAACGGCAGTTGATTTTCTGAAGAAAAAGAATAGTCTGGGCGAGATTCGTGACGATGTCACCACCAATACCAAAATTACTGACGAGCAGTATGAGGCATTGGTGCAGGCATTTAGTGGCGATAAAGCTGTGAAGACTCAGGCAGAGAAACTCTTTACCAGTAAGAAGAAAGAGAAGAAGCCTGAGAAGCAGCCCGCCAAGGCTGAAGCCGAGCCCGTCGTGGTGGAGCAGTCCCGTCAGCAGTTCAAGCCTCTGGGTAAGATTGACCTGGATGCCCTGAACAAGCCCAAGGCTGCTGCAAAGCCCGAGCCGGCCAACGAAGAGAAACCGGAGCCCGCTGCCGAGAGCCCGGTGAAGAAGGAGGAAACCCAACCCGAACCAAAGCCTGTGGTGGCTGAAGAGCCCAAAAAGGAGGAAGTGAAGGTAGAGGAAACTCCCAAGACTGAACCCGTGAAGGAAGAGAAGGTTGAGAAGGTCGAGAAGGTGGAAGAAACACCTGTGCAGCCTGCTGCCCCAGTCGCTGAGAAAACAGTAGAAGCACCTGTAGAGAAGGCTGAGGAGAAGTCTGTTGAGAGCCAGCCTGCCGCTACGACCAGTGAGCCGGAAATCTTCACCCTGAAGAGTGAGGTGAAGTTGGCCCCCAAGGTGAACGTGCTGGGAAAGATAGACCTGTCTACTCTGAACCAGAGCACTCGTCCTAAGAAGAAGACCAAGGAGGAGAAGCGCAAGCAGCGCGAGGAGAAGGCTGCCCAGCAGCGCAACGCCAGCAATAATAACAATAATGGTCAGCCCGGAGAGAAGAAGAAGCGTGAGCGCATCCGTTCGGGCAAGGTGGACATCGAAGAGGCCGCTAAACAGCAGCAACAGCAGCAGGGCGGCGGTAAAAAGAAGAACAAGGGTGGAAACCAGAACTTCCAAGATAATAACCAGCAGGGCGGCGGTAAGAAGAATAAGAAGAACTTCCAGCCTGTTCGTCCGTTGGAGGCTAACGAAGAGGATGTAGCACGCCAGGTGAAGGAGACACTGGCCCGTCTGACCTCAAAGACTTCTCAGAATAAGAAGGGCGCCAAGTACCGTAAGGAGAAGCGCGATGCTGTTCAGGAGCGTATGAGCGAGGAGATGGCAGCAGAGGCAGCACAGAGTAAGGTGCTGAAGCTCACCGAGTTTGTGACCGTTTCGGAGTTGGCAACGATGATGGACGTACCTGTTGTAAAGGTCATCGGTACCTGTATGTCTGTAGGTATCATGGTGTCTATCAACCAGCGTCTGAATGCCGAGACCATCAACCTCGTTGCTGAGGAGTTTGGTTTCACCACAGAATACGTATCTGCCGAGGTGCAGGAAGCTATCACCGAGGAGGCTGACGATGAGAACGATCTGATCTCTCGTGCACCTATCGTGACGGTGATGGGTCACGTAGACCATGGTAAGACCTCATTGCTCGACCATATCCGCAATACCAACGTGATTGCCGGTGAGGCCGGTGGTATCACCCAGCATATCGGTGCTTATAACGTGACGCTGAAGAATGGTCAGAGCATCACCTTCCTGGATACTCCTGGTCACGAGGCCTTCACGGCTATGCGTGCCCGTGGTGCTCAGGTGACGGATATCGCAATCATTATTATTGCAGCTGATGACTCTGTGATGCCTACCACCAAGGAGGCTATTGCTCATGCTCAGGCTGCCAACGTTCCAATGGTATTCGCTATCAATAAGATTGATAAGCCAGGTGCTAACCCCGATAAGATTCGTGAGGATCTGGCTAATATGAACCTGCTCGTAGAAGAGTGGGGTGGTAAGTACCAGTGTCAGGAGATCAGCGCCAAGAAGGGTGTTGGTGTCTATGAACTGCTGGAGAAGGTGCTGCTTGAGGCCGAGATGCTCGACCTGAAGGCTAATCCTAATCGTAAGGCTACTGGTTCTATCATCGAGAGCTCACTCGATAAGGGTCGTGGCTACGTGTCTACCGTGCTCGTATCAAACGGCACATTGAAGGTGGGCGATGTGGTTATCGCAGGTACAGCCTGGGGTAAGGTGAAGGCCATGTTCAACGAGCGTAACCAGCGCATTGAGAAGGCCGGTCCTGCCGAGCCCGCCATCATCCTGGGTCTGAACGGCGCTCCTACTGCCGGTGACTCGTTCCATGTGATGGAGACCGAGCAGGAGGCACGTGATATTGCCAACAAGCGTGTGCAGTTGCAGCGCGAACAGTCGCTGCGTACCACTACGAAGTTGGGTCTCGATGAGTTGTCACACCGTATTGCTCTGGGTGAGTTCCACGAGTTGAACATCATCGTGAAGGGTGATACCGACGGTAGCATCGAGGCACTCTCTGACTCGTTCATCAAGCTCTCTACCGAGAAGGTACAGGTCAATGTCATCTCGAAGGCCGTAGGCCAGATTTCCGAGAACGACGTGATGCTGGCCAGTGCTTCTCAGGCTATCATCGTAGGCTTCCAGGTGCGTCCTTCAAGTGAGGCACGCCGCTTGGCCGAGCGTGAGGGCGTGGAAATCAATACCTATTCTATCATCTATGATGCTATTGACGATGTGCGTTCTACCATGCAGGGTATGCTTGACAAGGTGAAGAAGGAAATCGTTAGTGGTATGATTGAGGTGAAGCAGGTGTTCAAGATCTCTAAGGTTGGTACCGTTGCCGGTGGTCTGGTGACCGAGGGTAAGGTGCACAACAAGGACAAGGCCCGCGTGATTCGCGATGGTATCGTGGTTCACACCGCTCCTATCGACGCCCTGAAGCGCTATAAGGACGATGCCAAAGAGGTGGCCACTGGCTTGGAGTGTGGTATCTCACTGGTTAACTTCAACGATATCCAGGTGGGTGATATGATTGAGACCTTCACTGAGATTGAGGTGGAGCAGAAACTGTAGTATCAGACATTCTATACGAGAATCCCGAACGGTTTTGGCTGTTCGGGATTTTAATCGCTTTTAGCATCCGATATAGTAAAATGAAGAAAACATATCTGATAGTCCTTTTCATTGTGGCGCAAGTACTGATGTGTGCTTGTTCGCAGAAGAAGGGTGGGGAGGCTGCTTCCGGCGAGGCCGACAGCACGCTTGTGGCCGACACGTTGGCTGTTGAGCGCTTTAACTATGTGGACTCCGCCAAGTATGCCTATCTGACCATTGACATTGAGTTGCCCCAGGCCAAGGATGACGTCGCAGAGACCATTCGAGGCTATCTGCTGAATCTTGTGGGTGACCGACTGAGCTATGTTGGCTCCTATGAGTCAGAGCGTTCTTATCCGCTCTATCGAGGAAAGAGCAGCGAGGCTTCCGAGCAGTTGGCATACTACTTCAAGGAGACAATGCGTCTTTTGGATAGACTGTCGACTAATGATATCAACGAGCGCATTGGCTATCTGGAGGAAGATACGACGTTCACCGCAGAGCAAAGGGCCTCGATTATCAGCGATATGCCCTCCTGGGGGTATGACTATAAGTTGGTGAAGACGGCCGACACGTTGGACTATGTGGTTTATCTCTCGCAGGATTATACTTTCATGGGCGGTGCGCATGGCAGTGTGGGTGGTGATGGCTTTATCACCTTCGACAAGAAAGATGGTCATGTGGTTAATCAGTTTGTGGATACTACCCGTGTGGCCGATATGCAACCCTTGTTCATAGCAGGTCTCAAGGAGTATTATACTGAAGCAGGCGATGAGTCCATGACGACAGCTCAGTTGTTTGAGCGTCTGCAGTTGCCCTTCGACGGTCCCAAGAATCAGATACCCCTGCCTGCAGGTCTGCCTTGCCCCACCAGTGAAGGTCTGCTGTTCTGCTATGGACAGTATGAGATAGCCTGCTATGCCGATGGTATGCCAGCCTTTGTCGTTCCTTACGACAAGATTACGCCCTTTCTCAGTAAGGATGCCACTCAACTGTTGCAGTCCTATCTGAAATAAAGCGGCATAAAGGACGAGAATTTCGCTCATTTTATCGTAATTTTGCACGCGAAAAAGAATTGTAATGGAAGAAAAAAATAAATTTGTCCGAGAGGTGGCCGAACAGAAATACGAGTTTGGCTTTACGACGGACATACACACGGAAATCATCCCCGTTGGTCTCAACGAGGATGTGGTCCGCCTCATCTCTGCTAAGAAAGGGGAGCCCGAGTGGATGCTCGAGTTCCGCTTGAAGGCGTTCCGCTACTGGAAAGAGCAGCAGGAACCAAAGTGGGGCCATGTGCACGTGCCAGAGATTGACTATCAGGCCATTAGCTACTATGCCGACCCATTGGCCAAGAAGCCCGAAGGCGACGGCAAGATTGACCCAGAGTTGGAAAAGACCTTCGATAAGTTAGGTATTCCTTTGGAAGAGCGCCTGGCCCTGAGTGGCAATACCGCTGTTGATGCCATCATGGATAGCGTGTCGGTGAAGACCACCTTTAAAGAAAAACTGCGCGAAAAAGGTGTTATCTTCTGTTCGATTGGCGATGCCATCAAAGAGCATCCCGACCTGGTGCGCCAGTACTTGGGTACGGTGGTGCCTTACAAGGATAACTTCTTTGCAGCACTCAATTCGGCTGTGTTCAGCGATGGTTCGTTTGTATATATTCCCAAGGGCGTTCGCTGTCCCATGGAGCTGAGTTCGTATTTCCGTATCAACGCCAGAAACACAGGTCAGTTTGAGCGCACGTTGATTATTGCCGACGATGATGCCTATGTGAGCTATCTTGAAGGTTGTACGGCTCCCATGCGCGACGAGAACCAATTGCATGCCGCTATCGTTGAGATTATTGTGATGAACCGTGCCGAGGTGAAGTACTCGACCGTTCAGAACTGGTATCCTGGCGACGAGAACGGTAAGGGCGGCGTGCTGAATCTGGTGACGAAGCGTGGCGACCTGCGTGGTGTCGATTCGAAGTTGTCGTGGACGCAGGTGGAGACGGGTAGTGCTATCACCTGGAAGTATCCCTCGTGTATATTAAGAGGTGACAACTCGCAGGCTGAGTTCTATTCGGTGGCCGTGACCAACAATTATCAGGAGGCCGATACTGGCACGAAGATGATCCATTTGGGTAAGAACACTAAGAGCACGATTATCTCGAAGGGAATCTCGGCCGGCCATTCACAGAATTCGTATCGCGGACTGGTGCGTGCAGCATCAACTGCCGACAATGCCCGTAACTACTCAAGCTGCGACTCGCTATTGCTGGGCTCTGACTGTGGCGCACATACCTTCCCCTATATGGATGTGCACAACGATACGGCAGTCTTTGAGCATGAGGCTACCACCTCGAAGATTTCGGAAGACCAGCTCTTCTATTGCAACCAGCGCGGTATTCCCACCGAGCAGGCCGTTGGATTGATTGTTAACGGTTATGCCAAGGAGGTGCTGCAGAAGTTGCCTATGGAGTTTGCCGTTGAGGCCCAGAAACTACTATCAGTATCATTAGAAGGAACTGTTGGATAAATTAAAAACGATATGCTTCAGAAATTATTTGGATTTGATGCCTCCACAATGACTTTGCGCAAGGAGGTGATTGGTGGTATTACCACCTTTTTAACCATGGCTTACATCTTAGCCGTTAACCCAAGCATTCTCTCAGCAACCGGTATGGATGCTGGGGCAGTATTCACCACCACATGTGTCGCAGCTGTTGTAGGTACGTTGGTTATGGCCATCTATGCCAAATTGCCTTTTGCTTTGGCACCTGGTATGGGTCTGAATGCATTCTTTGCATTTACCGTAGTGCTTACCATGGGGTACACCTGGCAGTTTGCACTTACAGCCGTATTGATCGAGGGATTGATATTTATCCTGCTTACCATTACGGGCTTGCGCAAACATATTGTTAACGCCATACCATTGATATTGCGTCGTGCCATCAGTCCAGGTATCGGCTTGTTTATTGCCTTTGTGGGACTGAAGGGCGCTGGCATTGTCAGTTCGTCTGAGGCTACGTTCATTACGCTGGGCGACTTGCACGATCCTGCAGTGCTGCTGGCTATATTCGGCATTCTCCTCACAGCCGCCCTGCTGGTGAGAAAGGTGACTGGCTCGCTGCTCATTGGTATTCTGGTGACAACCATCGTGGGCATCCCCTTGGGCGTTACCAACTATACAGGCATCATGTCTGCACCTCCATCAATCAGCCCCATCTTCTGGCAGTTTGAATTCCACAACATCTTTACAGTAGATATGGTGGTAGTGGTGCTCACCTTCCTGTTTATCGATATGTTCGACACTATCGGTACCCTGATTGGCGTATCAAATCGTGCCGGAATGGTAGATGATGACGGTAACGTAAAGAATCTGAATCAGGCCTTTATGGCCGACGCTATCGGTACCACCGTGGGTGCCATGTTGGGAACCTCAACAGTAACTACTTATGTAGAGAGTGCATCGGGTGTAAACGTGGGCGGACGTTCTGGTCTTACTAGCTTGACAACAGCGATTTGCTTTGCAGTAGCATTGCTCTTTGCTCCCCTGTTCTTGGCTATCCCTTCGCAGGCTACAGCTGCAGCGCTGATTCTGGTTGGTGTGATGATGATGCACGACATCCGTAAGGTTGACTTCAGCGATTATGTTACTGCCATTCCTTGCTTTGTGTGTATCGTGATGATGCCACTTACCTATAGCATCTCTGATGGTATCCTGATGGGTGTTATCTCGTATGTACTCATCCATCTGCTGTCAGGCACACTCAAAGATAAGGACGAGCGTAACAACATTAACTGGGCAACGATTCTTCTGGCTGTCCTTTTCATCTGTCGCTACGCATTCCTATAGACTTAGATATAAGTATATAAGTAAGGTCATGCCAAGCACCATAGAAACAGTGGTGCTTGGCATTTCTTTTTTGAGCATTCTTTAAAATAATACATTTTTTATACAAAATCTATACCAAAGAGATGGTATTTTCTTAAAAAACATGCAAATTTGCTATTAGAATGATTGTTATTATAACAATTTATTATAACTTTGCACCCAAACTTGACAGATGGTTATAACGATAGTATTTAGTTCTGATTATTTTCATTAAAAAGATTTTTACGTATGAAGAGACTCTTTACACTTCAACTTGTCATTTTTATGGCAATCCTTTCTGTTGCAGCACAGTCTGTAACAAGTGGTCAATCAAAGGTATTGGATGCTTTCAATCCTCAACAGTTATCAACCACTCCTTTTCAGTTTGTTAAACCCCAGATTGGGCCGGATTACCAATTCAAGACCTCGCAGAAGAGTCGTCGAGCCAATGCCGATGCTTCTACCATTATCAAGCAACAACCCGCCGGAACACTCCTCGACAATATGATAACAAGCTATGGTGGTTATACACGTAACTGGATCTATGGCTTGATGGATGTGACTACTGATGGCGGCGTGGGAAAGATTGTAGAGGGTGAAGATGGCAACATCTATATCTTTAATCTGCCCACCAATCTCTCAGCAGACAGCTGGGTAAAAGCTGAGCGTGGAGAAGGCGATACCATTGTTATTCATCGTCAGCTCATCGATCAGCGCGAGGGAAGTGATGCCGTGTATGACTATTATCTCACCAAACTCGTTTGGGAATATACCGATAAAACCACTGGCGAAGGCCGGTTTGTTGAGGCTACAGGTGACACTGATATCAAACTGCTCTATAGCAATGGTGTGCTGAGCAGCATAGAAGATAATACGAATCCCTATGAAGAAGGTCATTATGCACTTGGAGCAGTCTATACCACCGATGGTACCACCTTCACATGGGAAGGTAATACCAATTGGAACCTGCATTTCGAGGCATTGACTGAAACCAAGGTAGTGCTGCCAGAAGGAGCTAATCTTGAAACAATTACCGTTGACTATATCAATGCCAATGGCACACCAACATCCGAGCAGGTCAAGGTGGCCTTTGTAGGTAATGACGTCTATCTGAATGTATATGATGCCGCAACCTATATCAAGGGTACTATTGAAGGAGATAAACTGACGTTCAAGAGTGGTCAGTATTTAGGCACCTATGCCAGCATGTATCATCTCTTCTTTACTGGTCAGCAGTATTACACGGTGACAGACGAAGGCACTGGTCAGGAGTATGAAACGGCCAAGGTTATCGACGAATTGGTATTTGACTATGATGCCGAAACACGTTCGTTCAGTACAGGCGATGCTTTCGTAATCAATGTCGGCAAGAAAACAGCGCGTCTTTATCTGACAGCTCTGCGTGCGCCTAAATTCTATTTCTATGAAGAGACTCCTGCTACCCCTGCCGACCCTGTAATCACCAATTATAATGCCACCTATAATCAGTGGGGATATAACGCATTACAGTTCACCATACAGGCCACTGATGTAGATGGCGGTTTTATCGTGCCAGAGAAACTGTCTTGGCAGGCCTATGTGGATGACGAGCCCTTGATTTTCAGTCCTGACGATTATTCTGGTTTGACCCAAGAAATGGTAGAGATTCCTTATGGATGGTACGATCCCAGTTACGATATCTATACCAGTTTCTTCACACTCTATTTCGAGCCTGCAAAGAACGTTGGTATTCAGACCATCTATCGCGGAGCTGGTGAGGAACGTCGTTCTCATATTGTTTACTATGATATTACTACCGGTCAGATTGAGAAGGTAGATCCGAGCGGTGGGACCGCTGCTATTCAGTCGGCTGCCAATCAATCCAATACGGAGCGTATTAGTTATTTCGATGCCGCAGGTCGTCAGGTAAGTAACAAGACAAAGGGACTGGTGATTAAACAAATAACCACTGCCGATGGTGTTCGTCGCAGCAAGACGATCTTCAGAAAATAACCGCAGACCATAGTATATGATGTTCGTGTTCATGATGAAAAGAAATATTTTATTTTCTCTAATCATCCTTGGTGCGCTCCTTTTTGGTGGCGCATCAAGGATGATGGCTGCTAAAGAGATTGTTTATAGCCGAGGTGATAGTGTAATAGCCTTTGGAACTAATTCAACGAAAGCAGAGACCTATGATGTCTCACAGCATATTGTCGATCCTGCTCTTGTGGGTATGAAGATTAAGGCAATACGTGTCACATTCCCCTTCTCGTCCGGTCTTAGTAACGGTAAGGTGTGGCTGTCGCAGGTTTTGCCAGTCATTAAGAGTCAACGCATGCAGACCCCTGATATAGCTACACAGGAGTTCACCCCTAAGAAAGGTTATACAGAGGTGGCTTTTGCCGAACCCTATACCATTACCGAGTCAGGAGTATATGTAGGCTATTCTGTAAAAGTAGAAGCAGGCAGCCCGGCCAAGAAACCTATTGTGCTTAGCCGTCAAGTGTCTTCAGAAGGCTTCCTTCTCCATTCTTCTGATGTGTTCCGTACTGCTTGGCATGATTTGTCGGCAGAGGAAGGCAGCCTTGCTCTTCAGGTTGTGCTTGAGGGCGACCAGATTCTGGATTTCGCTGCTGGTGTGGGTAAAGTGGTAGAGATAAAAGGGCGTACGGGTCAGACCAACACCATTAAAGCAGAGATTATCAACCATGGCGCGCGGGGAGTGCAGTCTTTTGATTATACCTACACCATTGCCGGTCAGGAAGGTTCTCAGCATGTTGATCTGGGTGCAAATAGTCTGCCAGGAATCTTTGGCCGTTCCACTTCTTTCGAGGTTGTTCTTCCCGCTGTGGCTGAGAAAGGTGCTTTTCCTGTTGTGATTGATATAACCAAGGTAAATGGTGTTGATAATGTTGATCCTGCACATCAGGGAAAAGGCTTAGCCAATCTCTACCATACACTGCCAAAACACCGTGCGGTGCTGGAGGAATATACAGGTACATGGTGTGGCTACTGTCCTCGCGGATTTGTTGGACTGGAAGAGATGAACCGTCTGCATCCAGACGATTTTATAGGTATTTCTTATCACAACAGGGATCCGATGGAGATTATGTCCACATCACAGTATCCGAATAACGTGTCAGGCTTTCCGGCAGCTTTTCTGGATCGTGTGACTCCTGTTGATGCATTCAGCGGTAACGGTTCTGGAAAGACGTGGGGCATTGAGACCGCTTGGGAACTCTATTGTAACATCATGGCACCAGCCGAGGTGGATGTTTTCTCACAATGGACAGAGGATAGTCTTCTGACGGCCACAGCCTGTGTGTCCTTTCCCGTAGAGCGTGAGGACTGTCCTTATGAGGTTGGCTTTGTGCTGCTCAGCGATGGCCTGAAGGGCACGTCTGGCAATTGGCGACAAGCCAATTACTATACGGGTGAATCTGGCTGGCCATCATCCATGGATGAGTTTGTCAATGGTGGTTCCTATGTTTCTGGACTGACTTTTAATTTCGTCATTATTGATCGCTCTGGCGTTTCTGGTATTGAGAACTCTTTGCAAGCACCTATAGTGGCTGATTTGCCACAAAGCGTCAGTTATCAGTTCGATATCCGTCAAATCCGAAATACAAGTGGTGAAAAGATTGTTCAGGACAAAAACAACCTGGTGGTGGTAGCCCTGTTGTTTGATAAAAACACAGATTCTATTCTGAATGCCAACAAAGCACGTGTCGGTCAGGCTTCATCGACGGCTGTCGGTCAGCCTGAAGTAGAGCCTGTTCGTTCTGTGGTAAAAAGCGAGCTCTACGATTTGAATGGTCATCATGTTGTCCATCCCCGTCATGGCATTTATGTGAGGGTAAATACACTCTCCGATGGCACCATGATTAAATCAAAAGTACAGTATTGATTAGCTTTTTTGTGGTAAGCCAGGGGACTGTTCTGCGAAAGAACAGTCCTTTTTTGTTTTGAGAAAGGATAAATTAACTAACTAAAAGACAATTGTTTCGTGAAAAATTAGTAATTTTGCAGGCAATATTTATCAAGAAACATCATGTTAGAAGTACGTAATCTTCATGCCCGTATAGGCGAAAAAGAAATATTAAAAGGCATTGATCTGGTAATCAAGGATGGTGAGACTCACGCTATTATGGGCCCTAACGGTTCGGGCAAGAGCACTCTGAGTGCTGTGCTCGTGGGTAATCCCCAGTATGAGGTAACCGAGGGCGAGGCTTTCTTCAACGGTAAGAACCTGCTGGAGATGAAGCCTGAGGACCGTGCCAACGAGGGTTTGTTCCTCTCGTTCCAGTATCCCGTTGAGATTCCTGGCGTATCGATGACTAACTTTATGAAGGCTGCTATCAACGAGAAGCGCAAGTATCAGGGACTGGAGCCCATGAACGCTGCCGAATTCCTGAAGCTGCAGCGCGAAAAGCGTAAGATTGTTGAACTCGACTCAAAGCTGGCTAACCGCTCGGTTAACGAGGGTTTCAGCGGTGGTGAGAAGAAGCGCAACGAGATATTCCAGATGGCTATGTTGGAGCCCAAACTGAGCATTCTTGACGAGACTGACTCAGGTCTTGACGTGGATGCCATGCGTATTGTGGCTGAGGGTGTCAACAAACTGCAGACACCTGAGACCTCTTGCATCGTCATTACCCACTACGACCGTCTGCTCGAGATGATTAAGCCTCAGTTTGTACATGTGCTCTACAAGGGCCGCATCGTGAAGACTGGTGGTCCTGAGCTAGCCGTACAGATTCAGGAGCACGGCTACGACTGGATTAAGGAAGAAATAGGCGAGGAATAATGAATAGCGAACAACAATATATTGACCTCTATCAGCAGGCGCGCGAGATAATCTTCTCGCATGCCCCAGAGTCGATGAACGTGGTGCGCGACCAGGCCTTTGAGGACTTCAAGGCCCAGGGCTTCCCATCTAAAAAGGTGGAAAGATACAAATACATCGATATGCAGAAGCTATTTGAGCCTGACTATGGTGTGAACCTGAATCGCTTGCAGATACCCGTTGATCCCTATGAGGCTTTCCATTGCGACGTGCCTAACTTGAGCACCAGCCTGTACTTCGTGGTAAATGATATGTTCTACCACGATGATAAGTCGAAGGGACACTTGCCTGAAGGTGTTATTATCGGCTCTATGCGCGATTATCCTGAGTTGGTGAGCAAGTACTACACCAAGCTGGCTAAGACTGGTGAGGATGCCGTTACGGCTCTTAATACCATGCTCGCACAGGACGGACTGTTGGTTTATGTGCCCAAGAAAGTCCAGGTGGATCGTGCCATACAGGTGATTAACATCCTGAAGGCTACACCTAAGAACGCTCAGCGTGTGGTGCCTGACCTGATGGTCAACCGTCGCGTGCTGATTGTTGTGGAACAGGGAGCAGAAATCAAAATGCTGTTCTGCGACCACGCTGCCGACGATCGTAACTTCCTGGCTACACAGGTTATCGAGGCTTACGTAGGCGAGAATGCATCACTTGACCTCTATTGCATGGAGGAGACGCATCATAAGAATGTACGCGTGAGCAACGTATATATTGACCAGCAGGCCAATAGTCGTGTAAACCATAATGTGATTACCTTGCACAATGGTATCACCCGCAACAAACTCGACCTTACCTTTAGTGGCGAAGGTGCCGAGTGCCAATGCTATGGATGTGTGATTGCCGACAAGCAGCAGCATGTGGATAACAACACACTGATAGTACACAAAGTGCCCCACTGCAACTCGCAGGAACTCTACAAATATGTGCTTGACGAGAAGGCTACAGGTGCTTTTGCCGGTCGTGTGCTGGTTGAGCATGGTGCTCAGAAAACCACCTCGCAGATGACCAATCAAAATTTGACGGCCACCAAAGAAGCACGTATGTACACCCAGCCGATGCTCGAGATCTATGCTGACGACGTGAAGTGTGCTCATGGTTCGACCGTTGGACAGCTGAACGATGCGGCGCTGTTCTATATGCGTCAGCGAGGAATTTCGCTGAAGGAGGCTAAGGTACTGCTGCAGAACGCCTTTATCAATGAGGTGA
The DNA here is from genome assembly GCA_902788605.1 of uncultured Prevotellaceae bacterium. GTDB lineage: Bacteria > Bacteroidota > Bacteroidia > Bacteroidales > Bacteroidaceae > Prevotella. Next base: position 15,892 of record CADAKX010000009.1, on the reverse strand, counting down.
TTGACAAGATGCAGTTGGAACCCCTGCGCGACCGTCTGCACTACTTGGTAGAGAAGCGCTTCCGTGGCGAGCTGAACAAATGCTCTGGTTGCAAGTTGTGTAAGTAGAGATTGAAGATATAGAGAAACGGCGTTTCACTGATAGTGAGACGCCGTTTCTCTTATAGTAATACGTTGTTTCTCTTATAGTAATACGTTGTTTCTCTTATAGAGATACGTCGTTTTGCTTATTGCGAGATGGTCTGACCTTATTTCACCACTTTCTTGCCATCCTGGATATGAAGGCCCTTGGCAGTCTTGTTCACCTTGCGACCACTGAGGTCGTAGATGCCCTTGTCAGACTCCTTCTGCAGGTTGATGTTGTTGATAGCTGTTGCCTCTGATGCAGTGAGGTGCACGATGCGCAATTCCTTGGCAGAAGCACTCTGCTTGTCCCATGTGAAGCCGCAACGAGTGGGCAGGAACTTCTTGTCGGCGTTGGTTCTTACCAGTATAGCCTCCAAAGGAGTAACGTTCTGCTGGGCAGGAATACCATAGCGTCCTACCTTCTCGATGGTCTCCCATCCACTGCCGAAGCTCACGGTGTTACCGTTGTTATCGCTCATGCGAACCGTCTTCAACTGGTTGTCAATGGTCATGGCGTCGCTGTTCTTGACGCGCAGATACTGGCTCTTGGGAGAATTAACCAGATAAGGCACGCCAGCCTGGATACCGTCGCTGGTGCACTCTACGAAATAGAGATTGAGGATGTTGCCTTCCTGCTTGATGCCCTCAAAGCGCTCCAGCTTAATGTCGCCCAGTTGCTCTGCCGATACTGACATGGGCAGACAGAGGGTGTTGTAACCCGCAAAGAAATAACGGTTCAGCTGGATGGGCTGTTCGCTCTGCAGCATCTCAATGTCCAGTTTTGAAGAACTGGCATAAACGTTCTTTACTCTGTTTTGTGCAAAAGCTGTTGTACTGACAGCTGTTGCCATAATCATTGCAAGTACTAACTGTTTCATACGCTATTATGTTTTAAGTGTTTAGTCTCTGGGTGCAAAGATAGAAAATAATTATGAAATGACAATTGAAAATTGAGAATAATTTTCTATCTTTGCACACAATTTACAAGAAAGATATGTTCGACGTACAAAAAATACGAGAAGACTTCCCCATTCTGCAGCGGGAAGTATACAAGCGTCCATTGGTTTATCTGGACAATGCCGCCACCACACAAAAGCCCCTTTGCGTGCTGGATGCCATGCGCGAGGAGTACCTGAATGTGAATGCCAACGTGCATCGTGGCGTCCACTACCTCAGTCAGCAGGCTACCGACCTGCATGAGGCAGCGCGCGAGACCGTTCGTGCCTTTATTAATGCCAGAAAGATTGAGGAGATTGTCTTTACCCGTGGTACGACAGAGGCCATCAATCTGGTTGCAAGTTCGTACTGTGAGAGTCAGATGAAAGCTGGCGACGAGGTGCTGGTAACTGAAATGGAGCATCACTCTAACATTGTTTCATGGCAATTGCAGGCGCAGCGTAAGGGCATCGTGGTGAAGCACCTGCCGATTACTGATGAGGGACTGCTGTGCATCGATGATATCGATGCTTACTTGACAGAAAGGACGAAGTTGGTGAGTGTGGCCCATGTGAGTAATGTGCTGGGTACGATCAACCCTGTGAAGGACATTATCCGTAAGGCCCATGAGCGGGGTATCCCTGTGTTGGTTGATGCTGCTCAGAGTGCGCCCCACATGAAGATAGATGTGCAGGATATGGACTGTGACTTCCTGGCGCTTAGTGGTCATAAGATGTACGGCCCTACAGGTATCGGCGTGCTCTATGGCAAGGAAGAGTGGCTCGAGAAACTGCCTCCGTATCAGGGTGGTGGTGAGATGATTGACAAGGTGACCTGGGAGAAAACCACCTTCGAGCGCCTGCCGTTTAAGTTTGAGGCTGGCACGCCCGACTATGTAGCTACCCATGGGCTGGCTACTGCCATTAAGTATATGCAGACAGTAGGCCTCGAAAATATTGAGGTGCATGAGAAAGAACTGACGCGCTATTGCATGGAGCAGATGCGTACCATTCCTGGCATACGCTTCTTTGGTGAGGCTCCGCATAAGGATGCTGTCGTCAGCTTCCTTGTGGGAGATATTCATCATTTGGACTTGGGTACGTTGCTTGACAGACTTGGTATCGCTGTCCGCACAGGTCACCACTGTGCCCAGCCCCTGATGGACCGCTTGGGAATCGCAGGTACCGTGCGTGCTTCGTTTGCGATGTATAATACTAAGGAAGAGGTTGATGCCCTCGTGGCCGGCATCCTTCGTGTGTCTAAGATGTTTTAAAGGCGATGCTGATAAATCATTACTATGATGGGCTGATTGAGGCTGGCTGCGATGAGGCTGGCCGTGGCTGCTTGGCAGGTAGCGTGTATGCTGCTGCCGTGATTCTTCCTGCAGGCTATGAAAACGAACTGCTGAACGACTCGAAGCAGTTGACAGAGAAGAAGCGCTATCAGTTGCGCGAGATGATTGAGCGTGATGCTGTGGCGTGGGCTGTAGGTATCGTGACCCCTGAGGAGATAGACAAGATAAACATCCTGAATGCTTCGATACTGGCCATGCATCGTGCGCTCGATCAGTTGAAGGTGCGTCCGCAGGCTATTATCGTTGATGGTAACCGTTTTAAACCCTATAAAGAGCCTGCCGATGGACAGCAGCTGCCTCATACGACCATCGTGAAAGGCGATGGGAAGTACTTGAGTATCGCTGCCGCCTCGATATTAGCCAAGACCTATCGTGATGACTATATGAACCAGTTGGCAGAAGAGTTCCCGCAGTATGACTGGCGTTCCAACAAAGGCTATCCCACGAAAAAACATCGCGAAGCTATTCGCCAGTACGGCACGACGCCTTATCACAGAATGTCATACAACCTGTTGGGCGATGGACAGCTGTCGCTCGAATTTGCAGATTAAGTGCGGATTAACTGGAATTTTGCGGATTAAACTAAGAGATGCGTCTGAGGTATTTCCTCACCTCTTTGCGGGCAATACCTAAACGATATTCGGTAGACTTGTAATCGGTGTTCAGATGGTGGGCAATGTCGCTTACCTTCATCCCTTCGTAGATATGCAGACGATAGATGTCGCGGCAAGGCTCTGCTACGCGGGCCAGTCCACGCTCCAGGAATTCAGTTATCTCACGGATGGACAGCACGGATTCCGACTCCCTCTCGCCTGTGATAGGGTTGGGATTCAACTGCTGGGTGTAGAGAATGCGGCAGTTGCGACGACGGTAGTAGTCGTTAATCAAGTTGCGTGCAATGGTGATGGCCAATGCCGCCAGTGTGCATTCCATGATGGGTTGGGGGGTGCACAACAGTTTGACGAACACATCCTGAACGATGTCTTCAGCCAACTCGCGGTTGTCAAGACGTGAACTGACGAAGGTTAGCAGTTCTTCCTGATGGTTGCGATAATAGATTTCTATGATCTCACTGTTCTGCATTTACACTTTTAGGTCTGCATTCTGTTTGTGGGTGCAAAATTATAGAAAAAAACTTAAACGGCCATTCTTTGTTGTATCAGATTTTTGTTTCAAAGCAAAAAAAAGGGGATGTTCTTCGTTCTTAGGTTTCAAATAATTTGTTATTTGTCTCATGAATGCACAATAAGTTTGCCGTTTCATCGTTTTTTTATGTACCTTTGCGACATGATAGCGACTAAAGACAAATTAATAATAACTAAATCAAAACAAGAAGCAATGAAGAAGATTTTTATCTCAATGTCAATGGCTGCACTGATGGTGTGTGGCTGTGGTACAAACAGTAATCTGGATTCTATTGGTAATGCTGTGCTGACCGACGTGTTGACTGGTGGACAAAACGCTAATGGTGCAACCAATACAGGTGCCGCCGTTGGCAATATCCTGGCAAGTGTACTGGGTGGCAACGCCAAGGTGACACAGCAGGCACTCATTGGTACCTGGAGCTACACTCGTCCTGGATGCGCTTTTACCAGCGAGAAGTTGTTGGCACAGGCAGGTGGTGAAGTGGTCGCTTCGCAGATTAAGACGAAGTTGCAGCCCACCTATCAGAAGGTTGGTATCAACGCCAGCAATACCCAGGTGACCTTCAATCAGGACGGTACCTTCTCAGCAAAGATTGCAGGTAAGAGCTGGAGTGGCAAGTACACCTTTGATGCTGCCAACAGTAAGATTACCATGCAGGGCCTATTGCTCAATGTGAACTGCTATGCCAAGCGCAACTCAGATGGTATCGGCCTGCTGTTCGAGTCGAAGAAGCTCCTGACGCTGCTTCAGACGATGTCAGCCTTGAGTGGCAACCAGACGCTGCAGACCGTAGGCGAACTCTCAAAGAGCTATGATGGTCTGCGCATGGGCTTTGATATGAAGTAAGTGTGTTTTTAACTCCCTTTAACTCGACAAAGTCCTGTTAACTCCCTAAAAATGTGTAACTTTGCACCCTAAAAGCAGAGTTACACATTTATTTTATACGAAATATTATGGCAAAGAAAGCACTTTTGATGATTCTCGATGGATGGGGAATCGGTAAGCATGGCAAGGGCGACGTGATTTTTAATACGCCCACACCTTATCTCGATTTGTTGACAGCTACATCAGCTCACTCTCAGTTGCAGGCTTCTGGTGAGGATGTTGGTTTGCCCGACGGTCAGATGGGTAACTCAGAGGTAGGACACCTCAATATTGGTGCCGGACGTATTGTTTATCAGGACCTCGTGAAGATTAACCGCGCCTGCAAGGACGGTTCTATTGTAGAGAATCCTCAGGTGAAGGCCGCTTATTCCTACGCTAAGGAGAATAACAAGAAACTGCACCTGATGGGTCTTTGCTCTGACGGTGGCGTTCACTCAAGCCTCGACCACCTCTTCAAACTGATTGAGGTAGGCAAGCACTATGGTCTGAAGAACCAGACATTCGTTCACTGCTTCATGGATGGCCGTGACACCGACCCCAAGAGTGGTAAGGGCTTCATCGAGCAGGTGACCAAGGTCTGTGCCGACAACGATGCAGCTATCGCTTCTATAGTAGGTCGTTTCTACGCGATGGACCGCGATAAGCGTTGGGAACGTGTAAAGGAAGGCTACGACCTCATCGTGAACGGCACAGGTAAGCAGGCTACTGATATGGTTAAGGCCGTAGAGGAGAGCTATGCTGAAGGTGTGACCGACGAATTCATCAAGCCTATCCACAACAGCAATGTCAACGGTTGCATCGAGGAGGGCGATGTGGTTATCTTTATCAACTTCCGTAACGACCGTGCCAAGGAGCTCACCATCGTACTGACCCAGCAGGATATGCCTGAGCAGGGCATGAAGACCGTTCCTGGTCTGCAGTACTATTGCATGACTCCATACGATGCCAGCTTCACAGGCGTAAACATCCTCTTCCCCAAAGAGAATGTTGAGAACACTCTGGGCGAGTATCTCTCACAGCAGGGCAAGAAGCAGTTGCACACCGCTGAGACAGAGAAGTACGCTCACGTAACCTTCTTCTTCAATGGTGGTCGCGAGCAGCCCTACGAGGGTGAGGACCGTATCCTGGTGCCTTCTCCCAAGGTGGCTACCTACGATCTGAAGCCCGAGATGAGTGCCTATGAGGTAAAGGATAAGCTGGTGGCTGCTATCAACGAGTCTAAGTACGACTTTATCGTTGTTAACTTCGCTAATGGCGATATGGTTGGCCACACAGGCGTTTACAACGCTATTGCCAAGGCTGTATGGGCTGTTGACAACTGTGTGAAGGATGTTATCGAGGCTGCTAAGGCCAACGATTACGAGGCTATCATCATTGCCGACCACGGAAATGCCGATAACGCTATCAACGCCGACGGCACTCCCAATACCGCTCACTCTCTGAACCCCGTTCCCTTCATCTATGTAACCAACAACAATTCGGCTACTGTGAAGGACGGACGTCTGGCTGACGTTGCTCCCTCTATCCTGCACATCATGGGACTGGAGCAGCCTAAGGATATGACGGGCGAGAACCTGATTTGTGACTAATGACACAACAAGAGTTTCAGGCTTGTATAGACAAGTGTCAATACAAGATTGAAGAGATTAAGGAGCATGCTCATATGCTGCACGATAGCGTGAACCAGCGTTATGACATGAACCATCCCTATAGCTATCACCTTGACATGGTGGCAGACTTGGTGTTCAAATACGGACACCTGGTCTGCCAACAGGAGGGTGATGTCCTGCCGCTGTTCTTTGGTGCGTTCTATCACGACAGCATCGAAGATGCACGCATGACCTATAATGACGTGACAAAAGGTGCCCGTCTTTTTATGAGTGACGACCAAGCGTATATGGCTGCCGAGATGGTCTATGCGCTGACGAACGAGAAGGGACGCACGCGTGCTGAAAGAGCCAACGACCGCTACTATGCTGGTATCCGCGAGACCCCCTATGCACCTTTTCTGAAACTGGCCGATCGTCTGGCAAATATCACCTATTCTTGCTCGAAGGAAAATGGCCTGAATGGTAGGATGAGGGTGGTCTATAAAGACGAACTTCCGCATTTCCTTGAAGCTATCAATGCCCATAGCGACGACCCTCGTTTTGCGCTGCCGCAAGTCATGATTGACCAAATCTATCAGTTGTTATGAATGTTCAGATAGAAGCGTCGTGGAAGCAGCATCTGCAGGGCGAATTTGAGAAGCCTTATTTTGCTGGACTCACAGAGAAAGTGAGACAGGAGTATATGGCAGGTACGTGCTATCCGCCAGGCAAGCTCGTCTTCAATGCCTTTAATCTATGTCCGTTTGACCAAGTGAAGGTGGTGATTATCGGTCAGGATCCCTACCATGAGCCAGGACAGGCCCACGGGTTGAGCTTCTCTGTACAGGACGGTGTGCAGTTTCCGCCCTCGTTGCAGAATATCTTCAAAGAGATTCATGATGACCTGGGTACGCCGATGCCCGCAAGTGGTGACCTGACTCGCTGGGCCGAGCAAGGTGTGCTGCTGCTCAACGCCACGCTGACCGTTAGGGCCCATCAGGCCAATAGTCACGCCACGCTGGGCTGGCAGAATTTCACCGATGCAGCTATCAAGGCCCTGGCCACCGAGCGCGAGCATCTGGTCTATATGCTTTGGGGAGGCTTCGCCCGTTCCAAGGCCTATATGATTGACAAGCAGAAGAACCTCGTGTTGGAGTCTGTACACCCCTCGCCCCTGTCTGCCAATCGCGGTGGCTGGTTTGGACAGCATCAGTTCTCGTGCTGCAATGAATATCTGAAACAAAACGGAATCGAGCCTATCAACTGGTAGGCGTGAAAAACGAAATCGAACTTACCCATTGGTAAGCAAAAAAACATGAGTAAACTACCTCCTATCTTGCAAGTCGGCGATGTGCTGATCTCGTCGGACATCCTCACAGAAGAGTTCTGCTGTGACCTGGAAGTGTGTCGCGGCATCTGCTGTGTAGAGGGTGATGCCGGCGCTCCCGTCAACCTCGATGAGGTGATGGAGATAGAAAACAGCGTTGATGCCGTGTGGCAAGACCTCAGCGCTTCGGCCCAGGCTGTTATCGACCGTCAGGGCGTGGCCTATACAGACCGCGACGGCGACCTGGTGACGAGTATCGTGGGAGGCAAGGACTGCGTGTTTACCTGTTATGACGACCTGACACTCTCTGGCGATTCTGGTTCTACGGTGGTCAAGAACTGCTGCCTCTGTGCTTTGGAAAAAGCCTGTCGTGCGGGAAAGACATCGTTTGTCAAACCCATCAGCTGCGCCCTCTATCCCATTCGCGAAAAAGTCTTTTCTGACGGGACGGTGGCTCTGAACTATCATCGCTGGGATATTTGTCGCTGTGGTCGCGAAAAAGGTAAACAACTGCATCTGCCCCTGTATCAGTTCCTGAAGGGGCCGCTGGTGCGTCGCTTCGGCGAGGCTTGGTACGAGGAACTCTGCCAGATGGCCTGCGAACTGCGTGCCCAGGGTTACCTGCAATGATTGTTGAACTGCGTGCCCAGGGTTATCTGCAATGATTGTTGTGCAGGTATCCCTCTTTTTCTTCTGAGAAACACATTTTAGCACATTTTTTATGGCGGTTTCAAGATAAATCGCTAATTTTGCACCTTAGTATAACGCCGGCATGGATTTGCGTGCTAACATAGACGAACCCATCGTTTTGAAACCTCTGGAGCGCCGACTCATTCCCACAGGCCTGCACATTGCATTGCCTGCAGGCTATGAGGCTCAGGTGCGTCCCCGTAGCGGTCTGGCTCTGAAGAAGGGTATCACCGTATTGAACTCTCCTGGTACTGTGGATGCCGACTATCGTGGCGAGGTAGGCGTGCTGCTCATCAATCTGTCGCAAGAAGATTTTGTGATCAACGATGGCGAACGTATCGCCCAGATGGTTATTGCCCGTCATGAGCAGGCCGAGTTTGTTGAAGTGGAAGTGCTCGACGAAACCGAACGCGGCGAGGGCGGATATGGACATACGGGTGTGAAATAATGAAGCTTTGGATTCATATAGTGTTTCTTTGGTTCGTTGGCTTGACTGTCAACGCGCAGACCCTTGCCCAGGAACCAGAGGACATCCAGCGCAAATACAACATACTCTTTAATGAAGCTATGCTGCAGCGCCAGCGCGGCCATCACGATGCCACGTTCGACCTGCTGAATCGCTGCTTGGAACTGAAGCCAGACGCCTCGGAGGCTTGTTTCTTCCTGGCGCAGTACTATGCGGAAATGAAGAATACCGACAAGGCTCTGGAACTCTTTAAGCGAGCCTCGGATTTGAGTCCTAAGGATATGACCTATATGGAGACCCTTGGCCGCACGTATATTGGCAAGGGACAGTATGTTGAGGCTATCCCTGTGTTTGAGAAGATGTACGAGCAGGACAAGAGCCGTGAGGACTTGCTGGAGACTATCTATCGCCTGTATATCCAGGAGAAGGACTACCAGAAGGCCGTGGGCGTGCTTGACAAGATAGAGACCGTCGATGGCAAGAGCGAGCGCATCTCGCTGGCCAAGAGCGCCCTCTATGTGCAGATGGGCGACCACCAGAGCGCTGTGGAGGCCGTGAAATCATTGTCCGAGGAGCATCCTTATGATATGGACTATCGCACCCTCTATGCCAATACCCTGATGGGCAATGGCGAACTGGAGGAGGCCCACGATGTGCTGAAGCAGATTTTGGCCGAAGAGCCTGATAACACAAAGGCCCAGCAGTCGCTCCGCACCTACTATATCCACATGGAGGACGATGAGGCTGTGGACTCGCTGACCCATTGTATCCTGATGAACAATCATACGAACACCGAGGACCGCGTCTATATGTTGCGCCAGCTCATTGGCGAGAACGAGCGTGAGAGCGGTGATAGTACGGTGATTCTGAACGTCTTTAATAATGTCCTCTCACAGCCCGAGCCCGATGTCGAAGTGGCTATGCTCAAGGCTGCCTATATGGACCTGAAGAAGATGCCCAAGGACAGCATCGCCACAGCCCTGCGACAAGTGCTGAAAATGGCGCCCGACTATGCCCCTGCACGTTTGCAACTGGTGCAGTATGCTTGGGAAGACAACGATGATGCCAGCATCATCAGCCTCTGTCAGGCTGCCCGTCAGTATAATCCTGAGGAGATGGCGTTCTATTACTATCAGGGTATGGCCTACTATCGCATCGACGACAAAGACCACGCCTTGGACGCATTCAAGAACGGCATCAGCGTCATCAACGATGACAGTTCGCCAGAGATTGTGTCCGACTTCTATGCCGTATTGGGCGATCTGCTCTTCCAGAAAGACCGCGAGCAGGAAGCCTATGCCGCCTATGACTCATGCCTGCAATGGAAGCCCGACAATATCGGCTGTATGAACAACTATGCCTACTATCTCAGTCTCAATGGTAAGAATCTGGAGCGAGCTGAGGAGATGAGTTTCAAGACCATCAAGGCCGAGCCCAGAAACGCTACTTATCTGGATACCTACGCATGGATTCTTTTCATGCAGGGTCGCTATGCCGAGGCCCGCATCTATATCGACCAGGCTCTGCAGAACGACTCTACGCTGGGTGCTGTGGTTACCGAGCATGCAGGCGATATTTACATGATGGCCGGCGATGCCGATGGCGCCATCAAGCTATGGCAGCAGGCCTTGGCGCAAGACCCAGGTAATAAGCTGCTAGCACGAAAGATTAAACGGAAAAAATATATAAAGCAATGAAAATCTCGAATATCCTAAAGGTTGCCGTTGTGGCATTCCCATTGTTCATGGCATCTTGCCATACCCATAAGAACGCTGTTAAGGAAGCTCCTCAGCCAGTGACTCCCGAGGTGCTGGAGCAGTCTGCTTTCCTTGAGAAGGTGAGCGACAATGCTACCAAGGCGCAGTTTGTGACGTCGAAGTTGAAGTTCTCTATTGAGTATGGTCCTCAGCAGGTATCGCTGACAGGCAACCTGAAGATGAAGCGCGACGACGTGATTCAGTTACAGTTGATGGCCTTTGGCTTTGTGGAGGCCGGCCGTATCGAGTTCACCAAGGACTATGTGCTGATTGTCGACCGTATCAACAAGCAGTTCCTGAAGGCACCCTATAACTATGTGGACTTCCTGCGCAACAGCGGCATCAACTTCTATACCCTGCAGGCCCTGTTCTGGAACGAGCTCTTCATGCCCGGCCGTCAGAAGTTGGATAAGACATTGCTCGAGAAGTTCTCTGCCAATATGGAAACCGAGGATGTTGTCATCAGTCTGGATGAGGGTAAGATGAACTACAGCTGGCTGGCCAACAACCAGTCGGGCCGTATCAAAATGGCCAACATCTCTTATCGCGACCAGGTGAAGGGCAATACCCAGTTGAACTGGGACTATAAGGAGTTTTCTAAGATGGGCAACGCCATGTTCCCCAGCAATATGGAAGTGACGCTGACGATGCCTGAGAAGGAGGTCAAGCTGGGCATCCGCTTGAACTATCTGGGCAACGAGAGCGACTGGAACACCCGTACCAAGGTTTCCGACAAGTATCGTGAGGTCACCGTAGACCAGATTCTCCGTCGTTTCATGGCGCTTTAATATTATATCCGGAAAAGCTATGAGAAAACTCCTTGTCCTGTTTCTGGCCTTGATGTGTTGTATCGCTTCGCCTGCACAAAAGTCGAAGACCACGCAACGCAAGAAGACCACCACGCAGGTACAACAAAAGAAAACGACAAAGAAAACACAGACCAAGAAGTCAACAGCCAAGAAGCCGTTGACCGAAAGGGAGAAGATGCAGGCTTCCCAGAAGCAGCTGCGTCAGGATATTGAGAAAAAGAAGAAGCAGAAGGCCGAGCTGGACCGCAGGGTGAAGCAGCAGATGCAGGACGTGCTGGTGCTGGGCGGCGAGATTGATGATAAGAAGCGCCTGATTGACACCATCCGCACGCATATCGCCTCGCTGGACAGCGCGCTGGTCTTGCTGAATGCCGAGAAGAAAGAGCTTGAGCGCCAACTGGCCGAGCGTCAGCAGCGCTATGTGAAGTCGATGCGCTATATGTATCGCAACCGCAACACGCAGAGCAAGATGATGTTTGTGTTCAGCGCCAAGAACATCAACCAGATGTATCGTCGCACGCGTTTCATGAAGGAATATTCCACCTATCAGAAAGCGCAGGGCGAGGCTGTGAAGATCAAACAGGCACAGGTGACGGCCAAGCAGCAGGAGATTGAGAGTAACCGTCAGGCGAAGAACGTCAAACTGCGTCAGGGTGAGACCGAGCAGCAGAACCTGGAAAAGAAGCAGGCTGAGCAGAAGCAGATGGTGGTGAAGTTGCAGAAAGAGCAGCGCACCGTGCAGGAGCTTATCAAGAAAGAACAGCAGCAAGAGGCCGAGTTGAATGCCAAGATTGAAAAGCTGATTGCCGAGGAGATAGCCCGCGAAAAAGCCCGTATCGAGGCTGAGAAGAAGCGCAAGGCCGAGGAACTGGCACGCAAGGAGCGTGAGCGCAAGGAGCGTGAGAAGCGACTGGCTGAGGCGAAGGCCAAGGAAGAAGCAGCCAAGGCGCAGGCCCGTGCTGCTAAGACCGAGCGCGAGAAGGCTGAGGCCGCCCGTCGTGCCAAGGAGGCCGAGCAGGTGCGTGTGACCGCCGAGCGCCATGTAGCAGAATCTAAGAAGGAGATTGACAACTTTGTCAATGCCGATCCCGATAAGAAACTCACTGGTAGCTTTGCCAGCAACAAAGGCAGGCTGCCCATGCCCATCACGGGTCCCTATCAGGTTGTGCGCAGCTTTGGCTCCAATGTCGTTGAGGGCTTGGGCAACGTGCATCTGAGTAGTAAGGGCTTGCACCTCAAGGGTCAGCCTGGTGCGATGGCCCGTTGCGTGTTCGAGGGCGAGGTGAGTAAGATTTTCTATTCCGGTTCCTCTTATATTGTGATGGTGCGCCACGGCCGCTACATCTCTGTCTATTGCGACCTGGCCAATGTGTCTGTCAAGGTAGGACAGAAGGTGTCAACCAACCAGACGCTGGGTGCGCTGGGACCATCGAATACGATGCAGTTCCAGCTGCGCAACTGGACGGAAGTGCTCAATCCGCGCCCCTGGCTCAGAGGATAATCTTCAGGTAAGTATCGAGGGCTCGTTCTATCTCGCTGATGCGTATAAACTCGTTGGCGCTGTGACTGCGTGACGATTCACCAGGTCCCAGTTTAAACGAGGGGAAGGGCATCAGTGCCTGGTCTGACAGGGTGGGCGAGCCAAAGGGCTTCATGCCTAACTTCACGCAGCGTTTCACCAAGGGATGGTCGGTGGGGATGCTGGATGAGTGCAGGCGGAACGAGCGTGCTTTCAGGATGCTGTTCTGCATGTGCTTCTGGAGGAAGGAAAAGACGAACTCGTTCTGATAATACTCATTGGTACGCACGTCAATCACAAAATGCAGCGAGTCGGGAATGACGTTGTGCTGCGTGCCACTCTCCACCTGTGTCACAGTCATTTTGCTGAATCCCAGCAGCGGACTCTCCTTTCGGAACTTGTAGTCGCGCAGCCACACCAGGTCGTCCAGCGCCTTGTAGATAGCGTTCACGCCCTCGTTTCTTGCCGCGTGACCACTCACACCCTTCGTATAACCATCAATCACCATCAGTCCCCTTTCGGCAATGGCGGGCTGCATGCCTGTAGGCTCGCCCACGATGGCCACGTCAATCTTTGGCAATAGCGGCAACACGCGCTCAACGCCATCTTTGCCCGATACCTCCTCTTCGGCCGAAGCCAGATAGATTAGGTTGAAGGGCAGCTCACGGCCTTTCAAGATGCGAAACACCTGAAGCAGTGTCACCAGTCCGCCGCCGCAGTCGTTGGCGCCAATGCCAAAGAGCTTGTCGTTGATGACCTCAGGCTCGTAGGGGTCGCGCGTCCATGTCTTCACCGGTTTTACTGTGTCGATATGCGCATTGAGGAGGATGGTCTGCTTGGCCTTGTTAAAGTTGTCCGATACCGCCCACAGGTTGTTGGCCTCGCGTTGCGGGTTCAGTCCCCATTGCGCCATCCGCTGTTCCATCACGTCAGCAGCCTCTGTTTCGTTTCTGCTTGCGCGTGGTGTGGCAATCAGTTCCATCAGCAGTTCCACTGCATCATTCACATATCTGCTTTTCTCCTCAATACTCATATCGACATAGTTTTAGAAAATACTTTCGTCTGCAAAATTACACTTTTTTCTTTAAATGAATACAACTTTTCTTGGAAGTTTCATTTATTATTCCTATTTTTGCATCAAACTTTAAATACTATATGCGATGATGAAAAAATACTTGCTTATTCTTGTAGCTTTCCTCTTGGGAAACATGTCTGCTGTTGAGGCGAAGATCAACTATGTTCCCCTCTACCTTGTTGCTGCTCAAACAGACTCGACGCAAACATTGCCTAATACGCTGTTCGTCACACAAGACGACCATAAATTCATCCTTCCTGAATCTGAAGACAGCCTGACGCTCATGCTTCTCAAGGATAATGAGAGCGTATACGCAGTACCTTGCAAACACAGCCAGCCGGTTTATCTGCCGACAACCATCGATGGCGACTATGAGGTGCGTCTCTGTGCCGATTCCTACTACTATTATGGATACGTCACACTAGACAAGCGAATCAGCGGACAGGACAGTATTCCAACAGAGAATACCAATTGGGATAATATTAGACTCTTGGGAAGCGACACGCCCCAACAGTACATCTTAGACAATATCCTGGGCTTGCATGTGATAGAATACACCATGAAGCCCAATTATGGAGCGTCTGAAGAAGATCTCAGTTATCTGAGCGAGGAGGAGAGAGAGGCCTATATCCAGCATTTGGAGCAGATGAATGATGAGATGCGTTCAAAGTTGCGTTATGGATTGCTGCCCGAGGAACTTCAGGCGATATTCCCCTCGTTGGTTGTGAAGATTCCTGATGGATTTGGAATCAACTATACTGATCTCATCCCCATCCTGATAAGCTGTATCCAGGAGCTGAAGGTGCAGATGGATTGTCGCACGGAGAAGTTTGTCGATGTCATGATGGCTCGCAGCGGCGACACTTCCGATGTGAATGCCGTTCGTTCGGCCTTAGGCAATACGCTCATCTCTGCAGCCCCCTCGTCTGTCAGCGAGCCTGCCACCTTGCGATACCTCTTGGCTTCCAATGCCTCCAATGCCTATATCCTTATTACTAATATGGGTGGTCGTGTGATGACAAGAGTGCCTCTTTCTCCAACAGAAACAAGCGTCACAATCGATAGCGATGTATTGGATAAGGGAATCTTCCTATGCACGATGTTTGTTGATGGCGAGATTGTAGAAACCAAACGTTTGGTGAAGACGAAATAATAATTATCTCCGAGCCGACAGCGACTCGGAGATTTTTATTGTTTTTCTTGGAAGTTTCATTTATATTCCTTATCTTTGCGCCAAATAAATAATAAATATATGATTCAGCAAGCAGATATTCGTTGGATTCAGCGTTACAACAATTTCCATAAAGCATGCACAAGGTTGTGTGCTGTAACGGAGTCAGGCAGGACTATGGATGACCTGTCGGAACTGGAGATAGAGGGATTTGTTCAACGTTTCGAATACACCTTCGAACTTGCATGGAAAGTTCTCCAGGATTTGCTGATATATAAAGGTTATGAGTTTATGTTGGGGCCAAACGGTACAATGAAGATGGCCTTCGAGGATGGATTGATATCAGACCATGATGGGTGGCGCAAAATGGCAAAGTCACGAAATACATTAAGTCATGTCTATGATGAAGAAGAGGTCCTTCCCATTGTTCAGCTGATATTCACCAACTATGCCCCAATGCTTAAGGCGTTGGACGAATCATTAGGAAAACTTAAAGATAATCCAGAGTATAGTAACGCATGAAATTCGGTCTAAGCGACACGGTAATTAAGGAACTGCAGGATGTTTTTCGTCGTTACACGAACATCGAGAAGGTTCTGATCTTTGGCTCCAGGTCAAAGGGCAATTTTCGTGAAGGTTCGGACATTGATTTGGCTGTGATAGGCCAGGGCGTTGACTATAACCTGCTTCTTAGTATCCTTTGTGAAATAGACGATTTGGAACTTCTATATTCCGTAGACCTTATTGACTACAATAAGAAAAAGGGCACGCCCATTGGCGACCATATCGACCGAGTAGGAAAGGTTTTCTACGAAGCAGCATAATCATAGTAATACATTTATCTCCGAGCCGACAGCGACTCGGAGATTTTTATTGTCCAAAATTTGCAAATTTACCACTCATAATCCTCGACGAACCCATCGAAAAGGACGTCGCCGTTCCAGCCGGCCTCGCGGAAATACTGGCGTATCTCCTCTTGGACGGAGGGTGGGATGAGGCGCTCACCATTGCGAAACTCATAATAATAGGTGCGGCAATGGCTG
>CADAKX010000008.1 GCA_902788605.1 uncultured Prevotellaceae bacterium | reverse complement strand
GACCTCTACCTCTGGTGAGGTGGAAGACCCTGAGAATGAGAATGGCGGTTCGGAGAACGAAAACCAAAACCAGAACGAAAATGGTGGCGGTAGCCAGAATCAGGGCGGTGGCGGCACCACCAATCCTCCCTCAGGCGGCGGAGGCGGCAACGAGAACGATTAGAGATGGCTGAGGGAAGAGGGCTGAGGGCTGATGGCGGAAGACTGATGGCTGAAGCCCTCACCTCTAATCAAAAAACCTAATCTAAGTACTAACCTTAAAATTTAAACGACTATGAAGAAAGAAGGCGTAAAGACACTCTTGCAGATTCTTGCAAGCATCATCACGGCAATTCTCACCACGCTGGGCACTACCAGCTGCATGGGAGTGTGAGAAAAATGACAAATGAAAATAGTACCAAGTGGAGTAGTTGTTCGGAAATTCCGAACAACTACTTTTTTGTCCAACTCATTGTCTTTGAATATGTTTGGGAACCATCGCAGTTTTCAGACCAAAAGAGACAAAAACATGTGCAAAGACATAAAAATCTTCTAAAATGTTTGTTATATTAAACATTTTTATTTAAAACGATGCCAAGGGCATTGAGCCAGAACCTAAAGATTATGGGCGAGCAAATCATGTTGGCCCGCAAGCGCAGGCATTTGTCTATGCAGGACATTGCAGACAGGGCTACTGTGACACGCCTAACTGTCTCAAAGGTGGAACATGGTGACCCAACGGTTTCCATGGGTATCTATGCGCGTGTACTCTTTGCACTTGATGCACTTGGCAGACAGCTTCAGGATGCAGAATTGTTGAGAAACGGATGGAGCAGCGAGAGCCATGAAGCTCGCTTCAATGGCCGAGTCGTGAAAGACGAAGACAAAGTCAAATGAAGAGGATTATAGTTTACGCAGATTTCGACTTCCTAACCTCTCCCAAAGAGATTGGAACATTAGGCTATGAACATATTCGTGGCAAAGACCATTTTGTCTTTGAGTATTCGCGCAAGTGGCTGAAACAGCATGGTGGCATTCTGCTGAGTGGTGACCTGATGAATGTTCCTTCATTGCAGCATCCTCGTGGCAATGATAATGTATTCGGCTTCGTCAAGGATTCTTTTCCTGATCGCTGGGGACGTTTATTGCTTGACCGTAGAGAGCGACTGACAGCTCAACAGGAAGGCAGACCGAAACGTATGCTCACAAATTACGATTATCTCATTGGTATCGAGGACTTCACCCGTATGGGCGGCATTCGCTACAAAGAGGAAGATGGCGATAACTACATCAACGCGAGTGCAAAATACCTTGTCCCCCCTATTGAGAGTCTTCGTGCCCTGTGCGATGCGTGCCATGAGATTGAGTTGGCAGAGGAGCGCAATGAACTACCAGAGCAACGTTGGCTCGACCAGTTGATTGACCCAGGAACCTCACTCGGTGGTGCTCGTCCTAAGGCCAACGTGGTTGATACGGACGGTAAACTGTACGTAGCTAAGTTCCCTTCAAAGAAGGACTTGGAGAATACGGAACTCATTGAGCACTTCTCACATCAGCTTGCAGCCAAGGCTGGCATCAACGTGGCAAAGACGCGCACCATCAAGATTTCAAAGGACCGTGACCTGCTTCTTTCAGAACGCTTCGATAGAACAGCAGAAGGCCGTCGCATACACTTTGCTTCTGCTATGTCGTTGCTTGGTTTTGATGATGGTGCTGGCAGCAGCACAGGTAACGGCTATCTTGATATCGTTGATTTCATCCTTCGTGGGTGTACCGATGTGCGTCAGAATCTCCGAGAACTTTATCGCAGAGTGGCATTTAACGTCATGTTTGGCAACACTGACGACCACTTCCGTAATCATGGTTTCCTACTTACCCCGAAAGGCTGGACGCTCTCTCCTGCATACGACATCAATCCAGAAGCAAAGTCACATCAATGCTTGCTCATAGACTCATACACAGAAGAGGCAGACATCAACGCCTTACTCTCTGCAAGTGAGAGCTACATGCTTAAACGTCAAGAGGCATCAGAGATTATAGAAGAGGTTCGCTCAGCCATCAAAGACTGGCGCAAAACCGCTACCGAACTGCAAATACCCCTCAAACTATTAGAATCATATTCTATTCGATGGGATGAACTATAAGGCACCCCGTTTTTGACAATCGTTTATATCGTTATCTGTTCATTCCTAATCTGAGCCTCAGAATGCGGCGCACGCTTTGGTTGATGCGCTCCTCGCTGATGGTGCCGTTGTTGACAGCTGCCATCACGGCATCGAAGGCCTCGGTGAAGTAGCGAGGACCCAGCACGATGTCTGCACCCGCCAGAATGCTACCCACGGCGGCCTCGGCGCTGGTGTACTGCTGGGTGATGGCACCCATCTCCATACCGTCGGTGATGATGATGTTCTGATAGCCCAACTCGCCGCGCAACTTATCCTGCAGGATGATGGACGACATGGTGCTGGGGATTTCAGAACCCGTGACGTTGGGCGCTGCGATGTGTGCCGTCATAATCAGCTGACAGCCCCACTGGATGCCCGCCTTGAAGGTTACCATCTCGCAGTTCAGCATCTCGTCCCACGTCTTCTGAGTCGAGGCATAGCCATAGTGCGTGTCGGCCTTGGTGTCGCCATGACCGGGGAAATGCTTGATGCAGCCCGTGATGCCCGCCGTCTTCAAACCCTCAAGATAGTTGGTCACCATGGGAGCCGCCACAGCAGGGTCGCCGCTGAAGGCACGAGGACCGATGACGACGTTCTCGGGATTGGTGTTCACGTCGGCCACAGGCGCGAAGTCGATGTCAAAGCCATAGCGCTTCAGATACTTGCCAATGGTGTTGCCACACTCGTAGGCATTGCGCGGGTCGCCCGTACGTCCGATGGAGTCCATCGACACATACTTCTTGACGTCGAAGTTGGGGTTGTTGGCAATGCGCGCCACTCGCCCACCCTCCTCGTCGATGCATAGCAGGGGATTGCCGTTGAGCTGGCGTATCTGCGGGATGATGCGCGCCAGCTGCTCCTCGGTGTCGATATTCCAGGCATAGAGGATGATGCCACCCACGGGATAGTCCTTGTTTGTCCGCTTGATGTTCTCGGTGACCTCCAGAATCTTGATGTTCGCCAGATCGTCGTAGGTGGTCCATTCTATCGACGGGTCGAGCGACTCCAGTCGGATATAGAACATCTGTCCTACCTTTTCGCGCAGCGTCATCTGCTGCAGTTGCGCCTCCACCTCGTCGGCAGGCGTCACGGCATCGTCGTCGTTGGAACACGCCGTCAGCACAAGGCCGCAAACGAGGACGGAGGCCCACATCCATAAATGCTTGTGTATGCCAGGGACCTGGTGCCTGACATACCTAGCGACGATCATCGCTGTAATGAATAGTTTTTTCATGTCTGATTTTTTAGATTATCTTAAAACAAATTTGTTAATTGCGACTGCAAATATAGCAAAATATCGCCATTTATGTGCATCTATCGATTTTTCTGTTTCCATACTTGACTGCAAAGATACGAAAAAGATTTAAAACTGATACAACTTTTAGAGAAAAAATGTGTCAAGGATGACCCTTGACACACTACTAATTATACCTTATCTTGCTTGGCTATAACCCAGCGATAGAGGTTACAACCAGCGAAGTTGCCCAATACTTCTGCGATGTAAATAGCCAAAAGCTGAGTGCTATACAATTCGGGAACGGCAAGGAAATAAAAGGCATCGGCTATGGAGTGGGTGAAACCACAGAGGATGAAGACGGGTACGCCAAACAGCACAGGAAGGAACTTCTCTGCTCGACCAAACTGGACGGCGGTAGTCATAATAAAACCACAGCCAATGGCAAGGAGAAAGCATGCCAACGGACCTTTATCAAGCCGAGACTGCACAATGGCCATATCGGGCGTCAGGATGTCGGGCTGGGCATAGGATGCTGCAAGTGCCGTGATGCCACAGGCGATAATGTTGCCTACAAGGACAAGGAAAAGCATGTTCCAGTCGCCCTTGACACGAATAAAGCCTGCTGTTCCGGTATAGAGCTTAAGCTTGTAGTGGATGACGGCAAGGAGGCCGAAGGCAAACAGGACAGCACCTGCGACACCGCCTACACGAAGATTGACAATGCAACCGAACGAGATATAGAGTCCTGCAAGGATGGCTGAACGCAGGACGGGCAAATACGCGGTGGTAAAGTTGGTATCTTTTGTGGGTTTCTCTTCCTTGATTTTCTTCATATATTATCTGATCTGTTATTAAAAAAAAACTTATTACTTTCTTAATCCCACTTGAAACGAACGACGAGGGGGAGATGGTCGCTGAAGCCGGGTTGATAGCGCATACCCTGAAAGGTGCGGAGGGGACGCTGGCCACCATTTTGGGGGTCGTCCTCGAGAAGAAACGGGGCATCGTTGATATAGACAGAGTCAACACGGGACGTGAGCGCTGGAGACACGAGCACATGGTCGATGGAATGCCACTGGCCATGATAGCAATAGGTGCCCTTGACACCATGGAGTCCCCTAGCCTCTCGCGTAACGTTGGTGAGTCCGGAGTCGTAGAGTGACAGCAGGGCGGGACTATCGGCATAGTCGTTGAAGTCGCCGGTGATGATGACCTGGGCACGGGGGCCGATGGATGTCAAACGATGCTGTAGCTGGCGCACGACCTGCATCCTGTTGGGACGGCTCTTTTCCGCGCCTCCATATCGGCTGGGACTGTGCACCACAAAGACGTGCAGGGTGTCGCCGGTATAACTGCGCCCCTTGACATAGAGGATGTCTCGGGTGGGACGCATGCCCGTGAGCGGTGGCACCTCGAGATAATCGTAGCACAGGGGCGTGAAACGATCGGGACGATACATAAGGGCCACATCGATGCCGCGGAGGTCGGGCGACTGGGTCATGAGATAGTGATACCCCGCATGACGGAGTAACGAACGGCGGGTCAAATCTCTGAGGACGCTGTCGTTTTCGACCTCGACCAAAGCCATGATGTCGGGCACATCGTCGGCACAGGACAGAAGCTCCTGACCAATATGCCTGACCTTGGTCCAGTATCTCGCGGAGGTCCAATGACGCGCGCCGTCGGAGAGAAATTCAATGTCCTCCTTCCCCACATCGTGACAGGTGTCGAACAGGTTTTCGCAGTTCAACTCAACGAGTGTGAGAAAGGAGGACAGAAGGAGGGATATCAGCATGCGCGATTAGCAGACTTTCTCCAGGCGCTTCATGATAGAGAACATGAAGATGGCCGAGATGGCGCAGAGGGCAATGAAGACGCTCCAAACGGCCCACAAGGGAATGCTACCCCAGAGATAGCCACCAACGCCTACGAGTTTGTTGCCAATAGCTGTAGCCACGAACCAGCCACCCATCATCAAGCCCTTGTACTTGGGAGGTGCTACCTTTGACACAAACGAGATGCCCATGGGAGAGAGCAGCAGCTCGGCAAAGGTGAGGATGAGATAGGTGTAGATAAGGAGCTGGGGAGTGACGTCGGCCACATGGACGGAAACAGACTCACCATCGGGACCAATAGCGGCCTGAGGCATGGGCAGTCCGAAAGAGGCGCAAGCCATGAGGCAGTAGGCCAGACCTGCAACCACCATACCGTAGGCAATCTTACGGGGAGCAGAGGGCTCCTTGCCGCTCTTGGCCAGCGCACCAAAGATGGCGAGGCTGACAGGGGTCAGGGCAACCACATAGAAGGGGTTGAACTGCTGGAAGATAGGAGCAGAAACGGCTACGATCTCGCCTGCATTGCGGTCGTACTGGAAGAACAGGAAGCAGGCGGCCAGGGCGATGACGCCAGCTGAGATGATGCGAGCCTTAGAGGTCTTGCTCTGGAAGAACGAGAAGCCTGCATAGACAATGAAAATGAGGGCCACGAGGTTCCATACGTCGAAGGCCATACCCTCAACACCTGTAGAGGTCTGAGAGGTGAACTCGTCGGCAAAGAAGGTCAGCGACAGACCGTTCTGGTGGAAGGCCATCCAGAAGAAGATGACAACGGCAAACACCAGGCACAGAGCCACGATGCGGGCCTTGGTCTCTTCCTTAGAGAGTTCCTCGACCTGAGACTGCTCGCCCTTCTTGCCAGCGCCACCCTCAACATGACGGAAGGTGCTGCGGAAAACATAATAGATGGCGATAGAGAGGATGAGCGATGCGCAGGCAACGGCGAAAGCGAAATGATAAGAGTCATTGACGCTGGTGCCGAGGTTCTGCTGGGCCCACTCCATGATCTTCACGGCTGCCGTGGGTGCAAAGAGGGCACCGATGTTGATGGCCATGTAGAAGATAGAGAAGCCTGAATCGCGCTGACCTGCATAGCGGGGATCGTTGTAGAGGTCGCCCACCATCACCTGGAGGTTACCCTTGAAAAGGCCGGTGCCAAGTCCGATGAGCACCAGAGCTGCCAGCATGACAACAAGGGCCAGCGTGTCGCCGCCCAGGGGGACTGACAACAGCAGATAGCCGGCAAACATAATCAGAATGCCGATGGTCACCATGCGGCCAAAGCCGAACTTATCGGCCAGCCATCCACCCACGATGGGGAGGAAATAAACAAGCATGAGGAAGTCGCTATAGATCTCGCCTGCCCAGCCGGCATCGAGTCCATAGTTAGCACGCAAGAAAAGGGCGAAGACGGCCAACATGGTATAGTAGCCGAATCGCTCACCTGTGTTGGCCAGGGCCAACGCATAAAGTCCTTTGGGTTGGTTTTCAAACATAATTTTAAGAAGTTATTTAATTTTAGAATTTTTGCTTCTGCGAATATCAAAGAGGTAGGTCATCTTGATAACGATGTTCGACAGGTTGGAGCGTCCGAAATAGTCGCGCTTCGAGTTGCCGAAGATGTCGCCAAGGCCGTAGTAGTAACGACCCTCAAGGAGGAAGTGACCCACCTTGTTGATGGAGAACTCAAGACCCACTCCGCCTGCTATACCATATTCTATAGGGCGCTCGACGCTCATGCTGTCCTGCGCCACTATCTTCGAGGTGCGGTCGGCGAGGTTGGGCTTGGTGGTGTCGAAGTTGGCAACAGTCTTCTCGTTGAGGAAGAAGCCCACCTGGGGACCTGCCTGCGCAAAGAACTGGAGTCCGCGGCGCTCACGGCCCCACCCCATGCGTGCAAAGACGGGCACCTGGATATAGGTCATGTCGCGACGGTATTCCTCGGCCAGACCTGTCAGGGAATTGATAACGGGGTTGTCGTCGGGGGTCAGGATGCGCTCTTTCCATCCCAGCTGGGCATAGTTGACCTCGGCCACGATGGCACAGATGCTGCTGAAGTATTTCTCGGAGGTATAGCGCAGGGTGAAACCGCCTGTGAGGCCGGTATGCATGTCTTGCGGCACCTCGGGCATGAAACCCACATTGCTCAGGACATAGCCACCACTGAAGCCCACAGCCAGTTCGTCGCGATGGTCGCCCACCTGCGCAACGGCATTCAGCGAAACAAGGAGGAAGAGAACGAGAATGAGTGACAAACGCTTCATAGGGTCTCTCCGCTGATTAATAGTTGACGGTTTCAATGGTACGGTCCTCCTTATAGTGAATGAACATAAAGGCGCGGTTTTGCAAACCACCATTGCCAATGCGCTCAAACTTCAAAGGGGTCTGCATGGGCTGATAGCCAAAACGACCGGCAGCACCATCGAAGGCCATACCATACTTATGCAGGCCACGAAGGAAGAAGACTGCGTGGTCGTAGCCGGTAAGGGCAAAACGTGGCAGGGAGTTCATCATATCCTGACCGAAGTTCTGGCGATAGAGACGTTGCAGCATTTCGGTCTTGGGCGACTGGAAATTGGTATAGAAGGGTGAAGGGATATAGACGTTGTACTTGTGGAAGTTCTCCTTCTGGTACTGCGTGTACATCATCCACTCGGTATAGCCAAACATGGCAATCTGAATATCGGGGTTGGCTGCCTTGACGGCACTCAGGCGACCAAAGGCGGCAATGAGCTCGGGCGAGCGGGCCGTATTGAGGATGACCAGGTTGGGCTTGTCCTTGACAAAGGCTGCAGCAAACTTGGCATCTGAGTTCTTGAAGCTGACAATGTTGTACTTGATGTCGCGCACCTCCAACTGACGACGGTAATTAGAGGTGAAGGGGCCCTTAGTACTGGTGCTGTCGCCACAGTCCACAACGATGGGATGATAGTCCTTGAACCACTCGGCACAACGGCGGGCCGTGGTCTCCACCTGGTCGTTGGGCACCTGGTAGATCTGGAACACATGACGATTGGTATAGACCTCGGGGGCATGGATCGAGAAGGGGATGACAAGATGGATGTTGTGTTTCTCGGCGAAATCGGCCATGGGCGACACAAACTTAGAGTAGAGCGGACCGATAATCACGTCGCACTGGGCTGCTGCAGGGTCGCTGAGCAAAGCGCGCACATCGCCGTCCTCGGGCAGGTTCCAGGCATGCACATCGACAGAGATGCCTTCCTTCCGCATACTGTCGCAGGCCATCAGCACGCCGCGATAGTACTCAATCATGCGCTTGCCATCGTTGTTGATATTATGAAGGGGGAGCATGATGCCCATGCGGATGGCTCGCTGACGCACGTCAACATTGGGATTGGCCTTGGGAGCTGTCGGGGTTTCGGGCTTCGCCTGACTGACGGGAATGATGATCGTTGACCCTTTCTTCAGTTGATAGCCGGGGGCCTCCATGCCGGGATTGGCCTGCACCAACTGCTCGACGGTGATGCCATACATGCGGGCAATACCGTACATTGTTTCTTTCTTCTTGACCTCGTGGGTTGTCTGAGCCTGAGCCAAGACCGTCAAAGGCAAGGTCAGGACGAAGATACATATCAGAAAATATCTTAATAAATGTCTCATAATCTCATTTTTTCGCTTTTCGCCGACAAAAGTACAAAATAAATTCGTAACTTTGCCCACAAAATAAGAAGAAAAATGAAAAAGAAGTGTATATTGTCACTATTCACACTCATTTTGGTGTCTCTGTCGGCTGCAGCGCAAACAGTATCGCCTAAAGCCATTTATACGGACAGTCTGGGTGTGACCAACGAAGTAACGAGCATTACAGACGCACAGGCACCCCTGGAGGTGACCTTCAAGGCCAACCCCTCGGGACTTGGTTCCAACACGGCGTCGTATGAATGGCACTTCCGCCGAGAGACTGGCACCAACAAACTGGAGGAGATGTTCGTGCGCTATGAGGAAGACACACAGTACACTTTCAACGAGTCGGGTACCTACTCCGTCCTGCTGAAAGCCACACTGGACGATGGCTCGGAGATTGACCCCGACAGCATCAAGATCACCATCTCGGACAGCTGGCTGGAGTTTCCCAATGCATTCACGCCCAACGGCGACGGACTGAATGACACCTATCACGCCAAGGCGGGCTATAGGAGCATCATCTCGTTTAAGGCCACCATCATCAACCGATGGGGACAGAAGCTCTTCAGTTGGGACGACCCTGCGAAGGGATGGGACGGAAAATATCGCGGCTCGGACTGCAAGGAGGGTGTGTATTTTGTCATCGTCAAGGCCCGTGGCGCCGATGGCAAAGAGTATAATATCAGAAAAGACGTCAATCTGTTGAGACACTATATTGATGGAGGAAGCACAAGTGGCAAATAACGAAGGCGAGAAGATATGCGTCTATGGCGCACGCGTGCATAACCTGAAGAATATCGACGTGGTGATTCCACGTGGATCGCTGACTGTCATCACCGGACTGAGTGGCAGCGGAAAATCGTCATTGGCCTTCGACACCATCTTCGCCGAAGGTCAGCGACGCTATATCGAGACGTTCTCGGCCTATGCCCGAAACTTCCTGGGGGGCATGGAACGACCCGATGTTGACAAGATTACGGGTCTGTCGCCTGTAATCAGTATCGAACAGAAGACTACCAACAAGAATCCTCGCTCTACGGTGGGTACGACTACCGAGATCTACGACTATCTGCGACTGCTCTATGCTCGCGCCGGCAAGGCCTACAGCTATATGACTGGCGAACCGATGGTGAAATATACCGAGGAGCACGTGCTGGAAATGATTCAGAGTGACTATGCGGGACGGAAAATACTGCTCCTGGCTCCTGTGGTGAGAAACCGTAAGGGCCACTATCGCGAACTCTTTGAGAGCATGCGCAAAAAGGGCTACCTGACCGTACGCGTGGATGGCGAAGTGATGGAGATTACCCAGGGCATGAAGGTGGACCGCTATAAGAACCACGACATCGAAGTGGTGATTGACAAACTGGTGCCTTCAGCAGACATGGGCAACGACGAGCGACTGAAGAAGAGCGTAGAGATTGCCATGAAAGAGGGCGAAGGCCTCATCATGATACTAGACGTAACCAATTCCCCCTCCTTGGGAGGGGGCCAGGGGGAGGTTAAGTTCTTCTCAAGAAAACTGATGTGCCCCACCTCGGGCATCTCGTATAGTGACCCGGCACCTAATGTGTTCTCATTCAACTCGCCACAGGGTGCCTGTCCACGATGCAAGGGTCTGGGCGTGGTGAGCGAGATCGACCTCAGCAAGGTGATACCCAACCGCAAGACCACCATCCGCGAAGGGGGTATCGTGCCCTTGGGAAAATACAAGAACCAACTGATTTTCTGGCAGATTGAGGCCATCCTCAAGAAATATGATCAGACGCTGAACACGCCCATCGAAGAGATTTCTGACGATGCCATGAACGAGATTCTGTATGGCGCGCTGGAGAATGTGCGCATCGACAAGGAACTGGTTCACACGTCGAGCGACTATTTCGTGACCTTCGACGGCGTCATCAAATACCTGCGCGACGTGATGGAGGGCGACGAGAGTGCCAACGGACAGAAATGGGCCGAGCAGTTCCTGGCGGAATGTGAATGTCCGGAGTGTCACGGGCAGCGATTGAACCGAGAGGCGTTGTCATACCGCATCTGGGACAAGAATATCGCGGAACTCTGCTCGATGGATATCAGCGAGATGCGCGAATGGCTGGACCATGTGGAGGAACACTTGGACACACAGCAGAAACAGATTGCTGCAGAGATACTTAAAGAGATTCGCACGAGGATAGACTTCCTGCTCGATGTGGGACTGGACTACCTCTCGCTCAACCGTCAGTCGGCTTCGCTATCGGGCGGTGAGAGTCAGCGCATCAGACTGGCCACGCAGATCGGCTCGCAACTGGTGAATGTGCTATATATCCTCGACGAGCCGTCAATAGGTCTGCATCAGCGTGATAATGAACGACTGATTAACTCGCTGAAGGAGTTGCGCGACCTGGGCAACACGGTGATTGTGGTGGAGCACGACAGGGATATGATGCTGGCTGCCGACTATATCGTGGACATCGGTCCGAGGGCCGGAAGAAAAGGTGGCGAGGTGGTGTTCCAAGGCACTCCCGAGGAACTGCTGAAGACCAACACCCTGACTGCGCAATACCTGAAGACCCACCCCCTCCCTTTATTGGAGGGGAGCAGTCACTCTCAAGGGGGAATGCTAAATACTCCCCTCTCTCGCAGAGAGGGTTCGGGGAAGAGTCTTTGTATCCATGGGGCCAGCGGCAATAACCTGAAGCACATCGACGCGACGTTCCCACTGGGCAAACTCATTGTGGTGACGGGTGTGTCGGGCTCGGGCAAATCGACCCTGATCAACGAGACGCTACAGCCCATCCTGTCGCACCATTTCTATCGCTCACTTCATCGCCCCATGCCCTACGAGAGCATCGAGGGTATCGAGAATATTGACAAGGTGGTGAACGTAGACCAGAGTCCGCTGGGACGCACGCCACGCTCTAATCCGGCCACCTATACGGGGGTATTCTCGGACATCCGCACGCTGTTCGTGGGTCTGCCCGAGGCGAAGATTCGAGGCTATAAGCCTGGACGATTCTCGTTCAACGTGAAGGGTGGCCGATGTGAGACCTGCGGCGGCAATGGCTATAAGACCATCGAGATGAACTTCCTGCCGGATATCCAGGTGCCATGCGAGGAGTGTCACGGTAAGCGCTACAACCGCGAGACGCTGGAGGTGCGCTATAAGGGAAAATCCATTGCCGACGTGCTGGATATGACCATCAACCAGGCGGTGGAGTTCTTTGAGAACGTGCCGGATATCCTCCGAAAAATAAAGACGATTCAGGACGTAGGACTGGGATATATCAAACTGGGACAGCCGTCCACTACCCTTTCGGGCGGCGAGAGTCAGCGCGTGAAACTGGCTACGGAACTATCGAAACGAGACACGGGGCGCACGCTATATATCCTCGACGAGCCCACCACGGGTCTGCACTTTGATGATATCCGCATTCTGATGCAGGTGATTCACAAACTGGTGGATCGCGGCAACACGGTGATTATCATCGAACACAACCTCGACGTCATCGCACAGGCCGACCATATCATCGACATGGGACCTGAGGGTGGTCGCAATGGTGGTACCATACTCTCAGAGGGAACGCCTGAGGAAGTGGCCATGAGCAAGAAGGGCTATACGCCGCGATTCCTGAAGCAAGAGTTGGGACTCTGATGATACCGTTGACTTCCTAATGGAATTGTTGTCTTTCTGATTTACACGTTCACACTTCCACAGTGTGGACACACACCTTTGTGGTAAAGTTTCTCGCCGCAATGGCCACACAGATAGGTGGCTCGGCTCTTGCGCATATACTGCCGAATGGCAAAGAAGACATAAAGAACGAGTAACGGATAACCCACATAATACAGGGTGGAAATGCTAAACACCACATAGTTGATGGCACAGACACCCATGAGTCCGAGTCCGTAAAGAATGGTCTCGGCCAACGACAGATGGCGACGGATATCATCGACTGCTGCCAACGAGATGAGCAGGAGTCCCCAAACGGAAATGATAAAGACGCTCAGATGCAGCGGGGCTGCAAAGGGATTGAGCGTGGGATGATAATAATAATGACGCCACGAGTCGGGATCAACCAGCTGGATGGTGCTATAGAACACAGCCGACGCGGCCACAAAGATGGCCAGAAGCGTGGGATAGAACGACGGGATATCATTGAAATGCACAATCTTGGCATTGCGACGAGCCAACGCCCAAATGGTGTAGATGGCTGCCACAACAGCCCAGAAGGCAAGCATGAGAAGCAGGTGGGTGTCCGAGAAGAAGTCGATGAACTGGGAGATGGGGTTATCAGGCGCCACGCCCGTGAGCATCTCCTTCTCGTGAATCCAGCCAATGGTCATCTGGTCGCGTGCCACCTGTACCCATACAGAGTCTATCGTGTCTGAAGGCAGGGTCATGATATCGGCTACAACCAATCGGTCTTTGCTATATACGGTAATGGTGTCAACCAACATCTCGCTGAGCAGTTCTGACGGTTGCTGAACAATGAGGCGCAGGGAGTCGGCGGTAACCATGAAGTTGTAGTTCTGGGTGTAATGATGGGTGGTATAAAACGAGATGGAGTCCATCTGCTCTTCGGTCACAATCCAGGCATCAGACGTCTCGGGCTCCTGATGATAGCAACTGCTCAACAACAGGGCCATAAACCCGAGGATACACACACGCAACTTATTCATTGGCATAGACGTTCATTTGACAATGCTTACAATCAAACTCCAAACGGAAAGTACGGCCATCGCCCAAACGGAGTGACAAGGGTTCCTTCCACTCTGGACGGCGTCCGCCATTCTTGACGCAGAAACCGAGCGAATAGCGCAGGCAATGGCGACATTGCATGATGGGGCCCTGCTGGGGGCGAATCTCATAGGCATCACTCACGGCAACACGTTGTTTCTCGTAGAACTGGCGCGCCAAACGATTGGACACGTTGTAGAGATACGGAAAGTCATATGTTTGCGCATCGCAAGTGGCATACTTACGGGGCGTAAGTGGCATACTTACGGGGCGTAAATGGCATTCTTTCATCAAGGAAACGGCCTGACGACGCAAATCGGTGAGCAGACTACTGGGAATGAAGTAGTTGAAATCGGCAGGGATATCGACATCGCTACACTCGTAAGGCGTACCACCCAACTTAGTCAACTGGCGTACAAGATTCTCGCGCGGGTCTTTCTGCGCCTGCTGATGCTCAGCCACTATACGGGCCTCAACATCGTTCATCGTATCATCTATCCGCAGAGAAAAACCGTCCTCAGTAGCACGGATGGCCATCGTTACGGGTATCTTGCGCTCGGCACTTGGCTTGGAGAGCAGGCGTTCCATCTCCTGGTCGTTGTTGCGATAGAGGCGGAGTCCGGGACGCAGGTTGTCGGGCATCTTCAGCGGGAAAAGACGATTGCCCTCTACCCTATTCACACGGAAGCCCTCAAGCTCCCTGTTGTCGTTGACAAAGCAGAGGCCATCGCCATTGGCAAACGAGGCGACGCCAGCCACATTGAAGGAGCGACCACGGAGTTCCTTGACCGTTCCCACATACTCGCCCATGGCCTTGGGGGTATCAAACGAAGCGATATTGGGCTGACGACCATTGAGGAAGTAGGTGGTATAGCCACGATTAAAGGTCTTGCGAAGATCGGGCTTAAAGGTATAGGTGACACGTCCCTTGGAGGCGCGTTCATACTGAGAGGGATGACGACGGATATAGTCGTTGAGCAACTCGCTATAGGCTGCGGTGACGTTCTTCACATAGGTCACATCCTTCAGGCGGCCTTCTATCTTAAACGACACAGCTCCCGACTCAATGAGTTCGCCCAGGTGTTCGCTCTGGTTCATATCTTTGAGCGACAGGAAATAACGCTGATGGTCAAGCGCCTCGCCATCGGCATCGAGCAGGTCGAACTTCATGCGGCAGAACTGGGCACAGGCTCCGCGATTGGCGCTGCGACCAAAGCAATGCTGTGAGGCATAGCAGAGTCCGCTGTAACTGACGCACAACGCTCCGTGGACAAAGACTTCCAGTTCTGTGTCGGGCACCTCGCGATGGATATCGGCAATCTCGCTCGATGAGAGTTCACGAGCCAACACCACACGTGCACAACCCAGAGAACTGAGCCAGCGTACCTTATCGGCAAAACGGTTGTCGGTCTGAGTACTGGCATGAACGGTGAGGCCTATCTCCTGAGCCATCTGCATCACACCCATATCCTGCACTAAGACGGCATCGACACCGGCCTCCTTTAATTGCTGAAGCAAAAGTCGGGTGTCCTCTATCTCGTCGTCATAGACAATGGTGTTGACTGTCACATAGACCTTGGCACCATACTGATGGGCAAAGAGACATAGCTGCTGGATATCCTCGACACTATTACCTACGGCCGCACGCGCTCCGAAACGCTGTGCACCTATATACACGGCATCGGCCCCATGTTCGATGGCAGCCATACCGCACTCCAGATTCTTGGCTGGAGCCAGTAGTTCAAGTTGTCTCATCCAATCTTTGTGATGTCGTATGGCGTCTCTTGATAGACGTAATAGTTAATCCAGTTATTATAAAAAAGGTTCGCGTGCGCGCGCCAGGTAACCAACGGTGCCTGCTTGGGGTCGTTGTTACGATAATAGTTGAGGGGCATCTCCACATCGTCGCGCACACCGAAGTCGCGCTTATACTCGTTGTCGAGCGTATTGGGTGCATACTCCAGATGGCCCGTAATAAAGAACTCACGACCCTCGCGACCCATCACAATGCTGACGCCGCTATCTTCCGACTCGGCAATGAGCTGGAGCTCGGGATGGGCCAGGATATCTTCTTTCCTCACCTCGGTATGACGACTATGAGGCA
The DNA here is from genome assembly GCA_902788605.1 of uncultured Prevotellaceae bacterium. Taxonomy (GTDB): domain Bacteria; phylum Bacteroidota; class Bacteroidia; order Bacteroidales; family Bacteroidaceae; genus Prevotella. Next base: position 96,456 of record CADAKX010000008.1, on the reverse strand, counting down.
TCATGAACAGATCGTCGAAGCCACGGAAGATGGGCATCTTGGGCTGCAGGGTGTGCTGTTCGAAAATGCCAAACATCTTCTTGGGAAGCGGATACTTGGGCACGCCATAGTAATGATAGAGGCCGGCCTGAGCTGCCCAACAGATATACAAGGTACTGGTGACGTGGGTACGGGCCCAATCGAAGATGTCTACAATCTCGTCCCAATAGGTCACTTCCTCATAGTCCATCGTCTCTACAGGCGCACCTGTGACAATCATACCATCAAACTTCTCATTACGCATGGACTCGAAGTCGCGATAGAACATCATCATGTGTTCGATAGGCGTATTCTTGGGGGTATGACTCTTCAGCTTCATGAAGTTGATATCCATCTGAAGCGGTGTATTTGACAGTAGTCGGATCAAGTCTGTCTCTGTTGTTATCTTCAGAGGCATCAAGTTTAAAATAACAATGCGCAAAGGACGAATATCCTGTGCGTGAGCCCGCGAGTTATCCATCACAAAGATATTCTCGTTCTTCAGAATATCTATCGCAGGCAGTCTGTCTGGTAATCTTAAAGGCATTAAAAAATCTAATTATTCTTCTATGTGAACCACTATGACCGACACGTTGTCATAGCCACCGGCATTCTCGGCCATCTGGCAAAGCGCATCGGCATCACAACCATCCATCATTCGCTGACAGATGATGTCGTCACTAACCATATCGGTAAGGCCGTCGCTGCAGATAAGCAGCATATCGCCAGCCTCGATCTGGTCAGTACATTTCTCTATATCAATATAGCAATCTTTACATCCTCCACCTATGCAATTCACGATCTGACTGGAATGCTCCTTCAGACCGAGAACCTGACTGAGCGAGTGATCGGTAGTGAGTTGTCTCAACTCTCCTTTATGAAGCACATACAAACGACTGTCACCACAGTTCATCCAGAAGAACTCTCCGCCAAGATATGCCAATGCTACCAACGTGGTACCCATATCCGAATAGGCTGGATTGGCGATACCACGCGAGTTGATTTCAAGACTAATGCTCATGAGCCACTTACGGATGGAATTGGCAAAATCTTCTGCTGGCAGGTTGCCTGGCAGGTCGCCAAAGAAATAACGCAGACTGTGGAGGACCTCAGAACTGGCCACCTCGCCACACTTGTGTCCACCCATGCCATCGGCCAATGCCAGCATCATGCGATCTGCACTACTCAAATCAATGGTCTTGTTGTCAACAGCATCACGAATGAACTCGTGATCAAGCATAATCATATCCTCGTTGTTGGCTCTCACACAGCCAACCCTACTAGATGCCGTAATATAAAAATGTGCCATTTTTCTATGATAGATTAATTGATACTCACTTTCAATACAACATTCGCTAATGTCACGATGTCACCATTCTTCAGCGACATCTCTACATCGGGCTGCAACTTGTGGTCGTTGAGCTTGGTGCCGTTGGAGGAATGCTTGTCGACGATATGCCAACCCGTATCGGGATAGAACATCAGCTGTGCATGTACGCCCGACATATACTTCTGCTGTTGGAAGAACTGTACATAAGGTCCCTGGCGACGGCCTATGACTGCGCCATTGATACCTATGACACGGATGCCGAGAGAATCATTATAGAGCAACAGCTGTGGACCCATGCCTCCGCGCTGAGGCATAGCACCGCTACCCATCGGACGTCCACCTGTGTTGTTGAGGTAACGTTGAGAGGTATGCATGAAGCCCTGTGACATGCCCATCGACATAGACACACTCATGCTGCTGGACCCTCTGTTCAGATAGTCGTCAGCCGAAAGCATCAGTCCGCCACACGAGGTGCAGCGCCGCCCCATGCCCACTCGTCCACATTTCTCGCAATAGGTCAGCATCTGACCACATTGGTCACAGTAATGGGAATCGTCGTCTATTTCTTCTTTGCAGTTTGGACAAATAATCATCTTTCTTTAATATCTTCTGGAAGTATTAACTGATATGTTTCTTTCGTCACCTGATCGGGTGGCAGCTCGGCCACGCGGACAGACAACTGCTGGATGGTTTCATCGAGCATGTTTCTAATCTCGCGAGCATTGCCGAAGGTCTCGTCCTTCTTGCTCAACATCTTACAGATAACATCGAGCGCTCTGAACTCTGCCGTAGGCGACAGGACATACTGCTCTTTCTCGGCCATTTTCTTGAAGATAGCCAGCAGCTCGTCCTCATTGTAATCCTCAATATGAAGCTTGTGGGTAAAGCGACTGGCCAGTCCGGCATTCATGGTGAGGAACTCTTCCATCTTATCCTGATAGCCGGCAGCGATAACCACGAACTTACCGCGGTCGTCCTCCATGCGCTTCATCAGCGTGTCGATGGCTTCCTTGCCATACTGGTCATTCTGGTCAGACAGGGTGTAGGCTTCATCGATAAACAGGATGCCACCCATTGCCTTGTCGCACATCGCATTGACAATCTTTGGCGTCTCACCCATGTATTTGCCAATCAACGTGGCACGACTGGCCTCCACAACGTTGGCTGTAGGCAGCACCTCGATGGCCTGGAGCACCTCACCCATCTTGCGGGCAATAGAGGTCTTACCCGTACCGGGGTTACCTGTCAGGATGAAGTTCATGCTCATCTGCTGAACACTACCCGCTCCCATAGCAGCACGCTGCTTGATAAACATGCTTTGTACGGCCAGACGGCGGATGGCATTCTTGACAGAGCGCATGCCAATGAAATCTTCGAGTTCGTTGAGTACCTCGTCGAGTGAACGTGTGGGCCCTGCGGATCCCTGTGCTGAAGGCAGGTCTTCCACCGTGAAGCGATACATGTCGTCTAACTGGAAGCCATCGGCATCATCGTCGCAGACAGAGACACCAGGCTGGTTCATCTGCTTCACCAGTCGCTGACTCTGACGCTCTACCGTCTGGTCGAAGATGCGGCGAGCCTCACGGGCATTACCGAAGTTCTTGTCGCGACGTAGATAGAGCTGCTCAAACAGGCGGTGTACGGCAGTACGCATTTCGTCGTCGATGACGAAGTTCTTGGCCTCTGACATATTGACGAATATCTGCGTCAACTCGTCGGCGGTATAGTCTTCGAAATGAATGGTCTGAGTAAATCGGCTCTTCAATCCGGGGTTCGAATCGATGAAGTCGTGCATGTTGTCGGTATAGCCAGCAACAATACAGATGAACTTACCACGGTCGTCCTCCAATCGCTTGAGAAGTGTGTCGATGGCTTCGGAACCAAAGGTATCGTTGTCGCCTGACTTCAAGGTGTAGGCCTCATCAATGAAAAGCACACCGCCCATTGCCGAGTCAATCAGCTGATTGGTCTTGATAGCGGTCTGTCCGGCGAAACCTGCCACGAGCTTAGAACGGTCGGCCTCAACCAACTGGCCACGAGACAGCACACCCAAGGTCTTGAAGACATCTGCCATGATACGGGCTACGGTAGTCTTACCAGTACCAGGATTACCCGTAAAGACGTAATGCTTGCCTTGGAAGGTGTTGGTTTCGCCACGCTTCACCTGCAGCGTCAGGAACGCAGCCAGGTTGGAGACTTCGCGCTTGACGGAATCCAAGCCCACCATGCCGTCGAACTTCTTCAGGCACTCGGTATAGTCCACAGCCTGAGGTGCCTCGTATGGGATATCCTCCACATTGAAAGTCATCAGTTCGTCGTTGCTCATCTGAGAGGTGTCTCCCGTCTGCAATCTGCGAGCCTGACGCTTACACATCTCATCGAACAGCGAACGCATGCTACGTCCGTTGGCGAAATCCTTATCGCGCAGGTCGTACATCTCTTTGATCTGACGACGTACCAACGCCTCTGCATCTTCCTTGAACTTATATTTCTTGCCACTGGCAAACACCTGAAGAATCTGGAACAGTTCGTCGGGCGTGTAGTCTTCGAGATTCAGGAAATAGTTGAAACGGCTGCGCATACCGGGATTGATGCGGAAGAGGTTGTCCATCTCCATGCGGTAGCCTGCAGCAATCACCACAAACTTACCTCTATCATCCTCCATACGCTTCATCAGCGTCTCCAGAGCTTGTGCGCCCTGAGCATCACGGTCGCCAGCCTGACTGACAGGTGCCAGGGTATAGGCCTCATCGACGAAAAGGATACCACCCATAGCCTTGTCACACAACTGGTTGACCAACTTTGGTGTCTCTCCCTGATAGGGCGAAACCATCTTAGAACGGTCTACCTCGACCACATGACCTGAGTCCAGATAGCCAATGGCTGCAAGGATTTCACCAAGCTTACGGGCAATGGTGGTCTTACCTGTACCAGGATTACCCGTGAGCACAATGTGCATAGACATCTTCTGGAACTCGCCCAGACCGCGCTCTGCACGCTGCATATCGTTCTGGACGGAGTAAGCCATCTCGCGAACGGCCTGCTTCACATCGGTCATACCGATAAACGTGTCGAGGTCGCTGAGTATCTGGTCGAGCGTCCTTTCCTCAGGCACATAACCCTTGATATCGTCACGCTCAACAATAGGATTCTGAGAGCCCCTACTAATAAAAGAGGTGAAGATATCCTCGGCCGTCTTCATGGCCAGGTGGGCGTTACCGAAGGTCTCGTCCTTGATCTTTATCTGATACTTGAAGAAGCGTGCCAACTGCTTGTCGGCCTCCTCTGAGAAGGTGGTCAGGCTGTATTTCGTTCGCAACTGCAACTTGGCAATATCACACAACTCCTGGAAGTTGGGCGTGGGCAGATGGAACATATACTTGAAGCGGTTCTTCACGGCGGGGTTGTTCTCCAAGAACTCCTCGAAGCCCTTGGGCAAACCAGCCAGCACCACGATGGGATTACCCTCCCACTTATCCATCTCGACAAACAGTTTATCGAGCGGATTCACCTGGTTAGAATACTTGTCTGGCAACAACTTCTGGACATTATCGAAGAAGAGGATGCCATTACGCGCCTTCTTGATATTCTCGTCCCACTGATCAACAAAGCGCTGATAGTCCACAGCGTCAACCATTGTCAGCTTGGGCTTTTCAAGTATCTTATGCTGATAGAAATAGTCACGAATGATTTCAGCCAAGGCCGTCTTGCCCGTACCTGTCTCGCCCACAATGATGGCGTTGACAGAAAGGCGAATGGTGGAAATGTCCTTGCGTGTGCGCAGATAAGCATAGGTGTCGACAATAGTCTTGAGCTGGCTCTTCACATCCTTCAAGCCAACTAACTTGTCGAGTACATGCTGCGATACCAGGGGCTGTCCGCACCATTTACAGAACTTGGCGTTGTTCCTATTTTCCTTATGACAAATTTCGCAAATCATCTTTCACAATCAACAATTATTAAGGTTTCCAGCCAATGACGAGAGGACTGAACAGACACAACTCGATTATCATGACGAGAGCCAGCAATGTCCACAGGATATAGTGTATTACTGATTCGCCTGAAAGTGAGTTGATATGGTCTTCTATCTCGTCGAGCACACTGAAATGTGTGGCTTTATAGCGTTGTGACTTCGTCTTGAAGGCAAAATACAGGGGCTCCAACAACGTGGTCTTGATGTCCTGATGAGCCAATGCTTCGGTCACAAACTTCTTGTCGAGTTTCTGGTCACGACTGAAGTCCGTGAGTTTTGCAACAGCCACATAGATGGCCGTGATGCCCAGCACAGCAGCATGGAACCAAGCTGGATAATGGCTATTGACATAGTTCAAAGCATAATATGGTCCATAGGCCGTCAACAGTCCCACTCCACCGATAATCAGCGAGAAGAATGCGCCAATACCCTTGAAATATGAACGCGCAGCCACGATGACACCCGTCATACCACCCAAAGGCAGGATGATGCACATGAGGTGATGACGGAAGATATAGGTACGATCATCCAATCCGATGATAAGCACGAGCAACGACCACAGGCCACTCAGTATAAAGAATGACATGCGGCAGATCTCCTCACGATAGTGGGCTGAACGCCATTCCAGACGCACCTGATTGATGCGGTCTTCGGTCTCTGTAATAGCTTTCTTGTAACGGCGGAAGTAGTTCTGCTGGGGGTCGAGTTCACCAAGAGCCTTCACCCATTCGGCCAACTCCTGCTCGTAACTATAGTCCTCATCGAAGAACTTCGAGGGGTCTTCATGATAGAACACCGACATCCATTGCGTCAATGCACCGTTGCGCATCTCCGTACGTATCTGCGGCATCTTCTTTGAATCCAGGTTGCGTCCGTCCGAGAGCATCGTACCGTTCTGAAGGTAATAGACAGGCTTCGTGCCCAGGATACAGCAGAAACGATAGAGGGCAGTATGCAGGTCGTAGGCACCCAGTCGCTCGCGGTTCTCTTCAGACATGAGATCGAAGCAGCGTGCAGCCTCGTTGACCAGCTCCGTCCAGCCATACTGACGTGCATAGAAGCAGAAGCGGCCGTTGGGGTCGGTATATTCCACCATCAACTCAGCCAACTCCTCTTCCGACTTGCGCTGACACTTGATCAACTCATGAGACAGCAAGGCACCGATCTTCTCGGGTGTCGTTGCCTCGTCGAGGTCGAAGGCTGCAAAGGGCTCGATAGAATAGAGTACCTTATAGGCCAAAGACATTGAGAACGGCTGTTTCTCGGTAATCACACGAACCTTCTCGCAGATGGTCATGTCTTCGTGAGAATAGAGCCATGACAGAAGTCGTCCGTCACACAAGGCTTGCCAATCGTCTTCTCTCACCTGCTCGTGACCGAACGAATGAACGATCTCCTCGACCGACATTGAGGGCAGATGCGCCAGGAATGGGATGTTGGCGTCCAACTCATAGATCATCCTGAGTACAGCGACCTTCGTGTCGAGCGCGCCATCGAAGTACTGACGCAGACGGTTCACATTGCCAATGCCACGTGCCTCGAGATACAGGAACAGCGAGTCGTTGGGATTGGTCAGCATAATGGCGTACTTCTCCTGATAGGTGAGCAGCGACATCGCGATGGCCATCACGTCCTCGCACTCCTCGTTGCTCACGTCGCGATAGTTCATCGTGGGCTCCATCGCATAGCAGCTGGCATGCAAGCCTGCGTACTGGTCTTTAGGATACTTGTTCTGAACGATATCCTTGACGATGGCCGCCATCTTGACGTTACCACTTTGCTCCAGCCACGAGGTGATACGTCCGTTATAGAGGTAGTTCATACCCAACTGCTCGTTGTCCAGCAGCAGGGGCACCAATTCATGTACGTTCTCAGCAATCAAGTTACGCTCGGGGTCGACCACGAAGCTCTTATAACGCAAGAAGGGTGACGAGATATCGACAGCCACCTCTTCGCCCTTGAACCAACGCTCCACCTCATCGTATCCCCAACGAGTTTGCTGATTAACTGAAGTCAGACCCTGAACGATTTGCTTGACCCTGTCGGGCAGCTCATTCAGGCGAGGCAGACGACCCTCGTTCTTCTGTTTCATCATGGTACGCTCGTTGGTACTCATGGGGCTCTCGCCCAACCAGAGTGCAAACAGCGTCATACCCAATGAATAGAAGTCGGCGGCATAGGTAATCTCGACCACGCCGTCGATCACATCGGTGTACATCTCAGGTGCCGCATAGATAGGCGTACGAGCCTGAGTGGTACGGAATGACTTACCAGGAGCGTCCTGCAGAGACGATATACCGAAGTCGCCCAATACCAGTTCCTTCTGGTCTTCATCGCGGAAGAAATAGTTGGTGGGCTTGACGTCCTTGTGCAACACGTAACTCTTATGGCAGTAGGCCAACGCAGCAGCTGCCTGAAGGGCCAGACGGCGGAAGCGGTTGAAGTTGCCATTCAACTTGACATCCTTCAGCGTGCCGCCCCTGAGATACTCCATCAGCTCGTACTGACGGTTCTTACCATCAACATAGGTCTTGCCGTAGTCGATGAGGTTGACAATCATCTCGAAGTCGAACGCGCGGACTACCTGCAGGAGTTTCTTATTGATATCGAAGTTGGGATAGTAGAGCTTGAGCACAAACTCCTTACCGTCCTTCTTGACCAGATAGACCTGAGCCTCACCAGTGTTCTCGCTGAGTACAGACTCCTGTTCGTATTCTACGCCTCGAAGGTTGAATATATTGTTGACAGGGCCTACCGAAGTGGCATCACCCATATCGCTGTCAGGACGCATGGTGGTCTCCATCGAGTTGTCTCCATAGGCCATCGTTCTGTCACCATTCATCACGGAGGTACGTTCACCATCCATTACGGTGGTCTTGTCACCATCCATCACGGTGGTACGTTCGCCATCCATCACGGTGGTACGTTCGCCATCCATCACGGTGGTACGTTCGCCATCCATCACGGTGGTACGTTCGCCATCCATCACGGTAGTGCGCTCACCATCCATCACGGTAGTGCGCTCACCATCCATGACAGTGGTTTTCTCGCCATCCATCACTGTTGTCTTATCGAGATCGTCTGCCATTATTTATCGTCCTTGATTTCCTGCTTAGAATTATGTCCCAAAATCACCCAAGTGCCTCCCATCTGGGGCTTGGCGCATCCACAGGGACTGGAATGGAGTGCGTTCTTATAGTTACATTTCCAAGCCAGACGTACACCTGCAGGCTTCTGAGCCATTGCGAAGTTTCTGACCTTAGCGGGAGAGGGTTGCGGGGGTATAGACATGCGGGAGAGCAACTCGGCCAACTGATCCAGTTTGCGTTGCTTGGCCTCGTGGAGCTCTTCCTTGGTGACGCGCTGCTTGTGGGGCGCGGGAATCTCCGGGAACTCGTCACCATCATCCTCGGCCAGCAGTCTCAGCACACGCTCACGCAAGGCGTGCAGGTCGTCGCCGCGACGCTTGTCCTGTTCTGTCTCATAGGGCAGCTGCATCTGCAACTCGTTGTACTCCTGCGACAGCGCCATCAACTCTTTGTATTCCGGCAACTCACGCATCTCAGCCAGAATGCTCTTGGCCTCGGCTGTCAGGGGCTGGCCACACTGCTTACAGAACGAGAAGTCGTTGAGGGTGTGGCATGCTGGGCACACGATGCCGCCGCGGGGCATACCGCACTGAGGACAATAGCCGTCGTAGGGTCCGAAGTCGGCTCCACAGAAAGAGCAAACGTCCTGACGAATATAATGGTGACACACTTCGCAGAAATCTGCATCGGGGTCTATCTCGCTTCCACAATTGGGACAGATGGCCATATGGAGGGGCTCGCCACACGAGGCACAAAACTGCGCTTCAGGCTCATTGACGGTGCCACACTTGGGGCATACGATGCCATCGGCCGAGTTACCCTGCATCTGCATTTGCTGCTGCATCATGGGTTGCTCCGGCTGCATCTGGCGCTCCGGTCCTCTTAGTATCTGGTCTGATTGTGCGCTTCTTTCTTCTGTCATTTTCGGTTAATCATTGATAAATTTTATGCTGCAAAGATACGAATTGTTTATGAAATTCACAAATTTTCAAATAAAAAACTTTCATGGAAAGAAAAATTTCCAAAAAAGAAGCCCGCAAGCAAGGGTTTTGGGGCAACAACCTTGCTTGCGGGATTAATTTTCGGGGGTACGAGGTACGAGGTACGAGGTGCGAGGTACGAGGATACCTGAGTACCTGAGGATATTAACGGATTACCAGAGTGGCAGACGCTGATCCTTGGGGATGAACATCTTGTCACCCTCTTTCACGCCGAATGCCTCATACCAGGCATCGATGTGGGGCAGAGCACCATTGACGCGCCAGCGACCCAGAGAGTGAGGGTCACTTTTGGTGCGGTTGCGAATCTCAGCCTCGGTGATATTACCAGCCCACACACCTGCATAGGCCAGGAAGAAACGTTGGTCGGGGGTGAGTCCGTCGATGACAGGCAGAGATTTGTTTTTCGTGGCGTTCTTGAAGGCAGCGTAGGCCACCATCAGTCCACCGTGGTCAGCGAGGTTCTCGCCCAGTGTCAGTCGGCCGTTGGCGTTGAGGTCTGGCAACACCTTGATGGCCGAGAAGAAGTCGGCATATTTGTCGGTACGGGCCTTGAACTGATCGCCGTCAGAAGCAGCCCACCAGTCGTGCATATTGCCGTCCTTGTCGAACTGGCGACCCTGATCATCGAAGCCGTGAGTCATCTCGTGGCCAATCACCACACCGATGGCTCCATAGTTGAAAGCATCGTCGGCCGTCATATCAAAAAATGGCACCTGAAGGATACCGGCAGGAAAGCAGATCTCGTTGGTGGTGGGGTTGTAATAGGCATTCACGGTCTGTGGATTCATATACCAGTCGTCGACATCCACGGGTTTGCCGGCCATGTGGTCGATCTCGTAGTCGTTCCAGAACTTCTGGCAGGCCTTTACGTTCTCATAGTAGCTCTTTGCGGGGTCGATGGCGAGTTTGGTCATATCAATCCACTTGTCGGGATAACCCACCTTGACATAGAAGGAGTTGAGTTTCAGGAGGGCGTTCACCTTGGTAGAGTCGGACATCCAGTCCTGGGCAGCGATGCGCTCGCCAAGGGCAATCTGGAGGTTCTTAATCAACTTGGTCATGCGCTCCTTGGCTGCTGCGGGGAAGTGCTTGTCGACGTAGATCTTGCCGAGGGCCTGACCCATGTAGCTCTCCACCTGATTGGTGGCACGACGCCAGGCGGGATGATCCTGCTTGCGACCAGACATAACCTTGCCGAAGAACTCGAAGTTGGCCTCGCGAACCTGAGTGTTCAGATAACCAGTAGCACTCATGATGACACCCCACTCCATCACGTCGCGATACTGAGCGGGCTTCATGGCTGCCACAATCTTGTTGGCGCCCTCCATGAAGGCAGGCTGCCCCACCACGAGTTCCTGCATGTATTTGCTCTGCAGACCCTGGGCGTTCATCACCTGCTCGAGTTTCAGACTGGGATACTTCGCTGTGAACTCTTTCAGGGTCATCTTGTTGTAGTTGGCCTGAGGGTCGCGAAGTTCGGTGCGGCTCTTTGAAATCTTGGCCAGCGAGAGCTCCAGGGCGAAGATGTTTTTCATCTTTTTAGTGGCCTGAGCCTTACTAAAACCAAAGAGTTGGAACATCCTGACAATGTGCTTCTTATACTCCTCGCGAATCTTGGTTGTTGCAGGATCGTTCTCTAGATAATAATCCTTCATTCCGAGGGTCAGTCCGCCCTGGGCCACGGTGAGGATATTCTGCGTGGCGTTCTTCTCGTCGGCACCCAGTCCGGCACGATAGAACTCGGCATCGCCATAGGCAGCCATCTCCAGCTGAATGGCGAAGAGCTGACTCATGGTCTTAGCACCCTCGAGCTTCTTGATGAGGGGCATCACGGGCTGTATGCCGTCCTTCTCGCGGCGCACGGAGTCCATCGCCAGTTTATAGAGGTCGGACAGTTTCTGCTCGGTGGTACCCTTGGCATAGGTATTGTTGAGCAGCTCAGTGAGGATGTCGTTGATGCGCTTGTTGTTGTCCTCACCCAGACGGTCGAACGAGCCGAAGCGTGAGTAGGCAGCGGGCAGCGGATTCTTCTTCATCCAGCCACCGCAAGCATATTCATAGAAGTCGTCGGCAGGGCGCACCGATGTATCGAGGTCGCCCAGGTTGATGCCCGACTGCAGTTCGGCCTGTGCCGATGCGGCGAGCGACATTGACGTCAATGCCATAGTCATTAAAATCTTTGTAAATTTCATTATTGTTTGAATTAAATGATATATTTCTCGTAGGTGCGGGGGTACGGGGTACCTCCGACATTACCCCTCCAGAACCTCCTGAAGCTCTTCTGAGAGTTTTTCCCAGCGTTCCACCTCCTGGTCCATCTGACGCTTGGTGTCGGTATATTCGGTGACGAGCGTCATATCTGATGCATTTTTTGGGTCGCAGAGCAGGGCGTCGAGTTCCTTGAGTCGCTGCTCCATCTTGGCAATCTTCTTCTCGCTCTCCTCCACGGCCTTCTCGGCACGTTTCTGGCGCTTCTGCTGCTCCTTGCGCTCAGCATAGTCTTGCTTCTGAGGGGCTGCGGCGGGAGCTGCGGGTGTAGCGGGTGCAGCAGGTGTCGGCTTGTTGAAAGCAACCTTCTCGAGTTCACTCATATCGGCAATCTTGCGAGACTGCAGGAAGTCGTAGATGCCGCCGATATGCTCGCGCACCTTGCCACCGCCAAACTCATAGACCTTGGTCACCAGGCCGTCGAGGAACTCACGGTCGTGCGAGACGATGATAGCGGTGCCGTCGAAGGCCTTGATGGCTTCCTTGAGCACGTCTTTCGAGGGCATATCGAGGTGGTTGGTGGGCTCGTCGAGAATCAAGAGGTTGACGGGTTCCAGCAGCAGACGGATCATGGCCAGACGGCTGCGCTCACCGCCACTGAGCACTTTTACGCGCTTCTCCGAGGCTTCGCCGCCAAACATAAAGGCGCCGAGTATGTCGTTGATTCTCAGTCGGATATCACCCTTGGCCACATTGTCGATGGTCTGAAACACGGTGAGACTCTCATCCAGCAACTGTGCCTGATTCTGGGCAAAATAGCCAATCTGCACATTGTGCCCCACCTTGAGCGAGCCCTCGAAGGGAATCTCGCCCATGATACACTTCACCAGCGTTGACTTACCCTCGCCGTTCTTACCCACAAAGGCCACCTTCTCGCCGCGCTTGATGGTGAGGTTCACGTGGTCGAAGACAACACGATTATAGGCTTTCTTGACCTCGTCGCAGATCACGGGATAGTCACCACTTCGCAGACAGGGCGGGAACTTCAGGTGCATGGCCGAGTTGTCCACCTCGTCGACCTCGATAATCTCCATCTTTTCCAGCTGGCGCAGACGCTGCTGCACCTGGACGGCCTTGGTAGGCTTATAACGGAAGCGCTCCACAAAGTCACGTATGTCAGCCATCTCTTTCTGCTGATTCTCATAGGCACGCATCTGCTGTTCGCGGCGCTCTTTTCTAAGCACCACATACTCGTCGTACTTCACGCGATAGTCAATGATGCGACCACAGGAAATCTCAAGGGTGCGGTTGGACACATTATTAATAAAAGCGCGGTCGTGACTCACCAGCACCACTGCCCCACTCCACGTGGCCAGCAACTGCTCGAGCCACTGGATAGACTCGATGTCGAGGTGGTTGGTGGGCTCGTCGAGCAACAGCACGTCGGGACGGCGCAACAGAATCTTGGCCAACTCGATACGCATGCGCCAGCCGCCCGAGAACTCGGAGGTGGGCCGGTCGAAGTCGCTCCGCTCGAATCCCAAGCCCATCAGCGTACGTTCTATCTCGGCCTCATAGCCCTCGGCACCCAGCATCTGATAGCGTTCGTGCTCGGCCGTGAATTTCTCAACCAGAGCCATATAGTCGTCGCTCTCATAGTCGGTACGCTCGTTCAGCTGCTGCTCCATGCGCTGAATGCGGTCGGCCATCTTCTGGATGTCAGCAAAGGCTTTCTGGGCCTCCTGGCGCACGGTGGTGTCGTCCTGAAGTATCATCACCTGGGGCAGATAACCCACCGTGGTATCCGAACCCGTGCTCACCGTGCCCGCCGTTGGCTTCTCTTTGCCACAGAGCACCTTGAGGAGCGTAGATTTGCCGGCACCGTTCTTACCCACCAGGGCCACACGGTCCTTATCGTTAATCACGAAGGTGGCGTCGCTAAACAGGGGTTTCACCCCAAATTCCACCTTCAGACCTTCTATAGATATCATACTCGCTTTCTCTTTATCTACTAATACGATGCAAAGGTACTATAAATTTTTGAAATATCCAAATTATATGCATCCCAGAAGGGTCAAATTTTGCAAAACACCGCAGATTTTAACACATCGCACCACTTTGAGCGTTTCGGCCTTTCTCTCCCAGCGTTTCGGCCTTTCTCTCCCAGCAAAACGATGTCCCACTCTCGCCCGTCCCGATTTGCCACAACGCCACTTTGCCACTTTGCCACATTAAGCATGTACCACAATACCGTAGGACTATGGTTTATAATAATAATATATTATAATATATTATTATTATAATTATATTACTTCTTTTTTCTTATCAGCCACCCCGCATATCGCCACCACCTTAATGTGGCAAAGTGGCAATGTGACAATGTGGCGACAAAAAAAATTTCACCTGCCTCTTGCACAATTCAAAAATATTTTGTACCTTTGCAGTATCATATTCGCAACACATTTTTAAACAGAAGAATGCATACAAGAGAAGAACAGATGAAGGCCTTCGGACGACTGCTGGACGTACTGGACCAGCTGAGGGAAAAATGCCCGTGGGACAAAAAGCAAACCAACGAGAGCCTGAGGCCGAACACCATAGAAGAGACCTTCGAACTCTGCGACGCGCTGAGCCGAGACGACCAGCACGAGATTATGAAAGAACTGGGCGACGTGCTGATGCATGTGTGCTTCTACGCCAAGATTGGCGCTGAAAAGGGAGAGTTTGATATGGCCGACGTGCTGAACCGACAGGCCGACAAACTGATCTTCCGACACCCGCATATATACCACCCCTCGCAGGTGGGCGCACCAGAACCCAAGCCCCTGCCCTACGGCGAAGACAACAGCGAGCGCGAGTTTGCCAACGCCAAGACGTCGGAACAGGTGCTGCAGAACTGGGAGCAGATAAAACTGAAGGAGAAGGACGGCAACAAGAGTGTACTCTCGGGCGTGCCCGCAGCCCTGCCATCGCTCATCAAGGCCTACCGCATCCAGGACAAGGCACGCAACGTGGGATTCGACTGGCAGAAGCGCGAGGACGTGTGGCAGAAAGTACGCGAGGAGCTCAACGAACTGGAAGCCGAGCTGGCACGCGAGGACAAGGAGACATCTACCAACGAACTGGGCGACTTCCTCTTCTCGGTTATCAATGCCGCACGACTCTATCACCTGAACCCCGACAACGCTCTGGAGCGCACCAACCGCAAGTTTATCAGCCGCTTCAACTACATCGAAGAGCACTCCATCAAGGCCGGCAAACCGCTCACAGAGATGACACTCGAGGAGATGGACGCCCTGTGGAACGAGGCCAAACAGGCCGAAAAAGACCACCAAGAACAATAAACCAACAACAACAGAAAAAAAATGATAAAGAAACTACTTTTTGCCTTCAGCGCCATAGCTATGCTGGCAGCCTGTAACAGTACGCCAAAACAGCAATATTCGCAAAACGACAACCAAGACGATACAGAATACGCCTATCGCGACTCGACCATCTACGGATTCTGTGGCGAAGGGTCGGCCATGAACACCCTGCAACTGATCACCGACACGGGCGACACCATCACCGTCAGCGTCACCAGAGCGCGTGACCTTAACAAGGTTTACGGTGGCTATGCCGTGGGCGACGAACTCGCAATTCTGGTCAACAAAGACACGACCGAGGCCACACTGGTCATCAACAAGTCAATCCTTCACGGCGACTGGGTCATGCCAAACCCCATCGACGGCAGCTCGGAAACGGGCATCCGCATCCTGCGCGGCGGACTGGCAGAGAGCATCGACCAGAGCAGCATCGTCTATAAGTCGTGGCGAATTTTCAACGGAAAGTTGCAGATTCAGGCCACACGAGAGGACGGCATCGACCTCGAGGAGTTTATGGTCTATGATATCGTCAAACTGACACCCGACTCACTCGTCATCTCAGGCGACGAAGAGACCTACGAATACTCGCATCCCGTCTATGAAGAAGAATATCAGGACGGCGTCAACTATGACCCGGGAGACGAAAGCGACTATAAAATCTAAGAACGCCCACACAGGCACTCAAAATCCCTGAACACCAAGAATGGAACCATTTCGCGTACATATACTGGGCTGCGGCAGCGCCCTGCCCACCACACGCCATCTGCCATCAATGCAGGTGGTAGAGTGTCGAGGCAAATTGTTTATGGTGGACTGCGGCGAAGGCGCACAACTACAGCTGAGACGCTCGGGACTATCGTTCGAGAAGGTGGGGCACATCTTCATCTCTCACCTCCACGGCGACCACTGCTTCGGACTCATCGGACTGCTGTCCACCTTCGGGCTACTGGGACGAACAGCCACCATCCACGTGCATGCACCAGCCGAACTGGAACCAATGCTCAAGGCACAGCTCGACCTCTTCTTCAACTACGACATCGGCTATAAAATCGAATTCCACGCCGTTGACACCACCAAGCATCAGGTCATCTACGAAGACCGCTCGCTTAGCGTCGAGTCCATCCCCCTGGACCACCGCATGCCCTGCGCCGGCTTCCTGTTCCGCGAAAAACCCACACAGCCCCACATACGCCGCGAAATGATCGACATGTATGGCATACCACTCTCGCAAATCAACAACATCAAGGCTGGACAGGGCTACACACTGCCCGACGGCACCGAGATTCCACACGAACGACTGGTGACGCCTGCCGACACGCCGCGTGCCTATGCCTATTGCTCAGACACCCGCTACATGCCCCAGCTGCACACGCTGCTCGAAGGTATCAACACACTCTATCACGAGAGCACCTATGCCAGCGACAAGGAGGACGGTGCAAAAAAATACTTCCACAGCACAGCACGACAGGCAGCCACCGTGGCACGCGACGCCCATGTAGGTAAATTACTGCTGGGCCATTTCAGCGCCCGATACGTCGACGAAAACATCCTGCTCAACGAGGCCAAGGAAGTCTTCCAAAACGCCCATCTGACGGCCGAAATGAAGGTTTTTGACGTGTAAAAAGAAAAAAAAGAGAAAATATTTTGGAGTTTTCAAGGATTTTCCTTATCTTTGCCACCAAATAGATTAATGGAAACGCTTATGCAAAAGAAACTACTCATAATAGCCACCGCAATGCTACTCGGAATGAGTGTTCCAGCCAACGCCGCTGCGAACATGGTTACCGAACTGGGCATCGCTGAGCAAGTTGAGGAGAATGCCCCCACTATAAAGATTCAGAATAAGAGCGTAACCGTACAAGACGCCCAAGGCATGACGCTTGAAATCATGTCACTCACGGGCAAGGCCATCGCAGCCTACAAAATCGAAGGACCTTCACAGCGCATTGAACTCAACCTGGCCAAAGGATGTTACATTCTGAAAGTTGGAAAAACAGTACGCAAGGTCACTTTGCGCTAACCCTCTTATCCGGACTCTTGATGCTCGGCACGCTCAACTCGTGCCTATGGCATAGCGTCTCGCCAGAAGAAGAGGCCTTAGCCAACCAGCGACAGCAATTATTTTCTGATAGTCTCACCCATGCGCAGCAATGGCTGCAGCATTTCGTCGTGTCCAAACGCGACTCGCTGACCACCGACAAAAAAGTCAATCAGTATTATAAAGATAACGGCAAATGGTTTTGGCTGTCAGACGATATGGACTTCATAGCCAAAGCCGACCTGCTGACCGATTTCTTCAAAAAGAAAGCCACCGAGATGGGCTTCACTCCCCAAGCATTTTTCACCGACGACATCCAGACGGAAGTCACTCACCTGCGTCAGATGGACTTCGATTCCACCCACGTGAGCGCCACAGAGACAATGGCCACCCTGGAATACCACCTCACCAAGGCATATCTGCGCTATGCTCAGGGACAACGCTATGGATTCACCAACCCACATCGCATGCTCAACAAACTCGACCCGCGCAAGGAAGGTGGATATCGCATCATCTACGACATTGACCTCGAAAAGGCCGACGACAACTTCCTGGCAACAGCACTGAAGCATGCCGCCGATGACGACCCCACAGCCTATCTGCAGAGCCTGGAGTCGCGACACCCAATCTACGCACGCCTGAAGCAGGAACTCAAAAACGACTCGACAGGCACCAACCGCGAACGCATACTGAGCAACATGGAGCGTCTGCGCTGGCGTCACATCCAGACCGTAGAGCCCAACGACAAGCATATCTTCGTCAACATTCCCGCCCAGCAGCTGTGGGCCATCTGCCCCGACAGCATCCTCACGATGCGCATCTGCTGCGGAGCATGGAAGACCAAGACACCACTGCTGGAAAGCCAAATCAGCTACATGCAGTTCAATCCCGAATGGAACATCCCCAGTTCTATCCTGCGCGACGAGGTGAGCGCCCATGCCGGAGACTCGACCTACTTTGCACGCAACGACTACTTCATCGTCAACCGCAACACGGGAGACACCATCAGCCCGAAGGTCATCACCACACGCCAACTGCGCAGCGGAGACTATCGCGTGGCTCAGCACAGCGGAAAAAGCAACTCACTGGGACGCATCATCTTCCGATTCAAAAACCAATTTGACGTCTATCTACACGACACCAACAACCACGGTGCCTTCGATAGGGATCGACGCACCATCTCCCACGGGTGCGTGCGCGTGCAACGACCGTTCAACTTATTACTCTTCGTGCTCAACAAACCCGACGAGTGGATGCTCGACAAAATACGCCTGTCCATCGACATGAAGCCCGAAACCGAACAGGGCATCAAATACCTCAAGGAACATAACGAAGAACACAGCGAGGACCCCATACGCCTGATTAATCTGGCATACGTGAAGCCCAACATACCGCTGTCTATAGACTATTACACTTATTACCCTAATCCAGAAACAGGAGAGTTTGAAACCTGGCCCGATCGCTATGAATACGATATCCAGATTATCAAAGCAATTAAACCATTCCTGCCGAAAAACGTCCATCAATAAGAGATGCAACAGCATGATGACGAGCGTTTGAAAGAGCTCATCAAGAATCAGACCACACGAAGAAGAGGATTCGAAATGATGGTCAGACAATACAGCGAACAGTTGTATTGGCAGGTACGTCGCATCGTACTGACTCATGAAGACAGTAATGATGTGCTGCAAAATGCGTTCATGAAGGCATGGACTTCACTAGACACCTTTAAAGGTGACTCGAAACTGTTTACATGGCTATCACGCATTGCCATCAACGAAGCTCTCGACTTTACACGCAAACAGAAAAACCACCCGCTGCAAAGCACGGATGACGAAGAACTGGGACTCGCCAACCAACTCATGGCCGACAACTATTTCGATGGCGACGAGACTGAAGCACAACTGCAGGAAGCCATCGCACAGCTACCCGATGTACAGAAGACAGTATTCATGCTGCGCTACTATGACGAGATGAAATACAGCGAAATCAGCAAGATACTCGGAACCTCGGAAGGTGGACTGAAAGCCTCATATCACATAGCCGTGAAAAAAATCTCTGAATTTTTTAAGCGGAATGATTAAACCATTTATACATATAAACGTCTAAACAATAAACATTTAAGGATATGATGAACGAAGAAGTATTGATAGAAAGCAAAATGGGCAAGAGGAACCCGTTCACGGTGCCCAGTGGCTACTTCGATCAACTGACTGAGCAGATTATGCAGAATATCCCTGAGGAAAGCACGCAGACAGCTCAGATTCACGAGATCAAGCCAGCCAAGAGAGCCATTCTGCGCAGCCTCAGACCGCTGTTCTATGCTGCTGCTTGTACGTGCATCGCCGTCTTTGGTGTAGCTACATACCAACACCTTAATAAACAGACGACTGAAACACCACAACTCCAGAGTAACATCGTCACTGTTCATAGCTATAGCGACGCGTATATCGACGAGGCAACAGACTATGCTATGCTCGACAATGACGACATCTATGCAAGCCTGCTGGCAGACATGTAAACATGGCCTGCCGGCAGATGTGTAAAGCACGTCGGCTGACCGACACGTAAAATGAAAGAGTATGAAGAAGAAACTAATCTATCTCCTCATTTCGCTGATGTTCACACTGAACATTGGGGCACAGAATCAGCAGAAGTTCTCGCCAGAGAAGTTTGACGCTGAACTGCATGAATTCATCACCTCACAGGCTAAACTCACGCCACAGGAGGCCACGAAATTCTTCCCCATCTACAAGGAAATGCAAGGAAAACAGCGCGCTATCTATGAAAAACAGCGCATTCTGGGCATGCAGCGCCCTCACGACGAGAGTTCATGCCTGAAGGCCATTCGCGAGCGTGACGCCATCGACTTGGAACTGAAGCGCATTCAGCAATGTTATCACGAAAAGTTCCTGGAAATCATGCCTGCCTCAAAACTCTATGAGGTTCTGCAGGCTGAGGATCGTTTCCACCGCCGAATGTTGCGACGATTCAACAGACCCAACACACAGATGCCACAGATGAACCAACAGAATCAGGGCAATCAGAACCAGCAATGGCGCTGGCCCGGTGGCGGCAACAGACAGGGCAATCAGAAGTGAGGTAAATTACGAATTTCGTCGTCGCGCCTCAACAACGTAGATTCGACGACGGGCTTAGATAAGGGAAGCCAATATGAGTCAAAGGTCTGAGTGACCGTCTCATGTTGGTTTCCCTTTGTATAATAGGTACGATGCAACACAATGACCGATGTTGTATCTTGTTTCACGACCTTCATCGTCAACAGACTCGCCTCGCTCATCTTGATAGCCAGTGAGTCGTCAGAAAGATAAATCATTTCCGTCTCACCCGTCAAGGCATTGTCAACAGCCGCTTTCATCTTGGCATCCATAAAGTCAATCATGTCCAGACGATTGTTCACGGTGAGATAAGGCACCAGCGAATCGGGCATCAACTTCAGCGCATCGCGGATGCTCAAGTCAGCCTGCTGAGCCATACTGGCAATCGGCAAGCAACATACCATTGCAAGAAGATATTTTCTAATCATTCTCATTTCGATTCTAGCATATTACTGCTCAGCTACCAACTATGGCATTACAACTCAGCAGCGTAATTTCATTGTTTCGACAACTGCATCATCATCACAGCCGACAGACCCGCAGTCTCTGTACGAAGTCGGCTTTTACCCAGGTCCACAGAGACGAAACCAGCCGCAACGGCCATCTTTACCTCATCTATAGAGAAATCTCCCTCCGGACCTATCAACACCAATGCATCCTCTTCTGCCCCACCCTTACGAAGCTCGTCAAAGAGGTTCACACGAGGCACCTCGTTATAGCAATGGGCAATATAGCGACGGCCCTCACGATGCTGGTCAATAAAGGTCTTGAAGGGCGTCAGGTCGTTCAACTGGGGCATATAGGCCTTACGACTCTGCTTGACTGCGGAGACGGCAATCTTCTCGATACGAGGAAGCTTAAGCGAACGGCGCTCAGAAAATTGGCAATCAAGGAAAGACAATTCATCGATACCCACCTCTACAGCCTTCTCGGTCATCCACTCAATGCGTTCCATCAATTTCGTGGGTGCGATAGCCAAGTGCACATTTCCCTGCCACTGACGCTCTTGGGGCAACGTATCAACAATATCATAGAGACAGCGTTTTTGAGTGGCCAGCGTCACCTGAGCACGATAGAACGAACCTTCGCCGTCCATCAGCATCATCTCGTCACCAGCCGTCAGACGCAGTACACGCACAGCATGAACAGCCTCATCGTCAGGCAGTTCACCGCGGTTTCGCGCATCAGGAACAAAGAAATATCTCGTTTCCTTCATCTCGTTAATCTCGTTTTCCTATTTTCAAATTCTCTGCAGAGCCCCCAGAATCACTTCATATTATCTGAGGAACATCTCAAGACTATTACTTCTTTTCTGGATTGAACACCAGCATAAAGGCAATACCAACCACCAGTGCAAAACCAGCGAAGATAAACCAGCAGGTCTGCCAGTCACCTTCCAGAAAGCCACCTTCCCATTGGCAATACTTGTTCACAATCTCACCCGCAGCAAGCGTTCCGATAGTAGCACCAAGACCGTTGGTCATCATCATAAACAGACCCTGAGCCGAAGCCTTGATAGATGGCTCGCATTCCTGATCGACAAAGATGCCACCAGACACATTGAAGAAATCGAAAGCCACACCATAGACGATGCACGACAGGATAAAGAAGAGAACGCCAGGCATGGCAGGGTCTCCCACACCAAAGAAACCAAAGCGGAATACCCATGCAAACATAGACATGAGCATCACCACCTTGATGCCGAAGCGCTTCAGGAAGAACGGAATCATCAAAATGCAAAGTGCTTCACTAATCTGCGAAATAGATGTCAGCAGCGTGGCATTATTGGCGGCAAAGGTATCAGCAAACTCAGGCATACCCTTAAAACTGGTGATGAATGGACCCGCATAGCCGTTGGTCACCTGCAAACACATGCCCAGCAAAGCCGAGAAGATGAAAAACATCGCCATCTGCTTGCGCTTGAACAGCCTGAAGGCATTGAGTCCCAATGTTTCCATGAGAGACACTTTTTTCTCATGCTTCTCAATCTTACACTCGGGCAACGAGAAACAATAAGCACAGAGTACCAAACTCAACAAGCCCGACACAAAGAACTGCATATAAGTGTATTGGAACTTATGGGCATTATCAGCCAACGTAAAACCGAAGCCATCGTCATAGTAGGCACAGTTAACAAACCACATCGTGGCAATGAAACCAACGGTTCCCAACACACGAATGGGCGGGAAATCACGAACGGTGTCCATACCGTTCTTCTTGAGGATACAGAACGCAGCCGTATTAGACAGCGCAATAGTAGGCATGAAGAAAGCCACACTAAGCGTATAGAGCAGGATAAACGTTGACTTGTCTTGCAACTCATTGCCAAAGCCAACCTGCATACCCATCCACCAACAACTCAGCATGAAACCACCTGCCAACAGATGACAGAGACCCAACAGACGCTGTGGCTGGATATATTTATCGGCCACAATACCCATGAGCGTAGGCATAAAGATGCTTACGATGCCTTGAATGGCGTAAAACCATGATATCTTGTCTCCTAAGCCGGCAACTCCAAGATAGTTACCCATACAAGTGAGGTAGGCTCCCCACACAGCGAACTCCAAGAAGTTCATCACTGCCAAACGAACTTTGATATTCATAATCCAAAAGGTTTTAGTTCTATTCTATCATTATATCGTTATGAAAGGCACGAAGCCCTCCGTTAGTATCTATCTTCAAGACGATATCTCCGCCCAGCCATTCGGTATGTTCAATCTCATGGGTCAGCGGAAACCAATTCATAACAAGACCATCCTGCACCTCAACGACGCAGAGGTCTGAAACTGTCTGACCGTTCTTCAATAAATGGTGTGCCGCCACCCTCCTGACTCTCCTCATTTCTCTTGTGGAATCTGATTAACTGAATATTGTTCAGAAACAATAACCTCGTAGTCGATGATCTATTTGCACCATCACCCAGATAGAAAAAGCCACACATACGCTTCACCCGATGATTATCAAATTCTGGCACACGCAACTGATTATAGCCTGTGCTAATAAATCTGACATTGCGACTGATGGTGGTATCATTATCATAGGTCACAGCCAGATATAGATGGCCCTCACGCACACCATCCTGATACATATAATCAGACATGAACTGCATCAGGAAGCTATCACCCTGCTTGAACGCTGTATCAACGTCAATCTTAAAATCCCAATGGTTATACGGCGGCACTGGCATCATTGCCAATGCTGTACGCTCGGCCCAAATATCAGCGGTGTCGCCATTGGCATTGAGTGAAGCATACTTACCAATCTCACCCTCAGTAGCACCCAACAACAGAGCTTTCTCCTCCAATCGCTCGGCCACACGCTGATAGATGTCCGCAAAACGGTCGGCACGCGTATAATAATATACTAGCGACGAGTCAAACTCGGCTTTCGTATAACCATGCTTCTGGAGTACGGACTCGATATAGAGTGCCTGACGATAGTTAGATTCCTCAAAGGAACCTCCCTCACGATTAGCCATGGCCCTAGCCATATGGTAGTCCACCAAGATGTCCTCCATATCGTCAGGCTGGATAAACTCACTGGGCGTTCCCGGCTTACAGGATGCTATCAGCAGAGCAATACCTATTATAATGCCCCAAGACTTAGTCACTATTTCTTAGATAAAAGGCTATTCAAATCTTTTCTGTAAAAAAGAAACAGCAAGGCCACACCAATAGTAATGGCTGCATCGGCAATGTTCCAGATGAACGTAAACGGCATTTCAAACATGTCTACCACACGACCCTCCAGAAATCCAGCATAATGACCCTCTCCAGCAAAGCCTACAAACTGGCTGACATCGAAGCCCGTTGACACCGTAAAACAAAGTCCATAAAACAAGCAATCAATCAAATTGCCAGCTGCTCCTGCCAAAATCAAAGCCAGCGAGAAAAAGAAGCCTTTACGGACTGCCTCCTCACGCTTGGTGATTTTCCACATATAATAGCCCACGAAACCTATAGCTATTAAGCGGAACAGGGTAAGAAAAACCTTGCTGCCAAACAATTGAAGGCCACCAGCGGCACCGTTGTTCTCGAGAAACGTCATGCGAAACCAAGTAATATTCAAGGCTTCCCACTGCACCGCCGTCTCGCCAATACACATATTGGTCTTCACCCAGATCTTGACAATCTGGTCAAATAACAGAATGATGGCGATAACCAGCACCGCCATCTTTCCGTTAGACAATTGCACTTTCGTGTTGCTCACTTCAGTTTCTTCTCCAATTGTTTAGACTCAACGCTCAACGTAGCATGAGGTACAGCACGCAAACGCTCGGCAGGAATAAGCTTTCCTGTGATGCGATCGATGCCATAGGTTTTATTCTCAATGCGTACCAGAGCTGCCTTGAGACCCTGAATAAACTTCTGTTGACGCGCAGCAAACTGAATCAGGTCTTCCTTTGACTGAGTGGCACTACCCTCCTCCAATGCTTTATAGGTGGGTGATGTATCATCAACGTCGTTAGAGTCCTGATTGGTCAGCGAAGCCATCATCAGGTCATAGTCGCGTTTGGCCAAAGCCAACTTCTCGTTAATTATCTGACGGAACTCCTCGAGCTCCTCGTCAGTATAGCGTGTTTTCTCCGCCATAAGTCTTAAGATTTAGTAATATTGATATTGAGTTTAAATTCATCAAATTCTACAGACTGCCCCTCGTTGGCCTCGAGTTTAATCTCATCAGCCAGTACCTGACGGGCAATATAGTCACCAAAGGCCTCTACAGCCTTCGTTGCAGCCTCGTTGGGTTCTATCTGCACACGGATACGGTCCGTGATTTCCAATCCGCTCTTCTTTCGGATATTCTGTATACGGTTCACCAATTCGCGAGCCATACCCTCGTTGCGAAGGTCATCTGTCAGAGTGATATCAAGAGCTACAGTGAGGTTACCCTCATTGCCAACGAGCCATCCAGGAATATCCTCGCTGATGATATCAACATCAGCAGCCTCAACGGTCAGGTCTTGACCTTCCACGTTGATAGTGATAACACTATCTTTCTCCAACTGGGCAATCTGCTCCTGAGTAAGGGCATCCATCTGAGCGGCTACACCCTTCATCAACTTACCGAACTTCTTACCCATTGTACGGAAGTTACACTTAACCTTTTTAACCAAAATACCTTGTCCCTCAACGAATTTCACATCCTTCACATTTACCTCCTGAAGGAAAATCTGCTTCACACTCTCGATGGCCTGACGCTGAGCATCATCCACAGGAGGAATCATCAACGTCTGCAAAGGCTGCTTCACCTTAAGACTCTCCTTACGACGCAAAGCTAGAACAATGGTAGTGATGCGCTGAGCAATCTCCATACGCTGCTCGAGGTCGGTGTTGACCAAAGCAAGGTTAGCCACGGGGAACTTCTCCAAGTGCACGCTGTCCATCTGACCACCCATATCGCAGTAGATACGGTCAGCAAAGAAAGGAGCAAACGGTGCGAGCAACTTAGAAACAGTCATCAAGCACTCATAGAGCGTCTGATAGGCCGACAACTTATCCTCATCCATCTCCTTACCCCAGAAACGCTTCTTGTTCAAACGTACATACCAGTTTGAGAGATCTTCATCCACAAACTTGTCAATGAGTCGACCGGCACGTGTGGGATCATAACCGTTCATCTCTTCCTCAACACCTTTGACCAGCGAGTTCAGGCACGAAAGAATCCAACGGTCAAACTCAGGACGCTGATCCACAGGAATCTGCGGAGCCTCTGGATCAAAGTCATCCACGTTGGCATACATGGCGAAGAGCGAGTATGTATTATATAAGGTACCAAAGAACTTACGGCTGATTTCAGCGACGCCCTCTGGATCAAACTTCAGATTGTCCCATGGCTCTGAGTTGGTAATCATATAGAAACGCACAGCGTCAGAACCATACTTATCAATCATCTCGAAAGGATTAATCACATTACCCACGTGCTTAGACATCTTGTTGCCCTTGGCATCAAGCACAAGACCGGTAGAGATGACATTCTTAAAGGCCACTGAGTCGAAAATCATCGTAGCAATGGCGTGAAGTGTGAAGAACCAACCGCGGGTCTGGTCGACACCCTCGTTAATAAAATCGGCGGGGAAAGCCTTGTTATTATCAATAAGTTCCTTGTTCTCAAAGGGATAGTGAATCTGAGCATAAGGCATTGAACCTGAGTCAAACCACACGTCAATGAGATCGCTCTCACGCTTCATGGGCTTACCGCTGTCGCTCACCAACACAATATAGTCCACATAGGGACGGTGCATATCAATCTTGTCGTAGTTCTCCTTCGACATATCGCCAGGCACGAAGCCTTTATCCTTCAATGGGTTAGAGGCCATCACGCCTGCAGCCACAGCCTTCTCTATCTCTGCGTAGAGTTCCTCGAGACTACCGATGCATTTCTCCTCACCATCCTCACTACGCCAAATGGGCAAGGGGGTTCCCCAGAAACGTGAACGCGAGAGGTTCCAGTCGTTCAGGTTGTCCAGCCAGTTGCCAAAACGGCCTGTACCCGTTGACTCGGGATGCCAACCAATAGTGGTATTAAGTTTACTCATGCGCTCCTTGCAGGCAGAGCTCTTAATAAACCAAGAATCCAAGGGATAATAGAGCACAGGTTTGTCAGTACGCCAACAGTGGGGATAGTTGTGCAGGTGCTTCTCTATCTTAAAGGCTTTACCTTCAGCCTTCAGGTCCATGCAAATAGAAATGTCCAAAGTTTCATCCTTATCGGTGAGATTCTCATCGTATGCATTCTTCACGTAGCGACCAGCATACTTATTCCATTTCTCAACATCAACATATTTGCTTACGAAGTCAGCATCGAGGTCTTCGGTAACAAAGTACTTACCCTGCAGATCTACCACAGGACGCTCATTACCCTTCTTATCAATAAGCACAATGGGGCAGATGCCTGCCTTCTTAGCTACAAAAGCATCGTCAGCACCAAAATTAGGCGCGATGTGCACGATACCTGCACCATCCTCAGTGGTCACATAATCACCAGGAATCACCTTGAATGCATCACCCATAGGCTTGATCATGGGTAGAAGCTGCTCGTATTCCATACCCACCAGTCCGGTTCCCTTATAACGAGCCACCACGCGGTAAGGCAGGAATTTCTCACCCTTCTTGTATTCGGGCATCTCGCCGCCATCTGTAATCTCAGCAGCGGTATCGAAATAGGCCGGCACGCGTGCCTCAGCCATCACAACAGTAATCTTCTCTGCTGTATAGGGGTTATAGGTTTCCAGAGCCACATAGTCTATCTTGGGACCCACACAAAGAGCGCTATTGGCAGCAAGTGTCCAAGGCGTGGTGGTCCAAGCCATGAAATAAGGAGTACCCCACTTCTCATTGAACGCCTCAAATTCAGGATGATCATCGCTCAACTTTACCTTAAACAGAGCCGTGCAGGTAGTATCCTTTACGTCACGATAGCAACCTGGCTGATTCAACTCGTGAGACGAAAGACCTGTACCAGCAGCGGGACTATAAGGCTGAATGGTGTAGCCCTTATAGAGCAGACCCTTGTTGTAGAACTGCTTCAGCAGATACCACAAGGTCTCGATATACTTATTGTCATATGTAATATAAGGATTGTCGAGGTCCACGAAATAGCCCATGCGCTCTGTGAGTTCACGCCATTCAGCGGTAAACTTCATCACATTCTCACGGCACTTCTTATTGTAGTCCTCAGTCGAAATATACTTCTCGCTCTCTTTATTATCAATATCAGCCTTTGTTATACCCAACTCTTTCTCAACGCCTAGCTCTACGGGCAGTCCATGGGTATCCCAGCCAGCCTTACGCTTTACTTGAAAGCCCTGCATGGTCTTATAGCGATTGAAGGTATCCTTCAATGAACGACCCAGCACGTGATGAATGCCAGGATGACCGTTTGCCGAGGGAGGACCCTCAAAGAAAACGAACTGAGGACATCCCTCGCGCTCGTCAATGCTGCGATGAAAGATATCTTCTTTCATCCACTTTTCTAGAATTTCATTGTTTACCTGCGTCAGGTTCAAACCGTTATGTTCGGCAAATCTCTTCGTCATATATTATAAGTACTTATTTTATTTTTGACGTGCAAAGGTACGAAAATATTTTGTAACAACCAAATTTTTCACTATCTTTGCACGCAATTTGAAATTCTAACTTAAAAAAGACAAATATGGAAAGAACATGGAGATGGTTTGGCAAGAAAGACAAGATCACTCTTGCACAACTGAGACAGATTGGTGTTGAGGGTATCGTCACCGCCCTACACGATGTACCCCTTGGCGAGGTTTGGACTCGTGAAAAGATTCACGAACTGCGAGAATATATTGAGAGCTACGGCATGCGCTGGAGCGTGGTAGAGTCATTACCCGTGGTTGAAACCATTAAGTACGGTGGCCCTGACCGCGACCATCAGATTGAGGTCTACAAGGAAAGCCTGCGTAATCTGGCTGCTGAGGGTATCCACTGCATCTGCTACAACTTTATGCCCGTATTGGACTGGGCTCGCACGGACCTTTTTCACGACAACCCAAACGGTGCCACAAACCTTTACTTCAACTATGCCGAGTTTGCCTATTTCGACATCTATATCTTAAAACGTCCTGGCGCACGTGAAGAATGGGAACAGTTCAAGTTCCCTGAAGGATGGGGAAAAGACCGCAGCGTGATTGCAGAATGTGACGAACTGGCCAAGACAATGACACCCGAGAAAGATCACAAATTGGTTGAGAATATCGTCATCAAGACACAAGGTTTTGTAAGTGGTAACTTCAGCGAGAACGACGAGGCTCCCATCCAGAAATTCAGAGAGTTCCTCGATCTGTATAAAGGCATAAACAAGAAGCAGTTACGAGAAAATATGAAATATTTCCTCGAGGCCATTATGCCAGTTTGCGAAGAGTGCAACATGAACATGTGTGTACACCCTGACGACCCCCCTATCGAGATTCTTGGTTTGCCACGCATCGTACGTACCGAAGAGGATATTCAGTGGTTCCTCGATGCCGTACCCAATAAGCATAACGGCCTCACATTCTGTGCTGGTTCTCTATCAGCAGGCGCATATAATAACGTGGTAGATCTTGCTAAGAAGTTCGCCTCACGCACCCATTTCGTTCACCTGCGTTCATGTCACATTTTCCCCAACGGCGACTTTACCGAAGCTAGCCATCTAGGCGGACGTGCCGACCTCATCGAACTGTGCAGAATTTTTGAGAAAGAGAATCCCGAGTTACCCATGCGTGTAGACCACGGCATGACCTTCACCGACGAGCCTGGTGGTATCATGGACGAAAGCAGTCACGGACATAACGCTGGATATACCCTATTAGGCCGCATGTTTGCCATGGGTCAGGTGCAAGGCATACTAGCCACCGTTGACCGCGAGTTGGGCATCCCTTATAAGCAGCCCGGCTTCTTCGACTAACAGACGTCACTCATAAAAAACAAGTCGTAAGCTTCGACACCCCGAGCAGTTATCCTCGGATACTCAAGCTTACGACTTGTTTTTTATATTACTTCTAAAGATTAACCAAAGTAGTCAATCTGCATAGCCTTGCGTACCTCGCTCATGGTCTGAGCACCTACCTCGCGAGCAGCCTCAGTACCCTTCTTTAAGATATTGTAAATCTCTGGGATATCCTTCTCAAGCTCGGCACGACGCTGGCGCATGGGTTCCAGATACTGATTCAGCACCTCGTTAAGGAACTTCTTACACTTCATATCACCTAAACCACCACGGGTATAGTGCTCCTTGAGTTCATCAAGATTCTGGTACTCGGGCCAGAAGTTCTGGAAGTCAGCATCGGTAGAGAATGCATCGAGGTATGTGAACACAGCATTACCCTCCACATGGCCGGGATCCGAGACATTGAGATGGGTAGGATCGGTATACATAGAGCGCACCTTCTGCCATACCTCGTCGGCTGTGTCGGAGAGATAGATACAGTTACCTAGCGACTTAGACATTTTCTCCTTGCCATCGGTACCAGGGAGACGGCGTGCTGTAAGGTTCTCTGGCAACATGATGTTAGGCTCTACCAAGACGGGACCGTAGGTATTGTTAAAGCGATTAACCAACTCACGGGTAACCTCAAGCATAGGCTCCTGATCTTCACCGGCAGGAACGGTTGTGGCCTTGAAAAGGGTGATATCGGCAGCCTGCGAAACGGGGTAACAGAAGAAACCCAAAGGAATACTCTCACCTCCAAAACCACGCATTTTAATCTCAGTCTTAACGGTGGGATTACGCTGAACACGGCTCACAGTAATGAGGTTCATCAGATAGGTGGTAAGTTCTGCCAACTCAGGAATGCCGCTCTGAATAAACAGAGTACACTTCTGAGGATCAAGTCCGGCGGCTAGATAGTCGAGGGCTACTTGCGTAACGCTGTTACGTATCTTCTCGGGATTGTCTGCATTATCGGTCAGGGCCTGAACGTCGGCCATAAATACAAACATCCTGTCATAGTCACCTGCATTCTGCAGTTCCACACGACGGCGCAACGAGCCCACAAAATGACCCAGATGCAACTTACCAGTAGGACGGTCGCCCGTCAAGATTACTTTTCCCATATATGTATGTCTTTTCTTAAGTTTTCGTTTCGAGTTGCAAAGGTACAAAAAAAATCCCGATAGCCCTGCAAGCTTATCAAAAAAAATTAGTAACTTTGCAAACCAATATAAAAAAAAGCAGATTTATGTATTTTACGGGCATCATCATTGCTATCACCACTTTTCTGGTTATCGGCATCTTCCATCCTATAGTCATCAAAACAGAATACCACACGGGCACACGGTTCTGGTGGATTTTTCTCCTGCTGGGCATTGTCTGCATTGGCGCGGCCTTGTTTATCAGCAACGACATCATATCGGCTCTCACTGGCGTCGTGGGAGCATCGGCACTATGGACCATCGGTGAGTTGTTTGAGCAACGAAAGCGCGTAAAACGAGGATGGTTTCCCATGAATCCAAAACGAAAGAAAGAATATGAAGACTAACCTGATTCTTGTGGGACGCACGGTGAACAAGCACTTCGTGGCGGGTATCAACGACTATGCAGAGCGCATAGGCCACTATATGCCCTTTAGCATCACTGTGATTCCCGAACTCAAAAACACAAAGAACCTGACGGAAGAACAACAGAAAAAAGCCGAGGGTGAACTGATTCTGAAACAGATACAGCCTGTAGACACAGTGGTTCTATTGGACGAACACGGTAAGGAGTTTAGGAGTATCGAGATGGCTACGTGGCTTGAACAGATGCAAAACAAAGCCCGCCGACTGGTGTTTGTTATCGGGGGACCTTATGGATTCTCGC
This sequence comes from uncultured Prevotellaceae bacterium, assembly GCA_902788605.1. GTDB lineage: Bacteria > Bacteroidota > Bacteroidia > Bacteroidales > Bacteroidaceae > Prevotella. The sequence goes on along the minus strand of CADAKX010000008.1, from coordinate 65,011 downwards.
CAGCAGTCTATGAACGGGCGAATGAAAAGTTGTCGCTATCGAAATTAACGTTCTCACACCAAATGGTTCGGTTGATCTTTACCGAGCAGCTCTACAGAGCCTGTACTATCATCAAGGGCGAACCTTATCACCACGAATAAGCAAGTTACCTGGGCAACTCCTTAAAAGTATGGCGTCCACGAGCATAATACTGCCATAGAAGTACCATAGACACATAGTCCTTGACACCATCCGCCCTACTCTGCTGAATCATACGACGGTCACACTCGAAGTCTTTTTTCCATCGTTTGAAATCTCTACGCGCACGATAGATAGCCTTAAAACCTCTCCAGTCTTGTTTAAGGAAAAGGGTCTGAAAGGCTGCCAGATAGTCTAGGAACCACCTTACAGCCATCACATGCCTAAGATCACTCTGTGGCAGACACTTAAAGAGCATCGTCAGGTTATTTCGGAAATTGAGGTAAGTCTTCATGGGATTCGACTTAGGTAATGTTCCACCACCCACATGATAGACCACACTCTGAGGCAAGCAATAAATCTGATAGCCACGAATACGCATACGCCAACACATATCAATCTCTTCCTGATGAGCAAAGAAGCGTCCGTCAAGTCCACCCACCTCTTTATATATACGCGAGCGTACAAGAAGGGCTGCACCCGTTGCCCAGTGAATCTCAGCCGGGGTATCATACTGTCCTTTGTCCGTTTCAACCACGTCAAACACCCTACCCCGGCAATAGGGATAGCCATATCGGTCAAGATAACCACCGCAGGCACCAGCATACTCAAAGTAATCGCGCTCAAAGATACTATGTAACTTGGGCTGACAAGCAGCCACCTGAGGATGAGTATCCATAAATGAGATGAGCGGTGTCAACCAATGTGGTGTCACTTCGATATCGCTATTCAGCAACAGGTAGTATTCTGTATCAATTTGGGAAAGGGCTTTATTATAACCTTCGGCAAATCCCCAATTTTGCTCTAGTACAATGAGCTTAACTTCAGGAAACGATGTTCTCAGCAGGTCGAGACTATTGTCCGTCGATGCATTATCGGCCACATAGACATCGGCCTCATCGCGAGAATACTCAAGCACTTGAGGCAAATACTGACGGAGCATTGCGGCACCATTCCAGTTCAAGATAACTACAGCTACCTTCTTCATATCCCTACAACCTTAAGAGCATTTCCACCTGCATTAAAATCACCCAAACGCACCTTCATAATCTGATTATCGTACTCAGGACGGGCGTCTGCAGGCGATAGTTCCACACGAACATAATTATTTGTGAAGCCATGCATAGCACGACCACGGGATGCTTTTTCTAAAAGCACATCCATCGTTGTGCCAACGAATTGCTGATAGAAATCATGGGTTTTCTGATCTGATAGTTCCAAGAGACGCTTGCTGCGCAATTTCTTATCTCGCTCGGATACGACATAGTCAATCTTCAAGGCTGAGGTACCAGGACGCTCTGAATATGGGAAGACATGCAACTGCGTGACAGGAAGGGCATCCAAAAACTCGAAGGTCTCTTCGAAACAATCGGGGGTCTCGCCACGGCAACCTACCATCACATCGACACCGATAAAGGCGTCTGGCATAACATCCTTAATATGCATAATCTTGTCAGCAAAGAGTTGACGGTCATAATGACGATGCATCAGCTTAAGCACAATATCGCTACCACTCTGAAGAGGAATGTGGAAATGAGGCATAAAAGCACGGCTGTCGTGAGCACAATAGTCAATAAGCTCATCGCTTAACAAATCGGGCTCAAGACTACTGATACGGTAACGCTGAATACCTTCAACGTTATCAAGTGCTTTCACCAAATCTATAAATTGCTCACCAGTTGTTTTTCCAAAGTCACCAATGTTAACACCTGTCAGCACGATTTCCTTTCCTCCTTCTTTAGCTGCATTTTGAGCTTGCCCCACCAAAGAAGCAATACTGGGGTTACGACTGAAACCGCGGGCATAAGGTATGGTGCAATAAGTGCAGAAATAATCGCATCCGTCCTGAACCTTCAGGAAATAGCGGGTGCGGTTGCCTCGCGAACACGAAGGCGAAAAGGTTTTGATATCCTTGGTCTTCTGAGCACTGAACTTCACAGCATTTTCACGATTAACAAAGGCTTCCGACAGAAACTGAATAAGATTAGCTTTCTCGTTGGCTCCCAACACCAAACTCACTCCATCCATCTTACTCACAGTCTCTGCCTCAAGTTGGGCATAGCAGCCAGTAACTACGACAAAGGAGTCGGGATTCTCACGAACCAGGCGATGAATTGCCTGCCGACACTTATGGTCAGCAACGTCTGTTACCGAACAAGTATTTATCAAGCAGATGTCGGCCGCCTCACTCTTCTGAGCAGTACGAACGCCCATCTCATGAAGTATTTGTGCAAAGGTGGAAGTCTCAGAGAAATTCAACTTACATCCAAGCGTGAAATATTTAGCTGTTTTGCCTTGAAAGGCCGAAGTGTCTATCATATATAAATTTTGTATCTTTATAAGTTTCCGCAAAGGTACATAAAAAATAGCAAATAACACCCTTTTTTGGAGGATTTTCAGTTGAGTGTCGAATTTATACCATTTTTAACATTTGCTATCATGCTGATTTTCAACAACTTATAAAAATGTTACAAAAACACCCTAAAAAAAATCGAAAAAAAAGTATCGTCGTATAAAAAAAATGCCTACCTTTGCAACGTTTTAATTAACAAATGATTGTTTTACAGATTTAAAAAAGCAAAGAAATGAAAAAGATTGCATTTATGTTCGCTGTAGCTGCTATGTTCGTAGCTTGTGGTAATGGTAACAAGGCTGCTGAAGAGGCTCCCGTTGATTCTATCGAGGTTGCAGAGGTTGACACCACTATCGTTGACACTCTGGCTGCTGACACTCTGGCTGCTGACTCAGTTGTTGCTGAGTAATTTCAGTACCGCAGAAAGCGTAACAGAAATTCAAGCGGATGGACCACAGGTTCATCCGCTTTGCTTTTGTATATATAGTTCAAATGCAAAGTTCAAAGTTCATAGTGCAAAGTGCATAGTTCTAAGACAAGCCTATCCCCTCGCTCAACTATGATGAACTCATAACTGTGAACTACAAAAAAATCCCGATTGTTTAAAGAACAACCAGGATTAATGTTATAATAAACGAATTGCTTTACAGCATAATTACTCTGCAACAGGAGCCTCAGCCTCAGCAACGGGAGCCTCAGCAGCAGGAGTAGCCTCGAGCTGTGCACCCTCAGCAACAACCTTTACAGGAATCTCTGCGCTCACCTCCTTGTGGAAGCGAACAACTGCAACATAATCGCCTACCTTCTTAATATCCTTCAGGACGATGATCTTGCGATCAACCTCCTTGCCGAGCTTAGCGAGCTCCTCAGCAACGGTCATGTTTGTAACAGAACCGTAGAGCTGACCAGTAGCGCTCACCTTTGCAGCGATGGTCAGAGCCACGCCATTCAAAGCGGCAGCCTTCTCCTCGGCAGCAGCCTTCAGAGCAGCCAACTTGTGAGCCTGCTGCTTCAGGTTCTCAGCCAGGATCTTCTTAGCAGAAGGAGAAGCAATCACAGCCTTGCCCTGAGGAATCAGGTAGTTACGGCCATAACCAGACTTTACATTCACGATATCGTTCTTGAATCCCAAGCCGATAACATCTTCTTTCAAAATCAATTCCATTCTTGCGTCCTCCTTTGTTTACTTCATCAAATCGGTTACGTAAGGCAGCAATGCAATCTGACGTGCACGCTTAACGGCCTGAGCCACACGACGCTGGTACTTCAGAGAGGTACCTGTGATGCGACGGGGCAGAATCTTACCCTGCTCGTTCAGGAACTTCTTCAAGAACTCGGGATCCTTGTAGTCGATATACTTGATACCGCTCTTCTTGAAACGGCAATACTTCTTCTTCTTCGTATCGATAGAAGGAGCAGTCAAATAACGGATTTCACTCTGTTCTGCCATAGTTTAAGCCTCCTCTTTTTTACCGAGCTTGTTGCGACGCTTCTCAGCATACTCTGCAGCAAACTTGTCGAATTTAACAGTCTGGAAACGAATCACCTTCTCGTCACGACGATAAGCGGTCTCCAAAGTTTTAATCACTTCCGGCTCAGCCTTGAACTCGATGAGGAAATAGAAGCCAGAGGTCTTCTTCTCAATCTGGTAAGCCAGTTTCTTCAATCCCCAGGCCTCTTCGTTCACGATTTCAGCACCTTTGTCGGTGAGAACCTTCTTGAACTTAGCGACCGTTTCCTTTGTCTGCTCGTCAGACAAAACGGGAGTTAAAATGAAAACGGTTTCGTACTGATTCATACTACTTTTAAAATTTAAATAATGTTATTTTTGCAATTTGCGGGTGCAAAGGTACAAAAAAATAATGGATTATGTATAAATAACACTGAATTATTTTGTACTTTTGCACTAAATTTAACGATTTATATGAAATTACTCGTCAAATACGGTGGCTTCGCACTCATTTTTATTGGAGTTTTGCTATTTGCAGCACTCCAATTGTTTCATTTCACCTTTATTAATATCGTCACTTTCATCCCATTAGTCTTTGTTATTGCGGGAGTTAGCCTTCATGTATGGGCAAAAAAAAGTGAGAGCAGCTATTAACCACTCTCCCTTGAGTAATCCAAGTCTCTTGATAATTCCTATGCCGAAATATGAAGGAAACGTGTCACCTGTCCCACCAGACTCTTATCCATATTATCGATAAAAGCATCGAGTACACGCGTCTGTCCATTAAGAGGCACCACATCATAGTCAGCCATTGAAGCCGGAATTAAACAACTATGTCCCTCTTTGAGTAACACGACCTCGCCTGTCTGACGGAAACGCAACTCACAATGACCAGCAATACACATTGTTATGACAAAACTATCATACTTCAGCAAGTTGCGATGAAACATTTTTTCAGTACGCGTAACACGCACACTAAAGAAAGGAGAGTTTACGATGAGGTTTGCCTTATTCTGGATGGCAGAATAAAGCGTCCTATACTCCTCTTCCACATGGTAATTCAGAGCCTCTGCAGCTAAGTCGGTATGCAACTCGCGAGGTTTCCCATCCATTCCCGGACGATTATAATCGAAGATACGATAGGTAACATCGGATGACTGCTGAACTTCAGCCAACAGGATGCCACTGCCAATGGCATGAACACGACCGGCAGGCAGATAGAACACATCACCAGCATGTACCTCATGACGGGCCAAGACATCGATGATAGAACCATCGGCAATACGCTGTTTATACTCCTCGGGGGTTATCTCTTTCTTAAAACCAGCATAGAGAAAGCTACCTGGTTGAGCATCGATAATATACCACATCTCACTCTTGCCCATCTTGCCATGCTCACGCAACGCCATCTCATCATCTGGATGCACTTGGATACTCAAATCACGCTTGGCATCAATAAATTTCACCAGCAAGGGTAACTGACCATGATACTTCTCACAGACAGCCTTTCCAAGGATAGCCTCTGGCTGTTCATCAATTACAGAGATAAGGTCGCGGCCTGCATACTCGCCATTTGCAATGATACTGGGACTCGAAGGCACGGCACTCACCTCCCAGCTTTCTCCAATAGGTTCTATTGATTGTGGCAGACCTTTATATGGACACAAACGCTCACCTCCCCACACAACAGTGTGTAGGTTCGGTTCAAACAAAAGTGGATATATCTTCATAAACAAATTCCTTGTATAGATGCAAAAGTACAAATAAATTTGCATCCATACAAGGAAAGAAGTACTTTTTTGTATTTCAGACCCGATTAATACTCGCCCCAAGCCTTGATACCAATACCCTCGATGCCCACATTACAGAAAGCCTGAATGAAGGCAGCCGCCAAACGAGCATTCGTTATCAGAGGTACATTGAGGTCGATGGCAGCACGACGAATCTTGTAGCCATTAGTCAATTCGTGAGTTGTCAGGTCCTTCGGGATATTGACCACCATATCAATCTTGTGAGCATGCAACAGGTCTAGAGCCGAGGGGACGTTTTTCGCATCATTCTCTTCTGAGGGCCACAATACCAATGTGTTGGCGACACCGTTGTCAGAAAGATACTGACTGGTACCCTTTGTGGCATAAAGTTCGTAACCATTATTCACCAACATGCGAGCCGCATCCAGCATCTCTGCTTTTTGCTTTGCACCGCCCGTAGACAACAACACCGTCTTTTTGGGAATACGATGACCCACGCTGAGCATAGCCTTAAGCAATGCCGTATCAGTATTATCGCCGATACAACCCACCTCACCAGTAGAGGCCATATCTACACCCAGTACTGGATCGGCCTTCTGTAGACGGTTGAACGAGAACTGTGAAGCCTTGATGCCCACGTAGTCGAGATCAAAGAGGTTCTTCTCAGGTTTCTCTACAGGCAAACCAAGCATCACCTTTGTAGCCAAATCAATAAGATTGAGCTTCAGAACCTTGCTGACAAACGGGAACGAGCGCGAAGCGCGAAGGTTACACTCAATAACAAGGATATCGTTCTCACGAGCCATATACTGGATATTGAACGGACCATTGATGTGTAGAGCCTTGGCAATCTGACGCGAGATACGCTTGATACGACGCACTGTTTCGACATACAACTTCTGGGGCGGGAACTGTATAGTTGCATCGCCCGAGTGGACACCTGCAAACTCGATATGCTCACTAATAGCATAGGCCATAATCTCACCATCCTTAGCAACGGCGTCCATCTCAATCTCCTTAGCATGTTCGATGAACTTAGAGACCACTACAGGGTGATCTTCACTTACGTTGGCAGCCAACTGCAGGAAGCGCTCAAGTTCATCCATATTCGAGCAAACATTCATCGCAGCACCGCTGAGCACATAAGAAGGACGCACCAGTACGGGGAAGCCCACACGCTCCACAAACGCGTTGATGTCGTCCATAGAAGTCAGCGCACTCCACTCAGGCTGGTTCACACCCAGTTCATTCAGCATCTGAGAGAACTTAGCACGGTCCTCAGCGCCATCGATATCTTTTGCTTGAGTACCGAGGATGGGCACATGCTGCTCATCAAGATACATTGCCAGATTATTAGGAATCTGACCACCCGTAGATACAATGACACCGTGAGGGGCCTCCATGTCTATGATATCCATCACACGCTCGAAGGTCAACTCATCGAAGTATAAACGGTCACACATATCATAGTCCGTTGACACTGTCTCGGGATTATAGTTAATCATTACCGAGCGATAGCCTTCTTTACGGATGGTGTTCAAGGCCTGAACGCCACACCAGTCGAACTCAACACTCGAACCGATGCGATAGGCACCAGACCCCAACACAATGATACTCTTTTTATCGTTCTCATACTGAATATCGCTGCTCACGCCTGAATAGGTCACATACAGATAGTTGGTTTGAGCGGGATACTCGGCTGCCAATGTATCAATCTGCTTCACGACAGGCTGGATGCCCAGTTGCTTTCGGCGATTACGGACCAACAACAAGGCCTGATGCATGTTACGACTCTCATTCTCAAGTCCAAGTGCTCGGGCTATCTGGAAATCAGTGAAGCCATATACCTTGGCCTCACGCAGCAGGTCAGCGTCAAGCGTATTGATATTCTGCTTCTTCAAACGCTCGTCAATATCAATGATATGCTGTAATTTCTGAAGAAACCACTTATCAATCTTAGTAAGGTCGTGAATCTTGTCGATAGAATACTCTGACATATGCATCGCCTTCGAGATGACAAAGATACGCTTGTCCGTAGGCTCTCGCAAAGCGGCATCAATATCGCTAATCTTCAGTTCCTTATTCTCGACGAATCCGTGCATGCCCTGTCCTATCATACGCAAGCCCTTTTGAATGGCCTCCTCGAATGTACGTCCGATAGCCATCACCTCGCCCACAGATTTCATCGAAGAACCGAGTTCTTTATCAACACCATGGAACTTTGACAGGTCCCAACGAGGAATCTTACACACCACATAGTCGAGCGCAGGCTCAAAGAAAGCACTCGTTGTCTTGGTCACACTGTTCTTCAACTCAAAGAGCCCGTATCCCATACCAAGCTTGGCGGCCACGAATGCCAAGGGATAGCCTGTAGCCTTAGAAGCCAATGCCGAAGAACGGCTCAGACGAGCATTTACCTCGATGACACGATAGTCCTCGCTCTCGGGATCGAAAGCATATTGCACATTACACTCACCCACAATACCAATGTGTCGGATTATCTTAATGGCCAGTGCACGAAGTTTGTGATACTCTGAGTTAGTCAGCGTCTGAGAGGGGGCAATCACAATACTCTCACCTGTATGGATACCCAGAGGGTCGAAGTTCTCCATATTACATACGGTGATACAATTATCATAGCGGTCACGCACAACCTCGTACTCAATCTCCTTCCAACCCTTCAGCGACTTTTCCACCAGTACCTGGGGAGAGAAAGCAAAGGCCTTTTCGGCCAACTTATTCAGTTCCTCCTCATTATCACAAAAACCAGAACCTAAGCCACCCAACGCATAAGCTGCACGCAGAATGACGGGATACCCCAGATTGGCGGCAGCCTGACGGGCCTGCTCGATGGTCTCACAAGCCTCACTTTTAATTGTTTTAATGCCAATCTCGTCGAGTTTCTTCACGAAGAGTTCGCGGTCTTCAGTATCAATGATAGCCTGAACAGGCGTACCAAGCACCTTAACATTGTATTTTTCAAGTATACCGCTCTGATACAGTTCCACACCGCAGTTCAGTGCTGTCTGCCCACCAAAGGCTAACAAGATGCCATCGGGACGTTCCTTCTCTATGACACGCTCCACGAAATAAGGCTGTACAGGCAAGAAATATACTTGGTCGGCCACGCCTTCAGAAGTCTGGACAGTCGCAATGTTCGGATTGATAAGTACCGTCTTGATGCCCTCTTCCTTCAGCGCCTTCAGAGCCTGACTGCCACTATAGTCAAACTCGCCAGCCTCACCGATTTTCAACGCTCCGCTACCCAACAGCAGCACTTTCTTTATATTGTTGTCTCTCATCTTTCTTACAATTAACTTATTTCCTATTTACCTTTCCTATAATGCATCAATGAAACGGTCAAACATAAACTCCGTATCAACAGGACCAGAACAAGCCTCAGGATGGAACTGGCTGGAGAACCAAGGGTTAGTCTGATGACAAATACCCTCATTTGAGCCATCGTTCATATTCACAAACAACTCACGCCAATCTTTGCCAAACGTAGAGGCATCCACAGCATAGCCGTGATTCTGACTGGTCACATAACAACGATTGGTTCCCACCTCGCGTACAGGCTGGTTGTGAGAACGGTGACCATATTTCAGTTTATAAATCGAAGCGCCACCAGCCTTTGCCAACAACTGGTTTCCCATACAAATACCACAGATAGGCTTACGACTCATTGACATCTGCTTACGAATGATGTTCACGGCATCCTCACACATATCAGGATCGCCAGGACCATTTGCCAGGAACAGGCCATCAAAGTCCATCTCTGTGTAGTCATAGTTCCAAGGCACACGAATCACCTCGACACCACGATTCACAAGACACCTGATAATATTGGCCTTGACACCACAGTCCACCAGAACGACCTTCTTGCCAGCCCCCTCATTATATCGGAGAACGTCTTTACAAGAGACACGAGCCACCCAGTTGATACTGCCATAGTCCTCGGCAGAGAAATCAGCAACACTATCATTGTTTACAAGACCATCAAAAACCAACTTACCCATCATCACACCATGCTCTCGAAGCACCTTAGTCAGTGCACGAGTATCTATACCGGTGATACCAGGCACCTTCTCGCGCTTCAGCCAGTCAGCCAGACTCTCGTGGGCATTCCAGTGTGAATAGCCCGTAGCACTGTAGTCACTCACGATGATTGCCGAGGCATAAATTTTGTCGCTCTCCATAAAGGTAGGCAGACCATTGTCCTCAAAAGAGAACTTAGGTACACCATAGTTGCCCACCAGTGGAAAGGTGAGAACCATCATCTGACCAGCATACGAGGGGTCCGTCAAACTCTCGGGATAGCCCATCATTGCGGTGTTAAAGACTACCTCACCAGCCACAGGCTGCTCGTAGCCAAAACTCTTTCCTCTAAAAGTTGTTCCGTCCTGCAGAACTAATGTTACATCTCTCATTTCCTATATTACTATCTTGCGTATTATCTTAAAAAAAAGGCGAAACGTTTAATAACGAATCGCCCTAAATTTATTCAACGGTAACAGACTTCGCCAAGTTTCTTGGTTGGTCGACGTTCTTACCTTTACAAACAGCCACATGATAGGCTAATAGCTGCAATGGTATAGTAGCCACCAAAGGCTCCAAGCATTCCATCACCTCGGGCAATTCTATCACCTCGTCAGCAATCTTTGAGATGGTTGTATCACCCTTTGTAACTAAAGCTATCACCCTACCTTGACGGGCTTTGATTTCCTGTATATTCGAAAGCACCTTTTCGTACATGGCATTGTGAGTTGCAATAACAACCACGGGCATGTCTGAGTCAATCAGTGCAATAGGACCGTGTTTCATCTCAGCGGCAGGATAACCCTCCGCGTGGATATATGAAATCTCCTTCAACTTCAGTGCACCCTCAAGTGCCACAGGATAGCTATAGCCACGACCAAGATACAGGAAGTTATGGGCATACGTAAAAGTACGAGCCAGATCAGCTACCTTCTCATTGGTCTTCAAAACTTCTTGAATCTTTGCAGGAATCTCACTCAATCCCTTCACTATACTCAAATATTCTTCACGTTTAATCGTACCCTTTGCCTCACCCATTGCTAAAGCAATCATCGTAAGCACAGTTACCTGACCAGTGAAAGCCTTGGTTGAAGCCACACCGATTTCTGGACCAACGTGAATATAGGTACCTGTATCCGTGGCACGAGGAATGCTCGAACCAATGGCATTACAAACACCATAGATGAATGCGCCACGCTCCTTGGCCAGTTGAACAGCAGCAAGTGTATCAGCGGTCTCGCCACTCTGAGAAATGGCAATCACGATATCACCTTTACCAACCACGGGATTACGATAACGGAACTCAGAAGCATACTCCACCTCAACAGGGATACGGCACAGCGACTCAACAATCTGCTTACCTATCAAGCCTGCATGCCATGAAGTGCCACACGCCACAATAACCACACGCTTAGCATTCAACAATTCGCGACGATAGTCTATTAAAGCACTCAGCGTCACATGATCAGCCTCCACGTTAACTCGTCCACGCATACAGTTCATCAGACACTCAGGCTGCTCAAAGATTTCTTTCAGCATGAAGTGAGGATAACCACCTTTCTCTATCTGACCCAGGTCAATATCCACAGTCTTCACGGCCAGATTTTGCTCTTCGCCAAGGATACTGATAACTCTCAGTTCCTCACCCTGACGAATCACGGCAATATTTCCATCCTCCAGATAAACCACCTTATCGGTATACTCAATAATAGGACTGGCATCTGAACCCAAGAAGAACTCACCATCACCGATACCCACAACCAGCGGACTCTGTTTGCGAGCTGCCACAATCTGATTGGGGTCACGTTTATCTATAATGGCAATGGCATATGCACCAATTACCTGAAAAAGTGCCACCTGAACGGCCTGCACCAAGTCCAGTTGTTTCTGGTTCATGACATACTCCACCAATTGCACCAGCACTTCGGTGTCAGTATCACTCTGGAAGGTCACACCCTTATCAATCAACTTTGCCTTGATATCAGCATAGTTCTCAATAATACCATTATGAATGATAGCCAGATTATGCGATTCTGAATAATGAGGGTGAGCATTGCGCGATGAAGGTTCACCATGAGTGGCCCAACGCGTATGAGCAATGCCTATGTTACCGCTGACATCCTTGTCAGCACAAAACTCAGTCAGATTATCAACTTTACCTTTGGTTTTATAAACGTTCAAACTTCCGTCGCTGTTTATCATTGCTACGCCAGCGCTGTCATAGCCGCGATATTCCAATCGACGCAAGCCTTTTATCAGGACAGGATAGGCCTCTCGTGTGCCTAGGTATCCAACAATTCCACACATATTAAGTCTATTTTTAAAACCGGCTGCAAAATTACTTCAAAAATTCGAAATATGAAAAAAAATGAGGGAGTTTTTTTTACGACTCCCTCATTTTCTTAATAGAAACGGAAATAACGACGCGCGTTATTATACGAAATGTCTTCAACCATACGGGCCAACGTTTCACGGTCGTCAGGCAATAGTCCCTTCTCAACATCGTTACCTAACAAATTACACAGGATACGACGGAAATACTCGTGACGCGGATAACTCAAGAACGAGCGACTATCAGTAAGCATTCCTACGAAGCGGCTCAGCAATCCCAGCACAGACAAAGCATTGAGTTGTTTGGTCATGCCATCCATCTGATCGTTGAACCACCAGCCAGAGCCAAACTGAATCTTGCCCGGCTCACCGCCCTGGAAATTGCCCAGCATCGTAGCAATAACCTCGTTAGCACAGGGATTCAACGTATATAATATGGTACGCGTAAGTTTACCCTCCATTTCGAGGTTATTCATGAACTTAGACATAGCTTTGGCCGTATTAAACTCACCAATAGAGTCAAAGCCTGTGTCTGGCCCAAGCACATTAAACATGCGAGTATTGTTGTCGCGAATGGCACCATAATGGAACTGCTGAGTCCAGTCGGCATCAGCATCCATCTCTGCCATACGAGTCAGGAAGCAGTTCTTAAACTGGCGAACTTCCAACTTTGACAACTGCTGTCCACGCATAGCCTTCTCGAATATCGTCTCTATCTGAGAATCGGTATAATCCTCATCATAGAATTCCTCTATGCCATGGTCAGACAATTTACAACCGTTCTCAGCAAAGAAATCATGACGCTTCTGCAAAGCATCCACCATATCGGCAAACTTCACGATGTTAACGCCTGACACCTCGCCCAACAGTTCCACATACTTGGCAAAATCAGGCTTTTCAATATTCATGGCTTTGTCTGGACGCCATGCTGGAATCATCATGGGATCATCAGCGGCCTTATGACGTGCATATTCTATATGGTTATGCAGGTCATCAACAGGATCGTCGGTAGTACATACACACTCCACATTGTAGTGTTTCATCAGACCTCGAGCAGAAAACTCAGGCTGTTTCAATTTTTCATTACACTCGTCATAAATCTCACGAGCCGTCTGAGGACTCAGCAACTTATCTATGCCAAAAGCCGTCTTCAGTTCCAAATGTGTCCAGTGATACAGGGGGTTACGAAAACAGTAAGGCACCGTCTCCGCCCATTTCTCAAACTTCTCCCAATCTGTGGTATCCTTGCCCGTGCAGTACTTCTCTTCTACGCCATTGGTACGCATGGCACGCCACTTATAATGATCGCCGCCAAGCCACAATTCCGTGATACTTTTAAACTGATGGTCATTAGCCACCATCTCAGGAATCAGATGACAATGATAGTCAATGATAGGCATCTTAGCCGCATGATTGTGATAGAGATCCTGAGCCACCTCAGTCTCTAGCACAAAATTTTTGTCGTTAAATTGTTTCATATCACATAATTTTTAGTTAATTGTTATCGGTTTTTATGCGTCACGAACCACTGGTGCGTAAATGTCATATACATCACCAGAGCAACTATAATAAAGCCTAAGGCTACACTCAGCATTAATTGCGTATTACCTGCAAAGCAGTAATAGCCAATACCTACACCCAATGCCAGACCACTCTCCCATCCCAGCATAAACGTGCTTTGTGAAGTTCCGCGCTGACAATGGCGACTCAGTTTGACAAAGAACAGTAGGAAACGAGTTCCAACAATCCCCAAGCCCAGGCCCAACAAAGGTGTGGTAAGTGGCGACAGTCTAGAAGCCAAAAGGATGACCAGCGCTGCCGACATCATGATGAGTCCCGTGACCACCTCGCTTTTCAGTTCTGCATTGCGAAAAACAAAACGCTGAGCTAGCAGAGCCAAAAAGAAGCCTATCATCACCATACCATATGAATTGGCAGGAACACGCATTGACATCAGCATGCCAACGGGTATCGTTACCAGCATCAGATTAAGGAACAAAGGCGTGCCTGAGGTCAAGAAGAACCTATCGAGACTGAACAGGTGAACCCCATCCTCTGGAATACGGAATGGGAAATGAATCATCAGCACCAACACTACTGCTGCGAAACAACATAGCATAGAAACAAAGACAACATTCATAAAGAGCAGATTACTCTCGCATCCACCCTCCAGATGCAATGGACAAAGAGCCTTTGACAAAGCAATAAGCAACAAGCCTGTCATCGGTCCCAACGACAGGGCAAACCTGCCAAACCACGTAGCAGAATGGTTAGCCTCTGTTCGCTGATGACTTTCACAAGTATCAATAATCAGCGTTGATGTCAGCACCATCTGAGCCAGTCCAAAAAGTGCTCCCTGAGCAAGTCGCCAGACTCCTATCACCCAAGGTTGATTGAGGACAGATAGAGACAGCATGGGGAGCACCATTGACACTCCTAACAACAGCACACACCACACGAACACCAGGTTCCTTCGGCGTTGCTGCACTAAATACGAACAGAACACACCCGGCAAAAACAGTCCCACGGCAAATGCGCCCATCAGGAGACCGACCTCATCGGTACTGAAATGTAAGGCCTGAGTCATCCATAGAGGCAAAGTAGGGATAAGCATTGTCACCGACATAGACAGCAAGAGATTTGCAATCGCCATCAGCCAGAATTCCCTATGCCACAGACGAATATGAACCGTTGTGTTCTGCGTATTCATTAATTAATAGCTTTCACTTTCGTTAGGGAAGTCACCACTTTTCACATCCGTTACATACTGACCGATAGCATCGGTCATCACGGTGTTAAGATCAGCGTAGCGACGCAAGAAACGGGGCGAGAATCCTTTATTCATGCCGAGCATATCAGCCACGACCAAGATCTGTCCGTCACAACCACCACCAGCACCAATACCAATGGTAGGCACACTTATCTCCTTTGTCACTTGTTCGGCCAACTTCGCGGGAACTTTCTCCAGAGTTACAGCAAAACAACCAACTTCGTTCAATGCCTTGGCGTCACTCAGTAATTTGGCAGCCTCGCGCTCTTCCTTAGCACGCACAGCATAGGTTCCGAACTTATTGATGCTCTGTGGGGTCAGGCCAAGATGAGCCATCACGGGGATGCCTGCATCAAGAATTGCCTTGACAGTATCGAGAATCTCTATGCCGCCCTCCATCTTCAGAGCGTCGCAACCACTTTCTTTCATAATACGGATAGCGTTCACCACGCCATCATGTACACCCGTCTGATATGAGCCGAAGGGCATATCGCACACGACAAGCGCACGTTTCACCGCACGTGTCACGGCCCTGGCGTGATAAATCATCTGATCAACGGTGATGGGTAACGTGGTCGAGTTACCAGCCATCACATTTGAAGCTGAATCTCCCACAAGGATGCCATCAATACCTGCACGGTCTACGATACCTGCTGTAGTAAAATCATAGGAGGTGAGCATTGAAATCTTCTCACCTTTCTGCTTCATTTCAATAAAGCGGTGGGTGGTCACTTTGCGCTCATCGCTCACTAGATATCCTGCCATAATCTCTTTAACTTATTATAATTAATATTTTGATAATGAGCTATCTGAATATCAGACAGCGATTTAATATCTTCTTCTTTATTCGTTGTTGTCAATCCCACCACAAACATGCCTGCGGCTCGACCACTTTTCAGTCCGTTGAAGCTATCCTCCAACACCACACACTCCTCAGGTTTTACCCCAAAGCGAGCAGCGCCACGCAGGTAGCAGTCTGGTGACGGCTTACTCTCAGCGAAGTCCTCACTGGTCAGAATCTCATCGAAAAGTTGCTTAAAATCCGGACGAGCCTTATACACACTCTCCATCTTGGGCAGGTTACTGCTAGTTACCACAGCAGTCTTCACGCCATTGCGGTGGAGATCTGCAATAAAGTTTTCCAGACCAGATATATACGAATAATCCATCTGTGCCTCAAACTCGTTCAAACGCTGCGTCACCACAGGACGTTCCTTCACCAGTTCGCCATTCCACCATTTATCGTAAATCTGATCCAGCGTAGAGCCTTTTATTTCATGCTCCAGTCCGGGACGTTCCGGATGATAAAGCCTGCACTGACTGCCCCAAAAGACAGTGTATTGAGGCTCAGTATCAAACACAACCCCATCCAAATCAAAAAGAGCTGCTTTCAGTTCCTTCATTCCATATTCACTTTAAAATCGGGTGCAAAGGTACTAATAACTTTTTTAATAGCCAAATGTTACAGGAAAAAAGGGGATTATAGGAATTACCTAAAAAATTTGGTATTTCAACCAATTTACATTACCTTTGCAGCATGAAACTGATAGAAAAGTATTTCCCCACGCTGACCGAGGAGCAGAAAAGACAGTTTGAAGCCCTCGACGCACTGTATCACGATTGGAATGAGAAGATTAACGTCATCTCACGCAAGGACATCGACAACCTTTATGAGCATCATGTGCTGCACTCACTTGCCATAGCCAAGTTTATCAACTTCAAGTCTGGCACACAGATTCTGGACTTTGGAACTGGCGGTGGATTTCCTGGCGTGCCCCTGGCCATTATGTTTCCAGAATGTGAGTTTAAATTGATTGACGGCACAGGCAAGAAGATTCGCGTAGCACAGGAGGTGAACAATGCCATCGGCCTAAAGAACTGTCACCCAGAGCACCTGAGAGGCGAGGACGAGAAAGACAAATATGACTTTGTGGTAAGTCGCGCCGTTATGCCCTTGCCCGACCTTCTGAAGATTGTGCGCAAGAACATCAGCAAGGAGCAGCGCAATGCGATGCCCAATGGTGTTATTTGCCTGAAAGGCGGTGACCTACAGTCCGAGACTCAGCCCTTCCGCCGCATCGTGGAAAGCATGGAGTTGAGCACCTATTTCGAGGAAGAGTGGTTTAAGGAGAAACACGTCATCTATGTTCCAGTATAGAGACAACCTGCAAAAAGACTAAAAATAGAGAACAATGCTAAACATCAAGACTTTCGAGGTAAACCCACTGCAGGAGAATTGTTACGTAGTGAGTGATGACACTAACGACTGCATCATCATTGATTGTGGCGCACTCTATGAAGAAGAACGTCATGCCATTATCAATTACATTAAGAGTAACAACTTAAGTCCCACTCACCTACTCGCCACTCATGGTCATTTCGACCACAATTTTGGCAACGACACTATCTTCGAGGCCTTTGGACTGAAACCCGAGATACATGCCGACGACGCACCACTGATAGCTGACATAGCACAGCAATGCAACATGATGGGCATGGGATTGGAGTACAATCGCACGACGCCCCCAGTAGGTCATCTATTGTCTGACGGAGAGATCATCACCTTCGGCACACACTCACTGAAAGTCATCCACACCCCAGGGCACTCCCAAGGCGGTGTTGTATTCTATTGCAAAGAAGAGAAAACCCTGTTCACCGGCGACACGCTTTTCCGCATGAGCGTAGGCCGTACCGACTTGCCTGGCGGCTCCTGGAGCGAGTTGATGGACAGTTTAGAAGAAAAGATTGCCAAGTTACCCAGCGAAACAGTAGCCTACCCCGGACACGGTCCAAAGACACTACTCCACGAAGAATTTAGAATGAACCCCTATTTCAACTAGAAAAATTTTATCTAAAGATAAGTGTAATTCATAACTTTTTTGTAATTTTGCAGGCAAATTCGAATTTTTCATATTTTCAGATAGCATTTTGATAGAGAAGCATATTGTTTTAGAAGATATAGACCCAGTGATGTTTTATGGGGTGGGCAATGCGCATCTGCAGATGTTGCGCGCACTCTACCCCAAGTTGCGCATCATGGCACGCGACAATGTGATGCGAATCATGGGCGACGAGGAACAGATGGCAGCCTTCGAAGAGAGTTCGGAGAAGATGCGAAAGCACGTTCTGAAGTTTAACGGACTGACAGACGAGGACATTCTGGATATTGTGAAAGGCAAGCGCACGAAGGATGATGTACCCAACGACGTGGTAGTCTATTCGATGTCCGGCCGCCCCATCAAGGCACGTACACAGAATCAGCAGCGCCTGATTGAAGCCTACGAGCGGAACGACATGGTTTTTGCCGTGGGACCTGCAGGCACAGGTAAGACTTACCTGTCGATAGCGCTGGCTGTAAGAGCCTTAAAGGACAAGACCGCCAAGAAGATTATCCTGAGCCGTCCTGCTGTAGAGGCAGGCGAGAAGTTGGGATTCCTGCCTGGCGACATGAAGGACAAGATTGATCCCTACCTGCAACCCTTGTATGATGCGCTAGAAGACATGCTGCCTCAGGTCAAACTACAGGATATGATGGAGAAGCACGTCATTCAGATAGCACCACTGGCCTTCATGCGCGGCCGCACGCTCTCTGACGCAGTGGTCATCCTCGACGAGGCACAAAACACGACACCTGCGCAGATTCGCATGTTCCTCACCCGCATGGGATGGAACACCAAGATGATTATCACGGGTGACATGACACAGATAGACCTGCCCCATTCACAGAAGAGCGGACTCATTGAGGCGCTGCACATATTAAATAATGTAGAGGGTATTGGCGTGGTCAACCTGGACAGAAGCGACATCGTCCGCCACAAGCTGGTGACGCGCATTGTCAACGCATACGAGACTTTTGATAAAGAACGAAATAACAATGAAAGCATTAACAAAGACGGACTTTAAGTTCGAAGGACAGAAAAGCGTGTATCATGGTAAGGTACGCGATGTGTACAACATCAACGACGATCTGATGGTCATGGTGGCCACCGACCGTATCTCAGCATTCGACGTCGTACTGCCAAAGGGCATTCCCTTCAAGGGTCAGGTGCTCAACCAGATTGCAGCCAAGTTCCTCGATGCCACTACTGACATCTGCCCCAACTGGAAGTTGGCTACTCCCGATCCCATGGTAACCGTTGGTCTGAAGTGCGAGGGTTTCCGTGTTGAGATGATTATCCGATCTATCCTGACTGGCTCAGCATGGCGCGAGTATAAGAACGGCTGTCGCGAACTGTGCGGTGTGAAACTGCCCGACGGCATGAAGGAGAACGAGCGTTTCCCCGAGCCTATCATCACCCCGACAACCAAGGCCGATGAGGGTCACGACATGAACATCTCGAAGGAAGAGATTATCGCTCAGGGCATCGTTTCTGCCGAGGACTATGCTATCATGGAAGACTACACTCGAAAGATCTTTGCTCGCGGACAGGAGATTGCCGCCAAGCGCGGACTGATTCTCGTGGACACCAAGTATGAATTTGGCAAGCGCGACGGTAAGGTTTACCTCATCGACGAGATTCACACCCCCGACTCTAGCCGTTACTTCTATGCTGAAGGTTACGAGGAGAAACTTGCTAAGGGTGAGCCCCAGCGCCAGCTCTCTAAGGAGTTCGTTCGTCAGTGGCTCATTGAGCACGACTTCATGAACGAGCCCGGACAGACAATGCCCGAGATTACCGACGAGTATGCCGAGAGCGTAAGCGATCGTTACATCGAGCTGTACGAGCACATCGTAGGCGAGAAGTTTGAGCGCGAAACCTGCGACGAGGATATCGCTCAGCGCATCGAGAAGAACGTTAGCGAATGGCTCAAGACATTTAAGTCAAGAGGATAAGAACAAGACATGTATAAACAGGAAGAGATTAACCCCTATCATGAGGGTGAAAAGGCGAAGCAGGTGGAGCAGATGTTTGATAACATCGCTCCCACCTACGACACCCTGAACCACCGTCTTTCATGGGACATTGACAAGGGATGGCGCAAGAAGGCTATTGGCCAACTGGCTCCCCATGCTCCGAAGGTGATGCTCGACATCGCCACGGGAACGGGTGATTTTGCCATTCTGTCGGCCCAGATGTTGCACCCAAAAACATTGATTGGTGCCGACATCAGCGAGGGGATGATGGAGATAGGGCGCCAGAAGGTAAGGCAAATGGGGCTGGACAGCGTGGTGAGATTCGAAAAGGAAGATTGTTTGCATCTGAGTTACGAAGACAATACGTTCGATGCCGTCACAGCAGCCTTTGGTATACGCAACTTTGCCGACCTTGACAAGGGATTGAGCGAGATGTGTCGCGTATTGAAACCTGGTGGTCATCTGAGTATCGTCGAACTGACTACTCCCGTGAGTTTCCCCATGAAACAACTCTTCCATATCTACTCTCATACGGTGCTGCCTGTCTACGGACGTCTCATCTCCAAGGACACCAGCGCCTATTCGTATCTAACCAAGACCATCGAGGCCTTTCCACAAGGCGAGCGCATGCAACAGATACTGCAGCAGGCGGGCTTTAAGGACGCTACCTTCAGACGGTTGACTTTTGGCATCTGCACCATGTATTTCGCAACTAAATAACACAAAAAAACTATGGACAAGTATGGACTCATTGGCTATCCTTTAGGCCACTCATTCTCCATCAACTACTTCAACCAGCGTTTCGCCGACGAAGGTGTCAACGCAAAGTATATGAACTTCGAGATTCCCACCATCGACGATCTGGCAGAGGTATTGGACTCGAACCCTGAACTGAAGGGACTCAATGTGACGATTCCCTATAAGCAGAAGGTGATGGAGTATCTGGACAGTATCAGTCCCGAGGCAAGAGCCATCGGAGCAGTCAACGTCATTCGTGTGACCCACGTGGGCAATGAAATCAAGTTGAAAGGTTTCAACTCTGATGTCATCGGCTTTACGCAGAGCATCGAGCCCATGCTGGAAGAGTGTCATAAGAAAGCGCTGATACTAGGCACAGGCGGAGCTTCGAAGGCTATTGACTACGGACTCAAGTCTCTTGGACTTGAAACGGTGTTTGTCAGTCGCTATCGTCGGCCAGAGACCATCTGCTACGAGGATGTCACGCCAGAGGTCATCAAAGAATATAATGTCATCGTGAACTGCACCCCACTGGGCATGTTCCCCAAGACAGAGGAATGTCCTAACTTGCCCTATGAGGCAATGGACGAGCATACGATTCTCTATGACCTGATTTACAATCCAGACGAGACACTCTTTATGAAGAAAGGAGCCGAACGCGGCGCTAATGTCAAAAACGGATTGGAGATGCTGCTTCTGCAGGCTTTTGCATCTTGGGAATTCTGGAACGGAAGAGAATAACAGACAATGGAAACGAGTTGGACCATCTTTGAAATGTATATCGCCATCTTTGGCCTTATTGTCACAGTAGGCATACTGAACGACAAAAAGGGCAAGGGTGCCACGCAGCTTTTACTAAACAGCACACGTACCAGACTGGCCGGATGTGCCAGCCGTTTTAATCAGCAAGTAAAGGCCCTGCAAAGAGAATACAAATCAGAGAAGAAACATGGTGCCCGACTCAAGACCTATGAAATAAAATACAACGTCGCCAAGATAGACTACGACCGAGAGGCCAACGAGATTATCCGTGAATGGAAACAGGCCAAGAAGGACGACATGTGGTGGCGTGGTTTTTGGAAGATTGTCATCGTCACCGGTGTCATCTCCTTGCTGGGAGCATGTACAGAGGCTTTGGTAAACATCGAAGAGAATAGCGTGCCTGCCAGCATGGAGCAGATGACACAGGCTAGGGAAGACAAGGTTTGGACGGCACAGTCGATACCCATGCCCCACCTCACTGATGGACGACGCTATGTGTCAAATCCCGACGGCATCGTGTCAGACGAGACAGTAAGACGCCTTGACGCACAACTGAAACAACTGGACGACTCGCTTGGCATTGAATCGGTGTTGGTCATTGTCAGCCGTGTAGAGAATGGCGACATCTTCCGCTTTGCACAGGATATCTTTGATATATATAAGGTAGGCAAGAATGATCGCGGACTGGTGATGGTACTGGCCTACGACGACCACAAGTTCCGCTCGCATACGGGACGCTCTTTGGAGGCTGACCTCACAGATGCAGAATGTTTCAGACTGCAGGAACGCTATCTCATACCGAGCATGAAGGCAGAGATGCCCGACAGCGGACTGATTTACTATGTGGAGTCTGTATACAATCTGCTGCAGGGCAAGGAGCTGCCCGTGATGTCAGAGTTGCGTCAGACAAATAGCGATGATGACAAAGATGCCATCCTGCCCTCAATTTACTTTTTCCTTCTTTTTGTCTGGATGGGAATCTACATGTTTGCCGCACGTCGTCATGGGTGGAACATGAAACACTACTATAACGGCCGACTGACCAAGAACCCGTTTATCAATAACGGTTCAGCACTTGCCACGGGCTATGTGGTAGGTAGCATCCTGAACGGCGGCGGTGGCAGAAGTCACCACGGAGGCGGTTTTGGAGGCGGAAGCTTTGGTGGCGGTTTTAGTGGTGGCAGCAGTGGCGGTGGCGGTGCCACGTCGAGTTGGTAAGACAATGATTATAATTAAATATTAATAAAGGTAAGTATTATGAAGAAAAATCATCTGATTCTTATTGGAATTGCCGTTGTTGCTATCGTTATCTTCGGCTGGATTAAGAGCACTTACAATGGCATGGTTGGTGTCGAGGAAGAGGCCACCACGGCCCTTGCTAACGTACAGTCGGCCTACCAGCGTCGTGCAGACCTGATTCCAAACCTCGTTGAGGTGGTCAAGGGTTATGCTGCTCATGAGAAAGAGACGTTCGAGAGTGTTGTTAACGCTCGTGCCAAGGCCACCAGCATCACTCTGGATGCCGACAATATTAAGGAATTCCAAAAGGCTCAGGGTGAATTAAGCAGTGCTTTGGGACGCCTCATCGCCGTTGGTGAAGCCTATCCGGAACTGAAGGCAAACGAGAACTTCCGTGAACTCCAGGTGCAGTTAGAGGGCACAGAGAACCGTATCAACGAGGAGCGCAACAAGGCCAATCTGAAGATTCAGGACTATAACATCGCCATCCGTCGCTTCCCCAGCAACATGCTGGCTGGCATGTTTGGATTCGAGAAGATGAACAAGTTTGAGGCCGAGGCTGGTGCCGAGAAGGCTCCTCAAGTGAAATTCTAAGAAAACTCAGCACCCCCAAAAAGAACTATGGACAACAGATATATGATGCGTGGTGTTTCTGCCGCAAAGGAAGACGTACACGCAGCAATTAAGAACATTGACAAGGGAATCTTTCCGCAGGCTTTCTGCAAGATTATCCCCGACATCCTGGGCGGAGACCCAGAGTATTGTAACATCATGCATGCCGACGGCGCCGGCACCAAGTCGAGCCTGGCCTACATGTATTGGAAAGAGACTGGCGACCTGTCAGTATGGAAAGGTATTGCCCAGGACGCCATCGTGATGAATACCGACGACCTGCTTTGTGTGGGTGCTGTCGACAACATCCTGGTATCAAGCACCATTGGCCGCAACAAGATGCTGGTGCCAGGCGAGGTTATCTCGGCCATCATCAACGGTACCGACGAGTTGCTCGCCGAGCTCCGTGAGATGGGTATCGGTATCTATCCTACTGGTGGCGAGACGGCCGACGTTGGCGATTTGGTTCGTACCATCATCGTAGACTCAACGGTGACCTGCCGCATGAAGCGCTCTGACGTCATCGACAATGCCAACATCCGTCCTGGCGACGTGATTGTTGGTCTATCTTCCACGGGTCAGGCCACCTATGAGAAACGTTACAACGGCGGCATGGGTTCCAACGGTCTCACCTCAGCTCGTCACGATGTCTTTGCCAAGTATCTGGCAGAAAACTACCCCGAGAGCTACGACCACGCTGTGCCCAACGAGCTCGTGTACAGCGGAAAATACAAACTCACCGATGCCGTTGAAGGTTCTCCCGTCAACGCAGGACAGCTTGTTCTCTCTCCCACCCGCACCTATGCTCCCGTCATCAAGAAGTTGCTCGATGAGTTGCGCCCCGAGATTCATGGCATGGTGCACTGTACCGGTGGCGCCCAAACCAAGGTGCTCCACTTTGTCAACGACAACTGCAAGGTGATAAAGGACAACATGTTCCCAGTTCCCCCACTCTTCCGCGCCATCCACGAATGCTCTGGTACCGATTGGAAGGAGATGTATCAAGTGTTCAATATGGGTCACCGCATGGAAATCTACGTTCGTCCCGAGGTTGCTCAGCAGGTTATCGACCTCTCGAAGAGTTTCAACATCGACGCACAGATTGTGGGTCACATCGAGGAAGGTCCCAAGAGCCTGACCATCCACTCGGAGTTCGGCACCTTTGAATATTAATTCACGCATGTTGCGACATTGTCGCAACTAACAAAGAGATATGGATAATAACAACATACTACAGAAACTTGACGGACTGGAGGCTCGCTTCGAGGAGGTGTCAACCCTGATCACCGACCCAGAAGTGATTGCCGACCAGAATCGCTTCGTGAAGCTCACGAAGGAATATAAAGATCTTGGCGACATCATGGATGCACGCAAGCGTTACATCGCCTGTCTGAATAGCATCAGTGAAGCCAAGGACATCCTGGCCAACGAGAGTGACCCAGAGATGAAGGAGATGGCTCGTGAGGAGCTGGCCGAGAACGAGGCCCTTCAGCCAAAACTGGAGGAGGAGATTAAAATAGCATTGATTCCTAAGGATCCCGAGGACGCCAAGAATGTTCAGATGGAGATTCGCGCAGGAACAGGCGGCGACGAGGCCTGCCTCTTTGCCGGCGACCTGTTTAAGATGTACAAGAGCTACTGTGACTCGAAGGGGTGGCAGCTCTCTATTACCAGTGTCAGTGAAGGTGCTGTCGGTGGTTATAAGGAGATTGACTTTGCCGTGAGCGGAGCCGATGTCTATGGTACATTGAAATATGAATCGGGGGTACACCGCGTACAGCGCGTGCCTGCCACTGAGACGCAGGGACGCATGCACACCAGCGCAGCTACGGTGGCAGTATTGCCCGAAGCCGATAAGTTTGAGGTTCACGTAAACGAGGGTGAAATCAAATGGGATACTTTCCGTTCATCGGGTGCCGGTGGTCAGAATGTGAACAAGGTGGAATCGGGTGTGCGCTTGCGCTATATGTGGAAGAACCCCAATACAGGCGAGACGGAGGAAATCCTCATCGAGTGTACCGAGACGCGCGACCAGCCCAAGAACAAGGAGCGCGCACTCTCACGCCTCTATACATTTATCTATGACAAGGAGCATCAGAAGTACATGGATGACATCGCCTCTCGCCGTAAGAGTCTGGTGTCTACGGGCGATCGCTCTGCCAAGATTCGCACATACAACTTCCCACAAGGCCGCGTAACCGACCACCGTATCGGCTATACCACGCACGACCTTCAGGGATTCCTCGGTGGCGATATACAGGCAATGATTGATGCACTCACTGTGGCCGAGAACGCCGAACGAATGAAAGAAAACGAACTATAATCCCGTATGTTGCTATGGCATAGCAACAAATCAATAAGTATTATGACAAGACAAGAACTGATACAACAGATTAAGCAGAAGCGCAGTTTCCTCTGCGTGGGTCTGGACACTGACCCGAAGAAGATGCCACAGTGCGTCTTCGACCTGCACGACCCCATCTTTGAGTTCAACAAAGCCATCATCGAGGCTACAGCCCCCTATTGCGTGGCCTACAAACCCAACCTGGCTTTCTATGAGGCATATGGTCTGAAAGGCATGGAAGCCTTCGTAAAGACCTGCGAGTATATTAAGGAGAACCATCCCCACCACCTGATTATCGCTGACGCCAAGCGTGGCGATATAGGCAACACTAGCCAGATGTATGCCCGCACATTCTTTGAGGAATACAACATCGATGCACTCACAGTGGCTCCCTACATGGGCGAAGATTCGGTGACACCCTTCCTAAGCTATGAGGGCAAGTGGGTCATCCTGCTGGCACTGACATCCAACAAGGGGTCTCACGACTTTCAGTTGATGGAGGACGCACAGGGGGAACGTCTGTTTGAGAAGGTGCTGAAGAAGAGTCAGGAATGGGGCAACGACGAGAACATGATGTATGTCGTCGGTGCTACTCAGGGCCGCATATTCGAGGATATCCGTAAGGTGGCTCCTAATCATTTCCTGCTGGTGCCCGGTGTAGGTGCCCAAGGCGGCTCTTTGCAGGAGGTCTGCAAGTATGGCATGAACAAGGACTGCGGTCTGCTGGTGAACTCAAGTCGTGGCATTATCTATGCCTGCAACGATGATCACTTTGCCGAAGTGGCTGGCAACAAAGCACGTGAACTACAGCAGGAGATGGCAGAGGAACTGACCAAAGCTGGCCTTTAACCTGGTATAGAAGTTAAAAAAATATAAAACTTTAAAAGATTAACGGGTCTGCAAGGTTCTATGTAATAGAAAATTAGTACCTTTGAGAAATTCAGGGTCAGCAGTTCAAGGCTGAGGAGGGCAAGAAGCTCTTCGTGCACCACATCAAGGACGTGGAGGCAGGCAAGACTGTTGAGTTTGACAAGGTGCTGCTCGTAGATGCCGACGGCGCTGTCAAGGTTGGCGCACCCACCGTAGAAGGTGCAAAAGTAGTAGTAGAAGTAGTGAACCCGCTGGTGAAGGGTGACAAGGTCATCGTCTTCAAGATGAAGCGTCGCAAGGACTCTCGCAAGCGTAACGGTCATCGTGAGCAGTTCACTCAGGTTGAAGTTAAACAAGTAATCGCTTAAAGGAGGACACAGTATGGCACATAAAAAAGGTGTAGGTAGTTCTAAGAACGGCCGCGAAAGTGCAGCTCAGCGACTTGGCGTGAAAATCTGGGGTGGTCAGAAGTGTCTGGCTGGCAACATCATCGTTCGTCAGCGTGGTACAAAGCACAATCCCGGTAATGGTGTTGCTATTGGTAAAGACGATACACTCTATGCCCTCATCGATGGCACAGTGAACTTCCACAAAGGAAAGTTCAACAAGAGTGTCGTTTCAGTAATACCCGAGGCTGCTGAAGCATAACACACAAACTTACAAACAAAACAACTTATTCCAAACAAACATAGAACCCTGTCTTTCGAGACAGGGTTTCTTCTTTTTAATAAATACCATACTTAGCAGTCGTAAGTATGGCATTTACACATCGTAAGTGACATACTTACGATGCGTAAACGGCATACTTATTATTCGTAATCCGTAGGATCGGGAATTCCAGCCTCGGCAAGTGCCTCTTTTCGTTCGACGCAAGTGCCACACTTACCACAATGCTTCTCGCCTCCCTTATAGCACGACCATGTCTCGGCATAGTCAATACCCAATTCTTTTCCCCGAGCCGCAATCTGTCCCTTGGTGATATTGGTATAGGGAGAAAACAGATGCACGCCATTATATGTGCCAGCATGGGCTGCCGCATCAAAAGCACTGACGAACTCTGGACGGCAATCGGGATAGATGGTGTGATCGCCTCCGTGATTAGCCATCATCACATACTGCAATCCGCGACTCTCTGCCATTCCCACGGCCACACTCAGCATAATGCCATTGCGGAAAGGCACAACAGTAGACTTCATATTGTCGGCAGCATAGTGACCTTCGGGAATCGCATCAGCACCCTGCAGCAACGAGCTCTCGAAATACTGGCTCATAAACTGCAAAGGAATAACGATATGCTCGATACCCAAGCGCTCACAATGCATGCGGGCAAACGGAATCTCACGGGCATTGTGGTTAGAGCCATAGTCAAACGAGATGGCCAACGCAATGCGGTCCTGATAATCGTAAAGCAGCGTCACGCTGTCCATGCCGCCACTCAGAATAATGATTGAATCTTTTTTCTTCTCCATGCGTGCAAAGTTAAGAAATATTTTTCAATTATCAATTGTCGATTATCAATTATTTCGTATCTTTGCACCCATGAACATAAAGAAACTACTGATTCTGCTTGCGATGACGCCTGTATCCTTGATGGCTTGGCATAGTATCAAACTGCCCAACATCAAGAGTCTGCAGGTTATCACCAATAACGATTTTGAGGCACTGCCCATCATCCAGTTGGGGAGCAATGACCAAATGGCCATCAGTTTCGATGAACTGTCGCACGATTACCACAGAATGATATGCCATCTAGAGCCCTGCAATCCCGATTGGACTTCAAACGAACAGCTATTTGAAAGCGAATGGTTGCAAGGCATCAACGATCTGACTATTGACGATTATGAAAACTCCATCAATACCCACACACTATATACGCACTATGACTACGTGTTTCCCAACGACCAGATGAATGTTCGCATGAGTGGCAACTACAAACTGCATATCATCGATGAAGAAACACAGGCCGAGGCACTAGTCATAGAGTTCAGAGTTCTTGAGCAACTGATGGGACTGAGTCTCTATGCGGATGCCAACACAGACATCGACACCCACGACAGCCATCAGCAGGTGTCTATGCGAGTGGCATACAACGGCATCAACGTGACGCGTCCAGAAGAACAGATTCAAACGTTTGTCTTGCAGAATGGACGCGAAGACAACATGAAGGTCAACACACATCCCACAGGAAAGACAACACAAGGATTGATATGGGAACACTGCAGGCCACTCATCTTCGAAGCGGGCAATGAGTATCACAAGTTTGAAGTGTTAGACCCCACCCACCCCACCATGGGACTTGCCGATGTGCATTGGGATGAAGCCACAAAGACCTGGCACGCCACACCCATCCCCTGCGAGCCAAGGCGTAACTACACCTACGACGAGGATGCCAATGGTGCCTTCTTGCTGCGCAACAGCGACAATTACGATGCTGAGCGTACGTCGGAATATGTCTATGTGCACTACCATCTGCAACCTGCACCTACCTACGACTATGCAAATATCATCGTAAATGGACGCTGGACCACAGAGGCACCAGAGAACTATCGCATGACATACGATGAAGAGCGTCAGGCCTATGACCTCACGGTGTTACAGAAACTGGGGTATTACAATTATCAACTGCTGATGGTCGACATGGATGGCACCACCCATGCGCTGCCAGAAGAAGGTTCGTTTTTCCAAACGGAAAACAAATACCAGGCATTGGTATATTACAAAGGAATCACAGATCGCTCATGGCGGCTCACCGGGTTCCAGGAAATCACCTACAAACCTTAGGCCTTAGCCCTCACACCCTCACGATACTCCCTTGGCGTCTGCTTATAGCGATGATAGAAGGAGCCCATGAAATAGTTGGGAGTATAGAATCCACACTCGGATGCCACCTGCTCTACCGTCATGTCGGTTGTCGCCAACAAATCGGCTCCACGCTGCAAACGATTGATAAGTTCCAACTTACGCGGACTCTTATAGATATCTGCCATGATAACGTGATAGAGGTTGACAACGTCCATATGAGCCACATTACTCAGTTGACTCATACTCAAATCACCTCGCATGTGGTCACGTACAAACGGCATCAAAACTACCATCGTCTTAATAAACTCCGCACTCAACTTTGTATTTTCGTCATCGGGCGACAGGCGGAAGTCATCGAGCGTAGGCATAATAACCTCGTTAGACAGGGTATCACACCGCAGAACAAATTGACGAATCTTACGGATGATATCACCTTCCTCGTGATTGCGTTGCATGCGAAGTCGCTCGTTATGCATGTATATGGCCAAATTCACAACAAGCAATATAAACAAGACGATGCCTATAGCCCAAAAGAGTCCAGTGGTGCGCCACCACGGCTCGTTGACATGAATAGCCCACTCAAAAGGCGTGCCTTCCCACTGACCTGGGAACATCGACACTTGCACCTCAAGTATATAATCACCTGGCTCAAGACCTACCAAAGGCAGATGCAACAGGCCGCGTGAATCCACTTTTCCCCCACTATCAAAATACGAGTACACCTGCCAATCGTTATAGGCTGGCAATCCCTTCATACGCACACGATAAAAGGTTTGAAGCGGACGATAATAGTTCAGGGCAGAGAAAGTCATCGAGGCGGTGGTCTGGTCACTGTTCAGACTGATATCCCTAACACCCGTAAACGGTCTGTCAATCACCACATTACCATCCATTGGAACATTGGGCTGTACGTAGTTACCATTCACCAGCAAATGAATCAACTTCGGGTAGAGCTTATAGGGATGAGGCGTACTAATCTCGTACAGATCCTCAGGATTAAACTCCACCATATTGTCAATGGCCTGCATAATAATATGTCCATTGCTCAGCAGTTTGGCCTTACAGTTTTGGAAAGACTCAATAGGCACACCATCAATACGTCCGAAGCTATTGACAAAGATAATCTCATCATTAGCATTAAACATGATGCAAGAGATACCATTCGACGTTGATAACCAAATATTCCGGTTCTGGTCCTCAACAACAGCATGCACCACATTATTATAAAGGCCATTTGACTTGGAAATAACTATCGGTTCGACATTCTCTGACTTAAATAGATAGAGACCCGTCATCGTACCTATCCATTTCCAGCCGCGACTGTCCACATACTGACAATTGGCTCTTTGTCCACGAAACTCTGAGATGTTCTGAGTCTGACTCATCATTAACTTCTCCAATTCAAGTGACCTTGGGTTTGACCAAGGATAACAATTGAACGCTGGCTTCGTGGGGCGGCCATAGAGCACGCCGCGCTTCTCTGTACCGATCCATATACCTCCCTGCGCATCAAAAGAGATCATGTTGCAGTCGGTTTCTATCGTTGTTCCTCCTTCAATCGTCAACTGGCGCACCCACTCCATTGATTTCGTGGCAAGGTCGTAAATCCAGAAACCATACTCCGAAGGCATGTATATCTTGCCCTCATGCAATTCCATGTTATTGATATGGTAAGGGAACTCCTGAACAACAGTCCATGTTTTCTCCTTGACATCAAACCATAGTACCACTGCACCTTTATCTCCATTTCTAACCTGGAAGTAGCCATTTTCATACCTCAACAACACCGACGAATTCTTATAGATTTGAGCCAAGTCTTCGTCATAGGCACGTGTGCGATGAACAATGGTTCCTGTCTGCAAGTTCTGAGCCACCTCCTCACCATTTTCATAGAACGTGATTAGCATATTGTCAAAGACATCCACGTCCTGTAGGTTAAGATTAGGCAACACGCTATAACATTTGTCGTTCTTTTCGCTGTACAATCCTTTCTTGGTCAACATCCATACCTCACCACCATCATCAACGAAGAGGTCTTCCAACGGATCCTGACAGCCCATCGTCTTAATAACGCTGTCGACATTGGTCACGAACTGCTCAGACATAAGGTCAACACACGTCATTTTCTGGGTATCTTTCAACCAAATATGATGCTTCTTGTCAAAATACAAATGATAGTTGCCGCGATACGAAGGCAGTACATACTGATAATCGGTATGCGTGGCAATATGAGAGAAACTCACACCATCATAGAAATTCAGATTGCCAAGTGTGGCGATAATCATTCTTCCCGAATGCGTACTAACCACAATCTGTGCACTATTGTCAGCCAGTTCGTTAGCTGCGTTGATCACCTGATAAGTTCTATAATCCATTGCATTGACTTTTGAGAAAGCCAACAGTATGAGCAGGAAAAAGGAAACAAATCTGTATGTTTTCATAACTATAAGATAATCAACTGGCAGCAAAGATAAGAAAAAAAGCTAATTCGTACAAATTTTTTGGATAAAATTTGCGATAAACACAAAAAAAGAGAGTCTTATTACTAAGACTCCCATTTTTAAGTGCTAGTCAAGGTGACAGCCAACTAACTCCATCACCCCAAAGGAGACAAATCCAAGCTCACTTTATCCGAACAATATTCAACGAGTAAGGAGGGATATCGAGCAGGACACTACCATTCTCTGGCGAAAGCAGTTGCTCCACAGGATGGATGTTAGTAGGAGCATCGAGCGTGTTCTCTTCCATACCGTCGTTGGCTACCAGCCGAACTACACGAGCACTTACCGGTTTAAAGTTCTTCAGATGAAGCTGGGTGGTGGTTGCTGCATCGCTGGTATTAGCAACCTTTACGATGATTTCCCCGCTGGCATCGTCGATAGTGGCCGAGGAGAAGATGCCCTTCGTGTCGTCGTGCTTCAGTACTGTGTCGAATACAAGTTCGTTGTCAAGCCACGCTTTCACGCTGTCGCCATTCACCTGCAGAGTTACATCGTACCAATGGCCTGCCTCAACGTGTCCACGCTTACTATCTGCCAGCAATTTGCCTCCATTGCTGATTTGCTCGATGGCGTGCTGTGAGTTGCCCCATCCACCGAAGTTCAGCCAACAGTAGTTTTTATCGTCGATATAGTTGAAGATGATGAGGAAGCCCTCAGCGCCCTCATCCTTGCGTGCACGGAACTTGAAGGTGTAGTGGTCACTGTTGATGATGTTCTTCTCTATGCAGAGCGTGGCTTCCTGATGACCTTTCTGCCGCACAGTATTGCCTTCCTTCTGCCAGTTGCCATAAACGAAATCCACATCCCTGTTGATCTCGAACGTGGCGCGTGTGTTCCATGTTCCAAATCCCACACGGCTCTGCTTCGGTGTCAGCGATTTGCAAACCATCCCCTTGTAGGGATCGTTCTGCTCCACCTTCAGTGCCTGTGTACCCAGATGCTGCGGCATGAGTTGCTGCACATAGTAACTCGGGGTGCCCATGACTCGGCTACTGCTGAAACGAATCATATCAGGACGCCAACGGGCATCGTTCTCGTTGACAAAAATGGGGGCATATGAGGCCAGTTCCACCACGTCACCATTGTTCTCCATACCCATCATATAGACGGCTTCGCCCAGGGCGGCATTCATGTTACCCAGATTACCGTAACCGTTGGTCACAGCATATTCACCCACATAGACCTTGGGGGCTTGACGGTCATAGATATCGTACTTATGGAAGGCAGCGGCAAACCAGTCGGGTGAGCGGTAATAGTGTTCATCAAGCAGGTCAACAGGCAGTTTGCTGTTCCACTTAGGGTTGTCGTCACCCCATGCCACCACATTGCCGATAATCTTCATCTCGGGATATTTCGCCCGGATGGCTTTGTAGAACTGCTCGTAGCGCTCGTAGTAGTGGTCGCTCTGCTGATGAGGGTCTGGCTGGTTGTTTTCGTTACCTATCTCCAGGTATTCTATTCCGAAAGGCTCTGGATGTCCGTTCTTGGCACGCAAGGCACCATATTTCGATGTGACTGGGCCGTTGGCATACTCCAAGGCATTCATGCACTCGTCAATCCACGACTGGATGCTGTCATAGGGCGTCATTCCACCATGCCATATTCCCACATTCACGACATAAAGTGGCTTAGCTCCCAAATCCTCTGCCAACTGCAGGTATTCATGGAAGCCCAATCCGTCGGAAGTGCGATAGCCCCAGTTCACGTTCCAGTGCCCCTCACGCTCCTCAATCGGGCCGATGGTGCGTTCCCAACGGAAAGCATTGTCGGGACTCTCCTGCCCTTCCACGAAACACCCTCCTGGAAAGCGCATGAACTTCGGGTGCAACTGCCACAGCATGTTGGCCAGGTCTGGACGCATACCGTTCTCACGGTTCTTAAAGGTGGGCGGGAAAAGGCTCACCATGTCTAACTGCACCTGCCCTACACCGTCGAAAACTAATGCAAACTGCGCCTGCGGATCATTGTCGATGGCAGTAAGGGTGGCTTCGTACTTCGTCCAGCCCTTGGCCTTAACGTCAGGGAATTGACTGACCTCTGTCTCGGCATAAAGTTGTGAGTTGTCCTTAGAGCAGAGCGTGGCCTTCAAGGTGCCTCGGTATTTCAGGGTCTTTGCCCAGAACGACAGACGATAAGTGCGGCCCTGGACAGCATTAATGCCCCAGTACCCCTTGTTTACCAGGCAGACAGGCGTCGTGGGCGAAGCCTTGATGTCAAGTGCCAAAGCGTTGTGTTGCACACTGTTAAGCAGCGGCGTCTTTTTAGTAGGTTGTATGAGACTTGCCGTGAGTTGCGACGGAGCTGCTGCATAAGTTGACCATCCCTGCATGTCAGCAGGCGCACCATAGCGAGGTCCGTCCTCAAATGATCGATTGCGTATCAACTCTGCATAGATACCGCCGTCAGCAGCATGGTTAATGTCTTCATAGAAGATGCCATAAAGCATCGGACTCACTTTCGCCCCCCGCTGCTGGGTGTCGATATCAATCGTTACTTGAGCCTGAACTCCTACTGCAAAGAGCGCCGCCCAAGAAACTGCTAATGCTGTGATAATTGTACTTTTCTTCATAAACTTTCCTAATTGTCGCTGCAAAAATAGCGATAATTCAGCAATTATCACCATATTTGCCCCAAGTTTTTAAGGCTCAGTCCGAAAAAAGCATAAAAAAACCGCTGATCCATGATGAATCAGCGGCTTGAATTTAAGGGAGTCGAGGTGACAGGACTCGAACCTGCGACAGCCTGGTCCCAAACCAGGAACGCTACCAACTGCGCTACACCTCGATTTTGCGGGTGCAAAGGTACGAACTTTTTTGCACCTACGCAAATTTTTTCACAATTATTTAATGATTCCCTGCTCAATAAAGATCTTCTTCAAGATTTTCACCGAGCGTTCCACCTGCTCCTCAGTATGAGTAGCCATCAAGGCATAGCGAACCAAAGTATCCTGTGGAGCGCATGCAGGAGGAATAACGGGATTGATAAATACACCATTGTTGAATGCCAGAGCCGTCACCAGGAATGTCTTCTCTGCATCGCGCACATAGAGGGGAATGATTGGACTCTCTGTCTCGCCAATCTCAAAACCCTCCTCACGGAAGCGCTTCAAGGCATAGCGGGTCACGTTCCACAACTTCTCAATGCGCTCAGGCTCCTGCTGAATAATGTGCAGAGCCTCCATTGCAGCTGCTGTAGCGGCAGGTGTGTTTGAAGCCGAGAAGATATAGGTGCGACAAGTGTGACGCAGGAAGTTGATGGTATCCTTATCAGAACAGATAAAACCACCAATACTTGCCAGTGACTTTGAGAAGGTACCCATAATCAAGTCCACCTCGTCGGTCAGTCCAAAGTGGTCGCAAACGCCACGCCCCTGCTTTCCAAACACACCGACACCATGAGCTTCATCAACCATTACCGAGCAGTTGTACTTATGCTTCAACTGGATAATCTCAGGCAGTTTGGCCAGGTCACCCTCCATAGAGAACACGCCATCGACCACAATCAGCTTAATAGCATCCTGAGGCAACTTCTGAAGCACACGCTCCAAATCAGCCATATCGTTGTGCTTGTAATGCAGCTGCTTAGCAAATGCCAGACGTCTTCCGTCTACGATACTTGCATGATCGCGGTCATCACAAATCACATAGTCATCCTTACTCAGCAATGCGGGAATGACACCCTGGTTTACGCTAAATCCTGTAGACAGACAAAGACAATCATCTTTACCGATGAATTTTGCAATTTCCTTCTCTAACTGCACGTGGATATCCAGTGTACCATTAAGAAAGCGGCTGCCTGCACAACCAGAACCATATTTATCAAGTGCAGCCTTGGCTTTGTCTATGATGCGCTGATCACCTGTCAGACCTGTGTAGGCATTCGAGCCAAACATCAGCACTTTGTGACCGCCCATCTCTACTTCCGTTCCTTGTTTACCAGTTATTTCACGGAAATAGGGATAGACTCCCTTCTCCATAAATTCCTGAGGAATTCGATACGATTTGTATCTCTCTTGTAGTTGTCCCATATTTGTTTTTATAGGTTTCTTTTATTTCAGGCTGCAAAGTTACACAAAATTCCGTAAAACGTGCACATTTTTTATAATAAATGTTTGAATTTAGCATTTTTATTGTGCCAACTCATGTTTTTTAAACTAAAATATGTACATTTGCACTATGGAAAACGAGAAAAAGAACATAACATTTATCGTAAACCCTATCTCTGGGACTAAATCAAAAGAGGAATTACCCCAGCTCATTGAGCAACGGATTGACTCTACAAAATACAATTGTCGCATCATCACAACAGAATATGCAGGGCATGCTGAAGCCATTGCCAAGCAATGCATTACAGAAGGCATTGACATCTGCGTGGCAGTGGGTGGCGACGGCACCGTCAACGAGGTGGCTCGTGCCCTGGTTCATAGTCAGGTTGCCCTGGGCATCGTCCCATGTGGCTCTGGCAACGGACTGGCTCGTCACCTGTGCATACCCATAAACATGAAGGGAGCCCTTGACATCATTAATCACGGAAAGACCGACTTTTTTGACTATGGCGCCATCAACGACCAACCATTCTTCTGCACATGCGGCATGGGGTTTGACGCCTTTGTCTCGCTAAAGTTCGCCGAAGCAGGCAAGCGCGGACTGGTCACCTACGTCGAGAACGTACTCAAGGAAGGTCTGAAATATGAGCCAGACACCTATACCATCGAGGATGAAACAGGCAAGAATCAATATAAGGCCTTCCTCGTTACCTGTGCCAATGCGGCCCAATACGGCAATAACGCCTATATCGCTCCTGGCGCTTCAATGCAGGACGGCCTCATGGATGTCATTATCATGGAGCCCTTCAACGTTATCGAGGCACCCACCATTGTCACAGACCTCTTTGCCAAGACACTGAGCAACAACTCCCACATCAAAACGTTCCAGGCACGCAGCATCCGCATTCGCCGCGAGCATCCCGGCGCCGTACACTTTGACGGAGACCCCATCAAGATGGGAACAGACATCCACGTCAGCATCAAGCCACTGGGACTGAAAGCAGTCATCAATCCCGATACGACAGAAGACCCTGCTCGTCCCCACCCCATGGTCAACGCCATCACCAGCATTGTGGATAAGATCTTGACTTAATATCCCTACATTATAAATATAAGGTATAAGAAGGAGATTTCGCATGATACAAACAATTATCGTCGGCATCATCATCGCACTCTCAATATCATACATCATTAGACGCATTTATCTTCTCAGTAAGGCGTCCTCAGACCCTTGCGCCACATGTCAGGGCTGTACACTGAAGGAAACGAAATGCAAAAATCGAGAAAATCTGCACTGTTGCGATAAAAAGTCCGATAAAAATTTGGTCAAATAAAAAAATAGTAGTACCTTTGCATCCGCAAACCGAAAAGGGTGCCTTGGATGAGTGGCTTAGTCAACGGTCTGCAAAACCGTCTACGGCGGTTCGAATCCGCCAGGCACCTCTAAATAATTAACTGGAATCTCATCGCTGATGGGGTTCCAGTTTTCAAAAAGGAAGGTTGGCAGAGTGATCGATCGCGCTGGACTCGAAATCCGGTATACCCTTATGGGTATCGGGGGTTTGAATCCCTCACCTTCCGCCAGACAGAAAAAAAGGAAGTCGAATTATTAACGACTTCCTTTTTTTATTTCTTCTAATAGAGTTTTCTAATAATTACAGTTTGCAGATTATCATAACATGCAGACTATCCTACCATCACTCAAAACTCAATTTAGATAGACGTTGGCGCAGTTTTGGTGCATCAGACTGTCGGATGGCAAGCACGATGCGACAAGTATTGTCATAGGTCTGCGAAACAATGCGAGGTTGCATATCTTTGACGATACGCATTACGTCGTTCATCATCACATACGGAAAATCATATGTGACATAATCCTCCACCTGACGCATCTCCACCTCGGCATGCGCAATGGCATCAGCAGCAGCCTCACGATAGGCCACAATCAGTCCACTGGTTCCCAGATTGACGCCGCCATAATAGCGCACCACAACAATCAGGATATCAGTGAGTTCATTGGAATTGATTTGTCCGAGAATAGGTTTTCCCGCCGTTGACGAAGGCTCGCCGTCATCATTAGCACGAAAGTCCTCCCTCGCAGCCCCCAACATATAAGCATAGCATACATGCCGAGCATCATAGTATTTCTTACGATACTGAGCCAGGAGTTCCTTTATCTCATCGAGTGTTTCGACATGATGTGCAAAAGCGAGGAATTTACTCCGTTTCTCAGAGTAAAATCCCTCGCTAGTATTTTTAATAGTCTTGAACTCGTCGGTCATTCTTTGCCTTATAACGTTATTCAGAGATATCGATATATCAAGATATCGAGATGACGGTATTACGACAATTTGTGAATAACCAAACCAGAGCGCAGTTTCGGCTCAAACCAAGTAGCCTTAGGAGGCATAATCTTGCCACTGTCGGCAATATCCATAATCTGCTGCATAGAGACGGGATAGAGAGCCAGTGCGGCACGCATCTCACCAGAGTCCACACGACGCTTCAGCTCCTTCAAGCCACGCAGTCCGCCTACAAAGTCGATACGCTGTGATGAACGCAGATCACCGATATTCAGAATCTCATCGAGAATCAGTCGGCTTGAGATATCCACATCGAGCACACCGATAGGATCATTGTTATCGTAAGTACCCTCCTTAGCCTTCAAACTGTACCAGTGCTCATCGAGATAGAGCGAGAACTCATGCAGCTGCTGTGGCTTATAGATATTCGTACCCTTATCTTCGACCTCGAAGTTCTTGGCCAGTGCCTTGAGGAAGTCCTCAGACGAGAGACCATTGAGGTCTTTCACCACGCGGTTGTAGTCAAGGATTGTCAACTGCGAAGCCTGGAAGCACACAGCCATGAAGTAGTTGTACTCCTCAGTACCATTGTGGTTGGGATTCTGCTTCTGCTTTTCAGCACCCACAAGAGCGGCAGCAGCCGAACGGTGGTGACCATCGGCGATATAGAGTGATGGCATCTTGGCAAACTGCTCAGTGATGACCTTCATATCCTTTGTGTCGCTGATTACCCAGAACTGATGACGGAAACCGTCGATGGGGGCGATGAAGTCATACTCAGGTTTGGTAGCGGCATAACGCATAATCAGTTCGTCAAGTACGGCGTTGTCAGGGTATGCAAAGAAGACGGGCTCGATATTGGCATTGTTCACACGAACATGCTTCATGCGGTCTTCCTCCTTATCGCGACGTGTAAGCTCATGCTTCTTGATGTTGCCCTTCATGTAGTCG
Source organism: uncultured Prevotellaceae bacterium (assembly GCA_902788605.1). Lineage (GTDB taxonomy): Bacteria > Bacteroidota > Bacteroidia > Bacteroidales > Bacteroidaceae > Prevotella. Next base: position 26,119 of record CADAKX010000008.1, on the reverse strand, counting down.
TCTACATAAGCACCAACCACCAGTCCATACTGAGTCTTGCCGTTCATAGTCTGAGCATAGATGTAGTAATGCTCATCTGCATCCTGCACCAACCAACCCTTATCCTGGAATTTCTGGAAGTTCTCTGCTGCCTTCTCATAGACGCGGGGATCATACTCAGAAGTACCCACGGGGAAGTCAATCTCAGGTTTAATGATATGATAGAGCGACTTCTCGTTGTCGCCTGCCTCTGCCCTAGCCTCTTCGCTGTCGAGCACGTCGTAGGGACGACTCTCTACCTGTTCTACAAGATCTTTGGGGGGACGAATACCCTTGAATGGTTTTATTATAGCCATAATTCTATGTATTACTTTAAGAACACAAAAGTGCACAAGTAGGGCTAAACCCTCCTGTGCACCATATGTTTACAATATTACTTGTTTACCTGGAATTTCGTATCACCGTCCTTGAAGAAAGCGTTGATCTGCTTGGCAGCAGCGATACCAGCGTTGATGTTGGCCTCGGCTGTCTGAGCACCCATCTTCTTAGGAGTTGAGAAGTAACGACCCTCGAACTTAGCGAACTCATCGTTAGCATCGGGCATGATGTCGGTCACGAACTTCAGGTCCTCACGCTCAGCCATCAGCTTAATCAACTCGGGCTCGTTGATAACCTCCTTACGGGCTGTGTTAACCAGCACGCCACCCTTCTTCATCTTGCCAACCAAAGCAGCGTTGATGCTCTGCTTAGTCTCAGGTGTTGCAGGGATGTGCAGCGAAACAACATCACAAGTCTCGAACAGAGCCTCCTGATTAGCAACAGCGTGAACGCCAGCCTTCTCGATAACCTCTGCAGGGCAGAAAGCATCGTAAGCATAAACCTCCATACCGAATCCCTTGGCGATGCGAGCCACATTGCGACCTACATTACCGAATGCCAGGATACCCAGCTTCTTGCCTAGCAACTCACTACCGCTCTTGCCGTTATAGAAACCACGAACGGCCATTACGAGCAATCCGAATACCAACTCGGCTACAGCGTTTGAGTTCTGACCAGGAGTGTTCTCGGCTACTACGTTGTGAGCTGTGGCAGCTGCCAAATCGATGTTGTCGTAACCAGCACCGGCACGAACAACAATCTTCAACTGCTTAGCAGCGTCAAGCACCTCAGCATCAACTTTATCGCTACGGATAATCAGCGCGTCAGCATCAGCAACGGCTGCCAGGAACTGAGCCTTTTCTGTATATTTCTCGAGCAGTACCAGCTCATTGCCGGCTGCCTCAATCTCTGCCTTGATACCATTCACAGCAGCTGCTGCAAATGGCTTCTCTGTTGCAACTAATACTTTCATAATTTTCAATTATCAATTGTCCGCTCGGCCCGCAGGGACGCTTGCCAGAGCAAGAATTATCAATTAGTGATTTGCCTCAAACTCCTTCATGCAAGCAACGAGGGCGTTGACACCTTCGATGGTCTGAGCGTTGTAGCAAGAAGCACGGAAGCCACCAACATCGCGGTGACCCTTCACGCCAACCATTCCCTTAGAAACTGCAAAGTCAAGGAAGTCCTTCTCCAACTCCTTATACTCAGGAGCCATCACGAAGCAGATGTTCATCAGTGAACGGTCTGCCTCCTGAGCGGTACCTACGAACATCTTGTTGCGGTCAATCTCACCATAGACGATCTCTGCACGCTGCTGAGCCAGCTTGTCCATAGCCTGAACACCACCCTGTTTCTTGATCCAGCGCAGGTTCTCGAGAGCGCAGTAGATGGGCACCACAGGAGGAGTATTGAACATAGAGCCCTTAGACACATGAGTGCGGTAGTCGAGCATGGTAGGAATCTGACGGGGAGCCTTGCCCAAAGCGTCGTCCTTCACGATGACGATGGTCACACCAGCCATAGCCAGGTTCTTCTGAGCACCAGCATAGATAGCGTCGTACTTAGCCACGTCGATAGGACGGCTGAAGATATCTGATGACATATCGGCAATCAAGCGCACGGGCACGTCGAGATCCTTACGGAGCTCAGTACCATAGATAGTGTTATTGGTTGTGATGTGCAGATAGTCAGCATCAGCGGGAACGGTCCAATCCTTAGGAATAAAGGTATAGTTGGCATCAGCTGAAGAAGCCACCTCTACTACCTCACCAAACAGCTTGGCTTCCTTCATGGCCTTCTTTGCCCAAACACCAGTGTTCAGATAGGCAGCCTTGTTAATCAGGAAGTTATAGGGGATCATACAGAACTCCAGTGAAGCACCACCACCAAGGAAGATTACTGAGTAGCCCTCGGGAACGTCGAGCAATTCCTTTACCAGAGCCACAGCCTCGTCAACGACGGGTTGGAAGTCCTTTGCGCGATGGCTGATTTCCATCAACGAAAGACCAGAACCATTGAAATCAAGACACTGTTTGGCGGTTGCCTCAATCACTTCGCGAGGAAGCATTGAAGGACCTGCATTAAAGTTGTACTTCTTCATAATTTTTTTAGAATTGTTTATTGGTTTTTATACTGATTCCTAAATTTGCGTGCGAAATTACACTTTTTATTTGAATTGGGCAAATATTTTGGCAGAAATTAATCAAAATACCTCATTTTCCTATCAAATTGTCAACTCAACCTATCAATATTCCGTCATTAGCGCACTGGCTCAATCAGCGTACGCACCCCTTTTATCTTCTCTCCCTTAGTCAGTTTTATGACCTGCTGCAAGCGTTCGCGTTTCACTGCCGCATAGGCATAGCGGTCGTTCACGTCGATGCGGCCAATATCCGTGCGTTCCAGTCCTCCCTTCTTACACAGGAATCCCATGATGTCGCCCTTGGAAATCTTATCCTTCTTTCCCTTACCTATATATATAGTAGCCATCTGTGGCTGAGGGATAACATGCACCCCGTCCAAAGGATAGTCGACGACATCAGAGGCAGCCACATATTCCGGCATGTGCTCTTCGGGCCCAACCAGGAAGAAGGTCTTTCCCGAGGCGTCCCATCGGGCCGTACGTCCCACGCGATGCACCAATGCCTCTTCGTTCATCGGCATGTGATAATGGATGATATTGTCAATATTGGGAATATCCAGTCCGCGAGAAGCCAGGTCGGTGGACACCAGTACCGTGGCCGAACCGTTGGAGAACTTATACAAGGCATCCTCACGCTGACGCTGGTCCAGTCCGCCGTGGAAGGCGCTGGTCACAAAGCCCCTCTTTCTCAGGAACTCGTCGGTACGCTCCACCGCGTCACGATAGTTCAGGAAGACGATACTCTGCCCACTGCCAAGGGACATGAGCAGCTGTACCAATGTCTGCAGTTTGTCCTTCTCGGGACTATCCACCCGATAGACCTCCACCCTATCGTTCACGGGTTCCTCCTCGTCCAGGAACTCCAGTCTGTCGGTGCGCCCCATCTCCACAAAGCGAGGAATGAGGTCAGTATCTGTGGCCGAGAGCAGGAAGCGGCGCTCCAGACAAGGCAACTTGCCAATGAGACGAGCCATCTCGTCTTGGAAACCCATCTCGAGACACTTGTCAAACTCGTCGATAACAAGATACTTGATTGTCTGTGCATCGATATTACCCTTATCCAGGTGGTCGTTCAGTCGGCCTGGCGTGCCAAAGACCAACTGCGGACGGTTTTGTTTCAGTACCCTGTGCTCATCCATTGCCGTACGACCACCATAGCATGCTTGAGAACGCAAGCCCGACCCCATGGATTTCTGCACCTGGTCCGACTGCAAAGCCAGTTCGCGACCAGGCACCACCACGAGTGCCTGAACAGACTCCTGGGCAGCATCGAGCATCTGCACCAGTGGCAAGAGATAGGCCAACGTCTTACCTGTGCCCGTAGGCGACAGCACCACGACGTCATTCCTGCCTCTGAGGATATGCTCCATAGCCTCCTGCTGCATCACGTTAAGATCGTCGATACCCAGTTTGGCTAGCATATGATAAAAACCTTGCTCCTTCATGTCGTCAGATTAAAGTTTAACCGTCTTCTTGACCACACGGCTCTCGTTCTGCATACGATCCAACGCAGTCACCACATAGACATACTTCTTACTGCCGTTCTCATAGGGCAGTTTCATGAAAGTCTTGTCAGTCACCGTTACAATCTTCGAAACATCATCCGTATTGACGCGCTCACCCTTGTTAAAGCGATAGACCACATACTTCACAGCCTCATCGTCCCATTTCTTGGCGCTGGGAGCCGTCCAGAACAAGATATAGCCATCACTGGTCCACACGGGCTTCACCTTGCGAGGCTTCTTCGGAGCCTTACCATCGATAAACGACATCTGAGGCTGCAGAGCTGGATAGCGCCAGTAGTTATTGCGCAACATCGAACCATAGTTACCCGTATTGTCCACAGCAGCCTTGGCATACCAGAGCACCGTACCCTTCACGTTGTTCATCTGCTGATGCAGACGGTGCTTAGCCGGCTGCTGGTGCTGGTTGGGATTCTGCGGGTCAGCATTTTTCACAGTGCGCTCGATATCCTCGCCGATAAACAGCGGGCGACCTCCCGCATGCTGGTTCCACCAGCGTATCAGCGTGTCATAGTCGGCAGCCTTGTTGCCAATCTCCCAATAGATCTGTGGCACGCAATAGTCCAGCCATCCATTATTGATCCATAACAATACGTCGGCATAGAGATCATCATAGTTCTGCAGACCGTTTGTGTTACTGCCAATAGCCGAATTCTTCTTGTTTCTGTAGATACCAAAAGGCGAGATGCCCACCTTAACCCAAGGTTTGGTGGCATGCACCGTCTCATAGAACTGTTTGATAAAGAGATTCACGTTATAGCGACGCCAGTCACCACGGTCTTTGATACCGTTAGAGTGCTGACGATACTGCTGATCATCAGGAATCACCTGTCCAGCTGCGGGATAAGGATAGAAATAATCATCCATATGGATGCCATCGACATCATAGCGTGCCACGATATCCTTAGCCACCGCACAGATATAGTCGCGGTTCTCGGGGATGCCAGGATTCAGGATGAGCTGCTCGTCATAGGAGAAGCAGCGCTCTGGATGCGCCACGCCCACATGATTGGTAGCCAGCATCGTGGTACCCTTAGTCTTGGCGCGATAAGGGTTGATCCACGCATGCAGTTCCATACCACGCTGGTGACACTGCTCTATCATCCACTGCAAAGGATCCCAATAAGGCGAAGGTGCCTTGCCCTGCTGTCCCGTCAGAAAACGGCTCCAGGGCTCTATACTACTCTGATAGAGTGCATCACACTCTGGTCTCACCTGGAAGATGATGGCATTCACCCCATCCTTCTGTAGTTCATCCAACTGATAAGTCAGCGTCTGCTGCATCTTCTCGGTGCCTAAGCCTTGAAACTGTCCGTTCACACACTGTATCCACGCACCGCGAAACTCACGTTTCTGCTGTGCACTCACGTTGTTGGCCAGCAGCACTGCCAGCACCAGCAATAAATAGTTTTTCATATCTGATAATCGCATTTTCACTTCTTTCTTTTTCTTGCCTCCTCCAGCGACAGCAACTGTTGCTGCTCTTCATGATAATGTTCGCGCAGGTGCGCATATTCCTTATCTAATGAGAGGGCGTAGTTCTCGGCATCCGTCATCAGGCGCTGGGCCACCAGCGGATTCTGCGAGGCATCCTTCAGCCACACCACAGGACCGCCATAAACGGGCGCAATCTTCAGGGCCACATGCAGTTCGCTGGTAGTAGCCCCGCCAATCATGATGGGGATATCGAGATTGGCCTTGCGCAACTCCGTTGCCACGTTTACCATCTCCTCCAGACTTGGCGTGATAAGTCCCGACAGTCCAATCATATCCACTTTCTCTTCCTGGGCCCGCTTGACAATCAGTTCGGCAGGCACCATGACACCCAGGTCAATGACCTCATAGCCATTGCATGCCATTATGACACCAACGATATTCTTGCCGATATCATGCACGTCGCCCTTAACTGTAGCTAGGAGCAGTTTTCCTGCCTTGCCTGCGCTGTCCGTCTTTCCGGCATCAATAAAGGGTTGCAAGATGCTTACCGCCTGCTTCATCGTGCGAGCCGTCTTCACCACCTGGGGCAGAAACATTTTGCCCTCGCCAAAGCGACGGCCTACCTCGTTCATGCCAGCCATCAGTGGTCCCTCGATGATGTCCACCGCACGGGGATACTTTTCCAGCGCCTCGTGCAGGTCGGCATCCAGGTTCTCGCCATTACCTTTAATCAGTGCCTCCTGCAGGCGCTCCTCAAGACTCAGACTAGTAGAAGTAGTTTGACTCGTAGAACTAGTATTACTAGCATCTCCCGTAATATCCATCAGCTTCTCGGCAGACTCTGGACAACGGTTCAGCACCACATCCTCAATCAGCACCAGCTGGTCTTTCGGAATATCATCATAGGCCACCTTCGTCGAAGGGTTTACGATACCGAAGTCCATGCCGTTCTGGATGGCATGATACAGAAAGACGGCATGCATCGCCTCGCGCAGGTAGTTGTTGCCACGAAATGAGAACGACAGGTTACTGACACCGCCGCTCACATGAGCCCCAGGCAGGTTGTCGCGAATCCATTTCGTAGCCCTGATAAAGTCGACGGCATAGGCATTATGTTCCTCCATACCAGTGGCAATTGCCAGGATATTCGGGTCGAAGATAATGTCTTGCGGTGCAAAGCCCACACGCTCTGTCAGGAGTTGATAGGCCCTTCCGGCAATCTCTATGCGACGCTCATACGACGTAGCCTGTCCCTGCTCGTCAAAGCACATCACCACCACGGCAGCTCCCATACGCTTCACGTCCTCAGCATGTTTCAGGAAGACCTCCTCACCCTCTTTCAGCGAGATACTGTTGACGATGCACTTACCCTGCACACACTTCAGTCCGGCCATGATTACTTCCCACTTACTCGAGTCAATCATCACCGGCACACGGGCGATATCGGGTTCCGAGGCTATCAGGTTAAGGAAATGCACCATCTCTGACGCTGCATCCAGCAGGCCGTCATCCATATTGATGTCGATAACCATCGCGCCATCTTCCACCTGTTTGCGTGCAATCTGCAGCGCCTCCTCATAGTTTTTTTCCTTGATCAGTCGCAGGAACTTCCTCGAACCAGCTACATTACAGCGTTCGCCCACATTGACAAACGTAGCCTCGCTGGCATCCATCAGTTCCAGTCCAGACAGCCACAGGCTCTTGGGCTTCTCCACCGGCACATGAGGCTTCTTGCCCACAGCCAGCGGTACATATTTCTCGATGAAGGCAGGTGTCGTGCCACAGCATCCACCAATGACATTCACCAGTCCCTCGTCAATAAACTCGGCAATCTGCGGCGCCATGGTCTCTGGGGTCTCGTCATAGAGTCCCAGCGAGTTGGGCAGTCCGGCATTGGGATGACAACTGATATAATAAGGTGCCCTTCGGCTCAGTTCTTTGAGATAGGGTTTCATCTGCGAGGCACCAAACGAGCAGTTCAGTCCCACGCTGAAGATGGGATATGACGACACACTGGCCAGAAAGGCATCCAGCGTCTGACCACTCAACGTGCGGCCTGCAGCATCACTGATGGTGACACTCAGCATGATGGGGATCTGGCGTTCGCCTCTCACCTGCACAGCAGCATCGATGGCAGCCTTAGCGTTCAGTGTGTCAAAAATTGTCTCAATCAGAATCACATCCACGCCACCCTTTATCAAACCGCTCATCTGCTCCTTATAAGCTTCCAGTGCAGCATCATAGGTCAACTCTCTGTAGGCAGGGTCCGACACGTCTGGCGACATAGAACAGGTCTTGTTCATAGGTCCAACCGAACCCGCCACAAAGCGTGGTTTCTCTGGTGTTGAATACTTATCAGCCATCTGTCTGGCCAAGCGAGCCGAGGCTTCATTCATCTCTCCAGCGAAATCACATAACCCATAGTCACTCTGAGAGATACGTTGTGCATTAAAAGTATTAGTAGAGATAATATCAGCCCCCGCTTTCAGATACCTTTCAAAGATATCGCTAATCACATCCGGGCGCGTCAGGTTCAATACATCGTTGTTACCCTTCAGCAATCCGGGCAAGTCCTTAAAGCGCTCTCCGCGGAAATCCTCTTCGTTAAGTCCATACTCCTGAATGACGGACCCCATGGCACCGTCAAGAATCAGGATTCGTTTAGTTATTTCGTCGTAAATCATTTATAAATCTTCATGGCGCGATCCATCTCGCGGCGATCTTCTTTTTCCTTCAATGTCTGACGCTTGTCGAAAGCCTTCTTACCCTTACACAGCGCGATATCCATCTTGGCCCGTCCGTGTTCGTCGATAAACACCAGCGTAGGCACGATGGTATAGCCCGTCTGCTTCGTAGCACTCTCCAGTCGGGCAATCTCGCGGCGCGTCAGCAACAGCTTGCGGTCGCGCTTCTGCTCGTGGTTGTTGTATGAGCCATAGAAATAGGGACTCACCGACATGCCCTTCACCCACATCTCACCGTGGATAATCGTACAATAGGTATCCACCAGACTGGCCTTACCTGCCCTGATGGACTTGATCTCCGTTCCCGTCAGCACAAGGCCCGCCGTAAATTCCTCGATGAAGAAATACTCGAATGCCGCCTTGCGGTTCTTTATTTGTATAGGACTCTTCTTTCTGAGTTCCTCTTGTTGTTTGTTCATTCTACTTTTGCAAATTTCTCAATATTCTCGTCCACATAATGGGCAATCTGCTCCGTCCATGTCTCCTCGTTCTCCACGAAGATATCATCGTAGTCGTCAAACTGCGGATACTCCTCGAAGAGGGCCATGAACTCCTCGTCGCTACACTCCTTTTCGAGGGCCTCGCGATGCTCCAGCCACAGGGTGTGCACCTCATAGAGCATTTTCGACAGGTCGCGAATATGCCACATCTTATTCAAAGCCTTGGCAAAGGGATTCTTAAAGATAAACGGACCATAGCCATTATGTATCAACTGAATGAAGCCGCCATCCATCACCTCCTGGTGAAGGGTGTCCCAGCAGAGCAGGGTTATCTGGTCGGCATTCAACTCCTGCATCGTCTCTGCCGTAGGCTCGCCGCCCACTGCCTCACGAATGGCATCAATAAACACCTGAAGGAAAGCATCCATCCCTTCGACAGCAGCATTGCTCAGTTGCGCGTCTTTTACAATAATTTCTTTCATACTTCTTGTTTATGGACTGCAAAGTTAATCATTTCAAAGCACATATCACCCGCTCAAGACAAAAAAATTGTTAAAAGAAGGTGTCTATTAGAAAAATGAGAGCCTTAGCCTTTGGAGTATTAAATAAAAATTGTAACTTTACACCCAATTTTGAAATAATAACTAATAACTGTTTAATTTAAACCTATCAAAAACAATGAAAGCATTCAAGGCTTCACTATTTGGATTTGGTGCAATGATGGCCCTCACGATGATGTCGTGTGACCCCAAGCCAGTAGCACCTGAGTTAACAGCCTCGGGCCTCAACCCAGCTAAGTTTGACACCATCGTTAACGGCGACACCGTTAAGCTCTACACCCTGAAGGGCGATAAGGGCATGGAGGTGTGTATTACCAACTACGGCGGACGTATTGTTTCGCTGATGGTACCCGACAAGAACGACTCGCTCGTTGACGTGGTACTCGGCTTCGACAACATCGCCCAGTACATGGAGAAGACCACCGACTACGGTTCAAGCGTAGGCCGCTATGCCAACCGCATCAACATGGGCCGCTTTGTGCTCAACGGTGATACCATCCAGCTGAAGCAGAACGACAAGCACGACGGACGCGACCACTGTCTGCATGGTGGTGGCGATACGGGTTGGATGAACAAGGTCTACAAGGCCGAGCAGATTGACGACCAGACCCTGAAGCTGACCATCGTGGCAGAGGACGGCGAGAACGGCTTCCCTGGCACCGTCGTTGCTACTACCACCTATAAGATTGTCAACGGCAACACCCTCGACATCACTTGGGAGGCCGAGACCGACAAGCCCACCATCATCAACCAGACCAACCACAACTACTACAATCTCTCTGGTGACTTTGAGGAAGAGGCTGGCGGTCTGAACCAGTTCTTGATGGTCAATGCCGACTCGTTCACCGTGGCCGACGACTCTTACATGCCTACCGGCGAGATTCGTGCCGTAGAGGGTACCACCATGGACCTGCGCACCGAGCACGCCATCATCGATGGTCTGGATCGCGAGTTCGACCAGGTGAAGAACGCCAATGGTGGCTATGACCACAACTGGTGTCTGAACACCAAGGGCGACGACACCCAGGTATGCGCTACACTCTACAGCCCCAAGACAGGCATCTTCATGGAGATGTTTACCAACGAGCCCGGCGTCCAGGTCTACACTGGCAACTTCCAGGGTATCCAGGGCGAGGAGAATGTGGTTCGCAAGCTTGGCAAGCACTATCCTCAGTACATCTCTGTGTGCTTGGAGAGTCAGAAGTATCCCGACTCACCCAACCATCCCGAATGGCCCAGCCCCGTGCTGAATCCTGGTGAGAAGTACTACAGCCACGCTGCCTATAAGTTCTCTGTAAAATAATTGAAAATTGACAATTGATAATTATGGCACAGAACGAAAACGGTAGCAGAGGCTACTTGATTAGCATCGTCATGGTAGCAGTGTTGGGCGGACTCCTGTTCGGCTACGACACTGCTGTCATCTCTGGCGCAGAAAAGGGACTTCAGGCTTTCTTCAAGGAGGCTGCTGACTTCGACTATACTGATGGCTGGCACGGCTTTACCTCTGCCAGTGCTCTGATTGGCTGTATCATCGGTTCAGCCATCTCTGGCTTCCTGGCCACCAACCTCGGCCGCAAGAAGTCACTCATCATCGCAGGTCTTCTGTTCTTTATCTCAGCACTGGGCAGCATGGATCCCGAGTTCCTGTTCTTTGAATATGGTACACCCACCTACTCATTGCTCATCATGTTCAACTTCTACCGCGTGATTGGCGGCATCGGCGTAGGTTTGGCTTCTGCCATCTGCCCCATGTACATCGGCGAGGTGGCCCCCTCTGGCATCCGCGGCATGCTGGTTTCTTGGAACCAGTTTGCCATTATCTTCGGTCAGCTGGTGGTTTACTTCGTCAACTTCTTCATCCTGGGCGACCACATTCAGCCCCTGGTCGAGGAGATGGGAAAGGGCCTCGCAGCCATCAACCCCGCAGCACAGTGGACAGTGACCACCGGTTGGCGCTATATGTTCGGTAGTGAGGCAGTGCCCGCAGGCCTCTTCGCCCTGCTCATCTGCTTCGTGCCCGAGACCCCGCGTTATCTCGTGTCTATCAATCAGGACCAGAAGGCTCTGACCATTCTGTCGAAGATCAACGGCGCCAGCAAGGCCCAGCAGATTCTGCAGGATATCAAGGACACTATGGTAGTGAAGACCGAGAAGCTGATGACCTATGGCTTTGTCTGCATCTTCGTCGGCATCATGCTGTCAGTGTTCCAGCAGGCCGTGGGTATCAACGCCGTGCTCTACTATGCACCACGCATCTTCGGCGACATGGGCATGGACAACCCCATGATCCTCACCGTATTTATGGGTGTCGTCAACATCCTCTTCACCCTCGTGGCCATCTTCACTGTCGAGAAGTGGGGCCGCAAGCCACTGCTCATCTGGGGTTCTATCGGTATGGCCATCGGTGCCCTGGGCGTAGCTGTCAGCTTCGGCCGTCCTGGTCTGGAGTTTGTCACTGCCGCCTCTATCATGGTCTACGCCGCCTCATTCATGTTCTCTTGGGGCCCCATCACTTGGGTGCTCATTGCCGAGATCTTCCCCAACACCATCCGTGGTGGTGCTGTGGCCATCGCCGTGGCTTTCCAGTGGATTTTCAACTTCATCGTCTCTTCTACCTTCGTGCCCATGTTCAACATGCACCTCACCGAGGGCGATGACTTCGGCCACTGGTTCACCTATGGTCTCTATGGCCTCATCTGTCTGCTGGCCGCTCTCTTCGTATGGAAGATGGTTCCCGAGACCAAGGGCAAGACCTTGGAGGACATGACTGCTATGTGGAAAAACAGAAAGTAACAATAATAACTTAAAAAAAACTACAAATTTATGGCATTATTAGACTGGATTGTCATCGGCCTCTTCACAATTGCGCTGATTGGCATCGTAGTATGGGTTGTTAGTCAGAAGAACAACAACTCAGCTGACTATTTCTTGGGTGGTAAGGATGCAACATGGATTGCCATCGGTGCATCTATCTTCGCCTCAAACATTGGTTCTGAGCACCTCATCGGCCTCGCCGGCGCCGGTGCTTCGTCAGGTATGGCAATGGCCCACTGGGAGATTCAGGGTTGGATGATCCTGATCCTGGGTTGGGTGTTCGTACCTTTCTACACACGCAGTATGGTTTACACCATGCCTGAGTTCCTGGAGCGCCGCTTCAACAAGGAGAGCCGCACCATTCTCTCTGTCATCTCACTCATCTCTTACGTGCTCACCAAGGTGGCCGTCACCGTTTATGCCGGTGGTCTGGTGTTCCAGCAGGTGTTTGGCATCGAAGAGCTGTGGGGTATCGACTTCTTCTGGATTGCCGCTATCGGCCTGGTGCTCATCACTGCCCTCTACACCATCTTCGGTGGTATGAAGAGCGTGCTCTACACCTCTGTGCTCCAGACTCCTATCCTGCTCCTCGGTTCACTCATCATCCTCGTGCTGGGCTTCAAGGCTCTGGGCGGATGGGATCAGATGATGTCTATCTGCGGTGCTGTTGACGCCAACGAGTATGGCGACAAGATGACCTCGCTCATCCGCGACAACCGCGACGCCAACTATCCTTGGCTGGGTGCCCTCATCGGTTCTGCCGTTATCGGTTTCTGGTATTGGTGTACCGACCAGTACATCGTTCAGCGTGTACTCTCTGGTAAGAACGAGAAAGAGGCTCGCCGTGGTACCATCTTCGGTGCTTATCTGAAGCTGCTGCCCGTGTTCCTGTTCCTCATCCCCGGTATGATTGCATTCGCCATGAGCACCAAGGGTGTTACCCTGCCCAACGGCGAGGTGTTCGTGCTCTCTACCCCCGACGCTGCCTTCCCCACCCTCGTGGCCAAGTTGCTGCCTGCTGGTGTAAAGGGTCTGGTGGTCTGCGGTATTCTGGCAGCCCTGATGTCTTCACTGGCATCTCTGTTCAACTCTTCAGCCATGCTGTTCACCATTGACTTCTGGAAGCGCCTCAAGCCCGAGACTCCCGAGAAGCAGCTGGTGCGCATCGGTCAGATTGCCACTGTGGTCATCGTGATTCTCGGCATCCTGTGGATTCCCATCATGCGCTCTGTAGGCGACGTGCTCTATAACTACCTGCAGGACGTTCAGTCTGTGCTTGCTCCTGGTATTGCCTCTGCCTTCCTGCTGGGTATCTGCTGGAAGCGTGCTTCTGCCAAGGGTGGTATGTGGGGCTTGCTCTCAGGTATCATCATCGGTCTCACCCGTCTGGGTGCCAAGGTGTACTACAGCAACGCCACCGACGCTGCCGACTCATGGTTCAAGGCTGTGTTCTATGACTTCAACTGGCTGTTCTTCTGCGGCGCCATGCTGGTTGTCTGCTGCTTGGTTGTCATCGTCGTGTCTCTCATCACCGAGGCTCCCGACGAGAAGAAGATCCAGGGCTTGGTATTCGGCACCTCTACCCCCGAGCAGGTGGCTGCCACACGTGCCAGCTGGAACAAGTGGGATGTTATCCACACGGTTATCATCCTGGGCTTCACCGCAGCCTTCTACTATTATTTCTGGTAAGCCGTTTTTAATGCATAATTCTTAATGCTTAATGCATAATTGCAATGACTTACTATATTGAACATTCGAAAGTCTGGGTGTCGGTCGACGTCATCATCTTCGGTTTCGATGAGCAGAAGCTGAAGGTGCTCATCGGCCGACGCCAGATGGACCCCGGACGTGGCGAGTGGAGCCTCTATGGAGGCTTCGTCGCTGCCGACGAGAGCATTGACGACGCCGCAAAACGCACATTGAAGACGCTGACGGGACTCAACAACCTGTATATGCGCCAGGTGGGTGCTTTCGGTAGCATTGACCGCGACCCCGGCGAGCGCGTCATATCGATTGCCTACTATGCGCTGATCAATGTCAAGGACTACAGCGAGAAGTTGCGTCTGGAGCACGGCGTGGAATGGGTTGACATCAACGAGATTCCCGCCCTCTATTCCGACCACAACAAGATGGTGGAGCAGGCCCTGCGCATCATGCGCCAGAAGATCAAGACTGCTCCCATCAGCTTCCGCCTGCTTCCTCAGTTGTTTACGCTCACCCAGTTGCAGCGCCTCTACGAGGCCGTCATTGGCGAGGAGGTCGATAAGCGAAACTTCCGCAAGCGCATCAAGGAAATGGACTTCATCGAGAAGACCAACCTGATCGATAAGAAGACATCAAAACGTGGTGCCGCCTTATACCGTTTTAATAATAAGGCGTTTAACGAAGATTCTAACTTTAAACTATAACCCTTAGCTCCCCACCCCGCATCTGGTGGGGGGCAAAGGTTTTTGAATAAACTAATTTACAGTATGCTAGAAGAACTCAAACAGAAAGTATTCAAGGCCAATCTGGACCTTGTAAAGCAGGGACTTGTAATCTTTACCTGGGGCAACGTCTCGGGTATCGACCGTGAAAAAGGCCTCGTTGTCATCAAGCCCTCGGGCGTGAGCTACGACGAGATGAAGGCTGAGGACATGGTGGTTGTTGACCTCGAGAGTGGCAAGGTGGTCGAAGGCGACCTCAACCCATCGAGCGACACGCCCACACACCTTGTATTATATAAGGCCTTCCCCAACATCCAGGGTGTTGTTCACACCCACTCTACCTACGCCACTGCCTTCGCTCAGGCCGGCAAGGACATCCCCAACATCGGCACCACCCACGCCGACTACTTCTATAAGGATATCCCCTGCACGCGCGACATGACCGAGGCTGAGGTCAAGGGTCAGTACGAACTGGAGACAGGCAACGTCATCGTAGACGAGATTCTGAACATCCGCAAGATCAATCCTGACCACACACCCGCTGTGCTGGTCAAGAACCATGGTCCGTTCTCATGGGGCACCTCACCCGACAATGCCGTTTACAACGCCAAGGTGATGGAGCAGTGCGCCAAGATGGCCTTCGTGGCTTTCTCGGTGAATCCCAACCTCACCATGAATCCGCTGCTCATCGAGAAGCACTACATGCGTAAGCACGGACCCAACGCCTATTATGGCCAAAAGGGACAGAAACATTAATACTAATCGCTATTATACATTCACTATTATGAAAGCATTTGAAAATTTCGAGATTTGGTGGGTAACTGGCGCACAGCTCCTGTACGGAGGTGACGCTGTAGTTGCAGTTGACGGACACTCAAAGGAGATGGTTGACGGCCTCAACAAGAGCGGCAACATCCCCGTGAAGATTGTATATAAAGGTACAGCCAACAGCAGTAAGGAGGTAGAGCAGATCATGCTCGCTGCCAACAACGACGAGAAGTGCGTAGGTATCATCACCTGGATGCACACCTTCAGCCCCGCCAAGATGTGGATCAAGGGTCTGCAGCAGCTGCAAAAACCCCTCTGCCACTTCCACACACAGTATAACGCCGAGATTCCCTGGAGCGACATCGACATGGACTTCATGAACCTCAACCAGAGTGCTCACGGCGATATCGAGTTCGGACACATCTGCACCCGCATGCGCGTGGCTCGCAAGGTGGTTTGCGGCTACTGGAAGGACGAGAAGGCTCAGAAGCAGATTGCCGTTTGGGCTCGCGTGGCAGCTGGTGTTGCCGACGCTCACAACGTACGCTGTCTGATGTTCGGTATGAACATGAACAACGTGGCTGTGACCGATGGCGACCGCGTAGAGTTCGAGCAGCGTCTGGGCTACCATGTGGACTACTACCCCGTTTCTTCTCTGATGGAGTACTTCAAGCAGGTGACCGACAAGGAGGCCGACGAACTCGTTGAGGAGTACAAGAAACTCTACACCATCAAGATCGACGAGAGCGGTGAGCAGGTTTACTGGGAGAAGGTGAAGAATGCCGCCAAGGCCGAGATTGCCCTGCGCCGCGTATTGAAGGACGAGGGCGCTACCGCCTTCACCACCAACTTCGACGACCTGGGTGATGCCAACATCGACGATCCCAACTTCTGCGGCTTCGACCAGATTCCTGGTCTCGCTTCACAGCGTCTGATGCAGGAGGGTTACGGCTTCGGCGCCGAGGGCGACTGGAAGACCGCTTGCCTCTATCGCACCCTGTGGGTCATCCAGCAGGGCATGCCTACTGGTTGCTCGTTCCTCGAGGACTACACCCTGAACTTCGCTGGCGACCGCAGCTCATGCCTGCAGAGCCACATGCTCGAGGTTTGTCCTCTGATCGCTACCGACAAGCCCAAACTCGAGGTTCACTTCCTCGGCATCGGCATCCGCAAGCAGCAGACCGCCCGTCTGGTGTTCACATCTAAGACCGGTGCAGGTATCAAGGCCACCGTTGTCGATCTGGGCAACCGCTTCCGCCTGATTTCTCAGGAGGTAGAGTGCATCGAGCCCAAGCCCATGCCTAAGCTCCCCGTGGCTTCTGCCCTGTGGATTCCCCAGCCCAGCTTCGAGATTGGCGCTGCTGCATGGATTCTGGCTGGTGGTACTCACCACAGTGCTTTCTCTTACGACATCAACGAGGAGTACTGGGAAGACTTCGCCGAGATGCTGGGCATCGAGTATGTGAAGATCAACAAGCAGACCAACATTGCCGACTTCAAGCAGACACTCCGCAACAACGAGGTGTACTTCATGCTCAACAAGGCTTTGAAATAAGTAAGACTCTGCAAATACGATTAGGAGCACTCATCCTGGGTGCTCCTATTTTTTTTATTAAATAGGTAATGTCATCACGAAACGCGAACCACCGATATAGGCCGTATCAACCTTGATATCGCCTGCTATACGGCGCGTCAGCGAACGGGCCACGGTCAGGCCTATACCGCAACCTTCATAATACTCATCCAACTGTACGAATTCGTCAAAGATACGCTCTGCATCCTTGTGTGGGATGCCCATACCCGTATCCTCGACCGAGAAGAACAATTTCCCATGTAAGGCCGTCACCCTCAGCACCACCTTCTGCAACTGGTCCGACAAAGTCTGAGGGCGACCCTCCACAGGAGCCGTAAATTTTCGGGCGTTGTCGAGAATCAACGACAGGGCGCGCGCAGCTGCTGCAAGATTGGTTTGAATACGAACCTCCTTGACATCAGGTGCAATCAGCAAATCAAACTCAAGATGGCTGGCATGCGCAATCCCCGAAGCATTAATCGCCTCGGTAGCAATCTGAACAGCCGTCACCTTGTCCTTACTCTCAATCACGGTCTGATTTCTGGCTTCCGACAACTCCAGCATTTTGTTCACCAGACTGGTGATGCGGTCCGTATTCTCGGTTATCTTGCTCTTCATTTCCTGCAGCGTGGCCTCGTCATACTTGGCCCCCTGCATGGTCAGCACCTGAGTGAACCCAGAAAGGATGTTGAGCGGCGTACGGATCTCATGGGAAATCTGCTGGATGAAATCACTCTTCATGCGCGACAACTCCTGAGCACGATTATTGGCAATCTCCAGCTCGCGATAAGCCTTTTTCAAGCGAACAGACGAGCGATGATGGAAATAGACGAAAAGGCCAAAGACCAGGATGATAAGCACCAATGCCATGATATTATAGAATCTGATCTCCTGCTCCTGGCACGAGACCATCAGCAGCGAGCTCAGCCCACAAAGCAGCATTGTCGAAATTCCCGGTTGTTTCATCATCATCTCGATTTTGGGTGCAAAGATACGAAAAGCCGAGAGAAATGCAAAAGGAAAACAAGTTTTTCTTTTCATTTCCGAGGCGAAGTATCTTCGGCGAAGCCAAAGATATAGAAAAGCCGAGAGAAATGCAAAAGGAAAACAAGTTTTTCTTTTCATTTCCGAGGCGAAGTATCTTCGGCGAAGCCAAAGATATAGAAAAAATAGAAAATATGGTACCTAAGTCAAAAAAAAATAGTATCTTTGCACAGTGAGACTGTGCGAAGTTGCTCACGCTCGACAAAATGAGCAAGCTCTTTTGCACTCGCTTAATCGCAACATTGCCATCGATTATGGTACAAATAGATTCTACATATTGGTATGGAGTGACGGCAACAGTCTATCTTGTCACCTGTTGGGTCTTCTCCGTCGTCCGTGGCGTACACAACTGCGGTACCCCCAAGGAGCGCAGAGCCTACATCTGGCCCGACCGCAAAATGCAGGTCATCATCTATCTTTGCGGCACAGTTCTGCTGCCATACGTATTGAATCCGCAGAATGAGGCAGCGTGGATACTCATGAAATCCTATTTCCCCTGCACCTACTATTTCTACTGCGGAGCGCTGATTTTCTGTTTCTTCGGTACGGTAAAGCAATGGAAAGTGTGGAAGAAAGCCAATGCGATTGCGGCCACTATCACATTCATAGCCATAGCGCCGCTTGTGGTCAATGCCTGGTGGCCGTCAGGACAACTCCTTAGTCAGCAGTTCCTCGAGGCCTGGAACATCGTCGTGATCGTGGTAAGTATCAGCATGATCGGTTATGCCAGTGTCGCCATGTGGCAAGTTAGGGAATGGATAAAAAAAGCCCGAGAGTTGAACTATTCCAACCCCGACGACTTCCCCACCGAATATGCCCACCGCATGTGGCTGACACCCATCATCCTCACCCCATTCCTTTGGCCAGCCTTCATCACCAACTCGCCAACAGTCATGGCATTCTTGTGCATCCCCCTGGCCATCTTCAACATTACCCTACTCTTGAACGTGATGCCAGTATGGCGCCGTGCAGCCATTCTCACGGATGATGATGAAGATGAAGAGGCAGAAGACAACGATGACGAAGAGTTGGCCGAGGAGCGCAGCAACAGAATAGCCGCAGAGATCGAGCTCTTTGTCAACACCGAGGCAGCCTATCTCGATTCGCATCTTAAACTCGAGCAGGTCGTAGAGCGCTGTAACTTCAGTCGCCGATACGTCTCCAAGGTCTTTACCGAACGCTTCGGTGGATTCTCCGACTATGTCAATGGCTTGCGTCTCAACTACTTCGAGCATTATAAAGCCCAGCATCCCAACTCCACAGACGAAAGTGCTGCAGAGGCCAGTGGCTTCACCTCTTATAAATCGTACCTTAATGCCAAGGAACGATTGCCACAAAAGTAGTAATCCTCCGTTGATTTCCTATACCTTTGCACCAATTTTTTTATAGTTTATGATTTATGGCAAAACGTAAAGTTCAATACATACAGGCCAACAAGGAATGGTTGGCAGCTAAGGCCAAGGAGGAAGGCGTCAAGGCATTGCCAAAGGGCATCTACTACAAAGTGCTGAGCGAAGGTTATCAGGAGAGT
Source organism: uncultured Prevotellaceae bacterium (assembly GCA_902788605.1). Lineage (GTDB taxonomy): Bacteria > Bacteroidota > Bacteroidia > Bacteroidales > Bacteroidaceae > Prevotella. The sequence goes on along the minus strand of CADAKX010000008.1, from coordinate 6,753 downwards.
GCGAAACCAACGGTACGCAGCATCATCACAGCCCACTATACCGGCTGGACGATCGACGGTAAGCAGTTTGACAGCAGCCGTGGTGGCGTGCCTCTGGCCTGCCGCTTGTGCGACCTCATCGAGGGCTGGATCATCGCCATCCAGCAGATGCATATCGGCGACAAATGGGAAATCTACATCCCTGCCGAGATGGGCTATGGCAAGTTCTCTCAACCAGGCATTCCTGGCGGCTCCACGCTTATCTTTGAAATTGAATTGATAGGAATAGCATAAAGGAATCCCCAGCGTGCACTCTATAGTTAGAGTGCAGTTTGTCATTTTCCGGAGTGCACTCTAACAATTGTTTGAGCGCAGTGGAACAAAAATTGCACCGTTACAACGTATCGATTTGCGGACAACGCGGCCATGCGGACATCAGTTTTCTATATTAATAAAAAAAAGGTATATGGTCATTTCATATACCTTTTCTTTTTTTTAATTAATATATAGATTTGATGTCCGCATGGCCGCGTTGTCCGCATCTCACTTAATCAAATTATTCAACCAATCGGCAGATTGATTCAGCGAAAATGGATAGTGGTGGGAAAACGGAATGGGGCTGTTCGCAGATTAAGTCAGCGTCAGTGGTGGCACATCCTACTTCGGTGGTCTCGGCATCCTGGGCGGTTCTGTCAGTGGTGGCTCCAGCGTTAGCCTCTCGACCTACTCTGGCGGAAGCCAGGGTGGCGGTCCAGGCTCGTTTATGCGCTAACCTCAGGAAACATCATATTTCGTTAATTCTTGGGACAAAGATGGCAGATATTCTTCACTTTTTCGTACCTTTGCAAAGTCATTAATAAGAATATGGATAGAAGTCAAGATATTATTCGCACCAGTTGGATAGGTATTATAGCCAACGTGTTGCTTGCAGGCTTTAAGGCCGCAGTAGGTATCCTGGCCAGTAGCGTGGCCATTGTGATGGATGCCGTGAATAACCTGAGCGACGCGCTGTCGAGTGTTATCACCATCGTAGGCACCAAACTCTCGCAAAGGGCACCCGACCGTAAGCATCCCTTCGGATTTGGACGTATCGAGTATTTCAGCGCCATCATCATCGCGGTTATCGTATTGTTGGCTGGTATCACCTCGCTCATCGAGTCGGTCAAGAAAATCTTCGACCCTACGGAGCCTTCATACACCACCACTACACTGGTGGTCATCATCGTGGCCATCGTAGTAAAACTCGTCCTGGGACAGTATGTAAAGCGTAAGGGCCAGCAACTGAAGAGCGACGCACTGATTGCATCGGGTTCTGATGCACTGTTTGATGCAGTGATTACATTGACCACCCTTGTTTCGGCAGGTGTTATGCTGTTGTGGGGGGTATCGCTCGATGGTATTCTGGGGGCGCTGATATCGGTTGTTATTATCAAGGCTGGTATCGAGATGCTGGCATCGCCTATTAACGAGCTGTTGGGCACAAGCATCTCGGAAGAATTTGCCAAACAGATACAGAAGGAGGTATCCAACTACGAGGGCGTGCATGGTGTTTACGACCTGATACTGCACAACTATGGTCCCGACGTGAAGATTGGTTCGCTGCACATCAACGTATATGATACGATGACAGCCCACGACATCCACGGCCTGACACGCAAGATATCAACCTGCATGTTCGAGAAGTACGGTATTATCATGACCGTTGGCGTATATGCCATCGCCACAGGCGACAACAAGCGGGCAGAATTGCAGACCAAGGTGATGCAAACACTCACAGCCCATAAGGACATCGTACAGGTACACGGCTTCTATTATTCCGAGAAACACAAGTACCTCTCAGTAGATATCATCCCCGATATCTCTGTACGCGACGAGGATGCACTTGTGAGTCAGCTCACCAGCGAGATTCAGCCCTTAGTACCCGATGCGAAGGTCATCGTAGTAGTGGATCATAACTATATAGAATAGGACGCAGGCATAGGTTTTTCTCAACTTTTTTTCGTACCTTTGCAGAGAAATTAATAGGAATACGAAAATGGACTACCTGCCAAAAGATCCTGCCATACTGGTTTCGAGCGTGAACATGCTCCTGAGAGACGAGGAGTTTGACACGCTGGAATCACTATGCTATAACTTCGGAACGGAACCGAAAGAGATAAAGGACTACCTGATGGGACACGGATTTGTGTATAGTGAGAAACAACGGCAGTTCCGCCCAATAGGATATGACTCTGCAACAAGATGATAACAAAAGATAGTATCGAGACGGCCTACAGCTTCCTGCATCAGAAGCAGCGTATCTATGTGCATTCTACGCTTGACTGGCAGAAGGACGACATCGAAATGGCCATCGCTGCCTATGCCGACGATATGAGCATAGAACTGTATGAGACCATCAGTGGCGGCAGGACTGACTTCCTGCGCGACCACAAACGGTTTCAGGACGACATCACCAAGGCTGTCGAGGTGCTTGAAGGACTTTTACCAAGATGAAGCATATTATTAAGAATAATCACATAGGAGCAATAGCAACGTTCTACATCATTGCTCTTGTTCTGCGTCTGATGACCTTGTTGATTGGCAACAACTATCCTGAACTCAGGGAGAACTATGTATTCCAACTGTCCACGGGCCTTGGACCCATCGTTGGCGCACTCATCGCAATGGCTGTCTTCAAGCGTAAAACGGAATATACGCTTGTAGGCAAGTCGGTGTGGAAATCTGTCGCAACTATTGCCATACCATGTGTCGTCTTCGGCATCATCGGAGGACCAGAAACGGGTATCATTTGTCTGCTAGCATTCGTCTACGGACTATTGGAGGAATACGGCTGGCGCGGATTTCTGCAATATGAACTACGAAAGTTGCCCGTATGGCAATATGTCCTCATCATTACGGTGATGTGGTTCCTCTGGCATTTGGATTTGGATCAGCGCAATCTGTTGATATTCTTCCCTATCCTACTATTCGCTTCATGGGGCATCGGAAAGGTCGCGTCAGATACCCATTCATTGCTTTTCTGCGCAGCTTTTCATGGCATCGTGAACTTCTCGAAGCGCGGACTCCTTGCTGACACCAGTTTTCTTATTGCCTTTATCGGTGTCATCATTTTTTGGATTGTATTATGGTACTTCATCCATATGCCAGCCAAGAAAAGATAGTGGCCGAGAGGATTACTTATTCACGTCTGTGGATTCGACGGACGTGGTCTTCTGATAACTGGCTTTTTCCAAATCGATGGTGATGGCTGGCAAGACGGCGGCATCGTCGCAGGTGACGGCGGTACCCTGGTTGTACAGATAGCCGAAGTCGCAGACATAGGTGATGTTGCTGGAGGTATAGCCACTGGTGCGCATGAACCAGAAGGAGTTGCCACGATAGCCCTCAACAGACGACCACCAGGCACCACGGCACTTGGCATAGAGCGTAGAGCGGAAACGGCGGGCGGAATCGTCGATACCGCTACCGGCATAGAAGCCATAGTCGGAAGCTAACTGCGAGGCAAAGACCTCGTCGTTGGAGAGGATAAACACATGGTCCTGGGTGTCTGGTCCGCAGTCGGTGCCGTACAGAGGATTGTTAGGATTATTGACATCAGTAATCTCGATAGCCAGGCGTTCGTCATCGGAGAAGGCGCGGGCAAAGAACTCATTATTAAGCCATTGGCGCAGGTGGCTCTTGCTCCAGTTCACAGCTTCATCCTTGTCGTGGAAAGGACAGGTGTCGGGCATGCGGTCGGCCAGCAGCACGGCCTTGGTACCACTGATTTTCAGAATGCGCCACTTCACGGGGGCGTAGGCAAAATAATGCCAGGCATCGGGGGCAGCCCATCGGTAATGCTGTTCTCGGTTGGTGGAACAGGTGACAGCGCCATCACCGTTCAGCCTGTGGTAGCGGGTACCATTGATTTCGGTGTCGTCATCCGTCCATTGGGCATGCTCCAGTTGGCTGAAGAGGGCGGCATCTGTGATGACGTCGCCCTGGGCCAGGGCATAGTCGTCCACGGCGTTAAAGCTGTCTCTGACCACCTCGTTGGTGGGGTAAGAGCCAAATAGAATACAGTCCCATCGCGTAAAATGGGTCTTCTGACTGGCGTCCTTCACCCAAGGGCTGTGCAGGTCCTGATACGCATCGCCAGTATATCGTTCCTCACTGGGGGTAACGCTACCGTCCTCGTCGTCTTTGCTGCACGACGTGATTACGGCTCCAAGCATCAGAAGCCCAACGAAGCAGGTGTATATCTTGGTTTTGTTGTCCATAGCTTACTGAATAATATCGGTGGAATAAACGGGGGATGTCTGCTGATAGTCGGCCTTCGAGAGATTGAGCGTGATGGCAGGCAATACGGCGGAATCGTCGCAAGTGACCACGATACCGCGATTGTAGGTGTCGCCCGACTCGCCTACATACACGACGTTGGCCTTGGTATAGCCCACGGTGCGCATGAACCAGAACGAGACGCCGCGGAATTTCTCAACAGGAGACCACCAGGCGCCACGACACTTGGCATAGAGCGTCGAACGGAAACGGCGGGCGGGATCATCGCCGTAATCTTTATCAGTGAAGCCGTACTCTACAGCTAAGGGGGACGAGAAGGTCTCGCTCTCGGACAGGACGAAGACGCGGTCCTTGGTGTCGGGGCCGCAGTCGGTGCCGAAATAGTAGTTGGGAACGTTCTTGACATCGGTCTCCTCAATGGCGGCAATCTCCGACGATGTAAAGGCGCGGTTCAGAAACTCGCTATTCAGCCAACGGCGCAGCGAGCAGTCACTCCAACTGGTATCGTCGTAGGTATCGTTGAAGGGGCAGGTGTCGGGCATGCGGTCGGCCAGCAGCACGGCCTTGTCGCCCGTCTGTTTCAGGATGCGCCATTTGATGGGGGCGTAGGCGAAGTAGTGCCAGGCATCGGCATCAGTCCAACGGTAATGCTGCGGGCTGTTGTCGGAATGGCTCACGGCACCAGTGGCATTCAGTCTGTGATAGCGCCTTCCGTCGATCTCCGTATCGTCGTTGGTCCATTGGGCATGCTCCAGTTGGCTGTAGAGGGCAGCATCAACAATCACGTCGCCATCCACCAAGGCATAGTCGTCCACAGCATTAAAACTGCTACTCACCACTTCGTTGGCGGGGTAAGAGCCAAACAGGATACATTCCCAGCGCGTGACATTCTGCGACGGCGGGTTGTCGTCTGTATCGTCCTTGCTACAGGCTGTCAGCAAAAGGGCAAAGAGCGGAAAAACCGCAAATTGGATGTAGTGTTTTATCATTTTTGATATTCATAGATTGTTTCCGTGCTGCAAATATACAAACTTTTCGCGAGAAATAACAAGGTTTAGGTATTGGATATTACAAAATAATAATGTATCTTTGCGCAATAAAACTACACGAGACGGCATACAATGACAATGACATTGATGATAGGACTGCTGATTCCACTGCTAGGCACAATGCTCGGCTCAGCTTTTGTGTTCTTTATGAAAGAGCAAATGTCAGCGCGACTACAGAAGTCACTACTGGGCTTCGCTTCGGGTGTAATGGTGGCTGCATCGGTGTGGTCGTTGCTGATTCCCGCAATGGAAATGGGAGCCGATAGCGGCAAATGGGCGGTGATACCTGCCGCCATCGGTTTTCTGCTGGGCATGGGATTCCTTTTGCTCATCGACGAACTGACGCCCCACCTGCACATCGGAACAGACAAGCCAGAGGGTATGCGCTCTCATCTGTCAAAGACGGCGATGCTCGCCCTTGCTGTCACCATCCACAACCTGCCTGAGGGTATGGCCGTGGGCGTGGTGTTCGCTGGAGCTGACAGCGGCGCGACAAACCTCTCCATCGCCAGTGCACTGGCTGTCTCTGTGGGTATCGCTATTCAGAATGTGCCCGAGGGCGCAATTATCTCCATGCCCATGCGGGCGGCAGGCAATTCCAAATGGAAGTCATTCATCATCGGCTCTCTCAGCGGAGCCGTAGAACCTGTCGGAGCTATCGCCGTTTTGTTGCTGGCCTCGCTACTCCTGCCCGTCCTACCATACATGCTCGCCTTTGCTGCTGGCGCTATGTTCTACGTGGTGGTCGAGGAACTTATCCCCGAGGCCTCCAGTGGGCAGCACTCTAATCTCAGCACCATCGGCTTTGCCATTGGTTTCGTCCTGATGATGGTTCTTGATGTCGTGATGGGCTAATTTTATAACAACAAATATAGAAAGATGAAAGTAATCAGTACAACAAAGGCACCTGCTGCCATCGGCCCGTATAGTCAGGCCATCAAAGTGGGAAATCTCGTGTATACCTCTGGCCAGATTCCCATTGATCCTCAAACAGGTAGTATTGTAGAAGGCGGTATCAAGGAACAGACACGCCAGTCACTAACCAACGTAAAGGCTATTCTCGAAGAAGCGGGGCTAACGATGGCTAATGTCGTTAAAACAACTGTATTCATGGCTGACATGAACGACTTTGCCGAGATGAATGCCGTCTATGCTGAGTTCTTCTCTGAGCCATACCCAGCACGCTCGGCTGTAGCTGTTAAAACATTGCCGAAAGGTGCGTTAATAGAAATAGAAGTTGTGGCAGGATAATACTGTCATGATGCTCCCGAAGGTACGGGGGTACCTCCGTACCCCCGCACCTTCGAAGATTCCCCGCACATCTGCGGAACACAACGAAAAAGCCCTAAATCATTTCTGACTCAGGGCTTCTCTAAAAAAGATGGCGGCCTCCTACTCTCCCGCATTGCATTGCAGTACCATCGGCGCAAGCGGGCTTAACTTCTCT
>CADAKX010000007.1 GCA_902788605.1 uncultured Prevotellaceae bacterium | reverse complement strand
TTTACGTTCCACTTTCTTAATTTCAATTGTTCCCATAGTTTTGTTTTTGTGTTAAGTTAATAATTTTGTTTTTGTGTTGTTTGTGCCATTTTGAGCGTTTCGGCCTTTCTCTCTTAGCGATTGGCCTTCTCGCTGCCAGCGATACGCCGTTTCTCTCTCTCATTGACAATGCAAAGGTACAAAAAAATGAGGAGGTAGGCAAAAAATCGGAGCAAAAACAGCCATTTTTGAGGGGTATTTTTCGGCTTAAAAATGCAAATAAATAATCGGGTGTGTTGTGTGTTCAGGGGAAACTATAAAACGGGACGACAGGACGCGGGACGCGGGACGTTTTGGTGATTTTTTAAAATCACAAAAATATTTATATTATTATATATATTATAATATATATAATAATATAAATATTATAATTAGTCATATACTATTTAATCCATTCTTTCCTCTTTAACTTTAAAAAAAAACGGGAAAACGTCCCGCGTCCCGCGTCCTGCGTCCCGTTTTTGCTATAAATTAATTTGGTGGTTTTAGATTTTATTCCAATTTTTGCATCATAGAAGCTAAAGACCAAGTATGAGGAAGATATACTATTTCATATTCCTGTGTATTGCCCTGCCTTCTTTCCTGGCAGGATGCAACAAAGATGAGGTTGAGTCAGAGCTAGTTACCCCTGCACTCACGCCCATGCACCAGATGTACAACTTATGTTAGCAAGAGGAATTAGAAATCATAATCCTTTGAACGTGAGACGCTCGAAGGACCCGTGGAAAGGAATGGCAGAGGTGCAGACAGACCCTCACGCTGGATGGCGCTCGGCATCGCCATGGCTATCCAAGAAAATGGCATGGAATCTCTCGACTACTTCGCCATGCTAAAGGGTTGGGATTTGTGTCGTCAGGACGTGCAATCAGGAAAGTTGTAAACACGATGAGAGGACTGGTATATGCCGGTCCTCTCGTTTTCCTCAGAAAAGCTCGAATAAATTTGGCTTTTCGTTCGGTTTGCACTACCTTTGAAATACTTTCTAAGGTACTCACGCTCGAAAAAGCAAAAATATTTTGCTTTTTGCTCGCTTAATCGTACCTTTGACCTACGGTCGAAGGTAGGCTGCACCTCAGAAAAGCTCGAATAAATTTGGCTTTTCGTTCGGTTTGCACTACCTTTGCAAATAAAATAAATATGAAGTACAAAAATATCGTTTTCGACTTGGGAAATGTGCTCGTAAAACTTGATGAGCATGAAACGATGAGGCGTTTCGAGCAGCTGGGACTGAAAGAAGCGGGGCATTTAGGCGACAATCCGGAAATGCTGAAGCTGTTTCGGGATATGGGCGTCGGACGTGTGACGAATAGGGAGTTCTTCGACGGCTTTCGCAGGATTGCCAACGTGGAGGCTACCGACGAGCAGATTACGGATGCTGCCAATGGTATGCTGAGATATATTCCTGACGAAAAGAAACAGAAACTGCTTGACTTGCGAAAAGCTGGATATCGCGTTTTCCTTCTTAGCAACACCAACGACATTCATTGGCGATACTGTGCCGACGTGCTTTTCCCCATGCAGGGCTATGGCGTAGATGATTATTTCGACGGCATATTCCTTTCGCAGGAGGTGCATATGGAAAAGCCGGACGACAGGATATTCCAGATGGTGATGAAGGAAACGGGCATACAACCCAACGAGACGCTGTTTGTGGATGATCTTGAGGCGAACTGCCTGGCTGCGATGCGAAATGGCTGGCATGCATTCCAGAACAAGGAATTCGATGATTGGATGAAGATATTGTAATAGATGGATTTTTTGGCGAGAATGCTTCGTTATTCGAATAATTGTTGTATCTTTGCCCACAGAATAACTGAAAATTGAAGGAATATGTTGAAAAGAGCATTTATTATCGTGACCCTGGTACTGGGGGCGCTGGTGGTGGTGATGGCATTGACCGTACCCGACCAACAGGCGCACTATGACGCCGTGAGACAACTGGCACAGAGTGTGGTGGAAAAGGAACTGACGGCGGAGAGTATCTCTGAAAGACTGGTGAAGGCTGGCATGGAGAAACTGCCCGAACTGGGAGTGGACCTGAGTGAGGAGGACCTGAAGAATCTGGGTGTGGATGAGGAAGACCTGACACGTCTGGGGGCCCAGGGCCTGGCAAAGATAGGCGAGGATATGGACCTGACCGAGGTGAAGGAGGTGGGCACTCAGATGGCTATGGGCGCCGCCGACATGTATCTGAGAAGTCACATGACGGTGGACAACTATGTTGCTGTCAACATAGGGTGGGTGACCTTCCACGGACACACACTACCCATTACCATCGGTGCTTTTGGCAAGGTCTTTATATTGGCCGACGAGAACCAGGTGAGACAACTGATCAAGTGACCAGTTATTTCATGACCTTGTCGTAGAGTTCGTCGAGTTTGCAATCCTTATCGGCACGGCGGGTCATCTTCTGAAACCGCTCGAAGTCGTCGATTTCGTTGGGGTCGGAACCCATGTCGTGGAACTCGACCAACCATGATTCGAAAAACTCGCGAACAACTTTCTCATCTTGCTCCTTGTAGAGCTCGTAAAAGGCATCGACCGCATCAGACATGCGGTCGATGTCGTTTTCCTGATAGGCTGCCAGAAGCTCCTTGGCAAAGGCCTTGCCATCAGCCGTGCCATTGCCCGTGGGCGTGGCTTGGTTGGATGAACAGGCCATCATGAGGAGTGCGGCGATGCCGGTAAAAACAATCTTTTTCATTATGTATTATAGCTTATTTTCTGAACTTGCAGCTGACGCTGGTGCCGTTGGCATCGATGGCGCGTGCGATATAGAGACCTGACTCCAGGCGACTCACATCCACACGGGCACGACCACCCTTGACAACAACAGTCTGCTGGTCCATCAGCACGCCTCCGGCGCTGAAGATGGATACGGTGACAGGACCGTCTTCCTCGCTCTTGACCAGCACCTGCTTGTTGGTATAGAGGGCGCGCAGACCATTGGCCGAGGCGATGACAGGACGCTCGACGTTGGTCACCACGGTCTGGTCAACCTTGGTCATATATGACGACCAGCGGTTGGGCTTTCCGATGGTGGCGATGTTCATCTGATAGACCTTCTGTCCGCCGTCGGGATAGCGACCCACGGTGGTGTTGGCATCGTGAGCATCATAGGCCATGATGTCTGTCCAGCTGTTGTCCTCGGCTGTGAGGGCGATGAAACCGCCGTCGCCGTTAATCTTGAACGAGGCGTGCAGACCCTTGTCGGTGGTGGCGCGCTTGTTGTCACACCAGATGATGAGATGACCATGGGCAGGGATGATGGTGTTGGCCTTGGTGTTGCCCTTGGTGATCTGATATTTCGTGAGCTTCTCGAGGTTGTCGGTGAGATACATGCCCTCGACATCGATGGGTTCGTCGGTGGTGTTGTAGAGTTCCACCCAGTCGCCCTTCTTGAAGTATTCGTCGATGAAGCTGTTGTTGGAACCGCTTACCTCGTTGATACGTACAGGTGTGAAGCCATACTTCTTCTTGCTCGTCTCGGTGAGGGGCGAGAAGTAGGCTGTGAGGTTTATATTCTCAGAAGGCAACTCGATATCGGCACGGCTGGAATAGGTTGAGCCGTCGTCCTTCTTCCATGCAGAGAAGCGATAGCCGGCAGGTGCCTGGACATCAAGTATGGTGGGTGCAAAGAGTTTGCCATTGAAACTGCCTGTGGGCAGGGCCACGCCGTTGACGGTGATGACAGCACCCTGGACATCTGACTTCAGCTTGACGCTGTAGGCCTTGCTGTCAGAGAGTTGGAAATCCGAGAAATTCTTCATGGCGTTGATGGCGTTGTTCAGACGGCCACTCAAGTTGTTTCTGACGTTGTTGTAAGAGCTATAGGCCGAACCTCCTTCGAGATTCATGGCGGGCTCCACGCGGTCGTAGAGGTACTGGAGTGTCTCCTTGACGCGGTCCCAATCGAAGACGCTACCTGCCACAACGCAATAGGTGTTGATGAACTTCTTGCGATAGGTTTCGTTCTGGATGAGGTTCTTGAACAGGGTCACCAGACGGATCTGGTCGGTGATGCGACCTGTGCCGCGTGGATAGAGTTCGTCGAAGGTCCACCATTCTTTCTCCATAAACTTGTCGAAGGCGTTGGTGCCGTAGTCGAAGGCGGCGTCAACATCGAACAGCACAAAGCGGAACTTGCCACCATCGCGAAGGCGGAAGCTCTTCACATTGTTGCGAGGCCAGTCGCTGCCACCATAGTAGAACTGGATGGCCATGTAGTTGGTAAACTCGTCGATGTCGAGCACGTTGCAGATCTCCTGATAGACAGCGGGGTCGGCAGCGTTGGGCGACAGGTCGTCAACGAGTTCGTTGTAGGCATCGGGCGTGCCGCACTTCTGGATGTAGCCAGAGTCGGGCGACATCTCCCACTGGTCAATCTCATCGTCGTCCCAGCCATAGTTGGCATAGACATAATGCTTGTTGTTGGGCTCGCGTACGTTGAGCACACCGATATACTCGCCATTGATAAACTCGTGGACGGGCTGGTAACCCTGCACATCGACGTCGATGCCTGAGGTCTGAACCAGATAGGACAGCGAGGCATCCTTGAAACGGCAACTGGTGTCGTTACCACCATTGCGAATCTGCAGGGTGCGGTTGCGGATATAGGGCTTCTGGGTGAAGAAGGGGTAGGGCAGGTTCTTGTCGCCACCCATCTCCTTGGTGCCCTTCAACTTGAATGAATGAGGATTCCAGGCACGGCTCCATCCACCGCACATCTCGAGGTTGACGTCCTGATTGATCACCATCTCGCCATTCTCATCGAGATACGAGAAGTTTACGGGGCGCTCCCAGTTCATGTTCCAGTTGCACTTGTCGCCCTGACCATTACCAGGACGGCCGTTGGGACCCTTGGACATGACACCATACTCCCTGCTATAGAGGAAGTCGGGATCGGTGACTACCGACACCACGGGCAGGTAGTAGTCCCTGTCGCGCTCGATATACGAACGGGTGGTGACGCGTGAGGGCAGCATATCGTCGGCAAACAGGCGGAAACGATAGTTGCTGGTGTAGTTGACATTAAACTGTCCGTTGGTGCTCGTGGCACCATTATATAATGTGGGCAGGGTGCCGTCGGTGGTATAGCGCAGGGTGCAGCCAGAAGGGATGGTCACGTTGACGCTCAGGCTTCCCATGAATAGCTGCGAAGGCTGGTCGACCACGGGGGCAGGAATCTGCTGGGTCAGCATCTTGGCGCCGTTGTTGGATGCACCAAGCGTGGTGTTGGCCGTAAAGCCCCAGTCGCCAGTGCCGTCGGTGGCTCTGGCATAGCTGATGCGCTCCATGGCCGAGGGGAAGGTCTGCGAGACAATCTCAGAGCCCTGGGCTGTGCTCAGCGTGATGGTGCCGCCATCGGTATCCAGTTTGATGGGGGCGTGGTGCTGGTCCAGGTCATAGGAGTCAAACCACAGCACATAGAAACCATTGGCAGGTACGGTACCCATGTCGTCGGGCATCGTCCACGACTCGCCGGCATCGTTGCTCAACTTCACGCCGTTGAGTTCTACGGGTTTGTCGGTGGGGTTGTAGAGTTCTATCCAGCCATCGAAGTTGAATGCCGGACTCAGTATCTCGTCGACATTGGAGGCCATAATCTCGTTGATAATCAATGAGCCAGCCTTGGCGGGGTTGTGGATCACGGCGATGGTCACGCTGGCTTTGACGCCAGAGCCGTCAGTTGCTGTGGCGGTGATCTTGGCGGTGCCGCTCTTGAGGGCCGTGATGACGCCATCCTGCGATATGGTGGCTACGCTCTCGTTGGATGACGACCATTCCACGTTGGTGATGGTGGCGTTGGCAGGCGACACGATGGCGCTGGCCTGCACCGACTCTCCTGCCACCAGCTGGAGGCTGGGCAGGCTGATCTCGATGCCTGTCACCTTGATGTAGTCGCCGTAGTACTCCAGTTTGAAGTTATCAAACATACACCAGTTGTTGCCCTGATAGGTATTGGTCTTGAGGCCGATGCGGAAGTTGCCGTCGGACTCAAACTCCATCTCGTTCCAGTATTTGTCGTTGTCGAACCACACACGGGCCGATTCCATGGTGTTGGGGAAATAGGGAGCTGACTGGCCCCACCAGTTTCCGCCTGCACCCCAAGCGTCGTCAACATAGTCGTTGGAGGGCTCGGAATAGACGCTCACCAGCTTCTGCTGATGGTCGCCGGCATACATCACAGCAGGGATTTCCTCAGAGCCGTTCTTATAGTTGCGATAGCCCTGGTCGTTGTCGCCCACGCGATAGAAGGCCTGGACGGAGAGACGGTATTTGCCGTCGTGGTTGTAGGCCACATCCTGGTGGATGTCGAAGGTGCCGTTCCAGAACTCCATGCTCTCCATGCGGGCTGTGGTCGACCAGGCGTCGCTCTCCCATTGCCAGTAGTCCTGACTGTTATTGTCGAAGGTCGTGTTCTTGAGCACCTGGCTGGTGATGTCTATCCAGGTCTTGCCATCAGGGTCGATGGGACTCTTGTATTCCAGTTTGAAATTGTCGAGCACGCAGTAGTTGTTGCTTTTATAGCCGCTGGTCTTCACGCCGATGAGCACGTTGCCCTTGGCCTCAAACTCCAGCGTGTTGACATAGAGACCCTCGGCAAAGGCAGCCAGGGCGGCCTCCTTGCCATCGGGATAGTAGTGCTCGTTGTCGGTGGTGTAGCAGCGGCCTGCTGCGTTATAGTCGAGCGATGCGTCATAGAGACTCATCAGTTTGACGCTGTTGTCGCCAGCATAGAGGCTGGCTGTGATGTCTTCATTGCCATTTTGGTGGGCGTTGTATGCGCTGTTGTTATCCGTTGTGCGATAAAAGCCCTGTACGCTAAGTCTATAGGTGCCTTTGGGCAGGCCAGTGAGCTGTTGGTGAAGGTCGAACTGTCCGTTGTAGAAGCTGATGCAGTTGACTCTGACCTCTTGTGTGCTGGCGTTGCTCTCCCAGGTCCATCCCTCGCTGGTGTTGTCGTCGAAGGCGGGATTGGTGATAAATCTGTTGGTGACGTCGCTCCATGTCTGGGCAGAGACCATGACAGAAGTGGCCATGAGCCATGCTGCGACGCAAAGAATACGTTTGAAGTACATTGTTATAGTTAGAGGTTTTTTATTTAAAAAACTGCGCTGGCGTATCCGTCGTTCGGATAGCCAGTGCAGCAAAGGTATTTTGAGTTATTAATATGCAAAGAGAGGATAATCCTTCATCTTGTCGTTCACACGCTGGCGAACGCTTGCGATAACTGCCTCGTTGGTGGGGTCGTTGAGCACTTCCTCAATCCAAGCGGCAATCTGAACCATCAGGTCTTCCTTGGCACCACGAGTGGTGATGGCGGGAGTACCCAGACGGATACCAGAGGTCTGGAAGGCGCTGCGGCTGTCGAAGGGCACCATGTTCTTGTTGACGGTGATATCGGCAGCAACAAGGGCGTTCTCGGCCACCTTACCTGTCAGCTCGGGGTACTTAGAGCGCAGGTCAACCAGCATAGAGTGGTTGTCGGTACCACCAGAGACGATGGTGAAGCCACGCTTGATGAGCTCGTCGGCCAGCACCTTGGCGTTCTTCTGTACCTGCTTTGCCCACTCCTTGAACTCGGGCTGCAGAGCCTCGCCGAAAGCAACAGCCTTAGCAGCGATGACGTGCTCCAAAGGACCACCCTGCTGGCCAGGGAATACGGCGCTGTTGAGCAGAGCAGACATCTTCTTGATCTCACCCTTAGGTGTCTTCAAGCCCCAAGGATTGTCAAAGTCCTTACCCAGCAGAATGATACCACCACGAGGACCACGAAGGGTCTTGTGGGTTGTAGAGGTGACGATGTGAGCATACTTCACAGGATTCTCCAGCAGACCAGCTGCAATCAGACCTGCGGGGTGTGCCATATCGATCATTAGCAATGCACCTACCTTGTCGGCAATCTCGCGCATGCGCTTGTAGTCCCACTCGCGGCTGTAGGCAGAACCACCACCGATAATCAGCTTGGGCTTGTGCTCCAGGGCCAGACGCTCCATCTCATCGTAGTCCACGCGACCAGTCTTTTCGTTGAGGTTGTAGCCTACGGGCTTATAGAGAATACCGCTCGTGTTGACCAGTGAGCCGTGGCTCAGGTGTCCGCCGTGTGCCAGGTTCAGACCCATGAAGGTGTCGCCGGGCTGAAGAACTGCCAGCAGTACGGCAGCGTTGGCCTGTGCACCAGAGTGGGGCTGTACGTTAGCGTACTCGGCACCAAAGAGTTTGCAAACGCGATCGATAGCCAGCTGCTCCACTTCGTCTACCACCTGGCAACCGCCATAGTAACGCTTACCAGGATAGCCCTCAGCGTATTTGTTAGTGAGGTACGAGCCCATAGCTTCCATTACCTGGTCGCTCACAAAGTTCTCACTGGCAATCAGCTCAATGCCTTTCAACTGGCGCTGATGCTCTTTCTCGATCAACTCAAAAACGGTGTTGTCTCTTTTCATTTTTGTTGTCTTTATTGGGTTGGTATAAAAATTTTGCGGGTACTTTTTACACTTTGTGGGTGCAAAGTTACGAATTATATTTTATTTCGCCAAACAATCATCCAATTCTTTTGTGATTAGTTCTTTGTCCATGTGCTGACCAATGAACACAATCTTCTGCATGCGGTCGCCGTACTTCTCGTCCCAGTCGGCTCGCAGGGCGCCATCGCGCTCCATCATCTGGGCCAACTCGTCCTCGGGCATCGTGGCGAACCACTGGCCTGCCTGACGGATGCTCACCTGCTTGCCTGCCTGCTCGAAGAGGTAGCACATGTCCATTTCGTCGTCGAAATAGCAGATGCCCTTGGCGCGGATCACGCCCTTGGGCCACTTGCGTGCCACGAAGTCATCAAACATACTCAATTTCATGGGGCCGCGGCGATAGTACACAAACGTACCGATGCCATATTCCTCGGCTTCACCCTCGTCGTCATGATGGTGATGATGGTGGTGGTGATGATGGTGCTCATGCTCATCGTGATGCTCATGCTCATCGTGGTCATCGTCATCATCGTCGTCGTGATGGTGGTGATGCTCATGCTCATCGTGGTCGTCGTCATCATCGTCTTCGTCCTCTTCGCGATGGCGCTCTACCTCCTGAATCCAGGCTGCAGAAGTAGCTACCTTATCGAAGTCAAACATGTTGGTATTCAGAATCTTATCGAAGCTGACGTCGCCGTAGTTGCACTCGATAATCTCGGCCTTGGGCTGCAGGGTGCGGATGATGGCGCGGATGCGTCCCAGCTCCTCGGGGGTCACCTCGGCGGCTTTGTTCAGCAGGACGATATTGCAGAACTCGATCTGCTGGATCACCAGGTTCTCGATGTCCTCTTCGCCAATGTCTGGACGGGTGAGGAGGGCGCCTCCCTCAAACTCATCACGCATGCGGAGGGCGTCGACTACCGTGGCGATGCAATCCAGACGGGGATAGCCGTTCTTGGTCAGTTCGGGATCCATCGAGGGAATCGAGCAGATGGTCTGGGCAATGGGACCGGGTTCGCAGATGCCGCTGGCCTCGATGACGATATAGTCGAAGCGCTGCATGGCGATGATATCCTGGAGTTGCTTCACCAGGTCCATCTTCAGCGTGCAGCAGATGCAGCCATTCTGCAGGGCCACCAGAGAGTCGTCCTGCTGGTTGACCACGCCTCCCTGCTGGATGAGGGTGGCGTCGATGTTCACCTCGCCGATATCATTGACAATGACGGCAAACTTGATGCCTTTCTCGTTTTGGAGAATACGGTTTAATAGGGTGGTTTTGCCGCTGCCGAGATAGCCGGTCAGCAGCAATACGGGAGTTTCAATCTTATTCATTTCTATTCTCTTTTTACCTCTTCTTTAGGCGTCTTACACCTAATTAATATTATTCGGGTGCAAAGTTAGTGCAAATTGTGCGGAATACAAAGAGATTTCTCCGATATTTCGTCGGGTGGCATCAAAAAAAAATGGGAACTGCCTCATGACAGTTCCCATCCATATTTCCGAGTTGTTATTTATTAGTTGTTGTCTTCTGAAATTAGAAGTTGTAGTAGAGACCGAAGGTCAGAGCGTTGTCGAGGTCAAGACCAAAGGTAGATACTGCCTTTGCGCCAGAAACGTCTGCCTTTGACTGAGAGTAACCCAGACGGCCGATGTGTGAAACGAAGCTGAACTTCTCGTTCAAGTTAACAGCGATACCAGGCAAGATTCCTAAGCCCCACCCGTTAGCTTTTGCTCCGTTGTTGTCAACGTGTGCATATTCAAAGCAGCCATCAGCAAATACGGTCACAGGACCAAACTTTGCAAAGCTGTAACGCAGGTAAGGAGCGATAGAGAAGGTCTTTAAGTCCTCGTTGGGGTTTGTCAAAAGCCAAGCAGCAGTGGTGCTACCCTGTGTATAGCCTAAGGTAATACCGACAGCCATGTCTTCGTCGAGGTTGTAACCTACTTCAGGAACGAACTTGAAAGCGCTGTGAGACTTATTTGAGTCATCAAATGAAGCGAAGCCAACGCTACCGCCAACATAGAATTGTGCACTCATGCTTACTGAAACGAAAGCAGCTACCAAAGTCATTAAAATCTTTTTCATTTTGATTTAAATTTAAAAGTTTAACAAATGCCTGCATCGGCTTACGCGAAACCAGTGACAGGCGGTATTAGTTTTCGGGTGCAAAGGTAAATAAAACTTTGATACAACCAAAGTTTTTTGCACATTTTTTTGCTTTTTTGCATAAAAAATGTATAAAATGGTGAATTACACCATATATAATAAGCGATTATTGGCGTTTAAAGGGTAATACGGGCGGCAGTTTCTGCCATTTGCCGTCAGCAGGCACCTTGATGGTAGAGCCCTTGCCCTGGCGCAAAACGTAGATGCTGTCGTTTTGTCGGGTGAGGGTAGCCTCGAGATCCTCGCTGCCATAGTCGTTCACCATCTGCAGACTGGCTTTCTTGCCCTTGATATTGGCGCTG
Source organism: uncultured Prevotellaceae bacterium (assembly GCA_902788605.1). Lineage (GTDB taxonomy): Bacteria > Bacteroidota > Bacteroidia > Bacteroidales > Bacteroidaceae > Prevotella. The sequence goes on along the minus strand of CADAKX010000007.1, from coordinate 63,591 downwards.
ACGATGGGCCACGCAAAGCTGTTGCGGTCTTTTCCCAGATAGCCAGGCACACCGCCCAGCATCTCCTGGCCTGGAATGATGATGTTCTGGCCATAGAAGTTGATGCGCAGATAGACACCATACTCTTTATTATAGAAGTAGCCTTTGAAGGTGATGGAGTCTTTTTGAGCGTAGGTAACAGCCGCACAGAGGCAGCAAAGTGATAATATAAGTCGTTTCATATGAGCTAATTAAGTTCTAAGGACGCAAAGATAGCAGATTTAAATCAATATTTCTCATAAAACTCGAAAAAAGATTCAAGTTTATTATTGAATTAAGAAAAATTTAATTATCTTTGCAGCCGTTATATATAAGATTACTATGAGCAAGAAACGATTAGCTCCAGACTATATCTTTGAGTCGAGTTGGGAGGTTTGTAACAAAGTTGGTGGCATTTACACCGTCCTTTCAACGCGGGCAAAGACTCTGCAGGAGCAATTCAACGATAAAGTGATTTTTATTGGTCCGGATTTCTGGAAAGAGAATGAGAGTCCCTATTTCCGCGAGGAGCCTTCTCTGCTGGCCGAATGGCGCTGGGAAGCCCATGACAAAGGCCTCAAGGTGAGGGTTGGACGCTGGATCGTACCTGGAGAGCCCATCGCGATATTGGTGGACTTCACCCCCTATTTTGAGCAGAAGAACGCTATCTATACATGGCTGTGGCAGAACTATCAGGTGGACTCCCTTCATGCCTATGGCGACTATGACGAGGCCTCGATGTTCTCGTATGCCGCTGGATTGGTGGTCGAGAGTCTGTATCATTACGTATGCCGTCAGTCGAATACCGACGTGAAGGCCATCTATCAGGCCAATGAGTGGATGTGTGGTCTTGGTGCCCTCTATATCAACAATAAGGTGCCACAGATTGCCACCATCTTCACTACCCACGCCACGAGCATCGGCCGCTCGATTGCCGGCAATCAAAAACCCCTCTACGACTATCTTTTTGCCTATAATGGCGACCAGATGGCAGAAGAGCTGAACATGCAGTCGAAGCACTCGATAGAGAAGCAGACCGCCTGGCATGTGGACTGCTTTACCACGGTGAGCGACATCACCGCTAACGAGTGTGTGGAGCTGCTCGACAAGCCCGTCGATGTGGTGCTGCCCAATGGCTTTGACAACAGCTTCGTTCCCAAGACGGCCGAGTTTAACAAGAAACGCAAGGCCGCACGAAAGAAGATGCTTTCAGTGGCTAATGCCCTGTTGGGCGAGGACCTGGACGACGAGACGCTTATTGTCTCGACCAGTGGCCGCTACGAGTTCCGCAACAAGGGTATTGACGTCTTTGTCGAGGCCATGAACCGCCTGTTGCGCGACCGCGACCTGAAGCGCAAGGTGCTGGCCTTTATCGTGGTACCAGGTTGGGTGGGCGAGCCCCGCAAGGACCTGCAGGAGCGTCTGGCCGACGGTCGTCGCTATGACACCCCGCTGGAGGTGCCTCAGTTGACCCACTGGTTGCACAATATGGGTCACGACAATGTGCTGAACATGATGAAGTTCTATGATATGCACAACAGTCACGCTGACAACGTGAAGGTGATTTTCCTGCCCTGCTATCTGGACGGTCAGGACGGCATTCTGAACTTGACATACTATGATGTGGTGCTGGGCAACGACCTGTGCATCTATCCCTCTTACTACGAGCCTTGGGGCTATACGCCGCTCGAGGCTGTGGCTTTCAAAGTACCCTGTATCACTACCGATCTGGCAGGCTTTGGTCTCTGGGCCAACAAGGTGTTCGGACACAATGGTGAGTTGGAGGACGGCGTGAAGGTGATCCACCGCACCGACTACAACTATTCCGAGGTGGCCGACATCATCAAGGACACCGTGGCCCGCTTCTCGTCGTTGCACAAGCCCCAGGTGGACGAGTGCCGCAAGCACGCTGAAGCCCTGTCAAAGAAGGCGCTTTGGAAGGAGTTCATTGAATACTACTACGAAGCCTATGACATAGCGTTGTCGAAGGCCGAAAAGAGAATAACAACTTTAAAAGCAAAGTAATATGAAGATTAAAGCAGACTACGTTAATGCTCCACAATGGAGAGAGTTGACTGTTAAATCTCGTCTTCCCGAGGAATTGAAGTGCCTCGACGAGATTGCTCACAACTTGTGGTGGGTATGGAACTATGAGGCACGCGACCTGTTTCGTGACCTCGATCCCGATCTCTATCATGAAGTAAAACACAACCCTGTCATGCTGCTCGAGCGCCTGACCTTCTCTCGTAAGGAGGCTATTCTGAAGGATAAGGCTCTCATGAAGCGTATCAGTGAAGTCTACAAGATGTTCCGTGCCTACATGGACGTGGCTCCCGACAAGAAGCGTCCTTCTGTGGCCTACTTCTCAATGGAGTATGGTATGCACTCAGCCCTGAAGATCTATTCTGGTGGTCTGGGCATGCTGGCCGGTGACTATCTGAAAGAGGCTTCTGACTCTAATGTAGATATGTGTGCCATCGGCTTCCTCTATCGTTTCGGCTACTTCACACAGAGCCTCTCGATGGATGGTCAGCAGATTGCCAACTACGAGGCACAGAACTTCAACTCGTTGCCCATTGAGCGTCAGCTCGACAAGGACGGCAACCCCATGGTGGTTGATGTGCCCTATATGAACTATACCGTTCATGCCTATATCTGGCGCGTGAACGTGGGTCGTATCAAGCTCTATCTGCTGGATACCGACAACGAGATGAACTCAGAGTTTGACCGTCCCATCACCCACTCACTCTATGGTGGCGACTGGGAGAACCGCCTGAAGCAGGAGATCCTGCTGGGTATCGGTGGTGTGCTCACCCTGAAGAAGCTCGGCATCAAGAAGGAAATCTATCATTGTAACGAAGGTCACGCAGCCCTCTGCAACCTGCAGCGTCTGTGCGACTATATCGAGGAGGGTCTGACCTTCAACCAGGCCATGGAGTTGGTACGTGCCAGCGGTCTCTATACCGTTCACACCCCCGTGCCTGCAGGTCACGACTACTTCGACGAGGGCCTCTTCGGCAAGTACATGGGTGGCTATCCCCAGAAGCTGGGCATCTCGTGGGACGAGTTCATTGGCATGGGTCGCACCAATCCTGAGGACAAGGGCGAGAAGTTCTGTATGTCTACCTTCGCCTGCAACACCTGTCAGGAGGTCAACGGCGTATCTAAGCTGCACGGCTGGATCAGTCAGCAGATGTTCTCAAACATCTGGGCCGGCTACTATCCCGAGGAGAACCACGTGGGCTATGTGACCAATGGTGTTCACTTCCCCACATGGGCTGCTACCGAGTGGCGTAAGGTCTATGAGAAGTACTTCGACGAGAACTTCATGTTCGATCAGTCTAACCAGAAGATCTGGGAGGCTATCTATAAGGTGCCCGATGCAGAGATCTGGGAAACCCGCAAGGCTCTGAAGAAGAAGCTCTTCGAATATATCAAGATTCAGTTCCGCGACACCTGGCTGAAGAACCAGGGTGATCCCTCGCGTGTGGTGAAAGTGATGGAGAAGTTCAACCCCGATGCCCTTGTCATCGGCTTCTGCCGCCGCTTCGCTACCTATAAGCGCGCCCACCTGCTGTTCACCGACGAGGAGCGTCTGCTGAAGATTGTCAGCAACCCCGAGCGCCCCGTGGTGTTCCTCTTTGCTGGTAAGGCTCACCCCGCCGATGGTGCTGGTCAGGGCCTCATCAAGCGCATCTTCGAAATCTCTCAGCGTCCTGAGTTCCAGGGCAGGATCATCTTCCTTGAGGACTACGACTTCCTGCTGGCTCGCCGTCTGGTGTCTGGCGTGGATATCTGGATGAACACCCCGACTCGTCCTCTGGAGGCCTCTGGTACCTCTGGCGAGAAGGCCGAGATGAACGGTGTTGTCAACCTCTCTGTGAAGGACGGCTGGTGGCTGGAGGGCTATCGCGAGGGTGCCGGATGGGCGCTCACCGAGAAGCGCACCTATCAGAACCAGGGCTATCAGGATCAGCTCGACGCCGCTACTATCTACTCGCTGCTTGAGAACGAGATTGTGCCTCTCTACTATGATAAGGACAAGAACGGTCTCTCTAAGGGCTGGATCAAGGTCATCAAGAACTCTATCGCCCAGATTGCTCCTCACTACACCATGAAGCGTCAGCTGGACGACTACTATGATAAGTTCTATATCAAGGAGGCTAAGCGCTTCAAGGAGATCTCTAAGGACAACAACCGTCTGGCCAAGGAGATTGCTCAGTGGAAGGAGGCTGTGGCCGAGCGTTGGGACAGCATCCGCGTGGTTCACACCGAGTGGGATATCCCTGCCGCTGGTCTGGAGACTGGTACTCAGTACACGCTGCGCTATGTCATCGACGAGCAGGGTCTCGACGATGCCGTTGCTCTGGAGAAGGTGAATGTATGTGTTGACAGCAATGGCGATGAGCATATCTATTCTATCGAGCCGCTGAAGATGGTGGGTCGTGATGGCAACAACTTCACCTTCGAGGCTAAGCTCGCTCCCCAGCAGGCTGGTCTCTACAAGAGTGCCGTACGTATGTATCCTAAGAACAAGAACCTGCCTCACCGTCAGGACTTCTGCTACGTGAAGTGGCTGGAGTTGCCTCAGAACGCATAAGGCAATAGGTATCTAAATAAAAATCGAGCGAGTCACGTTGACCCGCTCGATTTTTGTTTGTTATGATGTCTGCAGCACTTGTCTGAGCGCTTCTGTTCTTATCTGTTAAACTTGACTGAGCGCTTCTGTTCCCTTATCTGTTAAACTTGACTGAGCGCTTCTGGCTGCCTGCTGTCCATGTGGCGATGTAGATGCCAGGACGCTGACTCATCATCGAGAATGTCTCGTCGGCACGGAACGAGCCGATGAGCTGTCCGCCAGCCGTATAGACCCTGACGGTGAAGGTGAGGGCCTCGGGTGTGGCCGAGCCGAAGTGCAAGGTCTTTGTGTCGGTGTTGTAGGCCAGCGCATACTCCTCTGGTTCGCGTACGTCTTCGATGCCGTCCACCTCCTCGGGCAGACTGCCGTTCTTTCTGACGTACCACAGGCGGTTGGTGCTGGTGCCGTTCTTCGAGTCGTTGGTATAGCTCAGGATGGGCGTACCATCGTTGGCGCTGCCGCCGTTGAGGTTGGCAATGTGCATCGAGTGTACGTTGAGCAGGTTGTAATAGCCCTCCGAGCCCTGCGGCACGATGTCCCACAGCTGACTCTCATCCTCCTCGTTGATATCGGCGATGTTCAGTTGGCTACCCACGTTGATGGTGGGTCCTACGTTTCCTGTCGTGGGGTCGTTCAGCGCCTTGTTGGTCTCGCGGTTGATGATCTGGAAGTGTTCGCCCACCTTCTTCACGATCCAGTCCTGACTCTCATCGCCGAGGTCGTCGCCCATCTGCACCACGTTGTCGCCATCCAGGTCGATGGCCTTTTGTGTCTTGGCGTTGACGAAGTGATAGTAATACTCCTCAGGCTCGAACGGCGGTGTGGGTGTGGCCGGCTTCTTGTCGGCGAAGGCCTGCAGCAGGAAGTCGCAATGCTCGGTGATAAACGTCTTCAGGTCCTCGACATATTGTTCGTATGATGAGTAGAGCACCATTTCGTGATACATCTTGCGGTTGATGCCCCATTTCTGGTAGTTCAGCTCCTGCGATTGCTGCAGCAGGGTGTTCAGGCTGTCCACCTTGTTTTGCATATAGTCCACCAGTCCCATCTCCAGCAACTGGTGATAGCGCTCATAGACCTTGTTCTGGAACCACGGGTCTTTCCACATCTTGGTAACCCACGCCTTCGAACCCGTATAGGCGATGTCGATCATCAGCGAATAGACCGAGCTGCTCAATCCTCGCTCCGAATAGACACGCTGGTCGTTGTTGTAGGCGATGTCATAGTCCCACAGCGGTCCCCAGAAGAATCTCGGGTCGTCCTTCTCCTTATAGAAATAGGTGCTGAAGAAGCCGTCGATGTTGGCGCTTACCTCCGTGCAGATATACCAGTCGATGAGCGAGGTGGTATCTACGTAAGCCTTGTAGCCCTTGACGCTATCGGTGAAGTCTGCCGAGGCCAGCGCCTTCTCAAAGGCGTTGACGTGGTTGCGGATATAGTTCGTCTGTGTTCGATCTATCTCTTCGTCTTCGGGATAGTGGATGCGCACTGGTGCGCTGTATGTTGACGATGTAAAGCTGTTGCCATCCTTGAAGCCATCCACCTCCAGCAGATAGCCGCCCGTGATGTTGGTGCTGTCTGTGATGGGGTAGGGCTGTTCTTCGATGTTTACACGGTGAGGCCTTACGTCAACCTGGTCGCTGATCTGATAGGTGCCCACATACTCGTCGTTGAGCACCATATCCACGAACTTCGCTGCCGGGTTGAACTTCAGCGTTGTGAATTCTCCCATGGCCGACGTGATGGCGTTGCGCATCATCGTCTTGTCGCCGGCGTTGGCCAGCAGCGTCCACTTCTTGGCTTTGGCATATCCTTTCCCAAGGAATTTCTCTTTATTGTTGAATTTCAGTTTGTAGGGCTTCTTAGCCATATTCCATGTGGAGTTGCCGCGTCCTCGGATAGATACCGAGTCGTATGATGTCACGTTGTCGGCTTCGTCCACGTAGTGCAGTTTGCAGTATTTGTAGTACTCTTTACTATAAATGCCATAGCCGTCGAAGGTCTCGATATAGATAGTAGGCAGGTCTGTCATTCGCACGTATTGTGCAAAGACAGTCTGTAGGGTCATCGTGAAAACAAAGAGTAGAATAGTAGATTTCAGCTTCATGTAGTTATATCCTTTTGTCTCAGTAGAGCAGTAAACTAGTTGTTTCGTGCAGTTTATGAATAGCACCCACAATGGCCTCTCGGCCATCGTGGATGCTGAGTGATTATTTATGCGAATGGGTTCTCAGTGGGATAGTAGTCACCCTTGGGGAAGTTGTAGTCAATCTCCTCCACGGGGATACCCATGTACTTCAGAACCTCCCACAGATACTTACCAGCGTGCTCGAACATCACGGCTGCGTGGTGAGGATAGTGCTTCTCGATCAGCACGTGACGATAGAAGCGGCTCATGTTCTTGATACCGAAGATACCGATAGAACCGAATGAGCGTGTGGCCACGGGGATGATCTCGCCCTGAGCGATGTAGGCGCGCAGCTTGGTGTCGGCAGTAGACTGCAGACGATATACAGTAGCCTTGCCAGGAGTCAGGTCGCCCTCCAGAGTACCGTTGGTCACCTCTACAGGCAGAGCGCGGGCCATAATGCGCTGGAAGCACATCTGGCAGTTGCAAACCTTGCTTGAAGCAGTGTTACCGCAGTGGAAGCCCATGAAGATCTCCTTGTCGGTGTAGGTGTCGCAAGCGAACTTCTTGCCCTTGATGCTCTCCTCGTACATATCCTTAGGAACGCTGTTGTTGATGTCGAGCAGTGTAACGGCATCCTGAGTGATGCAGGTACCGATATACTCAGACAGAGCGCCATAGATATCCACCTCACAAGCCACGGGGATACCGCGACCGGTCAGACGGCTGTTTACGTAGCAGGGAACGAAGCCGAACATGGTCTGGAATGCAGGCCAGCACTTGTTGGCCATAGCCACGAACTGGCGTGAACCCTTGTGAGCCTCGATCCAGTCGGTCAGAGTCAGCTCATACTGAGCGAGCTTAGGCAGCACTGAAGGAATCTTGTTGCCAGTGCCCAGCTCCTTAGCCATATCAGCTACGACAGCGTCGATACGGGGATCGCCCTGGTGCTTCTGGAAGGCCTCGAGCAGGTCGAGCTCTGAGTTCTCCTCGATCTCAACGTCCAGGTCATAGAGGGCGCGGATAGGAGCGTTACAAGCCAGGAAGTTGTTGGGACGGGGACCGAAGCTGATGATCTTCAGGTTCTGCAGACCCACGATAGCGCGTGCGATGGGCAGGAACTCGTGGATCATCTCAGCGCACTCAGCAGCGTCGCCTACGGGCTCCTCGGGGATGTAGGCGCGAGTCTTGCGCAGAGAGAGAGCCTGGCTGGCGTTCAGCATACCGCAGTAAGCGTCGCCACGACCGTCGATCAGGTCGTTCTGAGTTTCCTCAGCAGCAGCGCAGAACATGGTGGGACCCTGGAACCAGTCAGCGATCATGGTCTCAGAAATCTCGGGACCGAAGTTGCCCAGGTAAACGCAGAGAGCGTTACATCCGGCCTTCTTGACATCCTCAAGAGCCTGCTGAGCGTGAATCTCACTCTCAACGATACAGATAGGACACTCGTAGATACCGTCCTTACCGAACTTCTCTACATACTTTGCGATAACGGCCTTACGACGGTTAACGGCAAGTGATTCGGGGAAACAGTCGCGGCTTACGGCGACAATTCCAATCTTAATTACAGGAATATTTTCCATTTTCAACATAAAGAGTTAATAAAGTACTTTTTTAAAGCTCGTGCAAAGATAGGTACTTTTTTCTAATCCGCCAAATAATGTGGATAAAATCTGACGTAGTTTTTTCATAAAATATCTCCACGTTTGAGAAATTATGCGTAATTTTGCACCCGAAATGGTTTATATCGACGACAAAACAGACGCTTTTGACCTCCAAGAGGCCTTGCAGACCATCAGCGAGCAGCGCCGCCAGCAGGCCCTTCGTTTCAAGCACGAGCAGGGTCAGCGCCTGTGTGTGGCCGCCTATCTGCTGTTGAAGCGTGCCCTGCGCGAGCAGGAGGGCATCCTCGAGAATCCCGTCTTTGCGTATGGTCCTCACGGCAAGCCGTCGATTGTCGGTCATCCCGAGTTGCATTTCAGTCTGAGTCATTGCAAGGAGGCCGCCGTGTGTGTGCTCAGTCGTCATCCCATCGGCATTGATGTCGAGAGCATCGGTCGCTATCGCGAGACTGTGGCCCACTATGCCATGAGTGATGCCGAGGTGGCGCGCATCGAGCAGGCCGAGCATCCCGATGTCGAGTTTGTGCGCCTGTGGACCATGAAGGAGAGTCTGCTGAAGCTCACCGGCGAGGGCATCAACGACCATATGAAATATGTGCTCAAGGACATCCCCGAGCGCAGTTTTACGACCGTAGAAGAAATAGAAAAGAACTACATATATACCGTTTGTGAACTATGAAAATGAACACAGGATATCAGCGCGGTGGTGAGTACGACCACTATACCGTCGAGGAGCATAAGCCCCTGCTGGAATGGCTTCTGGAGCATGTCAGCCAGAGTCGTACGAAGATCAAGGCCACCCTTCAGGGACGTGGCATCAAGGTCAACGGCAAGACCGTGAGTCAGTTTGACTTCCCCCTGGAGCCCGGCATGAAGGTGGCAGTGAGCAAGACCAAGCGCAACCAGCAGTCGTTCAAGAGCCGCTATGTGAAGATTGTCTATGAGGACCGTTGGCTCATCGTGGTCGAGAAGAACATCGGCATCCTGTCGATGGCTGCCGGCCATTCGTCGCTCAATGTGAAGAGCGTGCTCGACGACTATTTCAAGAAGAGTCGCCAGAAGTGTACCGCCCATGTGGTGCATCGCCTGGACCGCGACACCAGTGGTCTGATGGTCTATGCCAAGGACATCGAGACCGAGCAGATCTTGGAGCACAACTGGCACCAGATTGTCTATGACCGCCGCTATGTGGCCGTGGTCAGTGGCGAGATGATGGAGGACGAGGGCACCATTCAGAACTGGCTCAAGGACAACAAGGCCTATATCACCTATTCATCGCCCGTGGACAATGGTGGCAAACTCGCCATCACCCATTTCCATGTGCTCGACCGCACCACCGAGCATTCCCTGGTGGAATATAAGCTCGAGACCGGCCGCAAGAATCAGATTCGTGTCCACTCTGCCGACATGGGCCATCCCGTATGTGGCGATGTGAAGTATGGCAATGGCGACGACCCCCTTCACCGTCTGTGCCTGCATGCCTGGCTTTTGTGTTTCAATCATCCCATCACGGGCGAACCGATGGAGTTCGAGACTCCCGTGCCCACTGCTTTTCGTCAGCTCTTCAAGAAATAAATGGAATTAAATAATCACGTTTACTATCTGGCAGCATTGGCGCTCGTCGTCGTTGTTGCCTTTATTATAAAAAAGGTGACGAGTTGTATGGTGAAACTCGTTTTGTTTCTCATACTACTCGCCACCCTTGGTTTAGGCTACTACTTTTATTTATCTGGCAGCCACGTACTTATGTAGTGTTGCGCGCACGGCACCCTTGCCGGCATACAACTCCTTCACCATGCCTTCGATCTGCTCGCCCAGACCGGCCTCATAGAGGTCCAGACCAAACACGTCCTTGCGGCTGTAGAGCGTCTTCAGGCAGCTCCAGTCCTGGTCGGGCTTACCGATTTCCAGTGGAGCCACGATAGCCTGCAACTCGGCCAGCATGGGGTCGGGTGAGGGCTCAAAGGCGGTGAGGTCGTCCTTCAGTCCCTTCAGATAGCGGGCATATCCAGCCAGTGTGAGGGGAATCAATATCAGGTTGCTCTTGTCCAGTCCGCGGGCGCAGTATTTCTTCAGTGTCTCGCCGAAGCGGATGGGCAGCTTCTGAGATGTGTCGCAGGCAATGCGCTGAGGAGCATCCGGCATGAAGGGGTTGGGCAGACGGCGGTTGATGACGGCGCCGATAAACTCATAGGGGTTCAGCACACCCGGGTCGACGACCACGGGCATGGCCTCCATATAGCCAATCTTCTGGATAAAGGCGCGCAGGTCCTCGTCCTTCATCTCGGCCGATATCAGCGTGTAGTCCAGCATGCAGCCATAGATGCTCATGGCCGTGTGGAGCGGGTTCAGACAGGTGGTCACCTTCATTGTCTCCACCTTGTCCACGGTGTCTCGTGTGGTATAGAGAGCACCGCCCAGATCCAATGGTGGACGTCCGTTGGTATAGTGGTCCTCGATGACCAGATACTGCACCTCCTCGGCGTTGACGAATGGTGCCGTGAAGGTGTGCTTCTCGGTCTCGATATAGTTGTTGTCCTCAAATCCGTCGGCAGCCAGCAGTTCCTTCACCTTCTCGTGGGGTCGTGGTGTGATCTTGTCGATCATCGACCAGGGGAAGGTTATCTTCTTTTCGTCCTTCAGATAAGCCAGGAAGGCCTCGGGCACCAGTCCGTCTTTCACCCAGCGCTCAGCATAGGCCATGACGCCAGCCTTCACCTTGTCGCCGTTGTGCGAGCAGTTGTCCATGCTCTGAACGGTCAGTGGCAGCTGTCCGGCGTTGAAGCGCTCCAGCAGCAGGGCGCATACCTTACCCATCGCCAACTTGGGGTAATTTTTCTCCCCTCCTTTGGAGGGAATGGGGGAGGTTTGCAGGTCGGCCTCGTTGTAGGTATAACCCTTCTCGGTGATGGTAAACGAAATCATCTGGAGGCTGGGCTTGCGGAAGATCTCCACCAGTCGGTTCCAGTCCTCAAACTGCGGGTCGGCCTTGAGAGCCTCGGTGACGCTGGCGATGACCTTCTTCTCGATAGATCCGTCAGAGCAGAGGTTGACGCAGAGCGACAGGTTGTTGTAGGGTGCGTAGGCCTTGTCGATGACTTCGAAGTCGAAGGTCTCGGCCACGATGACGCCGCGGTCATACTTGCCCGTGTTCAGTGCGTCGTTGAGGATGGCCGCAGGGAAGGCGCGAAAGATGTTGCCGCCGCCGAAGTGTACCCATGTGGGTTCCTTGGCGGTTTTCTCGCGTACCGCTTTGATATCAAACTTCGGGAGCTCATAGCCTTTTTGCTCCCATTCGGCGGCATTCATCTGGCCGCTCAGTATTTCGTTCAGTTTCATAATAATAAGAATTGTTTTGATTCTGGGATGCAAAGGTACGAATAAGTGAGCAGAATGCAAAAGAAAATTTCATAATAATTTGTTTTTTTCCTTGCTTCTTTGTACCTTTGCACGCGATTTAAAAATACACATATATTGTAGATATGGAAATTAAGATTACTTTTCCCGACGGATCTGTTCGCTCGTATGAGCAGGGCGTAACGGGATTTCAGATTGCCGAGAGCATTTCGCCTGCTCTGGCACGCAGCGTTTTGGCCTGCGGTGTGAATGGCGAAACGGTGGAGTTGAACCGTCCTATCAACGAGGACGCACAGATTGAGCTCTATAAGTGGGACGACGAGCAGGGTAAGCACACCTTCTGGCACACCTCTGCCCACCTGCTGGCTGAAGCCCTCCAGGAGTTGTATCCTGGCATTCAGTTCGGTTTTGGTCCTGCCGTAGAGAGTGGTTTCTTCTATGATGTGCTGCTGCCCAATGGCGAGAGCATCAAGGAGAGCGATTTCGCTACCATCGAGAACAAGATGCGTGAACTGGCCTCTAAGAAGGAGCCCGTGGTTCGCAAGGAGGTGGCCAAGGCCGACGCCCTGAAGGAGTTTGCCGCCAACGGTCAGACCTATAAGTGCGAGCACATCGAGCAGGACCTCGAGGATGGCACCATCACCACCTATACCCAGGGTAATTTCACCGACCTCTGCCGTGGTCCTCACCTTGTTGACACAGGCGAGATTAAGGCCATCAAGCTGACCTCTGTTGCCGGTGCCTTCTGGCGTGGCGATGCCACCCGCGAGCAGATGCAGCGCCTCTATGGTATCACCTTCCCCAAGAAGAAGATGCTCGACGAGTATCTCGTGATGCTCGAGGAGGCCAAGAAGCGCGACCACCGCAAGATTGGTAAGGAGATGGAGCTCTTCATGTTCTCAGACAAGGTTGGCAAGGGTCTTCCCATCTGGTTGCCCAAGGGCACCGACATGCGTCTGCGCCTGCAGGACCACCTGCGCAAGGTTCAGAAACGTTATGGTTATCAGGAAGTTATCACTCCGCATATTGGCTCAAAGAACCTCTATGTGACCTCTGGCCACTGGGATCACTACGGCAAGGACTCGTTCCAGCCCATCCACACCCCCGAGGAAGACGAAGAGTACATGCTGAAGCCCATGAACTGTCCTCACCACTGTGAGATTTTCGCCTGGAAGCCCCGTTCATACAAGGACCTGCCCCTGCGTATTGCCGAGTTCGGCACCGTTTATCGCTATGAGCAGAGCGGCGAGCTCCACGGCCTGACCCGCGTGCGCTCGTTCACCCAGGACGACGCCCACCTGTTCTGCCGTCCCGACCAGGTGAAGCAGGAGTTCCTCAACGTGATGGACATTATCAACGTGGTGCTCTCTGCCTTTGGTTTCAACTTCGAGGCACAGATTTCTCTGCGCGACCCCAACAACCACGAGAAGTACGTGGGTAGCGACGAAGACTGGGCACTGGCCGAGAAGGCCATCCAGGAGGCCTGCGAAGAGAAGGGTCTGCACGCCAAGGTAGAATATGGCGAGGCCGCCTTCTATGGTCCTAAGCTCGACTTCATGATCAAGGACGCCATTGGCCGTCGCTGGCAGCTGGGTACCATCCAGGTGGACTACAACCTGCCTAAGCGCTTCCAGTTGGAATATACCGACGAGGACAACCAGAAGAAGACGCCTGTGATGATTCACCGTGCCCCCTTCGGTTCTATGGAGCGTTTCACCGCCGTGCTCATCGAGCACACCAGCGGTCACTTCCCCTTGTGGCTGACTCCCGACCAGGTGGTTGTTCTGCCTCTGTCAGAGAAGTACAATGAGTACGCCCAAAGCGTACTGCGCACTTTCAACGAGCAGGGCGTGCGTGGTTCTATCGACCTGCGCAACGAGAAGCTGGGCCGCAAGATTCGCGACAACGAGCTGAAGCGCATCCCCTACATGGTTATCGTAGGCGAGAAGGAGGCTGCCGAGGGACTCGTATCCATGCGTCAGCAGGGTGGTGGCGAGCAGGCTACTATGACCATCCAGCAGTTTATCGACAAGATCAACGCCGAGGTGGCCGAGCAGACCAAGAACTTCTAATGAGTTTTTGAAAACTACATTGTTTTACTACCTAGTGAATGCGGCTAATCTTTGAGAAGTTCCAGGCGAAACCAGTCGCGCAACACACCCTTGTATTGATTCTGAGAATCGGCAATGAGGAGTAGCAGGCTGGGGGACACCTGACAGAAGCCCTCGAAATTAGCAAATTTCCGACTGGTGATGGTGAGCCGCGTGCGAAACTCCGTCACCAGTTTCTTTTTCAGCAGGTCCTGACCTTTCGTCGGGGCCTGCTGTTTTGTTGAGTCCTGCTGTTTTGTTGAGCCCTGCTGTTTTGTTGAGCCCTGCTTTGCTGTTTGTTTCTCATCGTTAAATCCCACTTCATAGATGCGCGTCAGTGTCTTGGCGCCCACCTTCAGCTTGGGCACCCGTATCTGGCGCTCCATCACCAGCAGTCGGCCGTCGCTGAGGGCACACAGCGCCGAGACCCCATAGACATGCTTGCGGCTGATGGGCGCGTCGGGCTCATAGAGATACACGTGCTTCAGCTGCAGGTCGTCGCCGAAGACCATCAGTCGGACGGCCTGCTCGCCCGGCAGGGGACGCTCGGTCATGGCATAGAACAGGTGACGGCGGGCGTCATAGGTCAGCGCCTCCAGTCCGTAGTTGTGGCTGGCCCGCTTGATGTCTGTGGGCATCTCCAGTCGTCGCCCCGTGCGCTGTCCGTCCAGCGTGTATTCATAGACCTCGTTGTCGGCCTCGCCGCTGATAAAGAGCGTCTGAGTCGATGGCCTGTAGCAGATTCCCTCCATGTCGCGGTTGGGCAGTCCGCTGGAGCGATAGCCCAGGTCCTCGACGGCCGTGATGCGCTGCCGTGTGGTGTCGATGCTGATGGCTGCCAGTCGGAAGCCGTCGCTCTTGGCCTTGTCGTCCACCAGGGCATAGCGGCCGTTGCCCAGTGGGCATATGCCGCTGTAGTTGCCCTTGGGCATCAGCTTGCGGAACTGCTGCTGTCGCTGGGCCGAAATGAATAGCGGCACTACCGAGAGTGCCGCTATGATGAGGATTCTATTCATGTTCATTATTTCAGAGGCTTGATGGCGAAGGTGAAGTCATAAGCCTGGAACTTCACGCGGTATTCGTCGCGCGGCCATGCGCCCCATGAGTTGACGCAACCCAGTCCCAGCTGATGCTGCTGGATGTGGACTGAGGTCATGCCCGAGGCAATCAGGTCGCCGCTGTGGCGTCCCCATGCCTTGTTCTTGCTGGGACCGTCGTCCAGCTGTGCGGTGGTGTAGGGCAGTGCAGAAGCCTCCATGGGTGCGTTGCCATAGAACTGCAGACCCTTGCCGCTCTGGTCGATGACCGCGAACCAGCGCACGTCAACGTGGTTGCCGCTCTCCTGCGGACGGATATACTCGAAGTACTCGTTCTGCACCTTATTCTTATATACGCCCAGGAACTCTGAGTCCTTGCGGTCGCTGTAGGTCTCGACGGGACCGCGTCCGTAGTACTCCACCTGGTCATACTGCTTAGGCATCTGGATGCCCATGCCAAAGCGGAACATCTCGCTCATCTGAGCGTCCTTGCCGGGCTCCAGCTGTTCGCGCACGATCACCTCGCCCTGGGCCGTGAGGGTGTAGGTCATGGTCAGTGTGGCGAAGGCCGGGCGCTGCTCGCCGCGGTTTCTCTGTCCGCCGCGGTTGCCGGGCTCGCGGAGGTCGATGGTGGCGACAACGGTGTTGTCGCTAACATTGAAGGACTTAACGTTCATGGTGGGGTTCTTCCAGCTGGCGAAGCGGTTCTGGAGTCCAGCGCCGTAGTCGTTGTCTGTGGGAGCGCGCCAGAACTCAGGCACGATGCTCTCGCGGAACTGTAGCATCTCCTTGCCATCTACGGTCAGATAGTCGATCATGCCGTTCCAGCGGCCGATGTAGAGGTCGGTGCCGGCGGCCGAGAGCTTCACATAGGTGTTGGTCTCTTCCTTCTGAACCTGAGCCGTCTCCTGCTTCAGTGCGGGGTACTTATACTCGTTGATGCAGAACTGCTGCTTGGCCATCACCTGACCCTTGTCGATGAGTGGTGCGCCGTTTTTCGACTTGAAGTAGAAGGCCACGAAGATCTCGTTGTCGGCGTGGTGACCCAATACGCGCTCGATCACCTGCTTCATCTCTTCACTGGTGATCACCTTGCGCTGCTGGGGCTGAATGCCGTTGATGTCGATGGTGCCGCCGTGGCCGAAGGTCATGCCCTCGGGACGGTTGGCGTTGTCGTGATGATGACCGGCAGCGCCGCCCACAAACCATTCGAGCTGCAGGTCGTCGAGGGTCTTGAAGAAGTTCTCGTTGTAGATCTCAAACTTACCAGCCTTGAGGTCGATGTCCTTCACCCACACGTTCTGGTAGTAATAGCCCACCTCGTAGGCATGGGGATTCAGTCGGCGGTCGGGCGCGATGATACCGTTGCAGTTGAAGTTATAGTCGCTGGCGGGATACTTGCCATAGTCGCCGCCATAGGTAAAGATCTCGCGACCCGTGATGGGGCTCTTGTCGCGCATGCCCTGGTCAACGAAGTCCCAGATATAGCCACCCTGGTATTTGGGATACTTGCGCACCAGGTCCCAGTATTCCTTGAAGCCACCCATCGAGTTGCCCATGGCGTGGGCATACTCACACTGGATGAGGGGGCGTGGGTTGTTGCCCTTAGAATAGGCCTCGCAGCCCTCATAGCCGTAGTACATGGGGCAGAAGATGTCGGTCTTGCCGTTCTGTCCGGCCTGCTCAAACTGGCAGGGGCGGGTCTTGTCGGTAGCCTTCACCCAGTCGTAGGACTTCTCGAAGTTGGGGCCATAGCCGGCCTCGTTGCCCAGCGACCAGACGATGATCGATGGGTGGTTCTTAAACGAGTGTATGTTGCCATGCTGACGCTCCAGGTGGGCCAGCTCGAAGTCCTGACGCTTGGCCAGAGTGCCGTCGCCATAGCCCATGCCGTGGCTCTCGATGTTAGTCTCGGCCGTGAGATAGATGCCGTATTCGTCGCAGAGGTCATACCAGCGTGGGTCGTCGGGATAGTGACAGGTGCGCACGGCGTTGATGTTCAGCTGCTTCATGATGCGGATATCCTGGATCATGCGGTCGATGCTGACGATATATCCGCCGTCGGGGTCCAACTCGTGGCGGTCGGCACCCTTGATGAGGATGGGCTGACCGTTGACCAGCAGCTGTCCGCCGGCAATCTCGATGTGTCGGAAGCCCACGCGCTGGCGTACCACCTCCAGCACCTTGTTGCCCTGCTTCAGGGTGATGATCAGGTTATAGAGGTTGGGCACTTCGGCCGACCAGGGTTTTACTGCGTCGATTTTCGCGTTGAGCACGATGGTGTTTTTCTGTTGCTGAGCGCCAAAGAAGCCCTTGTCGGCCTGTTTGCCGTCGGCATCGAGCAACTGTGCCGATACATCGCCTTTGCCCTCTACGTCAACCTTGACCTCCAACTGTCCTTTTCCGTCAACGTAGTCCTGAGTGACGAAGATGTCCTGGATGTGCTGCTTGGGGCGGGCATAGAGATACACCTCGCGGGCGATACCGGTGAAGCGCCAGAAGTCCTGGTCCTCCAGGTATGAGCCGTCGCACCAGCGCATCACCTGCATGGCGATGAGGTTCTCGCCCTTCTTCAGATACTTGGTGATGTTGAATTCGGCAGCCACCTTCGAGTCTTCCGAGTAGCCCACATACTTGCCGTTGACCCACACCTGCAGGTTGCTGGTGGCCGAGCCTACGTGGAAGTAAACCTCCTGGCCGTCCCAGTTGGCGGGCAGGTTGAAGGTGCGTCGATACGAACCCGTGTAGTTGTTGGTCTCACCGATAAAGGGAGGATTGCTGTTGAAGGTGGTGCCCCACGAATAGCCCACGTTCTTATAGGTCTTGTCGCCATAGCCCTCGATCTCGAAGAGTCCGGGCACGGGGAAATCGACCCACTGCGAGTCGTCGAACTTCAGCGTATAGAAGTCCTTGGGTGCCAGGTTGTGGTCCTTGACGAAGTTGAAGCGCCATTTGCCCTCCATCGAGAGGTAGCGCTTAGACTGTGTCTTGTCGCCCGTCTTGGCCTTGTCGGCGCTCTCGAAGGCGAAGAAGTCGGCACGTCGTGCCTCGCGGTTCACTTGATTCACTTGTGGATTTCTCCATGCGGGTTCCACGGCTGCGAAGGCTGTCGCCGAACTCAGGAGAAGGGTTGAAAGTAATAGTTTCTTTAGCATAATATGAATGTTAATGGTAATTTTCTGCAAAGGTACGTTTTTTTTTCCAAGCAACCAAGCATAATACGTTTTTTTAACAAAAACCTCACACGAGGGGTTTTACGTCTCGTGTGAGGTCTCAGTTTTCAGCCATAATAGTCGATGGCGACGTAGTGGCGCGGCACGCCGAAGGGCTTCCACGAGAGGTGGAGCCAGCCGCGGCCGGTGAGCAGTTGGTCGGTGAGGGCGTGGCGGCGCAGCAGGGCCACCAGACGCTCAAACTGACGAGGATCCTGGGGACGCAGGTCGGCGGCCTGGCCCAGCAGGTGCTGACTGCCCTTGACGCCACCCACCTGCTGGTTGACCTCGGGGGTGCGGAATCCCGAGTTGATGATGATGGGTCCCACCTCCTGGCGCACCGGTTCCAGGATCAGCTGACAGCCGTAGGCCAGCGACACCACGGCCTGAAGGCTGGGCAGGTTGTCGGGGTGACGGTCGAGGGTGAGCATCTCGCCCAGCGTGAAGTGGGGCGACAGTTGAATGGCGGCCAGCTGGTTGCTGGTCGCCTGGAGTGTGTTGTCAGTGTGTGTTTCCATGGGTGTGTGCCTTGAGGTTCTTGAGATACTGGTGGAGTCCGAAGATCGAGCCCGCCAGGAGGAATGACTGTGCGACGTAGTAGAGCAGTCCGCCTGCCACGTCGTCGATGTGGACCACCTGATAGGTGACCAGCGCGATGCTGCTGACAATGAGCAGCACCGCGCATACATACTGTGAAATCTTGTAAGGTGTGTTTTCCATGATAGAATAAGGTTTAGAATGTACAATTTTCTACATCATTACGGCTTCTCCAGCGGCGCCGAGGATGGTGGCGATGATGTAACTGATGATCTGGAGGATGGTTTTTGTTGTTTTGTTCATAATCCTGTGTGTGTTTTAAAGGGTTAGACATTACTGTTAACTGTGTGTTTCTCATGGTATTAGATTCTTTCTAACACCCTACAAAGTTACGAAAAAAGTTTGAAATTACCAAATTTTTCATGCATTATTTTTGCAAAAAGGCTACCACATTCGGGTTAATCTAAATCAAGTATTTGAGGTAAATCAAGGAAATTATGTCAAATCTTTAGGTGGTGTCGGAAAAACACACTATTTTTGCCTTACGGTTCGTTCCCCTGGAAAAAATTGGCGGATAAAAAACGAGCTAATGAAAGGAAGATGATGCAGAGAGAGGTTTTATTTAATTTTGCGCGATGTGTAGCCCGCCGAACGGTCCTGAGCCGAGCGGTCCGCGAGGTTGTGCTTGAAACTCTCGGCATCAAGGGCTCAGGAGGTATCGCCCGCAATGTCAACCACATTGTCTCTAATGACGTAATAATCAACCCCAAAAAGCTGACGACATTGCATGGCTATCCTCGTTATCAAAGATACTCCCGAAGGCAATCTGATGGCCAACGCCCTGGTGGCGAACGGCCTGGCCGAGAAGGTAGAGAGCGACTGCTCCCTGCTCTTGGAGGCTGTGGACTGTCGTATGAAGCGTGCGCTTGACACGATGAAGCAAGAGGGACTGATGGAGCATGGCTACGACTATATATGGGTGATGCAGTTCCTCAACGAGATGAGCAAGGTGAAGACTGACTTGTTTTTCTCTTCGGTTCAGTCTTATCAAAATTACTTGGTGAAATACTTGAGGGTGGATGGCGTGGCAGGTGTCTCCACGCTATCTCAATACAAAGGCTTTATCGAGGGCAAATGGCCACAATGGACGTTCAGGGACACCGACGCGCGCGACGAGTATTTGAGACGCAAGCAAATCGTCCTTCGCTTCTCGGCCCTTTTCTACAAAACCTTACTATCGGAAAATCTTTCGGAAATCTCATAGCTTATCGGAAACTTTATCGGAAACCACGTATGGCGCCTATGACGCCAGGGGCGGAAATTGTCTATCTTTGCCACTATCTTCTCAGGCACGAAGCTGCGTGCTCATCACGAAGAGGCGGCAAAACGGGCACGACTGTCAGCAAGGTAAGTCCGGGACCGCATTATTTCCTCAAAAAGAATCTAAAGAAAAATGATGGGAAATAATACAGACAAGGAGATCGTGGAGCAGGCCATTGCCCAGCCCACAAACCAAGAACTGAAGCGCCAGGAACGACTGGAGGCGCTGACCAAGATGCGCGTGGCGAGCACCACCGAGGTGGAACCCGAGACGCCCACGCTGACTGTTGACGAGGTGGGACTCTTTTCGCTGGGCGACATCCACGGACTCAAGGGTAAGCAGAAGTGCGGCAAGACCTCGGCCCTCAAGGTGTGTCTGGCCGCCTGGATGAACGGCAGTCAGTTTCGCCTGGTCTCGGGCGTAGAGTCGCCCCGCGTGCTCTATCTCGACACCGAGCAGAAACAGAGCGACGTCAAACTCATTGTGACCGACGTGATACAGATGACGGGTCTCGACGCCACCTATGTCGACGACCACCTGCAGGTCTATGCCCTGCGTCGCCGCGACTTCAACCTGCTGCTGGACGACATGCGGCTGCTCATTGATGACTTCCAGCCCCAGGTGGTGGTGGTCGACGGCATCGTAGAGTTTGTGGCGTCGTTCAACGATGAGTCGATGGCCAAGCAACTGATCCACGAGCTGCTGTGCATCGGCGAGGACAAGCAGTTGGCCATGGTCTGCGTGCTCCACACCAACAAAGCCGACGACGACCACAACATGCGCGGCCACCTGGGCACCATGCTGGCCCAGAAGGCGGGCACGGTGCTGGAGTGCCGCAAGAACCGCGACTCGAGCGTCATCACCGTCACCTGTTCGGACGCCCGCCATGCCGAGATGCCCGACTGGAGCATCATGTTCGACAGAGACGGCCACATTATCAATGCCGACGAGCAGCGCCGACTGGATGAGGAGCAGCGCCGTGCTGATTTGCAGAAACAGCGTCAAGAGGCTACAGAAAAGAAACAGAAGGAACGTCTGGACTATGCGCTGTTGGCTATTCGTGACAATGGCTGTGTCATCAGCAGAAAGAAGCTCACAGAGATACTCATGAAGAAGTTTGGATTAACGCGTCAAACAGTATCAAGCCATATTTCGGGATGGCTTAAAGAACAATTACTGTTTGAGTCGGACGGAAACATCCATGCTTCACCCGACATGGCGCTTGCCTTCTGAACCCGCGGATAGATTATTGTCGGGTGGTCGTGACCATATATATATATAATGGTCACGACCACCCGACGAGAATCCGCCAAAATTTTCGTCAAATCACTAAAAAAAATAGAAACTATGAACACCAATTGCAGATACCTCCTGGAGAGCCCGCGCATCACGGGTCACCGCCAACAGAAAACCACCTGTCCGAAGTGCGGACGCAAGAAGTGCTTCGTGCGCTATGTGGACACCCACAATAACTGCAGCTATTTGGCCGACAACGTGGGCAAGTGCGACCACGAGAACTCATGCGGCTATCACTACACGCCCGGCCATTTTTTTTGCGACACCCCCAACTGGGCCGACTACGTGAAGAAGAGCACCACACCCGACTGGACACCGCCACCCCTGCCGCCCTTCCAGCCACTGCCCATGGATCTGGTGATGCGTAGCCACTCGCCCAACAGCTTCCTCTGGCAGTGGATCTCAGGACCCTGCGCCCTGCAACTGAACCTCGATAGCGAGGTTTTGCAGCGCGTCTATGAGGACTATCAGTTGGGAGCCACGCGCCAGGGCGAGGTGATCTATTGGCAGATAGACGAACTCGGACGCGTGCACGGCGGACACATCATGCAGTATGGCACCGACGGCCACCGACTGGGCCATCAGGGGTGGGTGCACGCCCGACTTATCCGCGAGGGTCAGCTGCCGCTCGACTGGCAACTCTATCAGTGTCTCTTCGGACAGCATCTGCTGGCGCAGCGCCCACATGCCCACGTGTGCCTCGTAGAGAGCGAGAAGACGGCCCTCGTCATGGCCGCCCACCATCCTCAGCTTCTGTGGCTGGCCACCTGTGGCTGCGGCGGTCTGAATGCCGAAAAGGTAGAATGCCTGCGCGGCCGCCGTGTCACGTTGTTTCCCGACAGCGGCTGCTATGAGAAATGGGCTCGTCGGATGGATCATACCACTGGCATCGAGTATAATATTTCAAGTCGGATGGAGGACTATCCGCCCAACACCGACCTCTGTGACATCCTGTTCTGATTGCTTTTGTACATGCCATCAGTTGCAAGACCGCACTCCAACAATTGTCCGACCGCACTCGAAAAACCACTGGAGTGCGGTCGAAAAAAAATTAGAAAAAAGTGGGCGAAATGTTTGCATATTTCACAGAAATTTTGTACCTTTGTATCGTGGTTAAGAGAAATCTAATACCATGGAAAACACACATTTTTAACCCTATTTATTCACCATTTAAAACACACAAGATTATGGGACTGAAAGTAAAAGCAAAGGAACGTGAGTTCAAGGTGGGCAAGTTTGCTGGCGACTACCGCTACGTGATGCTGCCCGAGATCTATTCGTCACTCACTCAAGAGAAGGTTATCCGAGAGGCGGCCATCCGCTCAGGAGTCCAGGAGGGCGTCATGCATGCCTGCTGGGATGCCGCCGGCGAGGTCATCAAGGCCTGGGCCACCGAGGGTCACAGCGTACCCATGCCCGGACTGGGCACCATGCGCTTTGGTCTGAGCGCCAAGTCGGTGGCCGATGTCAACGACGTCAAGTCGTCGCTCATCACCGTGCGCCGCATCATCTTCACCCCGTCAACCGAACTCAAGGAGGAGCTCTCGTCGACGGCCATCCAGATCACCTGCTACGACCGCAACGGCGACATCGTGAAGCGCGTGACCAGTGCCGACCCCGGCGTGGTCGAGGAGGAAACCTCTGGCAACGAAAACCAAAACCAAAACGAAAATGGTGGCGGTCAGAACCAGAACCAGGGCGGCTCGGGCAACCAGGGCGGCACCACCAATCCTCCCTCTGGCGGCGGCAACGAGAACGACTAGTCTCTCAACAAAAACGACCTCACAGGCAATCCCTGTGAGGTCGTTTCTTTCTCTTTTTGATGAATCAATGATGTTATTTCAATTCCAGCTCCTTCTGCATGCGGATGATCTCGTCGCGATACTGCGCGGCCTGCATGAAGTCCATCTGCTTGGCAGCCTCCTTCATGCGGCGCGTGGTCTCGGCAATGAGCTTTTCCAGTTGCGGGCGCGTCATCTGGCCGATAATCGGGTCGGCCACCGTGGAAGAGGCCGCCTTGGTGCCAACAGCCGTCTTCAGCTCCTTGACGTCAGGACGGTCGTCGCGACTCAGAGCCGAGCTCAGCGTCTTGACAATCTGCTTGGGCGTGATGTGGTGCTCCTCGTTGTAGTGCAGCTGCTTGATGCGGCGGCGCGTGGTCTCGTCGATGGTCTCCTGCATCGAGCGGGTGATGGTGTCGGCATACATGATCACGCGGCCGTTGACATTGCGGGCAGCGCGACCGGCCGTCTGTACCAGCGAGCGGCGACTGCGAAGGAAGCCCTCCTTGTCGGCATCGAGGATGGCCACCAGCGACACCTCGGGCAGGTCGAGACCCTCGCGCAGCAGGTTGACACCCACCAGCACGTCGTAGTCGCCACGGCGCAGCTTTTCCAAGATCTGCACGCGGTCCAGCGTGGCCACGTCGCTGTGGATATAGGCCGTCTGCACGTTGTGGTTGAGGAGAAACTCCGACAGCTCCTCGGCCATGCGCTTGGTGAGGGTGGTCACCAGCACGCGCTCGTGGCGCTCGATGCGCAGGCGTATCTCCTCCAGCAGGTCGTCAATCTGGTGCTCACTGGGTCGCACCTCTATCTCGGGGTCCAGCAGGCCCGTGGGACGGATCACCTGTTCGACCACCACGCCCTCGGCCTCGGCCAACTCGAAGTCGGCCGGCGTGGCGCTGACGTAGATCACCTGGTTGACCTCCTCTTGAAACTCGTCGAACGTCAGCGGGCGGTTGTCGAAGGCGGCCGGCAGGCGGAAGCCATACTCCACGAGGTTGGTCTTGCGGGCACGGTCGCCACCATACATCGCGCCGATCTGGGGCACAGACACGTGGCTCTCGTCGATAAAGAGCAGGAAGTCGTCGGGGAAGAAGTCCAGCAGGCAGTAGGGGCGCTCGCCAGGCTTGCGGCCGTCGAAATAGCGCGAGTAGTTCTCGATGCCCGAACAGTGGCCCAGCTCCTTGATCATCTCCATGTCGTACTCCACGCGCTCCTTGATGCGCTGCGCCTTCACCTCGTCGCCCATCTCCTCGAAGAAGGCCACCTGCTTCACCAGATCGTCCTGGATGTCGTGGATGGCGCGGTTGGTCTGCTCCTGAGTGGTCATAAAGAGGTTGGCGGGGTAGATCTTATAGTCGGCATAGCGCCCCATGCGATACATCGTCACGGGGTCGAGCTCCTCGATGGCATCGATCTCGTCGTCCCAGAAGGTGACGCGCAGGATGATGTTGTTGTAGGCCATAAAGATGTCGATGGTGTCGCCCTTGACGCGGAAGTTGCCGCGCTCCAGCGTGAGGTCGTTGCGCACATAGAGCGACTGTACCAGTTTTCTCAACAAAGCGTTGCGGTCGATGTTCTGACCCTGGCGAATCTCGATGACATTCTCAGAGAGGGCGTTGGGGCTGCCCATGCCATAGATACATGAAACCGATGATACAACGACGACGTCCTTACGGCCTGACAGCAAACTACTTACTGCCGAGAGACGCAGGCGGTCAATCTCCTCGTTGATGGCCAGGTCCTTCTCGATATACGTGTCGGTCGTCGGCAGATAGGCCTCCGGCTGATAGTAGTCGTAATAGCTGACATAATACTCCACGGCGTTGTCGGGAAAAAATCCCCGCATCTCGTCGAAGAGTTGCGCCGCCAGGGTCTTGTTGTGACTCAGAATCAGGGTGGGCTTGTTGACGTTGGCAATGACGTTGGCCATCGTAAACGTTTTTCCCGAACCGGTGACGCCCAGCAGCACCTGAGCCCTGTCGCCACGGTTCACACCGTCCGTCAACTGGCGGATGGCTTCGGGCTGGTCGCCCGTAGGTTTGTATTTCGAAGTGAGGTTAAATTTCATAAATTCGTGGGCAAAGGTACGAATAATCTGTGAAATCTGTATAATCTGCGGTTAAAAAATATGTAAACGCTTGTGAGTTTAAAGAAAAATGAGTAATTTTGCAACCCAAATATAAGAAAGATGAAGATTAAGTTCATTATCATAGCTTCGCTGACCCTCCTCCTGACGGGTTGTGCCAACGAATACAACAGGGTTCTCAAGAGTACGGATTTAGACTATCGATATGAATATGCCAAGCAGTGCTTTGCTGAGGGGCAGTTCAATCATGCCGAGATGTTGCTCCAGGACCTCATCACCAGCAAAAAGGGCACCGAGGAGGCCGAGGAGTCGCTCTATATGCTCGCCATGTCGGAGTTTATGAACGGCGACTATGAGAGTGCTGCCGCCACCTTCAGAAAGTATTTCCAGTCCTATCCACGCGGCGTCTATGCCGAGCGTGCCATGTTCTATGTGGGCCAGGCCCTCTATCAGAGTGCCCCCGAGCCCCGTCTGGACCAGACACCCACCATCGGCGCCATCAACGCCTATCAGCAGTTTCTCGACTTCTTCCCCAGCAGCGAGCTCTACAGCACCGCTCAGGACCGTCTCTTCGAACTGCAGGACAAACTCGTGATGAAGGAACTGCTGTCGGCCCAGCTCTACTACAACCTGGGCGGCTATTTCGGCAACGTGTCGGCCAGCACCGAGAGCAACTACGCCTCGTGTATCATCGTGGCCCAGAACGCCCTGAAGAACTATCCCTACATGAAGTGGCGCGAGGAGTTTACCGCCCTTATCATGAAGAGCAAGTTTGAGCTGGCCGAGAACTCGACCGAGGACAAGCGCCTGGAGCGCTATCGCGACGCCGAGGACGAGTGCTATGGCTTCATCAACGAATTTCCCGACTCCAAGGAGATTGCCACCGCCGAGAGGCTCATCGCCAAGTGCAAGAAGGTGGTGAAAGACTAAGCAAACAAACGAAGAACAAAAATATAGTTGATTAATTAATAGAAAAACATGGATTACAAGAAATCAAAAGCACCGGTAAATACCGTTACCCGTAACCTTATGGATCTCTGCGACGAGACTGGCAACATCTACGAGAGCGTGTCGATCATCGCAAAGCGTGCCAACCAGATTTCAGTGCAGATCAAGGAAGACCTGTCGAAGAAGCTGGCTGAGTTTGCTTCATACAACGATTCATTGGAAGAGGTGTTTGAGAACCGTGAGCAGATTGAGATCTCACGCTACTATGAAAAGCTGCCAAAACCATCACTGCTCGCCACACAGGAGTTTATAGAGGGTAAGATTTACTGGCGCGACCCCGCTAAGGACGGTCAGACTGCAGAGGCATGATACAGCGCCTTCAGTCCGTCTATATGCTGCTGGCCGCCATCGCGCTGGCAGTATGCTTTGTCTTCGACGAAGACATGCGACCCAGTGGACTCACCCTGTGCCTGGCTGTCATCTCGTTCTTCAACATCTTTCTCTATAAGAACAGAGTGAGACAAGCCAGAGTATGTCTGGGCGTGATGCTCGCAGGCATCGTCTATTATATCTTCCTGGCCATCAGACAACCCCAACTGGGATGGTATTCGGCCCTGCCCATGGTAGCCGTGCTGCTGCTGTTCATGGCGCGAAAGCGCATCGTCAAGGACGAGAAGCTGGTGAGATCGCTGGATAGAATAAGATAACAACGAAAACATTCACAGGGGCGTCGAACTAACAAGCGAAGCGCCCCTTTATTGTCTCTTTTAACCACATGGATATCAAAACCGCAGAATTCACACTGTCGTCGCCCA
This sequence comes from uncultured Prevotellaceae bacterium, assembly GCA_902788605.1. Classification (GTDB taxonomy): domain Bacteria; phylum Bacteroidota; class Bacteroidia; order Bacteroidales; family Bacteroidaceae; genus Prevotella. Next base: position 36,698 of record CADAKX010000007.1, on the reverse strand, counting down.
ACGTGGGCATGTGTCCCAAGGACAACAAACCCGAGTATGCCTTCATCGGAAGGTCAAACGTGGGCAAGTCGAGTCTCATCAACATGCTGTCGCGCAACAAAAAGCTGGCCAAGACATCGGCCACGCCAGGCAAGACGCTGCTCATCAACCACTTCCTGATGAACCGAGAGTGGTATCTCGTGGACCTGCCGGGCTATGGCTTTGCCAAGCGCAGCAAGACCGAGATCGCCAAGCTCGACCAGATGATTCGCGGCTATATCCTGGGGCGCGAACAGCTGGTCAACGTCTTTGTGCTGGTGGACATCCGCCACGAGGCACAGGCCATCGACCTCGAGTTCATCAACTGGCTGGGCGTGTCGTCCATCCCCTTTGCCATCGTCTTCACCAAGGCCGACAAACTGTCGGAGAGCAAGGTCAAGGCCAACGTCAATGCCTATGTGCAGAAGATGCTGGAGACGTGGGAGGAGATGCCACCATATTTCATCACTTCGTCTGAGAAGGCCCGCGGCCGCGACGAGGTGCTGGCCTATATCGACGACATCAACAAACAGCTGAAACAAGGCTAAACAGGCCAAAGAGACCTATCATATTTATAAGGAAAGAATGGCAAAAGAGATACCATACTTAGACGTACAGAACCTCACCAAGTCGTTTGGCTCGACGGTGCTGTTCGAGGATATCTCGTTCTCTATTGCTGAGCGACAGCGCGTGGGACTCATCGCCAAGAACGGCACGGGTAAGTCCACGCTGCTCTCTATACTCTCGGGCAAGGAGGGATACGACAGCGGAGACATCATCTTCCGTCGCGACCTCAAGGTGGGATTCCTGGAACAGACACCCACATTCCAGCCCGACGACTCGGTGCTCGATGCCTGTTTCAACCATCAGGGCAACGAGGAGAAGATACTCAAGGCGAAGCAGATCCTGACACAGCTCAAGATACGCAACCTGCAGCAGCCCATGAGTCAGCTCAGCGGCGGACAGCAGAAGCGCGTGGCACTGGCCAACGTGCTCATCACCGAGCCCGACCTGCTGATACTCGACGAGCCCACCAACCACCTGGACCTCGAGATGATCGAGTGGCTGGAGGGATTCCTCAACCGAGGCAACAAGACGCTGCTCATGGTCACACACGACCGCTATTTCCTCGACCGCGTCTGTTCGGTGATCCTCGAACTCGACGACCGCACCATCTATCCCTATCGCGGCAACTACTCCTACTACCTGGAGAAGCGACAGGAGCGCATCGACAACCGAAGGGCCGAGATAGCACGCGCCAACAACCTCTATCGCACCGAGCTGGAATGGATGCGACGCATGCCTCAGGCGCGAGGCCACAAGGCGAAATACCGCGAAGACGCCTTCTATGACCTGGAGCGTGTGGCCAAGAGCCGCATCGAGGAGCGACAGGTGCGCCTCAAGGCGTCCAACGTCTATATCGGCTCGAAGATCTTCGAGTGTCAGTATATCTCGAAGGCCTTCGACGACAGCGTGGTCATCATGAAGGACTTCTACTATAACTTCTCGAGATTCGAGAAGATGGGCATCGTGGGCAACAACGGCACGGGCAAGTCCACCTTCCTCAAAATGCTGCTGGGCCAGGCTCAGCCCGACAGCGGCAAGATCGTCATCGGCGACACCGTGCGCTTTGGCTATTTCTCGCAGGAGGGACTGAAGTTCGACGAGCAGACCAAGGTCATCGACGTGGTGCGCGACATCGCAGAATATATCGACATGGGCGGGGGAAAACACCTCACTGCCAGTCAGTTCCTACAGCACTTCCTCTTCACGCCCGAGCAGCAGCACAACTATGTCTATAAGCTCTCGGGAGGCGAGAAACGCAAACTCTACCTCTGCACCGTGCTCATGCGCAACCCCAACTTCCTGGTGCTCGACGAGCCCACCAACGACCTCGACATCGTCACGCTGCAGATCCTGGAGGAATATCTGCAGGACTTCGCAGGATGCGTCATCGTGGTCAGCCACGACCGCTATTTCATGGACAAGGTGGTGGACCATCTGCTGGTGTTCAAGGGGCAGGGCGAGATCAAGGACTTCCCCGGCAACTACACCCAGTATCGCGACTGGCAGGCACTGCTGCCCAAAGAGGCGGGCGAGGCCAAGGCCGACAAGGAGGTGAAGACGGTCAAGACGGTCAGGGAAAAGGTCAAGATGAGCTTCAAGGAAAAACGCGAGTTTGAACAGCTGGAGAAGGACATCGCGGCCCTCGAGGACGAGAAAAGGAATATCGAAGAGGCACTGAGCACAGGAACGCTGAGCGTCGACCAGATAACAGAGATGAGTAAACGACTGCCGGCGCTCAACGATGAGCTCGACGAGAAATCGATGCGCTGGCTGGAACTAAGTGAGTTGGCATGATACAGCAATATCCGTCAAGACTACTGGAAACGGCGGTGCAGGAGTTTGCCAAACTGCCTGGCATCGGACGAAAGACGGCCCTCAGACTGGTGCTCTATATGCTGCGCATGGAGCACGAGGAGGTGGGACGATTCACCGAGGCAATAGACCGACTGAAAAACGAGGTGATGTTCTGTCGCGTGTGCCACAACATCAGCGACCAGGAGGTGTGTCCCATCTGCTCGGACCCAAGGCGCGACGCATCGACCATCTGCGTGGTGGAGAACATCCAGGACGTGATGGCGGTGGAGAACACGCAGCAGTTCACGGGACTCTATCACGTCTTGGGCGGACTCATCTCGCCCATGGACGGCATCGGTCCCTCGGACCTCGAAATCGAGTCGCTGGTGCAACGAGTGGCCGAAGGGGGCATCAAGGAGGTGATACTGGCACTCAGTTCGACGATGGAGGGCGACACCACCAACTTCTACCTCTTCCGCAAACTGGCGCCCTACGACGTCAAGGTGAGCATCATCGCCAGGGGCATTGCCGTGGGCAACGAACTGGAATATACCGACGAGGTGACGCTGGCCCGTTCGATACAGAACCGCGTGCCCTTCGAACAAAAGTAATCTCAAGCCTAAACTTCTAACCCCTTAAACAAAAACAAAACAACAATGAATAAGGTTAAAAACATACTTCTGGTGATCTATCTCTTCTTCCTCTTCACGGCAGGAAGTGTCTATGTGTCTGCAGAGTTCTTCGATGCCGACATGGCGGTGCTCGTGGCCACAGGGTCCACAATAAACTATATCGTCCAGATGGTGATGATTCTGGTGACGCTGGGACAGATTCCACTGGCACTCAGACTGCTGAAAACGGAAAACATACACCGCGAACTGGTCAGAGAGCCGATGATGCTGCTGAAATGGGGCATCGTGCGCATCATGCTACTGGGTGCACCGCTGGTCATCAACACCTTATTATATTATTTCTTTGGCTTTGAGCCGGCCTTTGGCTATCTGGCCGTCATCACGCTGCTCTCGATGGTCTTTATCCTGCCCACCACAAACCGCTGTGTGGCCGAGACTACCGACGAGCCGACGGAGGACTCGGAACAGAAACGTGAGGCATTCAACGAGGAGGAACAGGCATGAAGCTGTCGGTCATCATCGTCAACTATAACGTCTGCCGCTATGTGGAGCAGTGCATACTGAGCGTGCAGAAGGCCACCCGCAACATGGACTGCGAGGTCTTTGTGGTGGACAACCATTCGGCCGACGGTTCGGTGGACTATCTCAAGAAGCGCTTCGACAAGGATATCATCCTCATAGAATGCAACCACAACGGGGGCTTCGCCAAGGCCAACAACATCGCCATCCGACAGTCGAAGGGCGAGTATGTGCTGCTGCTCAACCCCGACACCTTCGTGGGCGAGGAGAGCATCAGGCAGGTGGTAGAATTCATGGACCAGCACCCCAAGGCGGGCGGCGCTGGCGTGATGATGCACAATGCCGACGGCACCATCGCACGCGAGTCGCGACGCGGACTGCCCACACCCTATGTCTCGTTTCTCAAGATGCTGGGCTTCGCCAAGCGCTATTATATGAGTCACCTGTCGTGGACACAGCCGGGACGCATCGACGTCATCAGCGGGGCTTTTTGCATGCTGAGACGCGAGGCGCTCGACAAGGTGGGACTGCTCGACGAGGACTTCTTTATGTATGGCGAGGACATCGACCTGTCATACCGACTGATGAAGGGGGGATACGAGAACTGGTATGTGCCGGCCAACATCGTGCACTACAAGGGGGAGTCCACACAGAAAACAACCTACCGCTATGTGCACGTGTTCTATCAGGCCATGCTCATCTTCTTCCGCAAGCACTACGGACACCTGTCGTTTCTGGTCACCCTGCCCATCAAACTGGCCATCTATACGCGCGCACTGATGGCGCTGGGGATGATGCTCTATTGGCGCATGCGCAGGTATCTGGGAATGGATGGCCGCGTGGACTACCCGGTCTATGTGTTTCGGGGCGGGGCCGAGATGGTCAAAGCCTGCGAGGAGATTGCCAGGCGCAAGGGACTGACCACCGTGGAGGAGCCAAAGGAGGGGACTAACGTGTGTGTGGTCTATGATGCCGACACGATGTCCTACGAGGAGATTATGCGCCAGGCGGCCACTCATGCCGGCTGTGCCATCTGTACTTATCATCAGGCCACGGGGCTGATCATCACACCATGGGAGATATTCAAATGACGACGACTAAAATCACATTGAGGGCCATCGAGCCCGAGGACCTGGACATGCTCTATCGCATAGAGAATGACGATGAGCTGTGGGGCGTGGGGGTCACCAACGTACCATACTCGCGCTATGTGCTTCACCAGTTTCTCTCGGAGACGACGTCGGACATCTATACCGACAAGCAGGTGAGACTGGTGATCGAGAACGAGGAGCACCAGATGGTGGGACTGGCCGACCTGATGTCGTTCGACCCGAAGAACAACAGGGCGGAACTGGGACTGGTGGTGATGCGCGAACACAGAAACAAGGGCTATGCGCGCCAGGCGGTGGTGAAGATGGAGGAGTATGCGCTCAACACGCTGCACCTGCATCAGATCTATGCGGTGATTCCGGTGGACAACGAATCGTCGCTGCAGCTGTTTCGCAATCATGGCTATACCATCACGGCACACCTCACAGACTGGCTCTATGATGGCGTGAACTATCACGATGCGGTGGTGGTGCAGCGCGTGCTGGCGTAAATGTGATTGGAATAAGGCTTAGCGCCGCCTGCGCTAAGCACAACGTTTAGCGCGGCGCTAAGAATAGTTTTTAGCGCGTCCTGCGCTTGAACTCCGAGCAGGTGATGGCTGTAGCAATGGCTACGTTCAGACTCTCGGGACCTTCCTGGAACTTGGGGATAAGGAGTTTGTGGGTGATGAGCTGACGGATCTCGGGCGAGATGCCGTTGCCCTCGTTGCCCATCACGATGATGCCGTTGGAGGTCAGCTCCTGGGCGTAGATATCCTGACCGTCGAGCAGGGTACCATAGACGGGCATCTCGGTCTTTTCTATCAATGCTTTCAAATCGGTATAGACCACGTTGATGCGGGCAATACTGCCCATCGTGGCCTGGATCACCTTGGGGTTCCACACGTCGGCGGTGTCTTCGGAACAGAAGATGGTCTGGATGCCAAACCAGTCGGCCAAACGGATGATGGTGCCCAGATTGCCGGGGTCCTGCACACCATCGAGGGCCAGATACAGGGTCTCGCTGTTCAGGGTGGCGGCATTGCGATGGGTGGGCAACTCAAACACGCCCAGAACCTGCTGGGGATGCTGCAGGAAACTCAGCTTGCGCAACTCGTCGTCGGTCACCTCCATGGCACTCATGTGATGGGCGGTGATCCATTCGCCAACAGCAAAGAGCATGCGGGGGGTGAACCCCGCATGAAGGAGATCGCCCACAACCTTGGGACCTTCGGCAACGAAGAGACCCTCCTTGCGGCGGTATTTCTTTTGCTCAAGCTGATGAACGAACTTAATGTTGTTTTTACTGATCATACGTGAAAATACGATTCATTTTGACTGACGACTCATCCCGGACTGCCAGACTTATTTGAACTGGCGCAGCGCACCGATGAGTTCGTTGTTCTCGTTGCGCGTGCCGATGGTGATGCGCAGGCAGTTGTGGCACAGCTGAACGCGCGTGCGGTTGCGCACGATGATGCCCTGTTCTACCAGGTAGTCATAGATGCGCTGGGCATCGCTCACCTTGGCCAGGAAGAAGTTGGCATTGGTGGGATACACCTTCTCGCACAGGGGCAGCATGCTGAAGGCTTCCTGCATGCGGGTGCGCTCCTGAAGAATGAGCTGTACCCAGCGGTCCACCTCGTCGGGCGCACTCAGCACCTTCAGGGCCTGCTGCTGGGTCAGGTAGTTCACGTTGTAGGGATACTTCACCTTGTTGAAGATATCAATGATCTCGGGTGAAGCAAAGGCCATGCCCAGACGGATGGCTGCCGAAGCCCAAGCCTTGCTCAGCGTGTTGAGCACGATGAGGTTGGGGTAGCGGGGCAACTCGAAGCGCAGGGGGCGCAACTTAGAGAAGTCGCTGTAGGCCTCGTCGACAATCACCAGACCGTCGAACGACTCCAGCAGCTTGACAATCTCCTCGCGGCAGATGTCGTTGCCGGTGGGATTGTTGGGACTGCACACCCAGATGACCTTGGTGTGACTGTCACAGGCTGCCAACAGCTTGTCGGCCGTAATCTGATAGTTCTCGTCGAGCAGCACGGGACGGTATTCCACGTCGTTGATGTCGGCGCAGACCTTATACATGCCGTAGGTTGGCTCGATGGCCACCACGTTGTCTTCCTTGGGCTCGCAGAAACAGCGATACACCAGGTCGATGGCCTCGTCGCTGCCGTTGCCCAGGAAGGTGTAGTTGGCGGGAATGCCCTTCACCTCCTCAATCTTCTGCTTCAACTCCATCTGCAGAGGATCGGGATAGCGGTTCAGCGGACTGCCAAACGGATTCTCGTTGGCATCGAGGAATACGGTGGCGTTGACACCCGAAAACTCGTTGCGGGCACAGCTATAGGGAGCCAGATTCCATATATTCTTGCGGGTTAGTTTTTCAAGACTAATCATAATTATCCATTCTCCATTATCAATTATCAATTGCGCTCAAGCGCACCGTCATGGCGTTTTTGTGAGCATCCAACTGCTCGGCCTCGGCCATCAGTTCCACAGCACGGCCAATCTGGCGGATGCCCTCCTCGCTGAGGTGCTGGAACGTCACCTTGCGACAGTAGCTGTCGAGGTTCACACCGCTGTAGGCCGTGGCATAGCCGTGGGTAGGCAGGGTGTGGTTGGTGCCGCTGGCATAGTCGCCGGCACTCTCGCAGGCATACTTGCCCAGGAAAACGCTACCGGCGTTGACCACCTGCTCGGCCATCTCGGCATAGTTGGCTGTCTGAATAATAAGATGTTCGGGCGCGTACGCGTTAGACAGGGCCATCATCTCATCATAGGAACCCACGAGCACAAAACGGCTGTTGTCCAGTGACTTCTGAGCCATCTCCTTGCGGGGCAGCAGGTCGAGCTGGCGGTTTGTCTCTGACAGTACCTCATTGAGCATCGCCTCAGAGGTGGTGACAAACAGTACCTGAGAGTCAATGCCGTGTTCGGCCTGAGACAGCAGGTCAGCAGCCACAAACTCGGCATTGGCCGTGTCGTCGGCCAGCACACACACCTCGCTGGGACCAGCAGGCATGTCGATGGCAACATCGCCCAGAGACACCTGTTGCTTGGCGGCCATCACATACTGGTTGCCGGGACCGAAGATCTTATAGACCTTGGGAACGGACTCGGTGCCATAAGCCATCGCTCCGATGGCCTGCACACCGCCGGCCTTGAAAATCTTGCTCACACCAGCCACACGGGCGGCCACCAGGATGGCGGGGTTCACCTTGCCTTCGCGGTTGGGAGGGGTGCAGAGCACAATCTCACGACAACCGGCAATCTTGGCGGGCGTGGCCAGCATCAGTACAGTGGAAAAGAGTGGGGCAGTGCCGCCAGGGATATAGAGGCCCACCTTCTCGATGGCTACGCTCTTCTGCCAGCATTCCACACCAGGACGCGTCTGCACCTTCTGTCCCTCGAACTTCTGCGAAGCATGAAACTTGTAGATATTGTCGTGAGCCAGAACGATGGCGTCCTTCAGGTCCTTGGCTACCAGTGTCTCGGCCTCGTCGATCTCGGCCTCGGTGACTGCCAGTGAATGGAGTACGGCGTGGTCAAAACGCTCCTCATACTCCTTCACGGCCTCGTCGCCTCGGGTCTTGATATCACTGAGCACCGTGTTCACCGTGGTCATCAGCTGGGTGATGTCCAGATGGGGTCGCTGGCAGATCTCTGCCCATTCTTCCTGTTTGGGATATTTGATAATCTTCATCTCAATGACGCATTATGCATTGGTTAGAGAATCATCTTCTCAATAGGGGTCACAAGGATGCCCTGAGCACCCAGGTCCTTCAGCTGACCGATAATCTCCCAGAAACGCTTCTGGTCGAGCACCGTGTGGACTGAGCACCACTCCTCGTCGGCCAGAGGAATGATTGTGGGACTCTTCAGACCGGGCAGCACGTTGATGATCTCTTGCATGCGAGCCTTGGGCACGTTCATGCGTACGTATTTCTTGTCCTCGGCCTCGCGCACGGCGGCAAAGCGGAACAGCATCTGGTTCAGCAGGTCTTTCTTCTCCTGACTCATGCCGGGATGGCCAATGAGCAGGGCCTCGCTCTTCATCGCTACCTCTACCTCGCGCAGGTTGTTGCTGACAAGGGTAGAACCGCTGCTGACAATATCGAAGATGGCGTCAGCCAGTCCGATGCCCGGGCTAATCTCCACACTACCCGTGATGACATGAATCTCTGCATGGATATGATGCTCGTCGAGGAACTTCTTGAGGATGACGGGATACGAGGTGGCAATGGTCTTTCCTTCAAACCACTCCAGACCTTTGTAATCGATGTCTTTGGGGATGGCCAGCGACAGGCGGCAGCGACTGAATCCCAGGCGCGAGATAATATCGGCCTCGGCACCCTTCTCTACGAATTCGTTTTCGCCCACCACACCAATGTCGGCCACACCTGAGGCCACACTCTGGGGAATATCATCGTCGCGCAGGTAAAGAACCTCCAAGGGGAAATTGCTGGATTCTACCAACAGGGTTCTCTTACTGGCACTCACTTTGATGTCGGCCTCATTGAGCAACTGCATCGTGTCGTCGAACAGACGACCTTTTGACTGAACTGCAATTCTAAGCATAAATCTATAATTTTCGTGTAAAACGTTTGCAAAATTACGGATTTTTTCTTTAATTTCCAATAAAATGAGTACTTTTGCACGAAAATTCTGACTTTTTTGAAACGCTTAAGTATATTTATGCTTTTTATCCTGTTGTTTGCGGCTTGTTCGCAGAAACAGGACACGATAACGCCGCCCTGGGCTAACCCAGCGGAAACGGCTGACACAACGGAGTTTGACTTGTCGGCCATACAGCAGGCGGGCGAGTTGATCGGACTGACTCTGTCGGGGCCGGATACTTATTATATGTATCGCGGACGTCCGCTGGGCACGCAATATTTGTTGGGCGAACGCTTTGCCAAGGAGATTGGTGTGCGCCTGCGCATAGAGGTGTGCCGAGATAGTAACGAACTCTTCGCTCGATTGGCGGCAGGCGACGGCGACGTGGCCTTGCTACCCATTGACACCACCAGTCACGCCACTCCGGGATGGACTGTAGGCGATGGTAAACCGCTGCTGGCTGAAGCCATCGAGGCGTGGTATCAGCCCTCGTTGCTCGAGGATGTACGACTGGAGGAGAAGCAGATGTTTGCCCAGCCATTGGTGCGTAGAAGGGTCTATGCGCCGATGCTTGCACGTGGCGTTATCTCTCACTATGACAGTTACTTCCGTAGTTGTGCTAAAAGTATTGGTTGGGACTGGCGATTGCTGGCTGCACAGTGTTATCAGGAGTCGACCTTCGACCCTCAGGCACTGTCGTGGGCTGGGGCCAAGGGTCTGATGCAGATCATGCCGGGCACAGCCGATCACCTGGGGTTGTCGCGTGAGGATCTGACCAACCCGCAGAAGAGTATCGCGGCTGCCGTGCAGTATATCAAGGAACTGGATGGCGAGTTGAGTGATGTGCACGATCATTACGAACGACAGAACCTGGTGCTGGCTTCCTATAACGGGGGACTGCAGCACGTGAGAGACGCCATGCGACTGGCAGAGCGTGATGGCCATAATCCGCATGTGTGGGAACAGGTGAAGCCTTATGTGCTGCGACTGAGTCAGCTGCGTTACTATCGCGACACGCTGGTGCATGCGGGATATATGAGAGGACAAGAAACGGTGGAATATGTGGACCATATCCGCCAGCGATATATGAAATACAGAAAATCTGCAAGATGAAACAAGACATTCTGATAGCCGACAGTGGTAGCACCAAGACGGAATGGGCCTTGGGAGACGTGCGTGTGAAAACGCAGGGGATAAACCCTTTTCATCAGGACGACGAGACCATTCGCAACATTCTGAAAGATGAGTTGCGTCCACATCTCTCGTCGCATCTGAATCAGCTCCGAGCCATCTATTTCTATGGTAGTGGCGTGCGCCCTGAGTTGGAAGGAAAGATGGTGAGACTGCTGAGTGAGGTGTTCCCAGAGGCAGCACATGTCGAGGCTCACAGCGACCTGCTGGGTGCGGCCATCGCATTGTGTGGCCATCATGAGGGCATCGCCTGCATCCTGGGAACGGGTGCCAACTCGTGTCTGTTTGATGGTAAGGCTATCGTCGAGAATGTGCCTCCGATGGGCTATATCCTGGGGGATGAGGGCAGTGGTGCCGTATTGGGCAAGCGCTTCCTGAATGCACTTTATAAGAACCATCTGCCACAGTCCTTACGCGAGGCTTTCGAGAAGCACTATCAGGTGTCGCTTGCCGAGGTTATCGACCGTGTATATCGTCAGCCCATGGCTAATCGTTGGCTGGCCTCTCTGTCGGAGTTCATCCATCAGCATATAGACGTGCCGCAGGTGGAGGCGTTGGTCATCGATAACTTCCGTGATTTTCTGGTTAACAACGTCGCTCAGTATGGACGTAAGGATCTGCCCGTATCAGCTGTGGGCAGCATCGCCTATTTCTATCAGGCTCAGTTTGAAGAGGCCATCAGAAAAGAGGGCTACACAGTGGGAGAGATACTGCGCGGCCCTCTGGATGGGTTGGTGGAGGTAATTGGCTAGTCTATGCGGAAGTTGTTCATGTGGATATTAGTCCACGTGGAATAGCTAGTCCATATGGAACAGCTCGGGTAGGGGAATCGTCACAGGCGAATTGTCTGGGTTTACCTCCATGATGTCGGCCATCATGTCCCACCATCGCTGGGTGATGGGGTCTACGTTGTCGGTGTCTTGTGAACTGCCTTCCTTTGAGCACTCCTGGTAGGCAAAGAGGATGTTGGTGTCTTTGTCCCAATAGATGCTGTAGTTGCCCACTCCCTGCTCTTTGATCATCTGTTTCAGTTCGGGCCAGATGGCAGCATGACGCTTTTCGTATTCTGCCTCACAGCCGGGCTTTAGAAACATCTTAAATGCGAATCTTTTCATTGGTCTTATGTTTTGTTTGTTAATTGATTAGCGATAATAAGTAGCTATTGTTGTCTATCCATTCCTTAAAGACAGGAAGTAACCATTGTTGTCTATCCATTCCTTAAAGACAGAAAATAGCCCAGTTTATAGAGTTTGAAGATGCGGAGCGAAGGACTGTCGCCACACAGATTCTTGCGTTCCATTGCTCCAAACAGCTTGTGCCACAGAATGATGAGTCCGCGGATGGCACGGATATGAATGCCGTCGACAAAGGTGAGCATCTGGGAATAGCCACGCAGGTCGCTGCGGAACTCATTGAGGGTGCGCAGACCTTCTTCCGTCTTACTGACGAAGTGGGCGTTGTCCTCATAGTCAAAGAAACCGGCTGGGTTGTCGATGTGATGGATGGTGACGCCTGCTGCACGCAGTTGCTTGCCAAACAGCACGTCTTCATAGCCATAATGGCGGAAACGCTCGTCGAAGGGATGGGCAAGCATCAGCTCTCTCTGGATCATGAAGTTGCAGGTGTGGAAATGCATGAACGGGCGCTTCCTGCGCTCCTCGGCCTGATGCATAGGCGCACACTGCTTTTCGTAGATATAGCGCAGCGACGAGGACTCGCCTTGGCCCACGATATATCCGCCATAGGCCAGCAGTCCAGTGTCTTCCTCCACCCAGCGCTTCACGAAGTCGTCCGACGGGATGGCCATATCGCCGTCCATAAACAACAGCCACTGGTAACTGGCCTCTCGTGCCAGAAAATTACGGATGGCGGCACGACCCACGTTCTGCTCGCGACGGATAAGTCGGACATGGGGAAGAGTGGGTAATTCTCTGTAATTATCCATTTCTTGCGTCCCTTCGTTTGTGAGCGTCGTGAGGTCGAAAGGAGGATTATCCGACCCATCGTCAGCCACGATAATCTCGTAGGTCAAACCATCAATAGCTTGCGCCTGGCGACTCAAAGCCTCGACCTGCTCGCGACAGTCATTATTGTATATGGGAATCAGAATTGATAGCTCTTGTTTCATTTCGAGCCCAAAATTACACAAAAAACTCTAAAATACAACAGAAAAGTGCAGAAAAATTTGTTCAACTGCCTAAAAATGAGTAATTTTGCGCCCGCTTCCACGAGATGGGAGCATGAAATTCAAATTTTAACAATTAAACAAAACATTTAAAAAACATGGCAACAAAAATCAGATTGCAGCGCGGTGGCCGTAAAAGCTACGCTTTCTACAGCATCGTAATCGCCGACGCTCGTGCACCACGTGATGGTCGTTTCACTGAGAAGATTGGTTCTTACAATCCTAACACCAATCCCGCCACGGTAGACTTGAATTTCGACCGTGCATTGTACTGGGTAGAGTGTGGCGCACAGCCCACTGATACCGTTCGCAACATCCTCAGCGGTGAGGGCGTTTACCTGATGAAGCACCTCAAGGGTGGCGTAAAGAAGGGCGCTTTCGATGAGGCTACTGCACAGAAGAAGTTCGATGCATGGAAGGCTGACAAGCAGAAGGGTCTTGAGAAGGTAGCCGCTGAGGTCGCTAAGGCCAAGAAGGACGCCGAGGCAAAGGCTCTGGCTGAAGAGAAGAAGGTTAACGAGGCAATTGCCAAGAAGGTAGCCGACAAGAAGGCTGCTGCTGCGGCTGAGGCTGCTGAGGTTGAGGCTCCTGCTGAGGCAGAGGCTGCTGCTGAGGAGGCTCCCGCTGAGGCATAATCAGCATCCTAACGATTCAGTCGTTACAAAAACTAAGAGAGGGTTTATCGCCCTCTCTTTTTTTGTTTTATATTGCCTTCTTTTATTAGAACGCTTTCTCATTTTAATGAAGTAACATTCTTGTTTTAATGATGTTGCTTTCTCGTTTTATTGATGTTGCTTTCTATTTTTTTTATTCAAGCTCGTTGAGCAAAGCCTCACAACCTTCCAAGACATCGCGCCAGGTGGCCTCGAAGTCGCCCGTGTACCAAGGGTCAGCCACATCGCCAGGTCTGTGTGTGTAGTCCATCAGCATCACGATTTTGTTTTCTGGGTCGCCACCGCAGATATTCCTCATATTGCGGATGTTCCATGTGTCCATGCCAATCAACAGGTCGAAGCGCTGATAATCCATACGAGTCATCTGACGGGCAGTCTTGCCCTGACACGTAATCTGGTGCTCGGCCAGTTTGCGACGTGCTGGTGGATAGACGCTGTTGCCAATCTCTTCGGTAGAGGTGGCTGCTGACTCAATCAAAAACTCGTCTTCGCGTCCTGCCTTCTTTACTAAGTCCTTCATCACAAATTCCGCCATCGGGCTTCGACAGATGTTCCCGTGGCAGACGAATAGAATCTTATGTTTCATGCCGTTGTTCATTTCGGATGCAAAGATACGAAAAAAAAGTGAAAGGGATGGATATGGAATTGTATAAAACGAAAGAGAGTGATGGGGTAATATAAAAACGAAAGCGGCGGGCTTCACAGCCGACCGCTTCTATCTTCAATAGGTATTAGTTCTTTTAAGGTAAAAAGATTGTTTTCAGGATAACGTTGGCAAAGGTAGTCAAACTTTTTGAACTATGCAAACTTTTCTTAATCTTTTTTTTGAAAAAAATGCTGTGTGGGTGCACAATTTCTTGACTTATATCTATTTTGTATCATTTTTCGAAAAATCTGCAAAATTAGCGAGTTTTTCGAGTTTTGTTGAACTCGTTTCTACAGTTGCGCATCTTAGTGTAGAAATTCATTTATCAGACGATTTTAAACTCTCACAGGACAAAATAAAGAGAAGGGATGATTCTGGAAAATCAGTATCATCCCTTCCTTGATTGGAAATTTTTTGCTATTCTTCGTCTAATCTTGGTTCTGCAGATTGAGACTCAGATTTGCTATTCTTCATCAGAACTTGGTTCTGCTGTTTGTGACTCTGAGGGTGCACCATCAGATGTCGGCACAACCTCTCCATCAATGCCGAGGCTGTCAGTAGCATTCTCGTCGATGCTGTCGTTGGGGTCGACATAGTAACCAGCACACTGATAGGCAGCAGCTGAGATAGATGCGTCCTGCGGATTGGCAAACTTAGCGTGATAGTGACGGAACTTGGGATCGCCCATCACCGATTCGAAGAACTGACCACAGATGGGGAGGGCCGTACGACTGCCTTGTCCCAGTTCGCCAGTTCGGAAGTGGATGGCGCGATATTCGCCGCCTACCCAGGCACCACACACCAGACGAGGGCTTACGCCAACGAACCAGGCATCAGAGTGGTTGTTAGACGTACCAGTCTTGCCTCCGAAGTCCGTATCGGCATAGTTGCGCACATAGCGCCACATGTTCATGCTGGTGCCACCTGGCTCACGCATGCCAGCCATCAGCATCTGCTGCATATAGAATGCTGAGCGATAGGGTACAGCTTCCTGTTCTTCCGTAGGAGCAGTATAGATCTCGTTGCCATCGCGGTCGAGGATACGGGTCACGAGGATAGCCTCGTGGCTGCGTCCGTTGTTGGCAATGGTGGCATAGGCATTGACGAGTTCCTCCAGGTTGACGTCACTGGCACCAAGGGCGAGCGAGGGCGTATTGTGGAGCGGACTCTTGATACCCATCTTGTGGGCCGTCTCGACAATGCGGTCGATACCCACTTCCTGACCCACACGCACGGCAACGGAGTTGATACTCTGGGCAAAGGCCGACTTGAGGGTCATGTTATAGTCGGTGAAATAACCATTGGCATTGGTGGGGCACCACAGCACCTCTTTCTTCTTTTCTTCGTCCCAGACCTTCATACTGAAGAAGGCATCCATACGGCGATCACAGGGTGTGAGTCCCTGGTTCATGGCCTCGGTATAGACAAAGAGCTTGAAGGTAGAGCCGGGCTGACGCATGGCAGTCACCTTGTCGTATTTCCACGTCTTGAAGTCGAGGTCGCCCACCCAAGCCTTCACGTGACCCGTCTCTGGCTCGATGGCCATGAAGCCACAGTGCATGAAGTGCTCCATATAGCGGATGGAGTCAAGCGTACTCATCTCGGTCTCGTAGGGGCCGTCATAGCTGAACAGCTTAACGGGGTGGGGCAGGTTCAGATAATAGTCGATAGAGTCCTGATTACCCTCAAAGCGCTTCTCCAGGTACTTATAGACAGGCAGGCGCTTGGCTATGTTCTCGATGAAGTTGGGAATCTCCTGATGACGCTCATCCTGCCAGGGATTGACGCGTCCCCAGTGGTTATTGAACTTCTTTTGCAGTTCCTTCATCTGGTCCCAGGCAGCCTCTTCGGCATACTTCTGCATGCGCGTATCAATAGTGGTGTAAATCTTCAGACCATCTGTATAGAGGTCGTATCCGTTTTCGTGGCACCATTCGCTCAGGTAGTCCTTTACGGCCTCGCGGAAATAGGTGGCCTGACCATCGTAGGCATTCTCAACGCTATAGTCGAGGTTGATGGGCATCACCTTGAGAGAGTCGTAGGCCTCCTGATCGATGTGTCCACGACGCAGCATATTACCCAGCACCACGTTGCGGCGATTGAAGCTGTTCTCAGGATGGATGCGAGGGTTATAATAAGTGGTGGCTTTCAGCATGCCCACGAGGATAGCAGCCTGGTCGGGAGTCAGGTCCTTGGGTGTGGTGCCGAAGTAAGTCTTACAGGCTGTCTTGATGCCGAAGGCGTTAGAACCGAAGTCCACGGTGTTGGCATACATCGTCAGGATCTCCTGTTTGCTGAAATTCATTTCCAGTTTGGTGGCCGTAATCCATTCCTTGGTCTTCATGATGAGCATCTTGATGCCAGGGATATTTCCCAGCACTCCAGTGGAATATTCCGTGCGAACGCGGAAGAGGTTCTTGGCGAGCTGCTGAGTGATGGTCGATGCACCACGAGCATCATGGTGAACCACATAGTCCTTCAAGGCTGCACCAAAGGCCTGGAAGTCAACACCGAAATGATGATAGAATCGCTCGTCCTCGGTGTCGATGAGTGCTTCCCAGAAGATGGGGTTCACATCTTCGAACTTCACCGGGGTGCGGTTCTCGCTGAAGAATTTTCCAATCATCACGCTGTCGGCACTATAGATCTCTGAGGCCTGGGCAGGACGTGTGTTGACAATGGTATTCATGCTGGGCGACTTGCCAAAGAGCCAGAACAGGTTGACGTCCACAGCCAGGAGATAAAGCATAACGACCACGATAAACGTGGCAAGGGAAGAGAGCAACTTGATGTACCAAGGGCGTCCCTTGAATATGCTAACATACCATCTGAAGGCTCCCTTGAGCGCCTTTTTCATGAAGTCGATGATTGGTTTGAGTTTATTCATTGCTTGGTAATATGATTAAAAATCAATTGTTTCGCGTCTGATATGATTAATGACCAATGATATGGTTAATGATCATTTGTTTCTCGTCTGGTGAGAACCACGCCATTTCAGGGTCGCGCTTAAACCAGGTGAGTTGTTTGCGGGCGTAGCGACGGGTGTTGCCTTTCAGGCGTTCTACGGCCTCGTCGAGCGTCCATGTGCCATCGATATGGGTGAACATCTCTTTATAGCCCACCGTGTTGAGGGCATTCAGGTGTCTCAGCGGATAGAGGCTGCGTGCCTCGTCGAGCAGTCCATCGTGCATCATCTGATCTACGCGTTCGTTGATGCGATTATAGATTATTTCGCGCTCCCGATTCAGTCCAATCTTGATGATGCGAAAGGGGCGATCCTTGCGGGCATTGGTGCGGAAAGAAGTATAGGTGCGGCCTGTCATGTGACAGATCTCCAAGGCATGTACCACGCGGCGTGGATTCTTCCTGTCAACCAACTCGTAGTGCTCAGGGTCCAACTGTCGCAGTTCTTCGCACAGAGCCTCCAGTCCTTCGTTGGCCAGTCGCTGCTTTAGCGTGTTGCGCGTATCGTCGTCGACAGTAGGTATATCGTCAATACCATTACATACGGCGTCGATATACATCATGCTGCCACCCGTGAGCAGGGCGTAGTCAGAGGTCTGGAAGAGTTGGGGAAGCAGTTGCATTACCTGTTCTTCATACATCGAGGCACTGTAATAGTCCTCGAGTCCGAGCGTACCCACAAAATAATGCCGCACCTGCCGAAGTTGTTCTTCGGTGGGTGCGGCAGTGCCTATTTTCAGTTCGCGATAGATCTGACGGGAGTCAGCATTGATGATAGGGATGCCAAATTGCTTGGCAATATCAAGGCAAAGCGCTGTTTTTCCAACAGCAGTGGGCCCCGTGATGACTATCAGCGTCTTATTCAACGAATGACTCCGCGCTTTGAGTTCTCAAAGAACGAGCAGATATACTCTACCTCTTTGCTATCAGGGTACTTCAATCGTGCTTCTGCGATGCCGTCCTTGATAATTCCCTTTGCATAGATGGTGCGATAGGTATCGTGAATCATCTCGATGGTCTCGTTGGAGAAGCCGCGACGGCGCAGGCCAATCAGATTGATACCAGCAAAGCGGATGGGCTCCTTACCTGCAATGATGTAGGGAGGAATATCCTGACTGGTGCGGCTGCCACCCTGAATCATCACGTAGCTGCCTACGCGGATAAACTGGTGGAAAAGAACCTCGGCAGAAATAATGGCGCAATCGTCCACCTCTACTTCTCCAGCAAACTTAGTTGAGTTACCGATGATACAACCACTGCCGATGATGCAGTCGTGTGCAATGTGCATGTTTTCCATCAGGAGATTGCCAGAACCAACGACTGTCTTGCCGCGTGAGGCCGTTCCTCGGCTGATTGTTACATTCTCACGAATGGAGTTGTTATCGCCAATTTCGCAGGTAGTCTCTTCTCCCTTGAACTTCAGGTCCTGAGGTTTGGTAGAGATAGATGCGCCTGGAAAGAATTCGTTGCCGTTGCCAATACGTGCTCCAGTATGGATAGTGACGTTGTTGAGCAGGTGATTGTTGTCACCCATCACCACGTTCTTGTCGATGACACAGAAGGGACCGATGATATTTTTATCGCCCAACTTAGCCTCTGGATCAACAACAGCTAAAGGATGAATTTGATTCATGTTATATTATTTGTTCTTAACAATTTGTGCAGTAAAGGTGGCTTCCGACACCACGTGGTCGCCTACGAAAGCATAGCCGTGCATGGTAGAGATTCCGTGACGCAGCGGAGCCAGCAGTTCGACCTTGAAGATCAGCGTGTCGCCAGGAACAACCTTCTGACGGAACTTCACGCCGTCAATCTTCATGAAGTAGGTTGACCAGCGCTCAGGCTCTTCCACGGTGTTGAGCACCAGCAGACCACCACACTGGGCCATAGCTTCAATCTGGAGTACGCCAGGCATCACAGGCTCCTGTGGGAAGTGTCCCGTAAAGAAAGGCTCGTTAGAAGTGATATTCTTGATACCTACGATGCTGGTAGGACCAATCTCGATGACCTTGTCAACCAACTGCATGGGGTAGCGGTGGGGGAGCAACTCGCGAATGCGGTTGACGTCCATCACTGGCTCCTCGTTGGGATCATAGGCAGGTGCCTGGATCTCGTGCTTGCGAATCTCCTTGCGGATCTCGCGTGCAAACTTATTGTTGATGGTGTGACCAGGACGAGTGGCAATGATGCGACCCTTGATGGGTTTGCCGATGAGAGCCATATCGCCGATGATGTCCAGCAGCTTGTGACGTGTGCACTCGTTCTCCCACTGCAGGGGCTTGTGCTGGATATATCCCAGGTCGGTAGCGTCGCGATGCTCCACGTGCAGCATGTCTGCCAGCATGTCGAGACGCTCTTGAGTGGTCTGACGCTCATAGATCACGATAGCGTTGTCCAGGTCACCACCCTTGATGAGGTTAGCCTGAATCAGAGGCTCTATGTCGCGCACGAATACGAAGGTGCGTGCTGCAGCAATCTCTGTAGAATACTTCGTGGGGTCGTCGAGCGTAGCAAACTGACTGTTGATGAACTTTGACTCGAAAGAGCACATCGTGGTCAGCGAGAACTGCTCATCGGGCAGGATGGTGATGCAAGAACCAGTATCCTCGTCCTTCACCTCAATCTTCTTGCGGATAATGTACCAGTCCTTGGGTGCGTTCTGCTCTTCGATGCCAACCTCGTTGATCTTCTCCACATACTGGATAGCCGAGCCATCGAGGATGGGGAACTCAGGACCATTGACCTGAATGAGACAGTTGTCAACGCCGAGTGCGTAGAGAGCCGAGAGAGCGTGCTCTACGGTAGAGACGCGGGCGTCGCCCTTACCTAATACTGTGCCGCGCTGTGTATCAATAACGTTTTCAGCCACGCCATCGATGATAGGCATACCCTCGAGGTCGATGCGCTGAATCTTATAACCGTGATTCTCTGGAGCGGGATTGAATGTCACCGTGAGACTTAATCCAGTGTGCAGGCCCTTGCCGCAAAGCGAGAAACTGCCTTTCAGAGTCTTTTGTTTCATATAATTATTTGTGTGCTTTTAGTTCTTCAATTTCTTTTCTCAGTGCACTCAGCTCCTTGTACATATCAGGCAGGCGACGGAAGATGGCCTGCGACTTGAAGTAAGGAGTGGGCTCCATGGGAGGTGTGCCGATGAGAGTCTGGTTGGGCTTGATACTGCCAGGAACACCCGACTGTGCGCCCAGGTTCACGTGGTCTCCGATGGTGATATGGCCTGCCAGACCCACCTGACCACCAAACATACACCAAGAACCTACCTTCGTAGAACCAGCGATACCCACCTGTGCCGACATGACTGTATTCTCGCCGACCTCCACGTTGTGGGCTACCTGTACGAGGTTGTCCAGCTTAACGCCCTTGTGGAGTACGGTGGCACCCATTGTAGAGCGGTCTACACAGGTGTTAGCACCAATCTCGACGTTGTCCTCGATGATCACGATACCAATCTGAGGAATCTTCTCGTAGCCATCAACGTTGGGTGCGAATCCGAAGCCATCGGCACCAATCACCGAACCAGCGTGGATGGTGACGTTAGCGCCCAGCTGACAACCCTGATAGATGGTGACGTTGGGGTAGAGCAGACATCCTGCACCTACCTTGACTCCATCGCCGATGACCACGTGGGGATAGATCTGTGTGTTGTCACCGATGACAGCACCGTCGCCGATGCATGCAAAAGCACCGATATAGACGTTCTCACCGATATTGGCTTTAGCCGACACAGAAGCCAGCGGGTCGATGCCCGTCTTCTTGGGCTTCATCGACTCGTAGAGCTGCAGCAGTCGAGCCACGGCCTCATAGGCGTTCTTCACGCGGATGAGCGTAGCAGAGACTTCCTTCTCCAGTTCCAGGTCTTCGTTAACCAGGACAATCGTTGATTTTGTATCGTATAGATATTGCGTATATTTGGGATTGGATAGAAAGGAGATAGCGCCCGGCTGTCCCTCTTCTATTTTTGCAAAAGTATGGACAGCGGCATTCACGTCACCTTCCACACGGCCGTTGATAAAATCGGCAATTTGTTTGGCTGTAAACTCCATAATAACGACTTAGTTTTGTTATGTAGGGTGCAAAGATAACAAATTTTATTGAAAACGCTGATAACAGAGGTAATATTTTCGTATTTTTTTAGAAAGAAGAGCCACATTCAGTATCTCAGACGCCTCAGAAATGTCTTTTATGCTACCATCTTTGTACAAAATGTCAATTGAGTCATCGTCGATGGAGTACATGTCTTTCTGTATGCGGTTGACGCTCATCAGATAGTGTGCATCCTTCTTTTCGATACCCATTTTTTCTGATATTTCAGTCTCAATTTGTCCTATGCGCTCATCGGTGATAGGCTCGTCGTGCACCTCCACCTTGAATATGTTTCTGTCTAGCATGTCGGCAGCCAGCGTTGATAGGATTTTGTCGTCGGAGTGCTTCCAAGCCTTCATGGCGCTCCAGATGTCACTATCGTCCAATTCCTCATACATCTGCAGGGCCTCCTCATGCTCCGAGAACCATTTCGCGTCGATATCGTTTTGTATGAAGTAGGCGAGGGCAGGTGAGGCGAAGATCTGTTTGCCCTGCTTGGCCAGATCCTTGGCTCGTGTCAGCATGTTGACCAGCACCTTCTCGTAGCCCACCGCCGTCTTGTGCAGATACACCTGCCAGTACATCAATCGCCTGGTTGTCAGGTAGTTCTCAAGCGAATAGATACCCTTTTGCTCGACCACCAGTCTGTCGTCGATGACGTTGAGCATCTTGATGATGCGTGCCGACCCGATGTTTCCCTCTGTGACACCCGTGAAGAACGAGTCGCGCCTCAGGTAGTCCAATCGGTCCATATCCAGTTGGCTGGAGATGAGCTGGTGGAGGAATCGTTTGGGATACTCGTCCTTGAAGATCGATATCGCCAGGTTGAGACGTCCGCCCAGGTCGCGATTAATCTGTTCCATCATCAGCAGCGAGATATCCTCGTGCGAGATGCCCGAGATGAGCGTGTTTTCAAGCACATGCGAGAACGGCCCGTGTCCGATGTCATGCATCAGGATGGCCGCCTCTACTGCTTCAGCCTCCGAGTCGAAGATAAACTGCCCCTTCTGCTGTAGCGACAGGATGGCCTCGCTCATCAGGTGGAACGCCCCCAGCGAGTGTTGGAAACGCGTGTGTCTCGCACCAGGGTAGACCACCGATGCCAGTCCCAGCTGATTGATGCGGTTCAGTCGCTGGAAGAGCGGATGACGCACGATGTCATAGAGCAGTCCGCGAGGAATCTTGATGAATCCGAAGACGGGGTCGTTGATGATTTTCGAGTCGTTCATATGTCTTGCTGCTTGCTTGAAATGTTACTGTATATGTTTGCTGTTGATACGCTGCCGAACAGCGTATCACTGAACAGCGTATCATTGGATGGTTTCTTTCCTCAGGAACTCGTCCCACTGACCCTGATAGCCATTAAAGACGTTGAGGTCAACAGGCCCCTGGATGCCACGCACGATGCCATCGGCACTCAGTTGCCACAGCGCCAGGTGGATGTCCGGCTTATACTCACCATAACGCGCAATCCAGAAGTGGTAGTTTTGCTTCAAGTCAGGCGCGCTGTTGAGATAGTTGTTGACGAATCGCTGATTCACATAGAGAATGGGTCGCGTGCCCGTTTTCTGCTCCACGATTCTGAGCCATGTGCGAATGTGTTTGAACAGCACCTCGGCGCCCCCCATCTTCGCGATGAGCGCATCGCTGGGCTCAATGTCGAGCATCGGCGGCATGTCACCCTTTCTGAATCGCGTCTGCTTCAGGAAGTGGTTAGCCTGAGCAGCAGGGTCCTGTCGTGTTGAGAAGAAATGATAGGCCCCCACGTGGATGCCCTGCTGGTGACAACTCTGGTAGTCAGCGTTGAAATAACGATTGTTGATAGAGATACCCTCCGTCGATTTGATATAGACAAACGACACGGGGTAGTCCACCTCGCCGTTGACGCGCTGTTCGCTGATGCGGCGTCCCAAGTGTTTGATGCGCAGCTGTCGCCAGTTGATGCCGTAGCGCCTGCGCCCCTTCTCATGCTGATAGCGCGAGATGTCGATGCCATAGATGCGCTCTGTGGTATAGAGCATTCTCTCGCCCAGAAACTTGTTGGCCTTCCATTGTCCAGCCTTCAGCGCCGATGGCGACACACAGAAGCCGAAGCCCTGTCGCCTGTCGCCCTGCCAGTGGCCCTCGTAATAGGTGCCATCCGCCTGCTGATAAGAGCCGTGTCCGCTGGCCTGCATGTGTCTGTCAAACTGTCCGGCATAAGTGCCGAGCGAGTCGATGCGTATGCCGCTGACCAATGTGTCGTTGTGGAAATAGCCGATGATGATGCGCTTCTTGGGGTCTGTGATGATGTATTTCCCCTCGCGCTTGGTTCCAGGCCATGGGTTGAGTGCCTGTACCTGCAGTTCGCCTTGCGGCATATAGACCGAAAGAGTGGAGTCTCCCTCTTCCGCATATCTTGCCACCATGTCAAAGCCCTCGTCGTTGACGTCGTGTCTCTGGAGATAGTATTCCAGTTCTTCCATGATCAGTCTGTGACGCTGATGCTGGAGGGCCGTGTCAGGTTGTGGTAGTTCAAAAGCATAGGATGAAGCCTGTAGAGGCAGCTGATGCGGTGTGGTGTCTTTCTTTTCACATCCGCACAGTAAGAGAATGATAGAGATAAGAATACAATAGTATTTCTTCATGATTTTCTGGGTTTCACGTCACCCGATGATTATTTGCTGGCCTCCCAAGAGAGCAGCGCCTTGATAAAGGTCTCGTAGGGGTTGTTGCGGAATTGCTTGGCCCTTGCGCCCTCTATCAGCAGATAGACCATATAGATGAGCATGCAGAGCAGGAAGCCTGTGGCATAGGCATACATTGCCATGTTCTTGTCTTTCACCAGCAAGCTGAACAGGGCCACCGGCACCACGAAGGCCAGTCCCAGGATCATATAGCGATACCTGCGCCAACTGTCCTTGAAGTCCTCGAACTTCTGTTTCTTCTCCAGATAGGCCTCGAAAGCCTCCTCTTTGATGTGATAGTTCTCGATTTTGGGGAGGGTAGGGTCGTTTTTGTGGTCGGTGCGGATATCCCAGATGTGTCCTTGCAGGGAATCCAGTGAGATGTGGTCTATATATGAGCGATCTATCTGAAACATAGTATTTGATTTTTGGAAAAAGGAGTTAGAGGCTGTTCCCCTAACTCCTTTGATGATGTGATTATCTTAGCAGAGCTTGCGTGAGCCATCGCCGATGACAACGTCATAGACCTTGGGCTCGTGGCCATACTTTGCGTTGAACTTCTTCTTAGCGTCGTCGATGAACTTAGCATAGATGTCGTTGCGTACCAGGTTGATGGTGCAGCCACCGAAGCCGCCACCCATGATACGAGAACCTGTTACGCCGTTCTCCTTGGCGATGTCGTTCAGGAAGTCGAGCTCCTCGCAAGACACCTCGTAGTCCTTTGACAGACCTTCGTGCGTCTTGTACATCATCTCGCCCACCTTCTCGTAGTCGCCCTCGTTCAGAGCGTCGCAGACAGCTAATACGCGGTCCTTCTCGCCCAGCACGAACTTAGCGCGCTTGTAGTCCTCTTCGCCCACCTCGGCGCGAACCTCATCGAGTTGCTCCCATGTGCAGTCGCGCAGGGTCTCAAACTTGCCCTCGGGGTGCTTGGCCTGGATGTGCTTCACCACGTTCTCGCAGCTGTTGCGGCGATCGTTGTAGGGAGAGCCGGCCAACTGGTGCTTAACGACAGAGTCAAGCAGCACCAGGCGATAGCCATCGGGCTTGAATGGGAAGTACTCGAACTCACGGCTGCGGCAGTCCAGACGCATCAGGCATCCAGCCTTACCGAAGACAGATGCAAACTGGTCCATGATACCGCAGTTCACGCCGCAGTAGTTGTGCTCTGTAGCCTGACCAGCCAGTACCATATCCCACTGAGACACCTTGTTGTCGCCGAAGAGGTCGTTCAGACCGCATGCGAAGCAACTCTCCATGGCAGCACTTGATGACATACCAGCGCCCAGGGGCACATCACCGGCGAAGGCAATGTTGAAGCCCTTCACGGGAACGCCCAGCTTCTTCATCTCGAGTGAGATACCATAGATATAGCGAGCCCAAGAGGCCTTGGGGCCTTCGGGGTCGTTGAGTTTGAAGTCCACGCGATCCTTCAGGTCGATAGCATAAGCCATCACGGTGTCCTCAGTATCGTTGGGGCGCATCTCAGCGATGATACCCTTGTCAACAGCTCCTGGGAATACGAATCCACCATTATAATCGGTGTGCTCACCAATCAGGTTGATACGACCAGGAGACGCATAAACATTTCCTGTCTTACCGTCAAAGTGCTTGATGAAGCGACTTCTTACAAATTCAATGTCCATCATAATTCAATAGTATTAATTAGTTATTATTAGTAATAGGTGATAGTCACTTATTTCACGTTGATACCAATCTTGCTGCCCCAGTTGCAGAACCAGAGTACGTAAGCGTAGTACACGAACATGAGCATGATGGCAACACCAACGCCGAGGGCGGGGTCGTCAACGATGGCACCCATGATCAGAGGCAGGGTAGCACCACCCAGCACACCCATGTTGATGAGGCCTGATGCGTTCTTGGTGTGAGGACCCAGTTCCTGGAGACCCAGGTTGAAAATCAGAGGCCACATCACAGAGTGGAACAGACCAGCAGCCAGCATAGCATAGACGGCAGCCATACCAGGCAGGAAGAATGAGATGCCCACGCAGCATGCGCCCAGAATCAGACAGGCGGTCAGCAGCTTACGAGCCTCAAACTTAGCCAGGATGGCAGAGCCCACGAAACGGCCCACCATCATGCCACCCCAGTAGTAGGGCAGGTATTCCGTAGCCGAGCCAGGCAGTGTGGGGTCAGCTTTCCAGTAAGCGGGAAGCATAGAGGGGATACCAATCTCCAGACCCATGTACATGGCGATGGCGAGAGCACCGAACCATACGTGAGGATACTTGAATACACTTGACTTATACTTGTTGGCATCAGCCACAGCCTCCTCAGCGTTGTCCTTCTTATCCATATCGGGATCGGGCAACTTGATGAAGAACAGGATGGCAGCGATAACCAGCGCAAAGATACCCAGCATGAGGAATGGTCCAGGCACGTTCTCGGGCAGTTTGGGCTTACCAGCGATGATCACGTAGGTGATGAAGATAGGAGCCACGGTAGTAGCCACTGAGTTCAGCGCCTGAGACAGCGTCATGCGGAAAGCACCACTCTCCTTCTTACCCAATACCATTACATAGGGGTTAGCCACCAGCTGCAGCATCACCACACCCAGAGCCACAATACTCATGCAGCAAAGGAATACGGTGTACACATTAGCTGTGCCGAGGGCAGCCGTTACGCCGAGGTTGTTGGCGATGAAGCCGCAACCAACGACAGCCAGACCGAGAACGAGCGTAGCCTTGTAGCCAATCTTGTTCATCATCATGGCAAACGGGATCGAGAAGAAGTAAGCACCATAGAAGAACGTGTTAACCAACT
Organism: uncultured Prevotellaceae bacterium; assembly: GCA_902788605.1. Classification (GTDB taxonomy): domain Bacteria; phylum Bacteroidota; class Bacteroidia; order Bacteroidales; family Bacteroidaceae; genus Prevotella. Next base: position 10,246 of record CADAKX010000007.1, on the reverse strand, counting down.
GGCCTTGCGTGTCGCTCAACTGGAAGGCTTCCTTACAGAATTCGATCATCGAGTTGTTCATCGTCGTGATGAATCCGATGAGGAAGCACACGATGAACACAATAATCAACGGGAACAGATAGTTCTGTGTTTGTTTTTGTGACATTTTTTCTATTGTTTTATTGGTTTATTTTGCAATGCCAAACTTATAGATCGTCTTCTGCTTATAGCGCTCGCCTGGGTTCAGAACGACGCTGGGGAAGTAAGGACGGTTGGGAGAATCGGGGAAGTGTTGAGTCTCCAGACAAACAGCCGAGCGGCGTGGGAAGGTGCATCCGTTGGCGCCCTTATAGCCATTCAGGTAGTTGCCAGTATAGAGCTGCATACCAGGCTCAGTGGTCCAGCACTCCAGTGTACGTCCGCTCTTGGGATCGGTCAGACGTGCAGCGAAGCTCATCTCGCCCTCTTCCTTCTTGTTCAGTACATAGTTGTGGTCATATCCGTTGCCAAACTTAATCTGCTCGTGGTCGGCATTGATCTCCTTACCGATGGCCTTGGGCTTGCGGAAGTCGAAGGGAGTACCCTCTACCTTCAGGATCTCGCCAGTAGGAATAGCGGTGTCGTCTGTGGGCAGATAGAAGTCTGAGTTGATTTCACAGATGATGTCGTCCACTGTGGGAGTGGGATCAGCAGTACCAGCGATTGAGAAGAAAGCGTGGTGTGTCAGGTTCACGATAGTCTTCTTGTTGGTGGTAGCCAGATACTCTAATACCAACTCGTTGTTGTCAGTGAAGGTAAACTCTACCGTTACATCCAGCTCGCCAGTGTAACCCTCTTCACCATAGGAAGATACACGGTGCAGAGCCAGTGAGCGAGGACCCATCTGACGTGCGTCCCAAACCTTGGCGTTGAAGCCCTTGAGTCCGCCGTGCAGGTGGTTAGGACCATTGTTGATGGCCACCTGATACTCCTTGCCGTTCAGTGTGAACATGCCTTTGCAGATGCGGTTGCCCCATCGTCCGATGAGTGTTGAGAGATAAGGCTCGTTGCCACTCATCAGCTGCTCGATATTGGCGTGTCCCTGAATCACGTTAGCCACGTTGCCGTCTTTGTCAGGCACCATGATAGCGCAGATGGCACCACCATAGTTTGAGATAGCTACTTCGTAACCTTTGCGGTTGCGCAGGATGTAAAGATCGGTCTTCTTACCATTGATGGTGGTCTGGAAGTCTTCGCGCTTCAGACCACACAGATTCGCATTTTCTGTTGAGTTTGTCATACTATAAATGTTTTTAGTTAAAGTATTCTTTCTGCAAAGGAACAAAAAAATACCGACTTGTGCAAACAAATCGGTAAAAAATTGGTGTTAAAAACAACTAAATTCTTGTTTTCAAATAGTCGGCCACAACATAAGTGCTGCCTCCGATAAATATAACGTCTTCACTAGTAGCGCCTTGCATGGCAGCTTCGTAGGCTTCTTCCACTGTGGGATAGCATTCGCCTTTCAGGCCGAATTGCTCTCCGAATATCTTGAGGGACGTCTCTGGGAAGGCCCTTTTGGTCGAACCCTTCGTAAAGAAATACGTGGCATTCTTGGGCAGCAGCGCCATCACGCTATAGACATCCTTGTCCTCCACCATACCAAAGACGATGTGCAGTTGGTGACATTTCAGGTTGGCCAGTTGTTTGCCCAGATAGTGCCATGCGCCGGGGTTGTGACCCGTGTCGCAGATCACCCTCGGGTTCTCTCTTACTGTCTGCCAGCGCGCCATTAGCCCAGTGATCTTGGTGACGTTCTTGAATGCATTGCTCATCTCCTCGGCCACCAGTGCCTGGTTCTTTGGCTCGATAATGTCTGCCAGATAACCTCTGTCCACCAGTTTGTGGAGTGCTACCACCATGGTGTTCATGTTGATAGGCTGGAAGTCACCCGTCAGTTCGCACTCAAAGTCGCCCAGATGCACGCATGTATAGTGCATCATACCCTCGCTTGTCAGCGTGGCCGACGTGATTTCCTTTTCATCCTCCGCATAGTATATGGGTGCCTGCTGCTCTGCAGCGATGGCGTCAAATACGGCGCGCGTCTCGGGCGTAGCCTCGCCGATGACCACTGGCACCCCAGGTTTGATGATGCCCGCCTTCTCGAAGGCAATCTGCTCCAGACTGTTGCCCAGCAGTTGGGTATGGTCCAGCGAGATGTTGGTGATAACGCTGAGGATGGGCGTGATGATATTCGTACAGTCCAGTCTGCCACCCAGCCCCACCTCGATGACGGCGATGTCCACGTGCTTCTCCTTGAAATACTTGAATGCCATCGCTGTGGTCAGCTCAAAGAACGAGGGGTGCAGGGGCTCATAGAACTCCTTTTCCTCTTCCACGAACTTTACAACATAGTCCTCGTCGATAGGCGTTCCGTTCACGCGTATGCGCTCGCGAAAATCTACAAGGTGTGGCGAGGTGTAGAGACCTACCCTGTACCCGCTCACCTGAAACTCCGCCGCGATGAGGTGCGACAGTGAACCTTTGCCGTTGGTGCCGGCAATATGGATACTGCGAAAGGCCTGGTGGGGATGACCGAAGTGCTCGTCGAGCGCCAGAGTGGTCTCCAGTCCCTCCTTATAGCCTGTGGCGCCCTGCTTCTCGTAGCTGGGTGTCTGGCTAAACAGATATTCAGTAGCTTCTTGATAGGTCATAAGCTGTGGGTATGAGATTTAAGATTTAACTGAAGTAGTTCTTGAAACGCTGGAAGATGCTGTCCTTGGTGAACTTGTCGCCCTTGAAATTATCGCTGCCCTTGAAAGCCTCGATGGCAGCCTTCTCTTCGCGCGAGAGCGTCTTGGGTACATAGACGCTGATGTTGACCACCAGGTCTCCGCGTCCGTTGCCATAGCCCTGTACGGCAGGCAGTCCCTTGCCTCTCAGGCGCATGGTCTTGCCAGGCTGTGTGCCACCCTCTATTTTCACCTTCAGTGTCTTGCCGTCGATGGTGGGGATGTCCACCTCGCCACCCAGTGCTGCAGTGGGGAAGTCGAGCAGCAGGTTGTATATCAGGTCGTTGCCATCGCGTACGAAGGTATTGTTCTCTTCCTCCTCGATATATACCTGAATATCGCCTGCAATACCGCCGTGATGACCAGCGTTGCCCTTGCCAGGTACGTTGACCACCATACCCTCGGCCACGCCAGCGGGGATGTTGATTTCCACCACTTCCTCGCCTTTGGTGACACCGGTGCCGCCGCAGTCCTTACATTTGTTCTTGATCACCTTGCCCTCGCCGTGACAGGTGGGACAAACGCCCTGAGTCTGCATCATGCCAAAGATGCTTTGGGTGGTGTGGGTGATGACACCCGAACCGTGACATGTGGGGCAGGTCTCGCTGCCACTGTCTCCCTCGGCACCTGTGCCGTGACAATGGGTGCAGGTGATGTCCTTTCTTACCTTGAACTTCTTGGTGACACCCGTATTGATTTCCTCGAGAGTCAGTCTCACCTTCAGGCGCAGGTCGCTGCCTCTGTGTACCTGAGAGCGACCACCGCGAGCACCACCGAAGCCACCTCCGAAGCCGTGTCCGCCGAAGATATCGCCAAACATCGAGAAGATATCGTCCATGTTCATCGACGCTCCGCCGAAGCCATCGAAGCCTCCGCCGAAGCCTCCGCCCATAGGGCCGTTGAATCCAAACTGATCGTATTGCTGGCGCTTCTGTGGGTCGTGCAGCACGTTGTAGGCCTCTGCAGCCTCCTTAAACTTCTCCTCGGCCTCCTTGTCGCCAGGATTGCGGTCGGGGTGATATTTGATGGCTATCTTTCTGTATGCCTTCTTGATTTCGTCTTCCGAGGCCGTCTTGCTGATGCCCAGCACCTCGTAGTAGTCTCTTTTCTGTGCCATTTTATTGTCCAACTGCTACCTTTGCGTAGCGGATTACTTTGTCGTTCAGTTTATAGCCGGTGGCCATGCAGTCAATCACCTTGCCCTTCTTGTCGTCACCCATGCCAGGCACCAGAGCGATAGCCTCGTGCAGGTTAGTGTCGAAGTCGGCATCCTGGGTCTCGATCTTGCTGACGCCCTGAGCCTCGAGTGCCTTCATCAGCTTCTGGTAGATCAGTTCCATGCCCTCGCGCAGCACCTGTGGGTCGTCCGTCTTGGCACCGTTGGCGATGGCGCGCTCCATGTCGTCAATCACGGGGAGCAGGGCCGAGATGGTCTTCTCGCCGCCGTTCAGTATCAGTTCGGCACGCTCCTTCATGGTGCGCTTGCGATAGTTGTCAAACTCGGCCACCTGGCGCAGGTACTTGTCCTTCAGGTCGGCAATCTGAGCCTGAGCCTCCTCCAGGGGGTCCTTCTCTTCTACTTTCTCTTCGGCCTCGGCATTGTCAGAGGTCTCGGCGTCTGCCGTTTCCTCTGTTGCCTCTGCCTCTTTGTCAGTCTCATCGACAGGAGCCTCGTCCAAGGTCTCCTCGTCTTCGATATTGATATCTTTCTCTGTCATATTAGCTTTGCTTAAAGTTTTCAGAGCTACATGCAAATACTGTGCCACTCTTTATTCATACATCTTCGCCTTCTGCTCCTTGATGGCCTCATCATAGATATAGTCATCATAGCTCATCAGCTTGTCGATGGTGCCTTTAGGAGTCAGTTCGATGATGCGGTCGGCCACGGTGTTGATAAACTCATGGTCGTGCGAAGCGAAGAGGATGTTTCCCTTAAACTGAATCAGGTTGTTGTTGAAGGCCTGAATAGACTCTAGATCCAGGTGGTTGGTGGGCGTGTCGAGAATCAGACAGTTGGCGTTCTTCAGCTGCATACGAGCAATCATACAGCGCATCTTCTCGCCACCACTCAGCACGTTGACATGCTTCAGCACGTCCTCCTCCTTGAACAGCATGCGACCCAGGAACGACTTCATCGTCACCTCGTTGCCTGGTCCCCACTGGCTGAGCCAGTCCACCAGGTTCATCTCGCTCTGGAAGAAATCGGTATTGTCCAGAGGCAGGTAGGCTGTGGTGATGGTGACACCCCACTTATAGGTACCAGCTTGAGCCTCGCGGTTGCCATTGATAATCTCGAAGAGGGCCGTCATCGCCTTGGGGTTGTGACTCAGGAAGACTGTCTTCTGACCCTTCTCGATGGTGAAGTTCACATTGTCGAAGAGCACGGTGCCATCGGCATCGACAGCCTTCAGTCCCTCTACCTCGAGGATCTGTGTTCCAGGCTCGCGCTCCATCTGGAAGATGATACCGGGGTACTTACGTGTTGAAGGCGTAATCTCCTCAACGTTAAGCTTTTCCAGCATCTTCTTTCGAGAAGTTGTTTGCTTTGACTTGGCCACGTTGGCACTGAAGCGGCGGATGAATTCCTCCAGCTGCTTGCGCTTCTCCTCAGCCTTCATCTTCTGGTTCTGAGCCTGACGCAAAGCCAGCTGACTAGACTCGTACCAGAACGAGTAGTTACCCGAGAAGAGGGTCACCTTGCCAAAGTCGATATCTACGGTCTGTGTAGAGACAGCGTCGAGGAAGTGACGGTCGTGAGAGACCACCAGCACGCACTGCTCCAGTCCGCTCAGGTATTCCTCCAACCACTGCACCGTATCCAGGTCCAAGTCGTTGGTGGGCTCGTCGAGCAACAGGTTGTCGGGGTGACCGAAGAGCGCCTTGGCCAGCATCACGCGCACTTTCTCGTTGTTCGAGATATCCGACATCTGCGAATAGTGCACATCCTCCTTGATGCCCAGGTTCTGCAGCAGCTGTGCAGCCTCGCTCTCAGCTTCCCATCCGTTCATCTCGGCGAAAGCCATCTCCAGTTCTGCAGCGCGCACGCCATCCTCCTCGCTCATCTCGGGTTTGGCATAGAGGGCCTCGCGCTCTTTCATGTTTTCCCACAGTGGTTGATGTCCCATCAGCACCGTGTTCATCACAGAATATTCGTCATATTTAAAGTGGTCCTGCTCCAGCACACTCATGCGCTCGCCAGGCAGCATCTCCACCGTACCCTTGTTGGGCTCCAGCTCGCCGCTGATGGCGCGGAGCAGGGTAGACTTGCCGGCGCCGTTAGCACCGATGATGCCATAAATGTTACCACTTGTAAACTTCAGGTTCACGTCCTTATAGAGAACCTTTTTTCCAAATTGAATCGCCAGATTCGTTACTGTAATCATCTCGTTTTTCTTTCTTAATTTCTTAGCGGGTGCAAAGTTACGAAAAAAATGAGAGAAATACAAAAGGAAAACAAGTTTTCTTTTTATTTCCGAATGATAGTAACTTCGGCAAAGCCAAAGTAACGAAAAAATATGAAACGTTATTCGTTTTTCAATTTTATTTGTAACTTTGCGCACAAAAACTAAGCCGAATGATATGAAACTGAAAGCAATTTTCACTTTAGCATTGATGCTGATGACAGGAACGACTGTCAAGGCCGAAGACAAGGGTCAGGAATTTATCAGCCAACTGATGGCCAAGATGACCGTAGAGGAGAAACTGGGACAGCTCAATCTGTTGCCAGGCACCTCGGCCACCACGGGCGAACTCAAGAATAGTCCGCTGATGCGCTTGGTGGAGCAGGGCAAACTGGGTTCCATCCTCAATCAGACAGGCGCCGACGGCATCCGTCAGTTGCAGGAGGCCGCCGTGAAGAAAAGCCGTCTGGGTATCCCCTTGCTCATTGGCATGGACGTGGTGCATGGCTACCAGACCATTTTTCCTATTCCCCTCGCCATGTCGTGCAGTTGGGACCTGAAGGCCATCGAACAGTCAGCGCGGATTGCTGCCAAGGAGGCTACGGCCGATGGCATCAGCTGGACCTACAGTCCGATGGTCGATGTCGCGCTGGATGCCCGATGGGGGCGCATTGCCGAGGGCAGTGGCGAAGACCCGTTCTTGGGCTCGCGCATTGCAGAGGCGATGGTGAAGGGATATCAGGGCAACTACGGACCCGAGAATATGATGGCTTGCATCAAGCACTATGCCCTGTATGGCGGTGCCGAGGCAGGTCGCGACTACAACACGGTCGATATGAGTCACCTCAGGATGTACAACCAGTTCTTTCCGCCCTACGAGGCTGCAGCAAAGGCAGGAGCAGGGTCGGTGATGACCTCGTTTAACCTCGTCGACTATATCCCCGCCACCGCCAACCGATGGCTCATTGACGATGTGTTGCGCCAGCAATGGGGATGGGACGGCTTTGTGGTGACCGACTATGGTGCCATTGCCGAGATCATCAAGCACGGACTGGGCGACTTGACCCAGGCGTCGGTGATGGCCCTGAAGGCAGGTACCGATATGGACATGTGTTCCGAGGGCTTCATCAACACCCTGCAGCAGTCGTTGAAGGATGGTAAGGTGACGATGGCCGAGATCGACCAGGCCTGTCGTCGCGTGCTGGAGGCTAAATACAAGTTGGGTCTCTTTGACAATCCCTACCGTTTCCTCGACAAGAAGCGCCGCGAGCGGGATATCTATACCCCAGAACACCGTCAGGCCGCACGCGATCTGGCAGCCGAGAGTTTTGTGCTGCTGAAGAACGAGAACCATCTGTTACCCCTGAAGAAGCAGGGTAGGATAGCCCTCATCGGTCCGATGGCCGACAACCGCAAGAATATGGCTGGCACCTGGGCACCCACCTCTGCCGACGATAAGTATGCCACGCTGAAGGAGGCCATGGAGAAAGCCCTTTCTGGTCGCGCCACCCTGCGTTGTGCCCAGGGCTGCAATTTCACCAGCGACCCCGATGTGCAGAAGGCGGGCGGCTTCAATCGCACCACACCCTTCAAGGATAGCGAGACCCTGAAGCGCGAGGCCCTCGCCATCGCCAAGGATGCCGACGTGATTGTCTGCGCCATGGGCGAGAGTGCCGAGATGAGTGGTGAGAGCAGCAGTCGCGCCACGCTCGAGATGTTTGACGTGCAGCGAGAACTCCTCGAGGCCCTGCTGGAATTTGGAAAACCCCTTGTGGTGCTCAACTTCGCAGGCCGCCCCACCGTGCTGACGTGGGAGCAGAACCATGTGCCCGTCATCTTGCAGGTGTGGTTCGGAGGCAGCGAGTCGGGCGATGCCATCTGTGATGTGTTGTTTGGCGACAAAGTGCCCAGTGGCAAGCTCACCACCTCGATGCCCCAGGCCACGGGTCAGGAGCCCCTCTACTATAACTACCTCTCCACAGGCCGTCCCGTTGGTGAGGGTCGCCGCGACTACGCCAAGTTTGCCAGCAACTACCTCGATGTGCGCAACGACCCCCTTTATCCCTTTGGCTTCGGACTCAGCTATACCACCTTTGACTATAGCGACGTCACCCTCGATGGTCGCACGGCCAAGGTGACCGTCACGAACACAGGCGACTATGATGCCGACGAGGTTGTGCAGCTCTACATCCACGATGTGGTTGCCAGCATCGCACGCCCCGTGAAGGAGTTGAAGGGCTTTGAGCGCATCCACCTGAAGAAAGGTGAGAGTCGTGAGGTTTCATTCCAAATCACCGACGACATGCTGATGTTCTATGGCAGCAGCCTCCGTCGCGTGCTCGAGCCCGGCGAGTTTGAAATCATGATTGGTCCCGACAGCAGCCTGAAACACCTGAAGAAAGCCATTTACGTACAGAAATAAGGAGCCGTTGTGAATAAAAGATGTGATTGTCACAAAATCGAACTGATAATTATGAGATATACTTCACCCGTATTGCCTTGGGAAGTTTTGATGCCACAAGTAGATAGGACTCCTTGAGCCATTCCTGAACCAGCGCATCATTTACCTGTTCGTAATACACATCGCTCCAATGTTTCTTGTTCCAGTGCCAGGCAGGCGTCACGGCAGAGAACTGACCTCGAAGCTCTTCGTTTCTTTCTGGCGAGAGCTTCAGAGCAATTCTGGCTTCGGCAGACTCTTTCATATCATGACTGCCGCCACCCAACCAAAGGCAAGCGAAGATCTTTCCCTCCAGTCGGAAGGTCAGGACGTCATCGCCAAACGGCTGATCTTCGGTCACACCGTAGAGTGATAACGTGTATTCTCGTAATTCTTCAATGTTCATTCCGAAAAATAAGTTGTAATATTACAGTACAATTTCCATTGTCGTTTTCTGGACTTTCATGCCCATGTTCCTGTAAAAGTTTTGAGCCGCATCGTTGCCATCCCATACGTTCAGGGTGATGTTGTTGCAACCAATCGACTGGGCATAATTGCGCACATATTCATACAAAGCCTTGCCGACGTGCTTGCCGCGAGCATTTTCGTCTACGCAGATGTCATCAATATACAGCGTCTTGATGTCCTGCAGCAATTTATCGCCCTTGACCTCGGTCACCATGCAGAAAGCATGACCTAAAATGGGACTTACCTTTTGCCCCCTGGCAGAGGCCAGCCCCCCGTTTGGTCGGGGGGCTTCTGCATCAAAGACAAAGATAGGTTTGCTGTCATCACCCATCAAGGCCTCCAGCTCCTGTTCGTTATACTTGGTAGTGTGGGGTTTAAACAAGTCGGGGCGCAGTACATGATGCACCATGTTTACCTGATGCAGCAAACTGATGATACCCGGTATATCCTTTTTTTCAGCTCTTCTAATCATTTCTTTTATATAGGAAATTACATTTATATCGTATCGTTTAGTTATTTCTGCCGCGAATATACGAAAAAAATCCCAAAGCAGTATCACTTTGCCTTGGGATTTTATGTTTTATTGGGAAATCACACTCCCATACAGCTGGTGGTGCCCAGTGTGGTGAGAATTGCCGTGATGATGCTTGCAAGAATCAGGTTAAAATTTCATTTTGACTTTTCTCTCGCTCAGCCATTCATGCAAGCATGATGGCGTTCGCTTAATCGAAAAGTTAATACTTAGGTTTTTGATTAGAGGTGAGGGCTTCAGCCATCAGCCATCAGCCTTCAGACATCAGACATCAGCCCTCAGCCATCAGCCTTCAGCCCTCTTCCTTCAGCCCTCAGCCCTCAGCCTTCAGCCCTCTTCCCTCAGCCCTCTCTAGTCATTCTCGTTTCCGCCGCCTGAGGGAGGATTGGTGGTGCCACCACCGCCCTGATTCTCATTGCCGGTCTGATCAGCTCCCTCTCCGCTCGGAGAGGGCTGGGGTGAGGTTTCCTCATCCTCGACCTCACCCGAGGTTGAGGTCACGCGCTTCACCTCCTTACCATTGCGGTCGATGCAGGAGATCTGGATGGCGGTATTCGCCAGCTCGTCCTTCAGGTCTACACTGGGGGTGAAGATGATGCGGCGGCTCATGATGAGACCCGACTTCACCTCATTCACATTCTCGACAGCCTTCGAG
>CADAKX010000006.1 GCA_902788605.1 uncultured Prevotellaceae bacterium | reverse complement strand
ACGTGGGTCATCAACCCGATGCTGGGCGTTATCATGTTTGGCATGGGACTGACACTCTCGCCGCAAGACTTTAAGATCGTGCTGAGCCGACCCAAGGATATCCTCATCGGCTGTCTGACGCAGTTCACCGTGATGCCGCTGCTGGCCCTGGGACTGACGTGGGCCTTTGCGCTGCCCGAGGAACTGGCCATCGGCGTGATTCTCGTGGGCTGCTGTCCTGGGGGCACGGCGTCAAACGTCATCACGTATCTGGCCAAGGGCGACCTGGCGCTGTCTGTAGGCATGACGGCGGCCTCTACCCTACTGGCTCCGCTGCTGACGCCATTATTGGTGTGGGCGCTGGCAGGCACCATGGTGGATGTCGATGCGCTGGGCATGCTGACGAGCATCGTCTATGTGGTCATCGCGCCTATCGTGTGCGGACTGCTCTGCCAGCGTTTCATCCCCAAACTGACCAAGCGCGTGACGCCCTATCTGCCCGCCTTCTCGTCGGTAGTGATAGCGCTGCTGGTGGGTATCATCGTGGCGCATAATGCCGACAGGCTATTGACAGCGGGTCTGCTGGTGGTGGCTGTCGTCGTGGTTCACAACCTCCTGGGACTGGCCATCGGCTTCTCCGTGGGGCGCCTGCTTCGCCTGCAGAAGCCCAAGTGCGTGGCGCTGAGCATCGAGGTGGGCATGCAGAACAGCGGACTGGCCTCGTCGCTGGCCGTCCTCCATTTCGCCGCCTATCCGCTGGCCACCATCCCTGGTGCCGTCTTCAGCGTATGGCATAACATCAGCGGCGCCCTCGTGGCCAAACTTTATTCGAGTTTCCATTCGTCCACCACGATATGATTGTCGAGGGCACGGATGGTGAGGGTGTGGGCACCTGCCGCGAGATGAATAGAAACATCACGAATGGCCTGACCACAAAGTACATTTTCTTTCCATTGCTCTGAGCGGAATGGCTCTTTGAGACTGAACATAACGGGAGCCTGCCCATCGATGCTGACGCTGAAACGAAGGTCCTTACCATCAGCAGGATGCGTGGGAATGAGGGCTGTCTGCACCGTGTAGTCAGCCTCGTGCTCCACCTCGAAGCGATAGCTGAGTTGGCCATCCTTAGGCAAGGCGACAGCATTCATCGAGTGACCAAGCATCTGGATGATTCTGATTCCGCGTGACGCCTCCGTAAAGTCGCAAGCGCGGAAGGTCCTGAGGTTAGGCTGATGATAGTCGGCCAATGTGGCATGCACATCGTCGAACACAGGCAGACGCCTGGGGGCCGCATCCATCAGATGTCGCCATTTGCCATTGTTCATCGCGTTGTATTGCTGGGTCAGCGAAAGGATTTCCTCATAGGCCTGATGGCTCTGGATGCTGTCGGACAGGATCTTTCGATTCATGGCAGCCGACGCCAAGAGAGGATACTGGATGGCAGCAAACCAAGCGTCAAGGAGTTCTGGACGCACCAGTGGGCGGCACTCGCGCTCGAGGGCTTCCATGCGCTGAAATGCAGCCAGACGGGCCGAGGCTTCCTGGGCAGTCAACGGCACTTGGGTCACAGGTGAGAGTCCACGATGATACTTCCGCTTGTCGAGTTCCACCTGCGTCCACCCCATGAATTCAGGGCGTCGCTCCCCACAGAGGCGATAGAACTCGTGCATGGCTGGAAAAATGCGCTGGCCTGCCTCCTCGCCAAACTGCAGGCAGAGCCACGCACGCAGGTGATCATTGAGTGTGGAGTGGCTGACGCCATCGATATTCCACGCCAAGTCGAGAAACAGCTCCAGGTCATAGCCTGCCACCTTGGGGTCGTGGACGTTGGCAATCCACAGTTGGCGCATCTGGTGGTCGTAGGCTTCGCGCAGTTCGTGGTAGATGAGTCCTGGCTGCGAGGTCGTCAACCACAGATAATCGTGGGGGCGTCCCCAATACGACAGGTGGTAATAGATGCCTGCTCCGCCTTGCCGACGCTGGTCCTTAACATCAGAAAGACGGGTCAGATAGCCGTAGTTGTCGTCGCACCACAACAGGGTGACATAATCGGGCACGCGCAATCCTGCCTCATATAGCTGCAACACCTCTTTATAGGGCACGAACACCTGCATCTGTTTTTCTGGCTTGCCGATATACTGGCGAATCAACGCCTGCTGGTCGTCAATCACCTGCTGCAGTCCCACGAGTTTTTCGTCCATCGTCTGATAGCCCTCCATCGAACCATCGTGGATGCCACGCATGCCAATGGTAAACATGTTTCCACTGGACTGGCTCACGGCCTTCATTCGCTCCACCCAATACTGCTGCACCGAAGCGCAATTGGTCTTGTAGTTGAAGTCGCCACGGGTGTTGACATCCCATTCGCCCACATTATTCCTGAGCAATGGCTCACAATGACTGGTGCCGATGACAATGCCACATGAGTCGGCCACCGCCTTGGCACCAGGAATCAGGAAAAAGGGGGTCGTTCCAGGATGCATGGCAGGCCACACGGCGTTGGCACGCAATCGGAGAAGCAGCTGGAAGATTTTCTTATAGGTGGCCGTACCAATATGTCCCTCAGGAGCAGGTTCAAAGGTCTGGCAACTCCAGCGACGCAGACTCCAGTCCTCGTCGTTGAGGAAGATGCCACGATAGGCCACACTTGGTTGCTGTTGCGACAGGTAGTCCTTGTCGATAACAAGTTGGTTCTTCTTTTCAGGCACAACGTCCCCCCACCATATCCACGGCGAGACTCCAGCCAGACGGGATAGCTCAAGCAGTCCGTAGGCCATCCCTCGTCCGTTGCCGCCTTCGATGATAATGCTCTCGCCCTTGACAGAGAGGCGAAAGCCATCGACTGGCAACGACTTCGTGCGGACGACCCTGATGGTGGCATGTCGCGAGGCTACAGGTGTCAATCCCGTGACTTGGCGCATGTCGTCTTTCCACATGGCCAGCGCTGTCTCGACAACAGGTTCCACCTTGCGTGGCAATTGATAGGTGATAGGGTGCTGGCCATCAAACCACGTCAGGTTTGAGGCTTGCATCTGGCCAGTCAGCATCAGCAAGAAGATGAGTAATATCGTTCTCATTTGTTATAGGTCTCGTAGGGGCATAGTCTGTTTTATGGATGCAAAGATACGATAATAATCTGGAAATAAAAAGAAAAACATGTTTTCCTTTTGCATTTTCGCCCATTTTTTCATAACTTTGCAAAGATGAACAAGAAAGCAATTATCGTAGGAGCCAGTTCGGGCATTGGCAGAGAGGTGGCATTATTGCTGCTGAAGGAGGGCTGGCATATAGGCGTGGCTGCACGCAGGGAGGAGCCACTCCTGGAACTGAAAGACGCGGCAACAGAGTGCGTGGAGGTGATGACCATCGACGTGACAAAGGAGGATGCTGGCGAAAGACTGCTGACACTGGTTGAGAGGCTGGGAGGCATGGACCTGTATTTCCACGCATCGGGCATCGGAAAACAGAACCGCACGCTGACGGAAGACATCGAACTGCGCACGATGGGCACCAATGCCGTGGGGTTCACCAGGATGATTGGCACGGCCTATCGCTATTTTGCCAATCGGGGCGAGGGCCATATAGCTGCCATCACCTCGATAGCTGGCACCATGGGACTAGGGCCCGCACCTGCCTATTCGGCCACCAAGGCCATGCAAAGCACCTATCTGCAGGCACTGGAGCAGCAGGCGCGTCAGCGAGGTCTCAACATACGATTTACGGACATCCGCCCAGGATTCGTGAAGACAGCCCTGCTGGACGATGACTTCCCCTACCCCATGCTGATGAAGCCTGAGACGGTGGCGCGCGACATTGTGGAGAGCATCCACCGAGGACGCCACGTGAGAATCATCGACTATCGCTATCGGGCCCTGACCTTCGTCTGGCGACTGATACCGTGCTGGCTGTGGCGCCGACTGAAGATATAAAAAAGGAAGTCCTCTCATCCATCACAGACGAGAGGACTTCTTTATTTTATAAAATAGGTTTGTTTATCTTCTGGGAGCACCAGGAGCGCCACCACCAAAGCCTCCGAAACCAAAGCCCTGAGACTGGGGAGCCTTCTCGGGTTCGCCAAGGAACGATGCCTCGGCATCCTTATCATTGAGCTTGAACACCATGAACTTAGGACTCTTCTCGGTGCAAGGCGTCCACTGACCACCCTTGGGGCCATTGGGGTCGCTATACTTCACGAAGTTGGTCCAGGCGGTGAGCATCTTCTCTGACAGATCCCAGTCGCCCTTGGTCCAAGGACGCCAGCAGTGCTTCAAACTCTTGAACACAAACCAGAGGTCGCTGGAGTGGAAAGCACCCTTCAGACGCTGGGTGACCTCGGGATGAGAACCATCATCGGGCAGAGGACGGGCAAACTGATAGGCCCAAGCCTTGCCACCCTTCTCGGTGCGAACCTTACAGAACTCAGCAATATTGGGGGCCATATTACCCATGTCGTTGAGGGTGAAGCCAATCATATAAGGTACGTCGGCCAGGGTACCCTCGCGTGTGGCATCGTCGAAGCTCTTCACGCTGACATAGCCATCAATCATCGGCATGAAGCCCATACCCATGCGCATGCCAGGGAAACCACCCTGCTGCTGACCAGCACTGTTGACCTGCTGATAGATAGTGGGCAGAGCGAAGACGGTCTCGGTAGAGGCCTGACGCATCTTCTGGAGGTCGGTCATGCCAGCCCAGTCGAACATCTTCTTGGCATTAGCCTCGGCATCCTCGATAGAGCCACCACTATAGCGACCACCCATCATGCCACCACCATTGGGGTTGGGGATACTGAGACCCTGGGCACTCATGATGACTGCCTTGTGGAACAGGCCGCGAGCCAAAGGACTCTCGCAAAGGGTGCGCACGCTGCCACCACCAGCACTCTGACCAAAGATGGTCACGTTGTTGGGGTCGCCACCAAACTGGGCAATATTCTTCTTGATCCACTTCAGGGCCTCAATCTGGTCGAGGATGCCATAGTTGCCCGATACGTGGTTGGGACTCTCTTCCTTCAATGCGGGATGGGTGAGAAAGCCGAAGATGCCCAGACGATAGTTGATAGACACGAGCACCACATCCTTGGCACCCCACTCCTGACCATCGAACTCGGGTTCTGAGCCGAAGCCCTCACGATAGCCACCTCCATGGATCCACAGGGCCACAGGCAGTTTCTTACCCACCTGACCGGGCGCCTTGGTCCATACGTTCAGATAGAGGCAGTCCTCACTGAAGGCGGCCTCCTTGCCATAACCCCACTCGGTGTAGTAGCCACCTGTATACTGGATGGCCTGATAACTGGGACGACCAAAGGTGTCGCAGATCTTCACGCCCTTCCAGGGCACTACGGGCTGAGGTGCCTTCCAACGGTTTTCCTTGATGGGAGGAGCGGCATAGGGGATGCCACGATAGACAAACACTTCAGGATGGTCGTCAGCCAAGACGCCTTGTACCTGACCACCCTCGATTGTTAACACTGGGTTGTTGTCTGCACCACTTGCAGTTACTGCTACCATCAGCAGAAGAGGCAAAATAAGTTTTTTCATCATAAGTAATAATGAATAGTTTAGGGTTGTTTGTATAAATGGTTATTGATTATCTTCCCCTGTTTTCACATATATCGGGTGCAAAGATAATAAGTTTCTGTGAAATCTCCAAGCAATAGGACAAAAATAAGTGCGAGTCCAGGACGGATTCGCACTTGCTTGGTGTTTTTGTGAAGTATATATAATTTAAGGTAGTATATTAGGTTGGAGTTTCATCTCTTTCTATGTGGCAAAGATAGTTTATTTTTCAATACCTTCCAAATGTTTTGCAACATTTTTTTCTACTTTTTGATAAAAAAAATGCTGTTTACGAACACAACAGCAACAAAGATTTTTGAAAGGGAGTTTTTCTGGTAATTTTTTTGGGACGAATCGGATTATTTTGTACCTTTGCAACGAAAAGCTAACTAAAACACAAAAGAATGAGAAAAATGTACTTCAACCTCAGAGTGCTGCTCGCTGCATTCATTGCATGCTTGGTGTCTGTTGAGATGGTGGCCGACCCCATCAGTCGCGAACAGGCCAAGCTGAGAGTCATGGCATTCCAGAAGAAACAAGGCGACACTCGCCAACTAAAAGCTGTAACCAGCGAAAAGCGACTGGCACCACGAAAGGGGGCCGTTGCCAACGAGCCTTTCTACGTATTTGACCGAGGCAACAACGAGGGTTATGTCATCGCATCGGGCGACGACCAGACCATCGACGTGCTAGGCTATACCACCGAGGGCACGTTTGACTATGAACAACTGCCCCCACAACTCAAGGACCTGCTGGAGGTCTATAGCCGGCAGATAGCAGCCATTCAGGCTGGCGCACCTGTACAGAAATTGCCTGCCAGCCATCCCAAGGTGGAGCAGTTTATGACCTGCAAATGGAGTCAGGGTTCCCCCTATAACCTCCTCTGTCCGCTGGATGGCGGCAGTCGTTCGGTGACGGGATGCGTGGCTACGGCGATGGCACAGATCCTGTACTACAACCGCGAGAAGTCGGTGGATGAGACACAGGCAGCTATTCCTGGCTACACCACATGGACCAAGGGAATCAATGTGTCTGGCATCAGCGCCGGAGCCCCTATCGACTGGGTCAACATGAAGGACACCTACAGTTCGGCCTCTGAGTTGCAGAAGCAGGCTGTGGCCCAGCTGATGCTCTACTGCGGTGTGTCTGTCGAGATGGACTATACAAGCTCCTCATCAGGTGCACAGATCTATAAGGTGGCAGAAGCCTGTAAGAAGTATTTCGGTTATGGCAACTCCGTGAAACACATTGAGCACCCAGGCAACGAAGACGATTGGGACAATACCATCTATAGCGAGTTGGCTGCTGGGCGCCCTGTTTACCTGGGTGGATATAATACCAGTGCTGGTCATGCCTTCCTGACATGCGGATACGAGAACCAGCGCTACTATATCAACTGGGGCTGGGGCGGACAGAGCGATGGCTTCTATTACCTGACCAACCTGACACCTGGCGACGGACAGGGCATCGGTGGTAGTGCTGATGGCTATAACAGTGGACGCACTGCCATCATCGGCTTCGAACCTGAGAACTTCGGCGAGAAGGCCATGTCTTTCTCCGATGCGACGGTGAGGAACCTCTGCATAAGCAACTGGGATGCCAACGGCGACGGCAAACTGACCTACAACGAGGCTGCAACGGTGACATCGCTGGGCGAGGTATTCAAAGGCAACACTGCCATCAAGAAGTTCGCTGAACTCTATTACTTCACAGGCGTGAAGGACCTGAACGACGATGCCTTCAACGGCTGTGTCAATCTGGCTTCGCTGCGACTGCCCAAGGGACTGAAGACCATCGGAGCACGCGCCTTGAAGGACTGTAAGAAACTGCCACAGTTGAACCTGCCCACTGGCGTCAACGCCATTGGCGAAGAGGCGTTCGCTGGTTGCGCACTACTGGCTGACATGGAACTCTCTAACGAGATAACGACTATCGAGAAGGGGACATTCAAGAACTGTGCTGCTCTGACCACCTTCAATCTGCCCATCAGCATTAGCAGTATCGGCAGCGAGGCCTTTGCAGGCTGCAACCGCATCAAGACGTTCTATGTGAACACCTATCACCCCAGCGACATCACCATGGGTGAGGCTGTATTTGAGAATATTGACCTGAGCGCTGCTACACTTCACGTGATGCAGGGCACCAAGAGTTTCTTTGAGAGTGCTGACCAATGGAAGGCCTTCGGAAAGATTGAGCAGACTCGCGACATCTCAGGCGGAAAGTTTACCGACCTTGAGGCTGGCAAGACCTATTATATATATAATGTGGGCACGGGTCGCTATCTGACCAAGGGTGAGGCCTATGGCACACAGAGCATCGTGGGCACATCGCCCATGCGCTTCAAGGCCATTGCCAAAACAAACAGCGAAGGCGTGTATTACTTCTCATCTCCCGATACGGGCAACAACGGCAAATACCTGTTCCGCACCTCATCCGACGGTAATGTGGGGCAGGGCGTGAAGGCTGTCTTCGTGGATGGAAGTTCGCTCGGCGCAACAGCCTACTGGAGTGTGAAGCAGGCTGGCAACCAGATCTACACCATCCAGGTGCCATCGACAGACGCCAGTTATGTAGAGGGTGAGTATCTGGGGGTTCAGACCGACCACGAAAGCAATGCTGCTACACCGACCTATGGTACTTACTACGATGTGGAATACAACAGTCACAAACTGAACTGTCAGTGGCAGTTCGTGCTCTACGACGAGGCTTCGTCCGAGAACTTCAAAGAGGCTCAGACCTTGGAGAAACTGATTACCACCGCCAAGAGACGCAACGTGAAATGCGACGAGGAGCAGGCTGTATACGATAACCTAGAGAGTACGACGGAGGAGCTGCTGGCTGCCCAGAGTTCTCTGCGCAAGAAGCTGAAGTTCATCGAGTTCAGCAACAAGAACATTCGCGAAAGAACTATCCAGTACTTCGATTCGGATACCGATGGTGAGTTCAGCTATAAGGAGGCATCAGATCTGACTGACTTCGGATGGCTCTACTACTTCAAGGACGACAAGACGATTGTCACCTTCAACGAGTTGCAGTATTTCACCCACGTCCAGTCTATCCCTGGTAACTTCTTGCAGGGCTGCACAAACCTCGAGAGCGTCATCGTGCCCGAGGGCGTGGAGTTCATCTACTATTACGCCTTCAAGGGCTGTAAGAAACTGCAGAGCATCAACATCCCTGAATATGTCACCTTACTGGGTGAGGAGGCCTTCGAGGGCTGTACTGGCCTGCGTGAGATTACGGTGCTCAACCCCGTACCAAGTGCCATCGAGTTGCAAGACAACGTCTTTAAGAATGTACCTCTGAGCCAGTGCACACTCTATGTGCCCTTCGGTTCAAAGGCGCTCTACGAGCAGGCTGACGTATGGAAGGACTTCGGAACGATTGTGGAAATCCGTCCCGTTCACACTCAGCCAAAGTTCTCGCCCATCACTACCACCGAGGCTGGCTATATCTACAACATCGGTACACGCATGATGATTACCATGGGCGAGGCCTACGGCACGCAGTCGGTGGTAGATTCGAAGGGACGCCTGTATCAGTGGATAACCAACGCTTCTATGGGCGAGGGTGTGTATGCGCTGATTGATATCAACACTGGAAATGTGGTCTTCCGTACCTCAACCGACAAAAAGGTGGGCGAAGGCATCAAGGCTTGCTTTGGCGATGGCGACTATAGTTCAAAGTCATCGGTTGCCTATTGGACACCTACACTTGTTGGCGAGAATATCTATACGCTGTCACCTGCGGGCTCGAACTACGTAGAGAACGAATACCTGGGTACAGAATACAATCACAGAAGTGACGCGGCATCACCCACTCGCGGCATCTATTGGGACATCCAAGGTGTGAATGCCAACACCATGTGGGCCTTTGTTACCGAGAATGACTACAAGCAGGCACAGGCCATCGACGAGGTGGTGGCAAAGCTGAAGACCTATCTGGCCGAGGCTAAGGCACTGGAAGTGGATGCTGCCGATGAGCAGGCTGTCTATGATAATCCGGAGAGTACGCTGGACGAGCTGAAGGATGCCCTGAGCTCAGTACGTGCGAAGTTGCACTTCATCACCTTCAGCGACACCAAGACCCAGAACATCTGTCTGGAGAACTGGGATGCCAATGGCGACGGCGAGCTGAGCTTCGAAGAGGCACAGGCCGTGACAGAGATTGGCGAGATATTCCGCGGAAAGGATATCACACAGTTTGAGGAGTTCAGATACTTCACCTCTATCACGTCGATTCCCAACAATGCGTTCCGCAACGCCAGCGACCTGCAGAGCATCTGTCTGCCTGCCAGCGTCAACGAGGTGAGCAGTGGTGCCTTCATTGCCTGCAGTAAACTGGACTTCATGGTGATCCTCAACGAGCAGACGATGCTGGATTGCAACTTCTCGCTGCGCCCACAGACCACCTTCTTCGTGCCGGCTGCCATCCTGCCCACTTATCAGGCAGATGCCACCTGGGCAACTAAGAACGTGATTGAATATACGGGTAAGCCCGTGATTACTGCCGAGGCTACTCGTATCTATGGACGTACCTTAGGCTCAATCACGCCCAAGGTGCTGGGTGCTCCTGTCATTGGCACACCTGTGACGGAGTGCGAGGCATTGGGCATCGCCACACTGCCTGTAGGTACCTATCCCATCACGGTGAAGTTGGGCGATATCACCACACCGAATGTTGAGGTGCGCGAGGGTATCCTCACCATCACTCCAGCTCCGCTCACCATCACGGCTAAGAGCTATACCCGCAAGGTGGGTGAGGCTAATCCTGAGTTTGAACTGACCTATAAGACATTCCGCAACAAGGAGACGGATACGGTATTCGTGGTTCGTCCTGTCATCGAGTGCGACGCCACTATCGACAGTCCTGCTGGAGAATACGAGATTCGTGTCTCGGGTGCAGTGGCAACAAACTATGAGATTAGCTATGTCAATGGTGTACTAACGGTGGTTGACGACCCCACTGGCATCGAGACTGCCAAGGCCGATGATGCCAACGCTCCTGTCTACGGCATGACGGGACGCCGCGTCAGCAAGCCTCAGCGTGGCATCTATATCAAGAGAAACAAAAAAGTCGTTGTCCGTCAATAGGGCAACGACTCTAAAAGGAGTTCTATCAAGCGGGGCTTGGCGTAATCGTCGAGCTCCGCTTCTTTTATCCAAATATAGTCATCGGGCAAGACTGGACGCTCTGCAGGTTCCCATAACCAGAAGTCGGCCCTCAGGATGCGATGGGTCAATACGTGCTTCACATCCTTGCGGAGCAAGGATAGGCCCTCCTCCCCTTGGGGGAGGCTGGGAGGGGTGTATGGTTCATAGAGTCCCTGCCAGATATCACCCTCGCCACGACGATGAATCGCCGTCATGCCTTGAAAGCGTACATAGACATAGGTCAGGTGGCGTTCCTTCACCTTCAGGGTCTTGAGTTTCACAGGCAACTCACCCACCTTGTCCTCACGAAAAGCCACGCAGGTTTCCATCAAAGGACAGTTGGCGCAATCGGGACTGGACGGCGTGCATTGGATGGCGCCAAAGTCCATGATGGCCTGATTATAATGACCTGCCCCCTTTCCTTCTCTGTCAAGGGCGGGGAGCAGCAGGTTCTGAGCCAATAAAGCAAATTCCTT
This sequence comes from uncultured Prevotellaceae bacterium, assembly GCA_902788605.1. GTDB lineage: Bacteria > Bacteroidota > Bacteroidia > Bacteroidales > Bacteroidaceae > Prevotella. The sequence continues at coordinate 128,896 of CADAKX010000006.1, read as the reverse complement.
CTTTCCTTCTGTTGAGTTGATGGGGGTACTGATGCCAAAATGGCGACTCAGCACGCGATAGACATTGCCATCAACCACAGCAGCAGGCAGATCATAAGCGATGGAACCAATGGCTGCAGCGGTATAGTCGCCCACACCCTTCAGACTCTTAACACCCTCTATGGTCGTGGGAAAGCCTCCCATCTCTACAATCTGTTTGGCTGCGAAATGCAGGTTGCGAGCACGAGAGTAATAGCCCAGGCCTTGCCACAGGCGCAGCACCTCATCCTCAGTAGCAGCAGCGAGCTGCTCTACCGTGGGCCACTTCGCCATGAAGCGTTCCCAATAGGCCCAACCCTGCTTCACCTGCGTCTGCTGCAGGATAATCTCCGACAGCCAGATGGCATAAGGGTCGCGGGTCTGACGCCAAGGCAGGTCGCGTCCATTCTCTTGAAACCAATGTAGTAATGTCAGCGCAAACTCATTCATCGTTCATTGTACATTGTTCATTATTCTCATCGTGTCAGCGAGAATTTCATAGAAACGCCAAAATCCTGTGTGGTGGTGGGATAACTGCTGGATGACAGCAACGGGGTGTTGGTCTGACGATCATAATAGGCCGAGACGGTGAGCAGGCGTGACAGGGTATAGTCGGCTGCAATAGAAATCTTCAGGGCCGAGTTACCACTGCTGGCAGACGAGACGCCAGAGGCGATATCGCGGGTGATAGCTGCCTGCTTGCGGAACGAGATATCCAAGCGGGTGTTCAGGTCGTGGTTCACGCCCTTCTTCTTGGTGGTCTGCTGCTTGTTATTATCTTCGTTGTCATTGCCCTTCTTGCTACCCTTCACCTTGCGTGACTTGGTGGCACCAAAGAAGCTGAAGTCACTAATCTTATAGCCCACGCCAATGACCCAGTCCTTAGAGCTTGACTCGTTGATCTGGACACTGGTCATCGAGAGGTTGAGCACTCGGGTGGTGTTATAAGCCACCTTGCAGGTCATATTGTTGTTGAAGGTCATATCGACACCCAGCAGGGGCGAGAAGGCCTCGTTGATACTCACGGCCGAGATGTTATAGCGTGAAGAGGGGGTGTAAGAGCCATCGGCAGCCTTCACATAACCCAAGTCACCCATATACTCCAGCCAAGAGCTGTAAGAGGCATAGGAACCAACAGAATAGATGCTCTTATAAGTGTGGTTGATATTGAAGCTCTTGAAGACACCCTGCATCCAGGTCAACTTCGACAGGCCTGAATAACGGATGGTCCAGTTGGGCAGCAGGCGCGTGATAGCGGGGAACACATCGAGCGAACCACCAGCACCCATCGTATAGGTGTCGAGGAAGGCTGGAATAAGCACGTCGGCACTATAGGGGTCAACATTGTTCACACCTGCTCCGCCTGTGAGCTTCATCGCATTCTCAGCATCGGGATACTGTGACTGCACCTTGTCGCGGAAGGCGGCCACCTTTCCACAGAACTCGTCAAACGAGCGACTGCTATAACCATTGTTGGCATCGCCCATACCCTCCAGCGCACTACGGATGGAGATGGTGGTCATATTAAACGAACCACTATAGGTGGTGGGCGAACCTTCATACATAAACTGCACACTGCGACTCTTGTTCACCGTACGGGTGGCTGTGAGGTCTATCTTCAGGTCACGCATGGGTTCAAGGGTGGCACGTATCTGCAGGTCTTCAGTAGCCGACGAGGTAGCTGGGGTTGCCACATTGTCATTAGTCAACAGCCAATTATTGTTGCGGGCAGTCTCGATATAACTGTCACCCGTCAAGCCAAAGGCAAAGCCAAGACCTGGTGCCATCACACTACCACTGCTCTGTCCGAAGGCATCACCCACATTGGGCATGAAGCCTGGCAGGGTCATCGAATACTGGTTGCGATAGCTGACGCTGACATTGCGCAGCGACATCAACAGACGGGCTGCCTGCTGAGCGGGATTATACCACCACTCGTTATCAAGAGGCTCCTTCGGCGTGATGCTGAGTTTGATTTGCAGCGAATCGACGCCATAGACCTTAATCTTATTCTCGTCGACAACCTTCCATTTCACATCGACCTTGCGACCATCCTTATTGCGGGCCGACACAAGGAGACGCTTCGACTTCTTGCCGTGCTGCACCACGATCTGACTATCGGGCACAAGGGTGACTTCCTTCTGGAAGGTGTTCTTGTTTTTGGGCAGTTCGGCAGCTTCCTTCAACTGGTTCTTGGCATCCTTGGGGTCTTTAGCGTCCTTGGCATCCTTCGAGTCTTTTGCGTCCTTACTGTCCTTAGCATTCGGCGTCACCTTCTTGGCAGTCTTCTTATTCTGCGTAGTAGGTGCTTTCTTGAAACGATCATTGGTCTTCTTGAGGAAGGGGATATGATTGTAGAGCGTCTCCATGTTGAACGTCGCATTGATATTGAGGTTGCGATTGTTAGAGATGGTGTTGCCCAACGAGGTGCCATCATCGAGTTCGGTACCACGCAACCATGAATAGGTGGCGCTGTAGGAAGCGTCTGACTTCAGCCAGTCGAAGATGGGCAGTTTGTCAAGAGGCAACTGATAGCTGGCCGAGAACGACTGCTGGTAGTCGAGAGGGGTTCCCCAATGTTTGATGCTGGTCCATACGGAGTCTTTCCATGCGGTATAGCGATCGGGATAGAGGTCTTTGTTCACTGGTGTATAGGGCTCCTCAATCTCGGCATGGGTGGCACTCTGGAAACTCATGTGGAGGTTCTTGGTGAAGTCCCAGCGCAACTGGAACTCACGATTCCACAGGAACTGCTGACTGAATGTCAAAGGCAGACTGGGATTCTCGGTATTCTCGAGGTCGCGCTCCTGCAGTTCGTAGTAGTTGCGCATAATCTCGGAGTTGAACGAGATATTCTGAGGCAGATAGTTGAAGCCTAATGCCTTGGGGAACTGCATCCACTTCGACTTGCTCTTCGAGTTCTTAAACGGCTCCCAGGTCTTATAAACTGGTGAATAGCTGTAGTTCACAGAGCCACGCCACTGGTCATCATTCTCATAGACGGTGGTCTGACCCGTGGTATTGCGATGGGCATGACTGTAAGAGAAGGAGAAGTTGGCGGGGTCGATGGGCAGGGGATGCAATTTGTTCTTGATGTCCACACGCATGTTGCTCAACGAGAAGTTGCGAGACGTATGCTTGGTCACAGCGATAGATTCGATAGAATCGCGCTCACGGCTATCAGCAGCTGACTCCAGTGCATCGTCGAGTTCCATATCTGTATCCAGCGGATTATACTTCGGGCTGATGATCTCCTTGGAATATGAATAATAAAGAGGTGCAGATACCTTGGCCTTCTCAGGGAACAGCTTTCCGAGTTCCAGGTTGGCCGTAATGGCATACGACTTCTGGGTATCGGTAGAACGCTGCAGAATAGACTCCTCCAGTCCGCCAAAGCCATCGGTAATATAGCGACCTGTCATGTTCACACTACCGAAATCGGAAAGTTGCAGGTTCAGCGCACCAGAGGCTGCCCAACCACCTTCGTTGTTAGACTCGCGCAGACGTAGTTCGTTGACCCACACCTCACCTGACTTCATCGTACCACTCAGGTTGCGGACACCAATAACCATCGTCTTCACCTCGGCCAGAGAGGGATTACCCACCACGCTCACCTTGTTGTTTGGTTTATCGGGGTCGTATTCTGAATACACCATATTATAGCTGGCCAAACCTTGAGCACGGGCTTTGTTTCTATTCTTCTTCAAAGCAGTAAAGATGCTCATGTCAATGTCGAGCATGTTTTCCTCTGGCCATACCAACGGACGATCGGATGGCACATTCCAACGATAACTGCCCTGAGGGGTGAGCTTCAAAGGGATGAGGTACTCATAGTAGTTGTTCTTATAGTCGGAACCCAAGCGGATGAATACGGCCAACTGGTTGTCCTCCAACTGTGTGTTATTGGGCACAAGGTGGTTGGCATGGACGAACATCTGCAGACGCTTATACTGGCGCAGGTTCAGATTCTGATTCTTATAGACAGCCTTCGACTCGTTCTGAGAGAGGTTCTTCACCGTCAGACACAGGGCCTGCTCGTTGCTCTCTGTGAGCTGGGGCTGGTTGGGGTCAGTCATACGGGTAATGCCTGGAGGCAGCACATAAGCCACAGGCTGGCGATCGGTATTCTCCTCTACGTTGACAGCACTCATCTCCAGCAGACCTGTCTCTGCGCCAGCTGAGGTCATCAGGTTCTGCTTATATTGACGCCACTCACCACGTACCAGGTCAAGAGAACCGAAGCGCAACACAATGGGGGCCTCGAAATTGGTGAGGAACATACGCATATAGCGAATGCTGGTGAAGCCACTGATGGAGCCTATCTTATCGTCAAACTCGGCCAGGGGGATGCGATACTGATACCAGCGCACGGTGAGGGTGTCGCCATTGCGCAGCTTTGCCGTGTAGTCGCGGTGGTCCACGATGTGCGAGCTCTCAGACTTGTTGCCACGGTTATAGGCCTGCAACTCATCATCATTGATGGGAATATGATACTGATAGTAGCGCTCGTACTCGTTGAGCGTATAGTCCTGATTGATATCCTCCACATCGGGACCTGTCTTATAAGAGGTGTCGTAGCCCTCGGTCTGATTGTCGTTCGAGGGGGAGTTGCCCTGCGGATTGTTGATGCGCTTATAGCGCTGCAGGATGCTGGTCTGCTGAGCATCAAAGTCAGTACCACGGAAATAGTGGTAGTCGTCACCAGCAGGGTCCTCACGCCAAGCCTGAAGCAGTGAGTCGTTGCTAACAACGGCACTCACGCTGTTCAGCCAGTTGGCATAGGCGCCATACTGACGTTCTTCCTCATCAGTAAGACCATTCAAGCCCACATCCTGCTTCTCGCGAGAGCCACTGGTAGTAGCGAAAGCGTAGGTCTGGGTGGCCTGAACGGGTATCTTACCCCATTGGGTCTCTTCAAACTTCGATGTGCCATCGACAGGCATGCCACTCTCATAGAATTTCTTGCCATCGCGCAGCACATCCTCGCTCACCTCGCCCAGATTGATATACAGGTCGCCACTGTGCTTGGCAGCAGTACCTTCCTTGCGGGTGTAGATAAAGGGGTCGAGCAACCAGAACTCCACATACTCGATGTTGGCCTGCTCGAAGTCGGTGGTCTCGAGTCGGCGCATCATGCCGCCCCACTTCTGCTTGGGATTGCGCAGGGTACCATCGGCATTATAGTCGAGAGTCATGTTATAGGGGCCACGCTCCTGTGGATAGTAAGCCAAATCAAGGATAGGCAACGTTGACACAGCGCCATTGTAGCTGGACTGGTCGCGATTGGGATAGAGTTCGCGAACATAGACCTCACGTACATAGTGGTTGGACAACTGATCGAGGTCGTTCTTGATATGCGAAGGCGTGAGACTCGATGAACGACGGGTGAAAATGGGGTCGACATTATACCACGCCAAGAGGGCACGGTCGTAACCACTACTCACCGATGTCTTGTCGTTGTGATTGGCAAACATCGAGGGCACACTACACAGCACCCAGGCCTTGGGGTCGTCTACGCCACGCAAGTCCTTGGTATTCTCGAAGTCGTCGATATACGAGGCATTGTCCTGCGTACCACTGGCATTACGGGCGATGAGGTGGGCAAACTCACCTTTAAAGGTGATGTTTGAGGGCTGGGTAACATGGAGCAGAGGCAACTTATCCAATACGTTAGTCAACCACTGACTCTCTTGTTTCCAGTTCACATTCAAGCCCCAGATGGTGTTGTTCAGGGGTTCTTCACCCATGTTCACCTTAGTGGTCATGGGCTGTTCTGTGAGGTGCATCAGCGTACCTCCCAACTGGAAGTTCTTACTGAAGTCATACTCCCAGTTCAAGCCCAGCATGGTCTTGCGCTGCATGCCGTAACTGGTATTATCTTCGAGTGACACGTTGACATTGGTGCCTGCATCGATAATACTTTGATTCAAGATTGTAACCTCGCCTGCGCCATAGTCCACCGTATAGTCAGAACCTTCCTGCAAGGTAACACCACCTGCAGTCACCACCACAGACCCTTCTGGCACATAGGCAGCACCAAGGGAAATCACATTGGCGCTGGTGCCCTTGAACTGTCCTGTCAGGATAAATTTATCTTTCTCGGCATTCTGCTTGGCAATGGTCTTGGTAGAATCGTAAAGTTGGTCGAAACAGTATTTGTCTGCCAGGTCGCCCATGCCTTTGGATTCCAGATAATTGCGCAGATAGCTGCCAAAGGGCTCGGCAGCTGGCAAGAAGATGCGTCCATTTGTCACCGTATAGCCACTGACGAAGTCAAACTGTCCGTTGGGATGGGGCTTCATATTGGCATCCAAGCGATCCAAGCCCATCACCTTCAGCAGGGTGGTCTGCTTCAACTTCTCCTCTGGTAGGTAGGTCAGATAGGTACCTGTGGTGTCGCTCTGGTATTTGATGTCCATCTTGAACTTCTCCTTCTCGACGGTAGAAGCCAGATAATAGACGTTCTTCATCATCAGGCGCCAGTTGGCCTGCTCAGGATTGTTAGAGGTATTCTTCAGAGACTTGACAAAGAGGCATTTGTTGGTCTGCGTCAGGTCTGTTGAGAACTCACCCACTTGATAGGTCTGTCCACCATAGGTATATTCAAAAGCCACAGCCAAAACCTGGTCGGTCTGCAAGCCAGTCTTCAGCGATACATAACCTAGAGCTGTGTTCACCGTATATTCGCTTGATGAAAGCAGACGGGCCGAAGCCAGTTTCTCGTAGTCGACACCTCCTACCAGTTTATTTCCAAAACTTTCCAAGAACACCGTCACCTGATCAATGCCACGTGATGCGGAGTCGATGTTCTGAACCAATGTAGAATAGAGGTCATTGGCTTGGTTACTGGGAACCATCATGCCCCTAGCATGCCAATTGGGATTGACCAGATAGCTATTCTCACCCAATTCGCTAAAGGCCACGAGGTTACGTGAGTTAGAGGTTGTTCCCGTTTTGTTGGTCACCCAAATTTCAACTCGGTTAATCTTAACACCTGTAGTCAGGTTGGGCAAGGTACTCATGGCCTTGTCGTAGGTCTGACGGAAGAAGTGACTCAGGAAGAAGTGACGATTATCCTCATAGTCGGCCACATCGATCTCATAGGGATTGGTCTGAGTGCCACCACGCGAAGAAACGCTCTTTGAAGTAGATTCCTTCTGAGAGATGACAGTCTGCAACTTCAACTTACCAAACTGCATATCGGTGCGAAGGCCAAAGAGGGATGAAGCACCGTGAACCAGTGAGTTATTCGATGGGAAGGTCACATTACCTGCTTCAACAAGTTTGATAATCTCGTCTTCTTTACCTTCATATTTCAAATCGAGGTTTTTCTTATCGAAATCAAAGGTAGCATCGGTGTTGTAGTCGATTTTCATGTTGACCTTGTCGCCCACCTTACCTGTAACACTCAGGTTCACCTTCTCGTCAAAATCGAAGGCCGTCGTCTTACGGTTGCGGATAGGAAGCGAGGGGTTCTCGATATTCTTCAACGTGGCACCAAGTTTCAGCTCGGCCGATCCTTGGGTCTTTACTCGCACACCACCAGGACCAAAGATCTTCTCGGCAGGACCGAGGTCGAAATGCATATCGCTGAAGTCGAACTTCTCCTTGCCCTTTGCCCTGGCCGTCTCGGCATCTTTCGTACGGAAGAACTGCTGACGGGCCCTGCGCTCACTCCAGCGCATAAACTCTTCGGGCGTCATCACAATGGGGGCGTTCAGGTAACTGTCGCCCATCTTGGAGCCTATGAAATAAAGATTGAGGGAGTCGTTGTATTCCACCTGCTGCTTCACATTATCTGGCATACGCAGGTCTAGCGCACTCGTATCCAAGTCGGCCGTCAACACAGGGGCCGTCTTCTGAATCTTCCAGCGCGGATGTGACAATGAATCCGGAGTTTGGGCTGTTGCCCCTACCCCCATCATCACTATGAGGAGTAAATATATGAGTCGTTTCAACGTTGTTCTATAGAATCTTGTTCCTATACATAACGCAAAACAGGCGCATATATTGCATTTGCACCTGTTTTTTCGTTATTTTACCACAACTTTCTCCACGACCTTGCCTTGACGCATCAGATAGATGCCTGGTGACAGACCGTCTATCCTTGTGCCGCAATAGCGACCTGAGAGGGTAAACACCTGATAGGCCTTCGACGTATCAACTGACACATCGGCTATGCCACTGGGTACAAAGGTGTAATTCAACTTCTTATCCATCCAAGCAATACGTTCTTTCATATAAGTGCGCACGTTTTCCACCTCTGCCTGATAATTACCCCAGACCTTTGGATTCTGATGAACATACTGATTCATGATAGGCCAACGGAGGAAGTTGAGTTTCTGGGATTGCTGCAAAGTTTCTTCCAAAGAGTCAATATAAGCCACCATATACTCCTCGGTCAATCCGCCCTGACGTGCCTCATCCCATAGTCCCACCAACTGCGATTTAGCATTGGCATCACTCACCACAATCTTGTCCACAAAGCTACGCATATTTCCTGCACAGCTTCCACCACTCCTATAGATATAGTCTTTCTTATTGTTGACAGGATAGGTGCGGTTGTCATTGTTAAACGCCAAGTCGAAGTCCCATACAGGCCCGGTGTACATCATATCATCATCGCGCTCTTTATACATAAACACGCTCCAATAGGTATCCGTGTTGCCCGACAACTCTCCAACAAGGAAATGGCGCAGAAAACTGTTTAGATCCAGATAGGTCTTCCATTGGGCTTCCATCTTATTGAAGAAGTTCTTGATATAGGTCTTCTGCTTAGACGTTATGCTGTCCTCGTCAGGCGATTTGATGGTGACGGGATTACCTTTATTAGAATTGAACCACGACTTTTCCTGATCGGCATATGCGTCAATCTCCACAAAATAGCCACCTGTCAAGGCTATTCCCTCATTGTCTTCTGGGGTCATCTCTGTGATATTAACGCGGTTTTTATTGATGTTCACCTGATCACACAACTGATAACAGCCTTTGTATTCACCGTTTAACAACACATCGACAGCTGTTCCAAATGGTGTGTATGCCATACCTAACCGACGACTCAGTTCAAAAGCCAACAGGTTGCGCATCAACGTTTTATCGCCATAATTATTAATCAGCGTCCACTTCTTAGCCTTTGCGGGAGCATCAAGCACACGCTGTTTCTTGTCAAACTTAATGCGATAAGGCTTTTTAGGAAAAGAGCGTGAATAGTTTCCCCTCTCGCGTGTTGTTCCAGACTCAGAGAGCAACTTGGTGCCATTATCAGAAATGATGGTCAGTTGCGATACAATCTGATGTGTTTTATCGTAAGGAATCTCATTGTCAAGTGTATGAATACTGACGGTGGGCAGGTTTGTCAACTGATACAGGCTGCTGTCGTTACCCTCACCCTGATAGCCATAGAACTCTAACTCGGCAATATTGCAGCGAGCATCCGAAGGCCCCACATACCTGACATAACGGAAGCCGCGAGAACAACTGACATTAGCATATGACATCTGACCAATCGTTCCCTTCTCTGTAATAATATAAAGGGGCAGAGCATCCATAAAATCCGCACGATTGGCTCCCTCAAAAACGCCAAGTTGCACACGTTTCTCACCTTGTCCATCGTTTCGAGGCGACCACCCCACCCTTGTAATAACATGGGGTTCACCCAGATCCAGTCCGGCCCAAGTGTAACTCCTTTCCCACGATGCAAAATAGGTATTTAAATCACCATCGAAAGCATCCTTACAAGTATTAACCTTGGTCGATTTGCTGAAATCCGCATAGTCCACCGTTTCCTTGGTGCCTATCACCGTTCCCGTCAACTTTCCATCGGCAAAGGTTGCCTGGCACATTGTCAGCAGACAGAGTGTATAGTATATCTTCTTTATCATAGTTTCAGTTCGTTCACCACTAATCTAAAAATCGGCTCTCTTGACCATAGAATCAAAAGAGCCGACTTTATGTGTGTGTGATTAGGGCTTTTAGAAGTGGGTGCTGATGGATTCGAACCACCGAAGTCGAAAGACAGCAGATTTACAGTCTGCCCCATTTGGCCACTCTGGAAAACACCCGTTTCTCTAAAGCGGGTGCAAAGGTACGCATTTTTTGTGAGTTAAGCAAATGTTTTCTGGAAAAAATTTACTTTATTTGCTTCAAAGCCAACTTCACCACCTGTTCAACAGGCAATGTGGGCTGCTCTTGCAATATCTGGACGACAACTTTCTGCGTAGGTGCAGGTGCAAAGCCCAACATTGTGAGGGCTGCAACAGCCTCATCACGTACAGCATTATTGATAGGAGCAGCAACAACACCACCAGCTGGAATCTCATCGGCAATGCCGAGAGCCACAATCTTATCGCGCAAATCGACGATAATACGCTGAGCAGTCATCTTGCCAATACCCTTGATACTCTGAATGAGTTTGGCATTGCCTGTAGAGATGGCGGAACAGAGTTCTGAGACACTCATACCTGATAGCATCATACGAGCCGTATTGGCACCCACACCACTGACGGTGATAAGCAACAGGAACATCTCGCGTTCCTTTTTATTATAGAAACCGAAGAGGACGTGAGCATCCTCGCGAATAGCTTCATAGACATAGAGACGTACTTCTTTCTTGCCTTGAACGGCACTAAACGTATTGAGGGAAATATTCAAACCATAGCCCACGCCAGCGGCTTCAATAGTAGCCAAAGCGGGGGTCAATTCTGTCAGTTCACCCTTGATGTATTCAATCATAACTTTCAATTTTGTATATATACACCTATTTAAACGTCCAAGACTAACAATTTATTGTATTTGCAGGCTAGAATATTGCGAATTATCACAAACTGACAGTTTTTAGATTATTTATATGTCATATGGTAACCTAATTCATATAAAAGCAGTACTTTTGCAACCGCAAATTAATAATGGGACAACAAAATATTAAGTAAAAATGAAAAAAATAAGAGCAGCCGTCGTTGGTTACGGCAACATCGGTAAGTATGCACTCGAGGCACTGGAGACAGCACCCGACTTTGAAGTAGCCGGAATCGTGCGTCGCAATGGCGCTGAAAACAAGCCCACAGAATTGGCACAGTATGAAGTAGTAAAGGACATCAAGGAACTGAAGGACGTTGATGTGGCCATTCTGGCTACCCCTACCCGCTCGTGCGAAGAATATGCCAAGCAGATTCTGCCCTTGGGCATCAACACAGTTGACTCTTTCGATATCCACGGACTCATCCGTGACTATCGCCGCACTTTGATGGACATCAACAAGAAAACCAATACGGTGAGCGTCATCGCTGCTGGATGGGATCCAGGTTCAGACTCTATCGTACGCACCCTGATGCAGAGTTTGGCTCCCAAAGGTCTTTCATACACCAACTTCGGACCTGGCATGTCTATGGGCCACAGCGTTTGTGTCCGCTCTAAGGAAGGCGTGAAGAACGCACTTTCTATGACCATTCCCTTGGGTGAGGGCATCCACCGTCGTATGGTATATGTTGAACTGGAAGAAGGCGCCAAGTTGGAAGAGGTCACCAAAGCCATCAAGGCTGACCCCTATTTTGCCAGCGACGAGACTCACGTTTTCCAGGTAGAGAGCGTGGATGACGTTCGCGACATGGGTCATGGTGTAAATCTGGTACGTAAGGGTGTGAGCGGTAAGACTCAGAACCAGCGTTTGGAGTTCAATATGAGCATCAACAACCCCGCCCTCACAGGTCAGGTGCTGGTTAACGTGGCACGTGCTTCTATGCGCCTGCAGCCTGGTTGCTACACGATGGTCGAGATTCCCGTTATCGACATGCTTCCTGGCGACCGTGAGGACTTAATTAGTCACTTGGTATAAAGAAAAATTAGCCAAATCGAAAAATAATTGGCCAAAAATTTGGCAGATTGAAAGAAAATACCTACTTTTGCTGCCGAATTATAAAACAATTGTAGAAATGACAATGAATGCAAACAACTATTGGTGGTGGCGCAACTCAAGATTACAAAGATCGTGAGAAGATAGCCGCGTACCTATAGCAAATGCATAAGGATACAAGATGAGGGGCCTGTCGTTCTTGCGACAGGCCCCTCAAAAGTTTTACAATAACGTCATAACGACATAAAAACAAAATATATGAGTAAGTATCAAGTTGACGAAAAAGGTTTTTACGGAGAGTTTGGCGGAGCCTACGTGCCCGAGATCCTGTACAAGTGCGTGAAGGACTTGCAGAAGGCCTATCTGCCCATTATCGAAAGCGAGGAGTTCAAGCAGGAGTATCATGCGCTACTGAAAGACTATGTAGGTCGTCCATCACCTCTCTACTATGCCAGCAGGATGAGCGAGAAGTACGGATGCCAACTGTATCTGAAACGCGAGGATCTGAACCACACAGGTGCCCACAAGATCAACAACACCATCGGTCAGATTCTGTTAGCCAAGAAGATGGGCAAGACTCGCATCATTGCTGAGACAGGTGCTGGTCAGCATGGTGTAGCCACAGCTACAGTATGTGCGTTGATGAACATGAAGTGCGAGGTGTTTATGGGAGCTACCGACGTGGAGCGACAGCACACCAATGTGGAGCGAATGAAGATGCTGGGAGCCGAGGTGCATCCCGTTCGCACTGGCAACATGACGCTGAGCGATGCCTGCAGCGAGGCTATTCGCGACTGGTGCTGCCATCCTGCCGACACTTTTTATATCGTCGGCTCAACAATGGGGCCCCATCCCTACCCAGACCTCGTGGCAAAGATGCAGAGCGTCATCTCTGAGGAAATAAAATGGCAACTTGAAGAGAAGATTGGCCGAAACTACCCCGACTATCTCATCGCTTGCATCGGTGGAGGCTCGAATGCCGCCGGCACCATCTATCACTATATGGATGACGAACGCGTAAAGATTGTATTGGCTGAAGCTGGTGGACATGGTTGGGAGACCAACCACACGGCAGCCACCATCCACAAAGGCACAGTGGGCATCCTGCATGGTGCCAAGATGCTAGTGATGCAGAATGAAGACGGTCAGATTGAAGAAGCCTTTACCATCAGCGCAGGCCTTGACTATCCCGGCGTAGGTCCTATGCATTGCAACATGGCTAAGCAAGGCCGCACAAAGGTATTATCTATCAATGATGACGAGGCCATCCGCGGAGGATACGAACTGACACGCATGGAGGGAATCATCCCTGCCATCGAGAGTGCCCACGCTATCGCAGCCCTGTCGAAGCTCAGCTTCAAGAAGGACGATGTGGTGGTGCTGACCGTAAGTGGACGCGGCGACAAAGACATTGAGACTTACTTGAACAATAAAGAAATGGCGCAATAATCATGGAGAAGTTTTTTCATTATCAGACAACCAGCAAGACAATTCTCGCCGACTTTTACACACCTGTAGGCGTGTATATGCGCCTGCGCGACCTATATCCAAAAAGTGCATTGATGGAGAGTTCGGACTATCACGACCAGAGCAACTCGCGCTCGTTTATCGGCATCAACCCCATTGCCAGCGTAGCCATCGGACATGGCGTCGCCACAGTCACCTATCCAGACGGAACAACGTTCCAGCATGAGGTAAATAGAGATTATCGCTCGGATAAGGCCATCCACGCTCTCATAGATCACATCAGGGTGGAAGGTGAGGATGCTAGCGTCTGCGGACTCTTTGGCTACACATCGTTTAATGCCGTACGCTATTTTGAGGACATCAACGTAAAGGATGAGACTCAGGCAAAGAATGATGCACCCGACCTACTCTATATATTATATAAGGTGGTGATTGAGTTTGACCATCATAACAATATGCTCAAAGTGGTGACACTATCAGACAACTCAGAAATTTCAAATATTCTCAAGGCGATGAACAAGGCCTCAGTAAAAGCCTACGACTTCCATCCCGTTGGCGATTTTACATCACCTCTGACAGACGAGGAACACAAGGCCAACATCCGCAAGGGCATACAGCATTGCCTGCGTGGCGATGTCTTCCAGATTGTACTCTCTCGCCGCTTCATTCAGAAATATGAGGGTGATGACTTCAAACTCTATCGTGCCTTGAGGAGCATCAACCCCAGTCCTTACTTGTTCTATTTCGACTTTGGTGGTTTCCGCATCTTCGGTTCTTCGCCCGAAACGCATTGCCGCATCGAAGGACGCAAGGCCTACATCGATCCCATTGCCGGAACCACCAAGCGTACGGGCGACGCAGAGGCAGACCGCAAAGGCGCCGAGTTCCTGCGCAATGACCCCAAAGAGAATGCAGAGCATGTAATGCTGGTAGACCTGGCTCGCAATGACCTGTCGAGAAACTGTCATGATGTGAAGGTAGATTACTATAAGGATATTCAATACTATTCACACGTGATTCATCTGGTATCACGTGTCTCCGGAGAACTGGACAAAGATGCCGACCCCATCAAGGCGTTTATTGACACATTCCCTGCTGGAACACTCTCTGGCGCTCCTAAGGTTCGCGCCATGCAACTCATCAGCGAATATGAGCCACACAACCGCGGCGCTTATGGTGGTTGTATCGGCATCATCGGCCTTGACGGTAGTCTGAATCAGGCCATCACCATCCGCACCTTCGTCAGTCGCAACGGCGAACTCTGGTTCCAGGCTGGTGGTGGCATCGTGGCCAAGAGCAACGAGGAATACGAACTGCAAGAGGTGAACAACAAATTAGGTGCCCTTCGAAGAGCCATCGAAAAGGCAGCCATCCTATAACCCTATTAGACACACAAGACAATGAAAGTAGTCATTATCGATAATTACGACTCATTTACCTATAACTTGAGTCACCTGATAAAAGAGCTCGGAGCCGAGGTCACCGTACTGCGTAACGATCAGTTTGAACTCTCTGATCTGGAGCCCTATAACAAGATCGTACTCTCGCCAGGTCCTGGTATTCCCTCGGAGGCAGGATTGCTGCTCGACGTCATTCGAACCTATGCTGGCAAGAAGCCCATATTGGGTGTTTGCTTAGGTCATCAGGCCATCGGCGAAGCGTTTGGCGCCAGCCTCGAGAATCTATCGGATGTCTTCCATGGTGTGGCAACACCTTGTCACATCGTCACCGATGATCCCATCTTCAGCGGCATTGAACGCGACATCACTATCGGCCGCTATCACTCATGGGTGGTCGCAAAAGAAGGACTGCCCGACTGCCTAGAGGTCACCGCTGTCAGCGACGAAGGTCAGATAATGGCCCTCCGTCATAAAACGCTCAACATCCGAGGCATCCAGTTCCATCCTGAAAGCGTGCTTACTCCCGATGGCAAGAAGATGATTCAGAACTGGCTCTTTCTCTAACTTTTTCTTTAGAATTTCAAAAAATCAAATAAAAATGGAACAGACAATGAAAGGCTACCTCTTCCGCCTGCTAAACCACGAAGAGCTCTCCCGCGAGGAGATGAAAACAATCTTAATAGGTATTACCCATAGTGAGTACCCCAACGAACAGATTACTGCTCTGCTTACCTGTCTGCAGATGCGTGGCGTCACCGTTGAGGAACTGCTGGGATTCCGCGACGGCATCTTGGAGACAGGCGTTCCAGCCATCCTCGACTGCGACCGATATATCGACGTTGTAGGTACTGGTGGCGACCGAAAGAACACATTCAACATCTCTACTACAGCCTGCTTTGTAATTGCTGGTGCTGGCTATAAGGTGGCCAAGCACGGCAACTATGCAGCAACATCAGTAAGTGGTGCATCAAACGTGATTGCACATCATGGTATCAAGTTTACGGATGATATCGACAAGCTGAACCGTTCGTTGAACGAGGCTGGTATAGTGTATCTGCACGCCCAACTCTTTGCCAAAGCAATGAAGTTTGTTGGGCCAATCCGCAAGGCATTGCCCTTCCCCACGATATTCAATCTCCTGGGTCCCATCGTCAATCCCAGTCAGCCCAAATGCCAATTACTTGGTGTGGCCAACCTCGATCAGATGCGCCTCTATCACCAGGTGTATCAGAAATTGGGTATCGACTATGGTATCGTTAACAGTATTGATGGCTATGACGAGATTTCGCTCACTGGCGACTTCAAGGTAACGACCAAGGACTACGAACGTATCTTCAAGCCACAAGACCTGGGCTTTGAAATTGCCAAGCCAGAGGAACTCGTTGGTGGAGCAACAGAAGAAGAGGCCGCTGAAATCTTCGACTCTGTACTCGAGAATCGTGCGCTACCTGCCCAGAAGAACATCGTGCTAGCTAATGCAGCTTTTGGTATTCAGGTATTGGAAAAAGGACAGAAGAGTATCGAAGAATGCATTGAGATTGCACGCGAGAGTATCGACAGCGGCAATGCACTAAAGACATTCAAGAAGTTCGTAGAACTAAATTCATAAGTTATGGATATTCTTCAAGAAATTGTTGCCCACAAGCAGTTGGAACTGGAGCGTCTATGCGCAAAGAAGCCATCTTTGCGCGAGGCTTTGCTCCAGAGCCCATCGGGCATCATTGCCGAGTTTAAGCGCCGTTCACCATCTAAAGGCTGGATTAAAGAAGATGGGCGTGCCGACATCATCCCGATGTCGTATCAGCAGAATGGTGCGGCAGCCCTCAGCATCCTCACCGACGAGCATTACTTCGGCGGATGTGATGACTTCATCCGTCAGGCTCGTCAGAGTGGCGTTACCTTGCCCATCCTCTATAAGAACTTTGTCATCAATGAGGCTCAACTCTATGCAGCTGCCCTCTACGGAGCATCTGCTGTATTGCTGATTGCTGCCTGCCTATCAAAACAGGAATGCAAGCAGCTGATGGACAAGGCACATGCGCTTGGGATGGAGGTATTGCTTGAGATGCACTCAGAATCAGAACTGGAGTATGCCGAACTGGAGCCCGATGTCTGTGGCATCAATAATCGCAACCTTGGTTCGTTTGTCACGGATGTAGAGAACTCATTCCGTCTGGCAGAGCTCCTACCAAAGGAGGCTGTCAAGGTTAGCGAGAGTGGCATCTCGAATCCTGAGACCGTCAAGAAGCTCCGCTCGGCAGGTTTCCGCGGTTTCCTCATTGGTGAGAACTTCATGAAGACAGCTGACCCAGGCCAGGCATTAAACGAATTCATCTTGCAATTATAAATAGTGCATTATGAATTGTGAATTAATAAAGGTTTGTGGCATGAGGGATGCTGAAAACATCCGCGAGGCTGAAGCTCTGGGCATCAACTTAATGGGCTTTATCTTTTGGCCAAAATCCAGTCGGTTCGTCAGCAAGCGTCCTGAATACCTGCCCAGCAAGGTGAAACGTGTGGGTGTGTTTGTAGATGAGGACATTGAGACTGTCAAACGTCTCGCTGACGAATATGAACTCGACTACATCCAGCTCCACGGTCACGAATCACCCGAATACGTCGTGCAGATGACCCGTCCTGTAATCAAGGCTATCAGCGTTAATAGCCATAAAGACATCACAACATACAAGGCATATGAAGATATCGTAGATTATTTTCTTTTCGATACCAAATGCCAGTCTGTTGGAGGTAGTGGTCTGCAGTTCGATTGGAGTGTCCTCGACGCTTACGACGGCAAGAAGCCCTTCCTACTCAGCGGAGGCATTGGGCCAGAAGATGCTGAGAAAGTAAAGAACTTCAGTCATCCCCAATGCATAGGCATTGACCTGAACTCTCGTTTCGAAACAGCACCTGCCCTCAAAGATATCAATAAACTCAAACAATTCTTAGAACAGTTATGAACAAGATTAATTCCCTTTTCGAAAATAAGAAGAACGAGAAGCTCCTTTCGCTCTATTTTTGTGCAGGCTGCCCTTCACTCGAAGGTACTGCAGACGTAATTCTTGCCATGCAGCGTCGCGGCATTGCGATGATTGAAGTAGGTATTCCATTCAGCGATCCTTTGGCTGATGGTCCCGTCATTCAGAGTGCCGCCACACAGGCACTAAAAAACGGCATGAACCTGAAAACACTCTTCAAACAACTGACTGCCATCAAAGACCAAGTAGAGATTCCCCTCGTGCTGATGGGCTATCTGAATCCTATACTGCACTACGGCATCGAGGAGTTCTGTCAGAGTTGCGTAGAGGCAGGTGTCAGCGGAGCTATCATCCCAGACCTTCCCTTTGATGACTATCAGAACATTGTGAAGCCCATTGCCGACAAGTACGACCTGCGCATCATCATGCTTATCACCCCAGAGACCAGCGAAGAGCGCATCCGCTTTATCGACGAGCATACCGATGGCTTCATCTATATGGTCAGCTCAGCCTCTATTACAGGTACCCAAAAGAGTTTCGATGATCAGAAGCAGGAATACTTCCGCCGCATCAACGCCATGAACCTGCGCAACCCTCGCATGATTGGTTTCGGCATCAGCAATGCCCAGACTCTAAAGGCAGCACAGGATAACGCTGCTGGCGCTATCATCGGATCGAAGTTTGTTACACTTCTGAACGAAGCCAATGGCAATGCCGATTTGGCCCTCGACCATCTGTTTGATGCGCTGAACAAATAAACACGGTTTTCTTTTCCGTTTCAGTTTTATTTCGTATCTTTGCGCACGCTAAAACAATGGACTATGACCAAGAGATTATGGATATTATGCAGTCTGCTTTGTCTCGTAATTACTATTGAGGCAACAGACTACAAATCGTACTACAAAGATCTGCCTACACAGGTGAAGGCGGTGGAAGCAGTAGTGATTCCCCAAAACGAAATAAACCTGAAAGACGTGGGAGGCGTTGGCGACGGTGTCACACTTTGCACAGAAGCCTTTGAGAAAGGGCTGAAACGATTAACCGAGCAAGGAGGAGGACGTCTCACGATTCCTGAGGGAGTGTGGCTGACAGGCCCTATCACGCTGAGAAGCAACACAGAACTGCATCTGGAACGCAACGCCATCGTGGTTTTCTCGCCCGACAAGCGCCTCTATCTCGAAAAAAACGACGGAGTGAGACGTGTACTACCTTGCATCCATGCCTCCAAACAAAAGAACATCGCCATTACTGGACAAGGCGTTATAGATGGGAACGGACAGCAATGGCGACCCGTGAAACGACTCAAGTCGAGCAACACAGAATGGGAGCGCTATCTGGATATGGGTGGACAGGTGACGGAAAAAGGTGACCTGTGGTATCCTTGGCAGATGGCCAGTGGCTATCCCGATATCGCTGACGATGCCAGGAAGCAGGAAGGAATGCGCAACGACCTCATCAGACTAAGCGACTGTCAGAACATTCTGATAGAAGGAGTAACTATCCAAAATGCGCCACGTTTCCATGTGCATCCCTGTTTCTGCGAGAACATCATCATCGATGGTATCACCGTACGCTCTGAATGGAACGTACAGAATGCCGATGGCATCGACCTGTCCGATTGTCGACAGGCTTTGATTGTCAACAGCACAGTCAGCGTGGGAGATGATGGTATCTGCCTAAAGAGCAACAAGCCCACCAAAGGACGCGACATTGCAGGATGTGAAGATATGGTAATCATGCACAATACCGTGAACCACGCCCATGGTGGCTTTGTGTTGGGTAGCGAGATTGCCAGTGGCATCCGGCGAATCGTAGTCAGAAACAACACTTTCAGCGGTACTGATATCGGTCTGAGATTCAAGAGTTCGCTGGGACGAGGCGGACGAACGGAAGCCCTCTATATCAGCAATATCATGATGAACGACATTGCGGGCGAGGCCATTGCCTTTCAATGCGACTATGTCAACCGACAGGCTGGCGATAATAGCGCTGTCCCAGTATTTACTGATGCTGACCGCCAATGGGCACCGCAGTTCCAGGATATCCACATCAACAATGTGGTATGTTACAACTGCAAGACAGGCATCAAGGCCAAGGGCATCAAAGGACTGGAGTGCGTCAACAACATCAACATCAGCAACTGCACCATCGTCTATAGCAAGAATGAACACCTGATAGACCAAGAGACGGCACAGTTGCTGATGAACAACGTCAAACTATTAAGACTGGGCAGCAGTCAGCAGTAACTCGTTGAGTGTGGGATGGATGTGCACCATATCGCGCAATTGTGTGATAGTCGTATCTCGACACATCAGCACGCTGACCTCCTGCACCATATCGGCACTATGAGCGCCATAGGCATGACAACCTAGGATACGTCCTGCTTCAGGCTCTGAGAAAAGTTTCAACATTCCCTCTGTCTCATTCATCGTCAAGGCCTTGCCGTTAGCGCGAAGGAATGCCTTGCGACACTCGTAGGCAACACCTCGCTCCTTAAGTTGCTCCTCTGTGGGGCCGACACATGCAGCCTCCGGAGTCGTAAAAATAGCGGCAGGCATGATATCGAAACGAATAGCGTCCTTCTTGTCAAGGATATGATTCACAGCATGAACAGCCTGCATTTCAGCCGCATGGGCCAGCATCTGCCTGCCATTCACATCGCCAATAGCATAGATACCCTTCACAGAAGTTTGGAAATCATCATCAACCTTAACACCAGCCCGTTCGTCAAACTCAACACCTACATTGGCAAAGTCTGCTTGCACTCGAGGTTTTCGCCCCGTAGCCATCAAGATAACATCAGCATCGATATCAGCAATATTCTCGACTGCAGTCTTCATTTTAAAGGAGACACCCTGTTTCTCCAGCGTCTTACGCAGACGTTTGGCGATGTCGCTGTCAAGCGCAGGCAAGCACTCTTTGAGGAACTCTATCACCGTAACCTCAGAACCAAAGCGATTGAAGACAGAGGCAAACTCCATACCAATGACACCAGCGCCAATAATGGCCAAACGCTTGGGCAGGTTTTCAAGGTTCAACAATCCCGTGGAATCCACCACACGAGGGTCGTCAAGCCCCTTGATAGGAAGCCATTTTGTCTCGGATCCCGTTGCTATTATGATATTCTTGGTGGTGATAGTATCGCCACTAATGGAACAGACAACGGTATGGTTGTCAACGAGTGAGGCCTTCTCACGAACCAAGGTGATGTTGGGATGCGAAAGGATGGTCTCCACACCACTTCGCAACTGACCAACAACCTGTTGCATCCGTTCACGAGCCTCAGCAAAAGAAGCGCTATGAACGTAGGTCTTGGTAGGTATACAGCCCACATTCAGGCAGGTACCACCCACATGACCATCCTCAAAGACAACCACCTTCAAGCCCTGACAGGCCGCATATTCCGCCGCACGATAGCCACCCGGACCTGCGCCAATAATTGCAAGATCAGTTTGCATCATTCATCATTTGTTTATAAGTAACAATAGGATGTTTGGCTGCCAGCACATCGTCCACACGTCCGATAGGCGTGTTATGAGGCGCAGACTTCACCAGTTCCGGATCATCCTTGGCCTCCTCGGCAATCTTTCTCATCACAGCAATGAAAGCATCCAGCGTCTCCTTCGACTCATTCTCCGTAGGTTCTATCATCAACGACTCATGGAACAATAGAGGGAAGTAGATCGTTGGCGCATGATAACCATAGTCAAGCAATCGCTTTGCCACATCCATTGTGGTAACACCAGTAGACTTATCTTTGAGTCCGTCGAACACGAACTCATGACAGCAAACAGTATCTATAGGTAGTTCGTAAACATCCTTCAGCGATTCCTTGATATAGTTGGCATTCAGCGTGGCTAACGGTCCCACATTCTTAATCTGGTCACGCCCCAGCGAAAGGATGTAGGTATAAGCCCTCATCATCACTCCGAAGTTGCCCTGATAAGGTGAGACAAAGGGGAAGAATTCCTGCAGGCCATCACGTACACCCACTGGGCCAGCACCAGGCCCACCTCCACCATGAGGTGTCGAGAACGTCTTATGCAAGTTAATGTGCATCACGTCGAAGCCCATATCACCCGGACGACAAGCACCCAACATAGGATTGAGGTTAGCGCCATCATAATACATCAGTCCGCCACAGTCATGAATGAGTTTGGCAATCTCTGGGATATGCGTCTCGAAGAGACCAAGCGTATTAGGGTTGGTCATCATCATTGCGGCGATATTGGGACCTTCCTGAGAGACCAAACGTTCCAGGTCTACCAAATCAACCAGACCATCAGAAGAAGATTTAACCTCGATTATCTCCAAGCCACAGACAGCTGCTGAAGCAGGATTTGTGCCATGAGCACTATCAGGAACAATCACCTTTTTCCTTGCCATATCACCACGCGAACGATGATAGTTATCAATCACCATCAATCCAGTCAATTCGCCATGTGCACCAGCATAAGGCTTAAACGTGAATTGAGCCAAGCCAGTCAGCGCACAAAGAGCCTTGTTGAGCATGGCGACTACCGCTTTAGCTCCCATAGCCGTTTGTGCAGGTTGCGACGGGTGCAAGTTCTGGAACTGTGGAAGTGCTGCTATCTCTTCGTTAATCTTAGGATTGTACTTCATGGTACAAGACCCAAGAGGATAGAAGCCCGTATCCACACCAAAGTTATTGTTCGACAGATTCGTATAGTGACGCACCACCGTCAACTCATCACACTCTGGCAGAGCTGCATCCTGGGTACGTTTCATCGAAGCCGGTATCTCATAATCACCAAAATAATTCTTGGGCAATGAACAACCTCTGCGACCCTCCTTTGAGAGTTCGAAAATCAGGTTTCCGTAAAGTCTGTTATTCATAGGGCAGCAATCGTTAAAAGGTTATCTATTTCTTCTTTTGTACGTTTCTCTGTAACAGCAAACAGAATACCAGTATCAAGTTTCACTCCGCCCAAAATGCCTGCTTCGATAAA
This sequence comes from uncultured Prevotellaceae bacterium, assembly GCA_902788605.1. GTDB lineage: Bacteria > Bacteroidota > Bacteroidia > Bacteroidales > Bacteroidaceae > Prevotella. The sequence goes on along the minus strand of CADAKX010000006.1, from coordinate 106,215 downwards.
ACGCTGGTAGAGCGCATCCGTATCACCATCATACTTCACCAGGAATTCATTGAAGAAAGGCTTATCATATACCAAATGGAACTTACCTGTTTTCATCAGTCCATCACATAGATAATGAGCACCCGCATATGAGAGTTGTGCAGCCTCTTTCAGCCCTTGCTTACCCATCAGCGACAGATAGACCGTCACCCACAGAGCCATCAGGCTCTGGTTTGAACAGATATTCGAAGTGGCCTTCTGACGACGGATATGCTGTTCGCGAGCCTGAAGAGTCAGTACGAAGACACGCTGATTGCGATTGTCATTTGTCATACCCACAATACGTCCTGGCATCTTGCGGATAAGCTTCTCCGTGCAGCACATATAGCCCACATACGGACCGCCATACTGCATGGGGATGCCCAGCGATTGTCCATCACCCACAGCAATATCAGCCCCCCACTCTCCTGGCGTCTTCAACACAGCGAGGTCGGCTGCCACACTATTCATGATAAAAAGCGCCTTGTTCTCATGACAAACATCCGCAAAACCCGTATAGTCTTCGATAATACCATAAGCATTGGGTTGCTGCACGATTACACCAGCCACGCCACCATCAGCAAGACGAGCCTTCAGGTCATCAATGTCAGTTACACCATCCTTTCCGGCAATTGTTTCAAGTTCTACACCATGATGCAGAGCATAAGTGTCGAGCACCTTGCGTGTGTTACTATTCACGGTTTCCGACACCAGTACCTTGTTTTGCTTCTTACCCGCAGCCACAGCCATCAACATAGCCTCTGCTGTAGCCGTAGTACCGTCATACATAGAGGCGTTACTGATGTCCATACCTGTGAGTTCTGCCATCATGCTCTGATACTCAAAGATATAATGCAACGTGCCTTGCGAGATCTCAGCCTGATAGGGTGTATAGGAAGTGAGGAACTCCGAACGTGAGAGTAAGTTTGGAATCACCGACGGCGTGTAATGATCATAGACACCATAGCCTGCGAAACAGGTCATCTGCTGATTCTGAGAACCCAGTCTCTCAAACAGTTGGCGCACCTCTATTTCACTCGCCCCCAGCGGAATCTCATAGTCACCTTTGAAGCGGATATCCTCTGGAATCTGGTCATATAGGCCTTCAAGAGATTTCAAGCCCACCTTGTCCAGCATTTCCCTCAGGTCCTCTTCAGTATGGGGAAAATATTTAAACATCAAGGATTAAAGATTAAACATTTAAGATTAAGCATTATTTCTCACAGAAAGCGGCGTAAGCCTTGGCGTCCATCAGTTCATCGAGCTGCGACTTATCACTCAGTTCCACCTTAATAATCCAGTTCTCATAGGGATCCTGGTTGATGAGCTCGGGCTGGTCGTCAAGCGCCTCGTTGACCTCGATGACCTTGCCGCTGACGGGTGCAAACAGATCGCTGGCGGCCTTGACGCTCTCCACGGCGCCAAACTCCTCGCCAGCCTCTATCTCATCATCCACATCGGGCATATCGACATAGACCACATTGCCCAACGCATGCTGAGCATAGTCACTGATACCGATGTAACCCACGTTACCTTCCACCTTTACATACTCGTGTGACTCACTATAAAAGAGTCCTTCAATTACTTTAGCCATAGTATTATTTTTAAGTTTTTAGTTTTTATAACTCTTATGATAGAATTGTTTCTTAACCACTTTTCCTGGGAACACCTTCTTGCGAATCTGAATCTCCACCTCGGTTCCCAAGGCAGCATACTGCGCATCGACAAGGGCCATACAGACACTCTTATCAACCGAGATGCCATGATAGCCAGTAGTGACCTCGCCAATAGGCTGACCATCTTTCAGTACCGTATAGCCATGACGAGGAATCGCCTTGTCGTCCAACTCAATGCCTACAAGCTTCTTGGTCGGTCCCTCGGCCTTCTGCTTGGCTAGTGCCTCCTTGCCCACAAACTCCGGTTTGTCGAGCTTGACAAACATGCCCAGCCCAGCCATGATGGGCGAGATTTCCTCTGAGAGTTCATCACCATAGAGAGGTAATCCCACCTCAAAGCGCAACGTATCGCGACAACCCAGTCCACAAGCCTGCACACCAGCGTCAATCAGTTTATCCCAGCAACGCTGGATATACTCATGAGAAGCATAGACCTCGAAGCCATCCTCACCCGTATAACCCGTACGTGATACGATGACGCCATCGATGGTCTTGCAAGTATAGAAAGTCATTTCTCGGCAAGGCAGCCCCAAGATTTCCTCCATGCGCTGCTCGGCCTCTGGCCCTTGCAGGGCTATCTGCCCATAGAAGTCACTACGGTCTTGCAAGTCAATCTCAAACCCCTTAGCCTGCTGTTGCATCCATGCCCAGTCCTTATCGATGTTGGCGGCATTGATGACAAGGAAGAAATCATTTTCGCCCATCTTATAGACCAGGAGGTCGTCCACCGTACCGCCATTCTCGCGACACATCATACCATAATATATCTTACCAATGGGAGCATTGGCAACATCATTTGTAAAGATGTGTTGTACGTATCGCTCTGCATCTTTGCCCTTCACCGTGACCTCTCCCATGTGAGAGACGTCAAAGAGACCACACTTATGTCGCACGGCCAGGTGCTCCAACTGAATGTTCTTATACTGAATGGGCATGCAGAAATTGGCAAACGGTGCCATGAATGCCCCCTCTGCGATATGTCGCTCATAGAGACATGTTCTTTTCTCCCGATCCTGTTTTTCTTGTTTTATTGCCATTGTCTTAAGTTTTTAGTATTCAATTTAATTAATGTATTCGGTTGATAAACTCTTCTTTCAGATAGGTCAGTTCCAATTGCTCGATGCCCGAGACCTCTTCGGGCGTCAACACCCGTTCTCCCTGGCAGAGCGTCGCTCGCACCAGCGCCTTGAACTCCTCCAACGTCAGCGATGTGTGATCCTTGAGCAGCGTGATGCGCTGACGGACGCTCTTGATGCCCTTTACCTCCAGTTTCTGCTTGCTGGGCGTGATGGCGTGGAGCATGTGCTCCATATCCGTATCGTAGAGCATCGTGCTGTGCACAATACTTCGCCCAGGCAGATGATAGAAGGCCGCTCCGCTCACCTTTTTGTCGCCAATCATCACATCGTTGTGAGAGGTACCTGTGGCCTCGATGCCCATCTTTCTGAGCACCAGCAGGAGCATGTTGACAAACCTGTTGAAGGTCAGTCCGACGTTCTCTTCCTTCGAGATATACGACATCATGATGTTGCTCTGGTCAGCATAGACACATCCACCGCCGCTCTTCCGTCTGTACATCTCGATGCCGTGAATGCGGCAGTAGTCCACGTTGACCTCGTTTTCCAGCGACTGGTTGCGCCCGAAGATGACAGTGGGTTTCACCTGCCACATAAAAAACAGGTCGTCATCATCCTCCATATGGCGAGCGATATACTCTTCCATTGCAAGATAAAATGACAATCGTCTTTCCGTCTGATTCTCTAAGAGAACATACTTCATACCTGCCAACTCAAGGTTACGATTTGCCTGCAAATTTATGAAATAAATATGTAACAGCCAAAAAAATTAGACTAACTTTTTGAAATATGAACGAATATTTGTAACTTTGTCGCCCAAATGATTATTCTTAAATCGTGGAACATAGTAATCTAAAGATACTCAATAGCATTGATAACCCCAGCCAACTGAGGCAAATGAATATTGATTTGCTGCCCAGGCTTTGTTCTGAACTGCGACAGGATATCGTAGAGGAACTGGCCGAGAACCCAGGACATCTGGCTTCCAGTCTGGGCGTTATAGAACTTACCGTAGCCCTTCATTACGTGTTCAACACGCCCGAGGACCGCATCGTGTGGGATGTGGGTCATCAGGCCTATGGACACAAGATTCTGACAGGCCGCCGCGAGCAGTTCTATACCAATCGCAAGCTGGGCGGTATCCGTCCCTTCCCCACTCCCGAAGAGAGCGAGTACGACTCGTTTATCTGCGGACATGCCAGCAACAGCATCTCGGCTGCCCTGGGTATGGCCGTAGCCGCTAAGGGTGCCCACAAGGTGGTGGCCGTCATTGGCGATGGCGCCATGAGTGGCGGACTGGCTTTCGAGGGTCTCAACAACGTGTCGAGCACCCCCAACGATCTGCTCATCATCCTCAACGACAACGACATGTCGATAGACCGCTCTGTGGGTGGCATGAAGGAATACCTGCTCAACCTGAGCACCAACGAGACCTATAACTCGCTGCGCTATCGGGCCGCTAAGTGGCTGGCCCAGCAGGGACTGCTCTCCGAAGGCCGCAAGAAGGGCCTCATCCGCCTGAGCAACGCCTTGAAGAGTGCTATCTCCGAGCAGCAGAACATCTTCGAGGGCATGAACATCCGCTATTTCGGCCCCTTCGACGGCCACAACGTAACGGAACTCGTGCGCATTCTGAAGCAGTTGAAGGACATGAAAGGCCCCAAGCTGCTCCACCTCCACACCAAGAAAGGCCACGGCTATGCACCCGCCGAAAACTACAAGCCCGTGTGGCACGCCCCAGGTAAGTTTGACCCCGATACAGGCGAACTGATTACCGAGGAGACCGACGATATGCCCCCCAAGTTCCAGGATGTCTTCGGCCACACCCTGTTGGAGTTGGCCCGCCAGAACCCCAAGATTGTGGGAGTGACCCCTGCCATGCCTACAGGCTGTTCGATGAATATCCCCATGAAGGAGATGCCCGACCGCATGTTTGATGTCGGCATTGCCGAGGGCCACGCTGTGACCTTCTCTGCCGGTATGGCCAAGGACGGTCTGATACCCTTCTGTAATATCTACAGCGCCTTTGCACAACGCGCTTACGACAATATCATTCACGATGTGGCCATCCTGAAATTGCCCGTCGTACTCTGTTTCGACCGAGCCGGACTGGTGGGCGAAGACGGTCCCACGCATCATGGCGCCTTTGACATGGCCGCCCTGCGTCCCGTTCCCAACCTCACCATTGCCTCGCCCATGAACGAGCACGAGTTGCGCAACCTGATGTACACCGCCCAGCTCGACGGCAAGGGTCCCTTCATCATCCGCTACCCACGTGGTCGCGGTGTGTTGGTAGACTGGCGCTGTCCGTTCCAGGAGATTCCCGTGGGCACAGGCCGCAAGCTCACCGATGGCGATGATGTGGCCGTGCTGACCATTGGTCCATTAGGCAACGACGTCCAGGAGATTATCGCCGAACTGCCCGAGAAGTCGGTGGCCCACTACGACATGCGCTTCCTCAAGCCCCTCGACGAGAACATTCTCCACGAGGTGGGCCGCAAGTTCCAGCGCATCATCACCGTCGAGGACGGTGTGCGCAACGGCGGTTTGGGAAGTGCCGTCCTGGAGTGGATGAACGACCACGGCTATCAGCCTCGCATCACCCGCATGGGTCTGCCCGACCGCTTTGTGGAGCATGGCACCGTGGACGAACTTCGCCACATTGTGGGCATAGACAAAGAATCCATTAAGAAAGAAATACTGACATGAAGATTGTGATTGCGGGCGCAGGAGCCGTAGGCACCCATTTGTCAAAGCTCCTATCTACAGAGCATCATGACTGCGTTCTTATCGATGACGATGAGAACCGCCTTGGTGGCATGGACTCCAACTACGACATTATGGCTGTCAACGCCTCACCCACCAGCATCAAGGCCTTGAAGGACGCTGGCGTGGGCAGTGCCGACCTCTTTGTGGGCGTCACTCGCTATGAGAGCCGCAACATCACGGCCTGCACCCTGGCCCATGCGCTGGGAGCCAAGAAGACCGTGGCCCGCATCGACAACTACGAGTACCTCTCGCCCCAAAACCAGCCCTTCTTCCACGACCTGGGCATCGACTCGCTCGTCTATCCCGAAGTCTTGGCAGCCACCGACATCATCAATGGTCTGAAGCTGTCGTGGGTGCGCCAGCGCTGGGATGTGCACAACGGCGCCCTCGTCTTGCTGGGCATCAAGTTGCGCGAGGGCTGCGAGATTCTCAACCAGCCCCTGAAAGACCTCTGCGGCCCCAACGACCCCTATCATGTGGTGGCCATCAAGCGAGGCCGCGACACGATTATCCCTGGCGGTCTGGACGAGTTGCAGCTCCACGACCTGGCCTATTTCATGACCACCAGCGAGTATATCCCCTATATCCGCAAGATTGTGGGAAAGGAGCACTATGAGGATGTGCACAACGTCATCATCATGGGTGGTGGCAAGACGGCCGTGAGAGCCGCCCTGACCATGCCCGACTATATGAACACCAAGATCATCGAGATTGACGCCGACCGCTGCGAGCGCCTGAACCAGTTGCTCAGCGAGACCGACGCAATGGTGATCCATGGCGACGGCCGCGATCTGGGCCTGCTCCACGAGGAAGGCATCAAGCACACACAGGCCTTCGTAGCCCTCACCGGCAATGCCGAGACCAATATCCTGGCTTGTCTCACCGCCAAGAAACTGGGTGTAAGAAAGACCGTTGCCATGGTCGAGAACCTCGACTACGTGCCCATGGCCGACAGTTTGGATATTGGTACCGTGATCAACAAGAAGACGGTGGCAGCCAGCCATATCTTCCAGATGATGCTCAAGGCCGACGTGCGCAATCTGCGCTCGCTGATGATGGTCGATGCCGACGTGGCCGAGTTTGTGGCTGCCGAAGGGTCGAAGGTCACCAAGTGCCCTGTGAAAGACCTGGGCCTGTCGTTTGGTATCACCATTGGCGGACTGGTACGCGACGGCAAGGGCATCCTCGTTAATGGTAACACCCAGATACTGCCTGGCGACTCTGTGATGGTGTTCTGTCACAGACATCATCTTGAGAAAGCCGAGAAATACTTCAAGAAATCCCTCTTATGGTAAACTTCCGCATCATATCGAAGATCATTGGCTCATTGCTCTTCATCGAGTCGTTCTTCATGGCCATCTGCTTGGCCATGGCCTTCTCGTTTCACGAAGACGATGTGATGGCCTTTATGACTTCGACCTTGATGACCTTTGGAAGTGGCAGCATCTTTATGTTCTTCGGACACGAGGCCGAGAACTCCCTGAGCCGTCGCGATGCCTATGTGGTGGTGACGCTCACCTGGGTGATTTTCTCGTTCTTCGGCATGTTCCCATTCCTCATCCACGGTTCTGTGCCCAGCATCACCGATGCCTATTTCGAGACGATGTCGGGCTTCACCACCACGGGAGCCACCATCATCGACGATGTGGAGTCGCTACCCCACGGTCTGCTGTTCTGGCGCTCGCTGATGCAATGGATAGGCGGTTTGGGAATCGTGTTCTTCACCATCGCCATTCTGCCGTCTCTGGTGGGTGGAAGCGTCAGGGTGTTTGCCGCCGAGGCCACTGGCCCTATGCGCTCGAAGATGCACCCCCGTCTGTCGACCTCGGCCAAGTGGATTTGGAGTATCTACGTGCTGCTCACCGTGGCCTGCGGTCTGTCGTTCTGGCTGGCAGGCATGGAGTGGTTTGACGCCACCAACTATTCGATGTCGACCACGGCCACAGGCGGTTTCTCCACCCACAACGGCACCATCTTTCTGGCCTCGCCGCTCATCGAGTATCTGGCCATTCTGTTCCAATTCCTGGCGGGCATCAACTTCACCCTGCTCTATATGAGCATATTTAAGTTTAAGTTCAGCGCCCTGTTCAAGAACTCAGAGTTCAAGGTCTATATCATCACCATTGCCATTGCCACGGCATGGATCATGTATCTGCTTCTCACGCGCATGGGCTACGACCTCGAGTTGGCCTTCCGCTCGGCCCTATTCCAAGTAGTGTCGTTTATCACCACCACGGGTCTCAGCAACATGGATGCCGGCACGTGGCCACATATCACATGGGCCATCCTGGGCGTACTGATGTTCATGGGTGCCTGTGCCGGTTCGACCACGGGCGGCTTCAAGAGCATCCGCGTGCTGATGCTGTTCAAAGTGATGCGCAACGAACTCCGCCACATCATCCATCCCAACGCCGTACTGCCGGTGAAGATGAACGGTCAAAGCATTCCCCAGAACCGTCTGACCACCCTTCTGGCCTTCCTCACCATCTATATTATCGCCCTGGCGCTCACCACCATCATCATGGTCGAGGCAGGTGTCGATATCACCAATGCTGCCACCATCTCGCTGAGCCTCATCAGCAATGTGGGCGCCGGACTCGACACCAACATCGGGCCACAGATGTCTTGGGCCGACCTGTCTGTGGGCATCAAGTGGCTCTGCTCGTTCCTGATGCTGGTAGGCCGTCTGGAAATTATTGCCGTATTGGTGCTGTTCACTCGGGCTTTCTGGAAGGAGAACTAGCCTCCAGATATCGCCGCACGTCTTCCTGCAATTGCACGAAGCGCTCCGACTGCAGATAACCCGTATTTTTCTTGAGCATTGATTTCACATCCTGTTGCGAGTTCTCGTAGCACGACATCTCGTTGCGTTTCTGCGTGCGATGAGCCTGCGAGCGGTATATCTCGGTCTGACGCTCCTGACGCAACAGGTTGCACACCTTGGTGAGGATGGGTGCCACCACGGTGTCAAACAAGTGATGCCCCTGCATATAGAGATAGGTGGTCTGCGGAGTGATGCCCAGCGCCAGCAGGTCGTCCTTCACCTTGAGATAAGCCTCCTTGTTGTTGGGGAACTGCCGTTGCAACTCGTGCACCTTGGTCTTCACCTTGCGTCGCATGTGCTCTATCGACACCTGTGGATTCTGCACGGTGAATCCTCCCGGGTCGGCCACGCGGTTGAAGTCGGACAGCGAGAAGCGCCCGTGATGCCCCGTGCGATAGGCCCACACCGACCATACGAACAGCGGGAAGCAAGCCTCGCTATACTGGCGGAAATACTCTTGGAAATCAAAGATGCGATGGTCGTTGAGCGTCACAGCCACACAGACATCGTGCAGCGAGGGTGCATAGCACTGGTAGTTCTCGATGGCATAGACATAGGTGTGAAACACATAGGGACTGCGAATCACCCTGCGCGACTGCTCGGTGACGCCCTGCAGCAGATAGTCATAGTCGGCATCCACACAGGCAATCATGTCGGGCCCCACGTGGTCGCCCACGAAGTTCATCAGCACCGACTTCTTGCCGCGTGTCAGGTTGACCTTCGATGGCAACATCACCTCGAAATAACGTTTCTCGTCCTCAAAGCGACTGAGCACCGTGCGCCAGAAATAGATGTCGTCATAGCTCTCGACGTAGGCCACAATCCTGCGTCGTGCCCGTTTTCCCCTCAAGGCGTTGGCCGCCTCGAAGTATCGGCTGTCGATATTGTCGATTAATCTGCTAGACATAATTGTCAACTGTCATTTGTCAATTGTCAATCAGACTGTTATTTCGCTCACCTCGGTCACATGGTCTGCCCAACCATTCATCACCACGGCAGGCGAATGGGTGGTCATGATGATCTGGACGTTGGGATTGAGTTCCATCACCAGGTCGATGAGGCGCTTCTGCCACTCCATGTGCAGACTCACCTCGGGCTCATCCATAAAGAGCACGTAGGGCTGATCGTCCTGCACCAGCACGGTGAGCAGGATGGCCAGCATCTGCTTCTCGCCACTCGACAACTGATAGGGCACCAGCACCTCGCCAATCTGCGTAAAACGAATCTCGTTCTCGGTGCGCACAATCTTCTTGCCCGTCTCGGCAAAGAGTTCGTCGACGATATCCTGGAAGCGGGTCTTCTTCTGCGACAGTTGCTGAGCCGCATCGGCATGGCCCTGTTGCAACTGCTCGATGATGCGGTTGCCGATGTTCACCTGATAGTCCAGGTATTTGCGCTGCAGGTTATAGAGCTGGATGTCGAGCAGCGAACCGCCTCCCACGCCAGCCAAGGCCGTGAGCGCCTGACGCACGAAGCCGTCGCTCTCGGTGAAGGCCTGCGACAGGTTAGAGTCGAGCGAGCGAATCATGTCATAGCGAATCCACTTGCAGTCCTCGGGCATCACCTCCAGTCTGACGCCCTTGAGCATGTGACTGGGAAACTCGCCGCCGGCAGTCAGCCCCTTCACCACCTTGTTCAATATCGTACTCTTGCCCACGCCGTTGATGCCGCTCAGGATGTTGACATGCGGGTCCAATTGCCACACGATGTGTTTCTTGCCGCTCCACAGCGAGTCAATCTCAATTTTCTGAATATAGTCCGCGAACTTCTGCATAGCTTTAGTTATTAATTATGTCGCAAATATACAACTATTTTCCGACACGTCCCCTATACCCACCCTAATTTTTCCAAAAGAAATGTTAAATACCATACGAATCTTAAAAAATTATGAATTATGAATTAAGAATTATGAATTAATTTCGTACCTTTGCACCCGCTTACAAAAAAGCGACCTGTCGGCATAGCTCAGCTGGTTAGAGTATCACCTTGACATGGTGGGGGTCCTTGGTTCGATTCCAAGTGTCGACACATCAACACTTTTTGTAACTGTCATTTGTCATCTGTAAGACAAATCCCCTCGATTTCCATTGACTTAGCACGTTTCTCACCTTCTTTTCGTTGGGCGTACGACCGCTCTCGGTATAGACGCGTACCACCTCGTCAAACGAGAATTCCCCTTGTTCATTGACCGTCACCCTGTCCAGCAGACTCTGTGGCCCTGGCTTGTCGTACTTCACGCTGTTGGTCACCTCGCGTATGTCGTCGGCAAAGAGTTTGTATTTCAAATACAAGTCCATCTGCATGGACCATCGGCAGTAGTACTCGATCTCGGGCTCCCATTCCATGCCGTTGGCGGCATAGATGAGGCAGGCACGGCGGAAGGCAGCCACCAGGGCTCGGTGAGAGAGCGTGTCGAGGATGGCGTCCTGCGACTTCGACGTAAACGCATCGATCTCGCTTTTCAGTTTCTCGGTCATCTGCTGCGCCTGTTTACACACCACGGTGCCCGTGGCCTTCTTAAGGTTGTCGGTAAACATGCGTATGGCGTCGTCGTAGGCCTTGTCGTAATTGCCAAACACGGGGATGGGAGCACCAATTTCCACCTCAGGGATGCCGCCCATGGTGATGCGACTGATGGGGCCTTCGCCGTGGATATAGCGGAAATACTTCTTCAGTTTAGGCTCGGTGGTGTCGGCCAACCAGTTCAGTCGCAGACAGCCGTCCACATTCACGCTCTTAGAGCCCACACGGTCCTGACCGAAATCGTTGTCCTCGTCGTCAATCAGTTTCATGATGCTAAACGAGTTGGCCCTACCCTTCTGGCCCTCTACTTTGTCCCAGTCCTCCAGTTCGTTGAGCTTGAGGAAGAGGAAGGCACCCTGGGCATCCTCCATGGCCTGTCCCAGTCGCGGACGGGTGATGTCGGAGTGCAACCAGCGTATGTCGAGGTCTTCGGGACGCTGGGGCGTATGACCCTCGGGCGCATTGTCATACTTCTCGTTAAACTCCCTCAGTCGCTGGCGGTTCTTCTTGTCGTTGGCCTTCACCTCGGCCAGTATATGTTTCACCGGTGGTGTGATGCACTCCTTGCCGCCGCCCTCGTGGGCCACCAGCAGACAGTTCATGCGCAGTTCCCTGGTGCGGTTGTCGATATAGACGAAGCGCAGTCCGCGGGCATAGATCGAGAAGGGGACGGGAGCCACCTGGGCCACGGTGCCCCTGGTCAGCGGGGGCGTCTGCGATATGGTGGTCTCTATCAGCTTGGGCAGTGCTGTGGGCAGCGGCGGCAGTTGGTCGCTGGCAAACACCTCTTCCCATGTCAGGGGCGTGTAGCTGTTGGTTACGACTTGCTTCTTGTTGGAAGCGCTCTTCATCTTGTTGGCCTTCTTGGCCTTTTTTGTTTCTTTTGTCATCTGTGTAAGTTGTTAAACGATTATCTTTTCATGTTTTTGATATCCACCCCAGCCTCTCGGGCCATGTGATAGAAGGTGGCGATGCTGGTGCGTCCGTCGGCCTTACTCAGGCATTCCTGCCATTTGCGCTCGCAGTCTTCCATGCGATACTTGGTGCTGTGGGCGCAGAGCATGTGATAGAGGTCTCGCCCGTCGCTGCCCAGTCCGTTGGCCAGGGCAAAGCCCAGTCGCACGTAGTCAAGATACTCCTCGGCAATGTTGGCGTTGCGGTCTATCAGCTGGCGCACCACAGCCGTGGCCTTGGCCAGTTCGTCGGCATGGGACAGAGACTGGCAGGCCTTGGTGGGCTGAGTGTTGGCGGGTGCTGACGACCGGGGATGGGTGGTGGCCGAAGGTTTCTGGGCCAGCCACGCCATCGGGTCGAATACGGGGTTGTTTGGTGTGTCCATTTCTACAACTGTCATCTGTCAAACTGTCAGAAGAGCTGGGTTCACATACACCTGAGGGTCGTAGCAGAGGAAACAGGCTCGCGACTCGTTTCTCACCGACGGGTCGGCCTGCTTGTCGCCGAGTCCATACATCGACATCAGATAGTTTCTCACGGCGTCGAACCACTGGCGATGGTCACACCTTGTAAGGTCAATCTTGATGAACCACTTCAGACCGTCTCCGCTGGGCGAGCGAAAGGCCATCAGCGTCTCAAACAGCGAGTCCTTGATCAGTCGGTGTTTCAGTCCGTCGACATCGCCTATGTGGTCCAGGTCCATACACAGCACGCCCGAATGCTTCACGAGCGACTGGTCGTTGCAATAGCTGAAGACGCCCGCAGGAGTCACATAGGGCAGATTTTTCCCCTTGAATTCGCGAGCCTCAGCCTCGCTGGTAATCTTGCGCAGCACCGTGGTCTGAGGCTCCAGCCACAGGCTCTTCACCATCTTTGCCACCTCTATCAGGGTCACCGTGCGCAAGGGCACCTTATTAGTAATAGGTGCGCAGAAAAACGACATCTCATAATTCTTTTCCATGATTTCAAGGGTTTAGAGTTTCACATTGTCTATCAGTTCCACAGCCTCGCGCAGCAGGGTCTCTCTCACGTCCAGTCCCTCGCGTTTGAAGACCTTCAGCGTCAGTTGGATGGCCTCGTCGCGGGTGGCCGACAGTCGTCCGTGGGCCGCCTTGCGCAGCAGCGTTGAATTGGCTTTGTGACTCTTCCTGAAGGCGCTGGCATTAGCGATGTAGTCAAAGCTACCGTTGCGCAGCTGCTGCAGTTGTCCGCGGGTGATGCTGCCCTGGTCGAGCACCAACGCCATGTCGTCGTCGGGCAAGAACTGGATGTTAGACACTTTGTTTTCTTTGTCAAGCGTTACGGCTGCCTGACCGCCGATAAAAATTGTATTATGCATAGTTTTTAATCACCCTCATATGAGAGAGTTCACCTATGCTGATTTTTTCTCGGCGTTTTTCGTTCCAGGCGCCGAGTTTCGTGGCTGAACAGAACAGAAAGAAAAACGCAAACAGCCTTCTGACAGCTATTTGCGCAAACAAAAAAAATTCTAAAAAAATATGTAGACGCCGAACCGAGCGCCGAGGTCACTCTCCGTAACGCCGAGTGCGAAGATCGGGTTTCAGCAATTCGAGGATAAATTCCAGGTCGTCCGATGGGTTCACAGGATTGGCCGTCTTCCGCAGTTCGTCGGCCGTATAGTCCTCGTCGAAATACACCCCATCCTTGTCTTTTCCGCGATAATAGAAACGGGCAGCAACCGTTTTCCACAAACCTCCCCTGGGCTTGGGAACATACTTTCTCGCGTTCACCCACTCGTCAAAGAGATAATGCAGGATGTTGTTGCTGCCAGTCCATGCAATCCTCACCGTAACGCTCTCGCCTGAGAACACTTGAAGAAACTCCTTGAGACTGGAATCCTTGTCTATCAGTCCATGGGCTCTCATCAGATTAAACACCTCTGAAAGCCTGATGTTCTTGCTTTCATCAGTAATACCAGTGGGATTGTAGGCAAAAGAGGTCTTAACCACCTCATCGCTCGTCTTCTTGGGAGACTTCTCCTTAGGAGCCGCCCTTTGGGGGATTGGTGGTGCCACTATCTTCTGCTGTACCACGTCGCCATGGATGTTGTATATGGGTTTGTCCGTAATCTGAACGTTAGCTCCCGATTCTATTTGTATTTTCATTCTCCAGTAATTTTTCACTCATGATGTTCTCAGGCAATTCTGCCAGGTTGCGGATATCGCCATGTTCGGTAATCTGGGCTGTTCCACCATTTTCGACCTTCACTTCCACTGACCTTTTCTCAGCCATTGTCCTCATCGCTTCAGAAAGTTGACGCTCTTGTTCTTCTTTCTTCTTGAGTATCTTCTCTCTGATTTCTGCCACACTCGACATCCATGCGGCATTGTTTGTCAGCATCATGGTCAGTTGTCCGCAGATGTCAAGAGCGGCACCTGGCGTCAAGCGCAACAGTTGACACTCGATATCGGAAATAGGCACCGAACGTTCCAACGCTGTTTTCAGTTTCATGGCCATCTCAGACAATTGCGTGGTCAGCAGACCAACCTCCATTCTCAACTTGTTTCTTTCCTTCTCCACCTGTTCGCGAGTCTCCGGACGGAATTCATCGAGCATGCGCTGGAAATCCTCGGGAAACAGGGTGTCACACAGTTCATTAAGGGCTTCCGATGGTTTTGTTTCATCCATAATATTCCTGATGTGGGCCATGCGTTCCTCAAGCGTCTTAAGCTGCTTCTTTTTCAAGTTCAGGCTATCCTCACGAAAACACAATGCGCAAAAGAAAAGATGAATATACTGGTGGTAGCGGGGCTGCTGAGCCACAAGGTTTGCAACAGCCGCGAAGTTTGGCAACTTACAGCCTATCACACGGCGTATCATGACAGAATAGAAATGCTTCATGAAATCCCAATTGTCACAAAACAAATCAAAGAATTCCATCTTCTTGTCGTCATCCCAAGGTGTGTTCATCAGCATTGCCACACCATGCAGAAAGCACATCAACTCGCCCGTCTTGTAATCGCTATAAACCTCGGCCTCGTGCAAATTGAGTTTAAGCTGCTCTGACAAATCCTGCCAGTTTGTGTCATAGCCACCCTCTACCAAGAGACGTATCAGTTTATTATAATAATGAATGTCTGAATCCGTCTTGCGCAGATAGTCCGACCAATCTTCCGTCATATCAAGCAAATCATATTTCTTTGCCCAAGAAGCGAATTGGTCATCCACCTCCGCAGTATTGAGAACGAAGTGATAAAGGGAGACGACGCGACCAGTAAATAGTTTGGGGTCTGCATGGATAAGCATCTCATAGTATGGTTGCATTTGGATGTGCACCTCGTCCATGAAATGCATTTCCCTACACCTGCGGACTTCCATATTCATCGTCGCCCAATCGATGTCATTCTGAGAGGCTTTACCTTCAGTTAACAATTTTAGATTGTTTGTAATAACAAATTCTACATAATTCTTTTTATCGAAGCTCATAATTTAGGTTTTTTATACCGTAAACAGCAAAGTCTATACCAATCCACAGCAAACTTGTCATGTATGACAATTTGACGTATCAGAAATTTACACAAACAAAATTCCCTGCAAACCACTTAGGCTTGCAGGGAATTATGTTTGTCATTTGTCAATCGTCAATTACCTCCATATGGGTTCGTTCCGCCAGTTGCCAGTAAAGCCTAATTTGCCATAAGGGATATCTTTGCTACTATCCAGCAAGGAAAGAATCTTAGTCTTGATTATGTTCTCTGGATATACGGCATTGCAAAGATAGAGCATAGCAGTAATAACTCCGTAGGGTTTCTTTTTCTGGTTATCCGTAAATGGAGTACATAACCACTTGTCACGATGTCCTTTAATATTCATGGGCTGCTTGGCAAGACTCCTATTCCAGAGACGTGAATGATGAGCGACAATGTTTCTCAATACAGATATTGCCTCCAACCAACTTGAAAGTTCCTTAGCAGAATAGAGCCCAAACTCGTTAGCAATGGTTGCTCGTTGAGGCAACTGATTCTTCAGGTTCTTGTACATCTTCGAGAGTGTACCAAATGTAGCAACCTCAAGAATCATCCATGCGTCAGGATTGTCACCTTGCATTGACTCGCTATCCCAATTTGTGTGTTTGGCTATGTATTCTTTGGCAAAGGGCTCTGTACTACGCTCAAACTCATATTTAAGGTCAAGCAGGAAATCCTCATAGTAGTCCATCTTTTCAAAGAGTGATTCATCCAAATACCAAAGTCCACTATCTTTTGCTTGTGAAAGATGGTTGATTATCTTTGCTCTCAAAGCCACTTCTATGGTCTCTATGGCATCAAAGAGTATTTGGCGCAAAATGCGGTCAAAGTTGTATCGGGCTATGACATCGTCAAACGATGTTCCTTCAAGGAAGTCATGATCTGTTTCTTCGTCAATCATATCCGTCCAATAGTATTTCAGGCGAAAGTAGCTGATATGCGACAAGCATTCTTTTGCATACTCCTCATCGTTGAACTGCATACCTCTTGAACGAAGCAGACGAATTTGCTCTTCTATCGTGCGTGGCTTTTGGTTGCTCATTGCAATATATAAAAAAGGTGACCCGCCAGCAGATCTACGGGATGCTGACGGGTTCTGTTATCGCTAATTTCGGACTGTCTTATCCGAGAATCTTCTTGATTTCGGGTGCAAATATAATACTTTTTCTTGAATTAAACAAGATTTTGAATATTTTTTTTGCAAAATGACATAGAAAGTGCTATCTTTTTTGTATATTTGCAACGTGTTTCGCAAGAGACACCTGACATATTGAAACAACGACAGATGGCGTAGTAAGGGGTGACACGGAACGAAAGGTATGTGACTATTATTAATTGTCATCTGTCAACTGTCATTTGCTGGACAGAACATAAAAGAGCGGGGCAATTGACTCGCTCGCTTTATATTAACAGGGTTATAGAATACCCGCTTTCTCAAGGATGGGTAAAACATAAGAGACCCATAGGCGTTTCCTTTTATTCTTCTCGGAATAGAATTCGTTCTTCACGTCTTCGTGGCCACTCAACAACAGATCCATCATCTCATCGTTTAGCATGCGCGCATAGATAACTCCATTATTATTTTTGCCAGATGAAATGACATAGCATACTAGTTGGGCAGCCTGACTATTAGCAGCACCCATAATAGCACCACCAATGGCACCAAATGCCATTCCTCCGCCATAAACAGCCTGAGCCTTGCCAATGTCCCTCTTGTTCACAAAAAGCAGGCTACTCTTCCCTATTTTCTTAGTGGGAGCATAGCCGTTTCCGAAACGTACGTCAGAAAAAACAAGATCGCGACAATTAACATAAAGGGTATCATTTTGCTTGACCATAAAGGCTTCCTTCTTAAGAATCTTGTCCGTAGCCTTGTCGCCTGTAGAAAATTTGTAGCTATTGCCGCCCCACCACCACAGTTGACTATTGTCTGGACCTTCTTTATTAACAGTATCCAACGGAATCCAATTGTCCTTCAAAAAATCCTCATAGGAATTGCAATAAGCACTCTGTGCACTCATAGAGTTGGCGTTTAAAAGCAGGGCTACGCCAAAAAGAAGCCGTAAAAATTTCGATTTCATTTTTAGTTCTGATATGATTATGATTTATTTCGTTGCAAATCTATTATTCCGTATTTCTGACCGCAAAGATACAGAATTATTCGGAAATATTGAGTGGTATTGCAAAAAAGTTGCGAATTTATTTGCATTTATAACCTATTCTTCATATATTTGCGCCATAATACCTAATAAATCAATATTACTAACTTAAAACTAATAACGTTATGAAAAAGTATTTTTATCTGATGAGCCTCATGTTAGGCTTGATGGTTGGTTCCTTCGGACTCGTGGCCTGTGGCGATGACGACGATAAGGGTGGTTCTTCTGGTGGAGGTGATGACACACCCTCGACCGAGGTTGATACCGACAAACTGATTGGTACTTGGTATGGCATAGACGAGAACAGCGATAGCAAGGTATGCGTCTTCTGCATCAACTTCATGGAGAATGGCGTAGGTGTCTACGCTGAATACAAGGCCAAGGCAAAGAGCAATTGGAAGCCTGAAGCTGAGGCTGCCCACATGTCTTGGGAATTAAGCGGCGTCACCGTGAAATTCCTCGTGACAACACCTGACAAGGGTACTCAGGAGAGAAAAGCTGACATTCTGCGACAGACGGACAACGAGATGACGATTAAGCGTTACCTGGAAGAGGGTACCGACGTGATGACCATCACGCGTGCCCGGAGCGATCAGGAGGTTGCAATGGCCTTCGCAAAACTGATTGAAAACAAGAGCGTGCCAAACTCAGATGAAGTGACTGCTGAAGACCTGATTGGCGTATGGACAACAAACAGCACCAACAACAGCTATGTCGTTACCGTTACAGGGAATATGGCGATATTCGTGGAGAACGGCGAGGAGATGTTTAGAGGTGAATATTCAGTCAACAATGGTGTGGTGACCATCCCTATAGATGAACACAGAGAGATTCAGTCGGTTCCCGGATTGCTTTACGATAAGTCTGTGATGGTTCTCAAGCAAATCTATAAGACCGAGAGCAGCAACGAGGAAATGTTGGGCTACGTTCTCTTTAAGCAAGGCAAGACCGTGACAGCCACTTCTGACGATATTCAGGGCTTCTGGTGCTGGTACGACGACTTCGGTGACGGAGAGATTATCCGTGCGGCCATTAAGATTGAAGGCGACAGATTCGAGTTGATTATCACGCCTTGGGGCGAGCGCTATGTTGGCACCTATAGTTATCAGAATGGTATCCTTCATCTCAACGTGACCGACGGCTTTACCTCTCGCGAAGAGCATACTGGCAATGGCGATCTCTGGGGCAGAATGGATCCCAAGACACTTGAGTGTGACGACTGGAGAGTGCTCGATCGTGACCACTGGCATGCGGATGCAGTTTCAGAGAATCCATTTATTGCCAATGGCGACGAGGCTTATGGCTTCATTGCTAACATCCCATCAATTTTGGAAAGAAAGAAGTAATATGCTTCTTATCTGCGCGCAGTAATAATTTGTTTTACTGGCTACATTTATTTATAAAAACGGATTCCCTGCAAGCCTAAGTGGTTTGCAGGGAATTTTGTTTTTTGTCAATTGTCAACTGTCAGTTGTCAGTCTTATCGCACCACCGTCTTGACGGTCTTGCCGCCCTTGCGGATGATGTTCAGGCCCGACTGCTGGCGCTGGTGCTGTCTGCCGCCCAGGTCATAGAAACGGGGAGCAGAGAGGTTGACGTTGGGTAACAGGTTATCGGCAATGCCATCGGTGCTGGCCACCATGTAGGGATACTGCTGATTGGTCTCGCTGTCGGGGTTGTCGACGCACTGGTAGCCGCTGGGCATCAGTTCGGCGCCAATCTTGTGGGAATAGATGCCGCCAAGGAACTGCGTGCTGGCAGAGTTGTAGGTGGCAAGGATGCCTGCTCCCTGGGTTCTCATCTTGCCACCATTAACGGTGAGCGATGCCATGTTGTAGAGGCAGAAGCCTTCGCCATCGTTGCGGACATCGCCGCCATTGATGGTGAGATTACCCCTATTATAAATGGACACGACAGAAGTGTTCGCACCGAATAATCCACCATTGATGATGCCGTCTTGGACATTATAGGAAGAAAGGAGAACGACGTCGCCACTTGGGTTATAGAACTCACCGCCATTGATGGTGAAATCGCCATTGAAACAAAGCGTCTGATAGTAAGAGTTGAACTTGCCACCGTTGATCACCACGTTAGAACCCGAGGTGGCCCACAGGGCACGACGGTAGTCTTTGTCGCCATCATAATTGCAGTAATTATAGAATGTACCGCCATTGATGGTGATAGTATCGGTGGTGCAATAATCGGACAGAACGGCTTCGTTGCCCGTTGTCTGGAACTCTCCTTTGTCGATGGTGGCACCACCATTGAAGCAAAACGTCTGGGCGGGCGAAGTGAAGGTGCCATTCTTGATGGTGGTATAGGAGCCTTCGGCCGACCAGATGCAACGTCGGTAGTCATTGCCTTGAGGCTGGGTTTCAGCTCTATTTTCGTATCTGCCGCCATCGATGGTCAGGTTGCCATAATTGGAGATGACCCCAGCATTTCCGCATGTCTGAAAAATGCCGCCAGGACACCAGTAAATGGTGTCGATGACATTCAGCGTGCCATAGTTATAAATCGACTTGCCAGACAACTCAACCCCGCGCGAGTTGAGGTCGAGTGTCACATTGGCATAGGGCGGAATTGCCAGATAGCCGCACTCGGTATTCCCTGTCAGTTTGATGGTGGTATGGCTGCCATCCTTGGCCACAAGTCCAAAGGCATCAGCCAAGGTGGGACAGGCCTCCTGCTCGTTGACCACGACTGTGTTAGCCAGCATTTCGCGAGGTACACAATCGAAAAGGGCATCCTGACCGCTGTTGAAGTGGAAATTATCTACATTCATGGCATCCAGGGTAAAGAGGCCGTTGCAGGCGCCGCCCCATCCCCAGTTCACGCTGTAATAGTTCTGGTCGGTATAGCCGTCGAGGATAAAAGCATGGCCGGAATCCGACCCCTCGTCACTGGCACTATAGATCAGGGGGCGCTGGGCGGATATTTGGCTGTGGAGCATCGCATACCAGTCGTCAAGCTCATAGTCATCCTTCTTCGTCAGACGGCCAGTGCTCAGGCCAAAATAGGCAAAGACATCGTTCTTGCCAACAAAGCCGTTGGTATCGCCCTTGGTATAGTCCACTTGGATGACTGCGCCGATGTCGGCCATCAGCTGCGCCACAGCATCGCCCTGCACCTCGGTGTAGTCGGTATAGTCCAGGGGCATGTCGCCCCAGTTGTATTCGTGGTTCAGGTCGCGGGCAGGCACATACAGTCCCTTGGTCTTCGTATAATAGGCTGGCGTGGTGCCGCGGCCGTATTGTGGATACTTGAAATACCTCATCAGGATGGCATAGGCCGTGGCCACACAGCCAGTAGCCGAATACTTGCCTTCGTCCATCGGGCATTCCTTGTTGAAGGGCCACCCCTGCTTCCATTGGGCCGTGGTGAGTTGGTCCACGATGTTTCCCGTGGTCGGTGCCTGCCACATGCGGGCAGTCGCCTCGTCCTGTATGAGCCCCATCTCTCGGGCCGTGGCAATCTGTTTTTCCATGCTCTGCAGCCACTCTTGCATAGCGGGAGGCAATGTGCCATCCTCAGGCAACTGTCCATCGGCCGAATAGCCCAGGATAGGACGAGCCACATCGTCGCCAGCAACAATTACAAAGCCGCTGTCGCCTGCATAGAGATAGTAGGCGGGATTCTCTGAGGTTGATGCAGACATTAAGGCTGCCGGGGCCTTTCTGAGGCTCAGCTTCTTGCCCGTTCTACCCTTGGAAACCATCAGTTTCTGGGCAATACTTGCTGCACGTTCTTGGGTGACAGCCTCACCCTTGGCTTGGGTCGCAATCAAGATCAAGGCCCACAGCACAACAAAAGTTTTCTTCATAATTTTAAGGTTTTAGAAATATTTCGTGCAAAGGTAATACATTATTTTAGAATAAATGCATAAAAGATTAATTTTTTTACCCTATGACGATTGACAGATGACAGATGACAATTAATGAATAACGTGGGGGTAGATTAATCAAGGAAGAGATAATAAAAATACCTATTATATTAATAATAGTATTATTATATATATAATTATATAAATATATATATAAATATATATAATAAATAATTCTTTACACCAAGACAATCTTACTCATGCTCACATGTGTGCTAGTCAACAACTGTCATCTGTCAACTGTCATCAACAACACACATGCAGGATCACGGAAATCGCTATTCTAAATGGCACATCGCGCCCCGCGAAACGGCATTTCCTGGTGCGAGAAACGGCATATCGCCGAGGAAGAAAAATAATCCACCGAAAACACAAAAATATTTATAGAAAAGCTTGCATAATTGAAATATTTTTCGTACCTTTGTAGTGTGTTTAAGAGGTACCAACAGAGACACAAAGCGGCAGTCGGCCAGCCGATGTAGATGGTCGAAAACAGAACTTTAACCATTAAAAATTAACCAGCATTATGGCAAAAAACAAGATTGCGCTGGAGATTAATCTCCACCAGAACAAAAACACAAAGTCAATGGCCCACAACAAGTGGTACGGCCGAGTGGTACGCAAAGAGACACTGAGCACTCGCGGACTCTGTCAACACATCGAAAGCCACGGCAGCATCTACACCAGCGACGTGGTGGCGGGCGTCATCGCAGCTCTGCGCCGTTGCATCCCCGAACTCATCGCACAGGGTGTGGCCGTACAGCTCGACGGACTGGGCACCTTCTATCCCTCGCTGGAATCGGCTGGTGCCGACAAGCCCGAGAACTACAGCACCAACGAGCACGTGAAGGGCGTCCACGTAAGATTCCTGCCCGACAGCACCTCGCTCGACAACATCACCAGTCGAACCATGAAGGAGAAGTGCTCGCTGCGCATCAAGAACATCGTCAACGTCACCACACTGAACAACGGCAAGAAGGTGAGCACAGAGACGCCGTATGGGGAGTATACCTCATCCCAGACAACCTCACCCCAGACAACCTCACCCCAGACAACCTCACCCCAGCCCTCTCCGAACGGAGAGGGAGCCGGTCAGACTGGCAATGAGAACCAAAACCAGGGCGGCAACGAGAATCAGGGCGGCAACCAGAATCAGGGCGGCAACACCAATCCTCCCTCAGGCGGCGGAGGCGGCAACGAGAACGACTAGAGATGGCTGAGGGCTGATGTCTGATGGCTGAGGCCCTCAACCTTTTAAGTTTAACCATTAAAAAACAAAAGCTATGAAGAAAGAAGGTTGGAAGACAGTCTTGCAGATTCTTGCAAGCATCATCACGGCAATCCTCACGACACTGGGAACAACCAGTTGCATGGGAGTGTGAAATTCGGGGGTACCCCCGTACCCACGACATGAATGCACCTCAAAACAAAAGCGAGCGGATCATCACTGATGCGCTCGCTTTGCTGTATCTGTTCAGTCACGAATGACAGTTGACAGATGACAGTCGCACTTGTCAAAATGACCATTAAAAAAAATTGTTCACATATAATCACCACCAGGGATCCAAGGCCTGACCAAC
Source organism: uncultured Prevotellaceae bacterium (assembly GCA_902788605.1). Classification (GTDB taxonomy): domain Bacteria; phylum Bacteroidota; class Bacteroidia; order Bacteroidales; family Bacteroidaceae; genus Prevotella. The sequence goes on along the minus strand of CADAKX010000006.1, from coordinate 83,265 downwards.
GGGACTGTAGTCCACGAGCACAAGGTCGAAGACGAGAACGCTGTAGCCAGGAATGGCGGTACCACTACCAGAGGCGCCATAACCCATATCGCTGGGGATATAGATGCGCCAATAGTCACCCACGTGCATCTGCTGGAGTGCCGTGGTGAAGCCCACAACAACACCAGAGGTCAAGAAGCGGGCGGTAGAACTGGTGTTCACCGAGAAGGTACCCTTAGCTGTGCCCGGGTCAAAGAACTTGCCCTGGGGATAGGATGCAGAGGGCATCAGGCGGCCCTGATACATCACACGAACTGAGTCGGTGAAGGCGGGTGAACCCGTCTTGCTGACGCCAAGATCGTAGTGGGCAATGCGGTGCACATAGACATAGTCGTTGACACCGCCCTCAGCGTCGCCCAGCGAATATTTCTTGATGCGCTGCCAGCCCGACTGCGAGAGCGAGTCGTTGGCGATAGTGGCCAGATACTGCTCGTTGCGCACGGCCCAGTCGGCAAACTCGGTGTCCTCCTCGGTCTCTTCGCTGCACGACGACAAGCCACAGAGGCTCATCGTCATGGCGAACAGATAGATGATATACTTTTTCATCTTATTGATTACTGAAGCTTCTTCAACAGACTTGCAATGCTGACCTTATCCTCAATGATAGAAGCCAGGTCGCCGATCTTCACACGCTCCTGCTCCATGGTGTCGCGGAAACGCAGGGTGACGCAGCCATCGTTCAGGGTGTCGTGGTCCACGGTGACGCAGTAAGGCGTACCGATGGCATCCTGACGGCGATAGCGCTTGCCGATAGAGTCCTTCTCGTCGTACTGACAGTTGAAGTGGAACTTCAGGTCGTTGATAATCTCGCGGGCCTTCTCGGGCAGTCCGTCCTTCTTGACCAGAGGCATCACAGCCAGCTTCACAGGAGCCAGGGCTGCGGGCAACTTCAACACCACGCGGGTCTCGCCGTTCTCGAGCTTCTCCTCGCAATAGGCGTGACACATGATAGAGAGGAACATACGGTCGACACCGATAGAGGTCTCGATAACGTACGGAGTGTAGCTCTCGTTGGTCTGAGGATCAAAGTACTTGATGCTCTTGCCCGAGAACTTCTCGTGCTGACTGAGGTCGAAGTTGGTGCGAGAGTGGATACCCTCAACCTCCTTGAAGCCGAAGGGCATCTTAAACTCGATATCGGTAGCGGCGTTGGCATAGTGGGCCAACTTGTCGTGGTCGTGGAAACGATAGTTCTCTGCGCCGAAGCCCAGAGCCTGGTGCCAAGCCATACGGATCTGCTTCCACTTGGGGAACCACTCGAGCTCGGTACCGGGAGCCACAAAGAACTGCATCTCCATCTGCTCGAACTCACGCATGCGGAAGATAAACTGGCGGGCCACGATCTCGTTGCGGAAGGCCTTACCAATCTGGGCGATACCGAAAGGAATCTTCATGCGGCCGGTCTTCTGGACGTTCAGGTAGTTGACGAAGATACCCTGAGCGGTCTCAGGACGCAGATAGACCTTCATAGAGCCATCGGCACTGGCACCCATCTCGGTAGAGAACATCAGGTTGAACTGGCGCACGTCGGTCCAGTTCTTGGTGCCGCTGATGGGGTCAACAATCTCCTCGTCGAGGATAATCTGCTTCAAGGCCTCGAGGTCGGGACCCTGCATGGCAGCAGCATAGCGGGCATGCAAAGCGTCACGCTTCTCCTTGGTTTCCTTCACGCGCTCGCTGGTCTCCATGTATTTCTCCTCGTCGAAAGAGTCGCCAAAGCGCTTGCGAGCCTTCTCGACTTCCTTCTGGATCTTCTCGTCGTATTTGGCAATCTGGTCCTCAATCAGCACGTCGGCACGATAGCGCTTCTTGCTGTCGCGGTTGTCGATGAGGGGGTCGTTGAAAGCATCCACATGGCCAGAGGCCTTCCAGATGGTGGGGTGCATAAAGATGGCGCTGTCGATACCCACGATGTTATCGTGAAGCAGAACCATTGACTTCCACCAATACTGCTTAATGTTGTTCTTCAACTCCACGCCGTTCTGACCGTAGTCATAAACAGCGCCCAGTCCGTCGTAGATATCGCTTGAGGGGAACACGAAACCATATTCCTTACAATGCGATACAATCTTCTTAAATACGTCTTCTTGTGCCATAATATATTGTAAATTTGCTTTTTTATCCTTTTTACTTTTTCGCTTTTTCGAAATTTTGTGTGCAAAGGTACAACATTTTGGGCAGTTATGATAATAATATGGAGTTAAAGGGAGTTAAAGAACATCAGTTCTTGCATTTTTTTTGTAATTTTGCAAGCAAACTGAAAACCATAGTAGATAATGGACGACGAAATAAAGGACGAAATCTTGGAGAACTCAGAAGGCGCTGAGGGCTCCGAAAACGCTGAGACCCCAGAGGGCTCTGAGGGTCATTCTGACTATAAGCCCGTGAACCGGTTCGACGCCTCGGTGGTACACCATCTGAGCGGCATGTATCAGAACTGGTTTCTGGACTACGCCTCGTATGTGATTCTCGAACGTGCCGTGCCTCATATCGAGGACGGACTGAAACCCGTGCAGCGCCGAATACTGCACTCGATGAAGCGCATGGACGACGGGCGATACAACAAGGTGGCCAACATCGTGGGCCACACCATGCAGTTCCACCCTCACGGCGACGCCTCTATCGGCGACGCCCTGGTACAGTTGGGCCAGAAGGACCTGCTGATAGACACACAGGGTAACTGGGGCAACATCCTCACGGGCGACCGTGCGGCTGCTCCGCGATATATCGAGGCACGACTGTCGAAGTTTGCCCTCGACACGGTCTTCAATCCCAAGACCACCGAATGGCAGCTGAGCTACGACGGCCGCAACAAGGAGCCTATCACGCTGCCGGTGAAGTTCCCCCTTCTGTTGAGTCAGGGTGCCGAGGGTATTGCCGTGGGCCTGTCATCCAAGATTCTACCCCACAACTTCTGCGAGATCTGCGACGCGGCCATCAGCTATCTGCATGGTGAGGAGTTCCACCTGTATCCTGACTTCCAGACGGGCGGCTCTATCGACGTGTCGAAATACAACGACGGACAGCGTGGCGGCGTGGTGAAGGTGCGTGCGAAGATAGAAAAACTGGACCAGAAGACGCTGGTGATCCGCGAACTGCCCTACTCCAAGACGGTTTCGACGCTCATCGAGAGCATCACCAAGGCCATCGAGAAGGGCAAGATCAAGGCTCGCAACGTCACCGACCTGACATCGGCAGAGGTGGAGATTCAGGTGCATCTGGCACCGGGCGTATCGAGCGACAAGACCATCGACGCACTCTATGCCTTCACCGACTGCGAAATCAACATCTCGCCCAACTGCTGCGTCATCAAGGACGAGAAGCCGCAGTTCCTCACCGTGAGCGACGTGCTCATCCATAGTGCCGAGCGCACCAAGGACCTCATCCGCCAGGAACTGGAGATTCGAAAGAACGAACTCTTGGAGCAACTGCACTTCTGCTCACTGGAGAAAATCTTTATCGAGGAGCGCATCTATAAGGATAAGAAATTCGAACAGGCACCGACCATCGATGCCGTATGCGAGCATATCGACGACCGACTGACACCTTACTATCCACAGCTGGTGCGCGAGGTGACCAAGGACGACATCCTGCGACTCTTGGAAATCAAGATGCAGCGCATCCTGAAGTTCAACAAGGAGAAGGCCGACGAACTGATGGCTCGTATCCAGGCCGAGATCGACGAGATAAACCGCGACCTGGCCAACCTCACCGAGGTGACGGCAGCGTGGTTCCAGTTCCTCAAGGACAAGTATGGCAAGGACCATCAGCGACTCACCGAGATTCGCAACTTCGACACCATCGAGGCCAGCAAGGTGGCCGAGGCCAACCAGAAGCTCTATATCAACCGCAACGAGGGCTTCATCGGCACAGGACTGAAGAAGGACGAGTTTGTGTGCAACTGCTCGGACATCGACGATATCATCATCTTCTATCGTGATGGTAAGTTCAAGGTGGTGCGTGTGGCCGAGAAGCTCTTCGTGGGCAAGAACGTCATCTGGCTGGGTGTGTTCAAGAAGAACGACAAGCGCACCATTTATAATATGGTATATCGCGACGGCAAGGCTGGCACGTGCTATATCAAGCGCTTCAACGTCACGGGCATCACGCGAGACCGCGAGGTGGACCTCACGCTGGGCACGCCGGGCACGCGTGTGCTCTACTTCACCGCCAACCCCAACGGCGAGGCGGAGGTCATCAAGGTGACGCTCGAGGCCACCGTACTCAACGACCACCCACGCATGAGCCTCTTCTTGGAGCGCTCGTTTGCCTCTATCGACATCAAGGGACGCTCGTCAAAGGGAAATATCCTCACGAAGTTCCCCGTACACCGCATCACTCTGAAGAGTCAGGGACACTCGACGCTGGGCGGCCGCAAGGTGTGGTTCGACCCGGATGTCAACCGACTGAACTACGACGAGCACGGACGACTCTTGGGCGAGTTCTTCGACGACGACCAGATTCTGGTGGTTCTCAAGAACGGCGACTATTACCTCACCAACTTCGATGCCAACAACCACTACGAGGAGAACATCCTTCGCATAGAAAAGTTCCAGCCGGACAAGGTGTGGACATGCGTACTCTTCGACGCTGACAACCAGGGCTACCCCTATCTGAAGCGCTTCCTCATGGAGGGACTCAAGCGCAAGCAGAACTTCCTGGGCGAGAACCCGCAGTCGCAGATGGTGCTGCTCACCGATGTGGTCTATCCACTCATCCGAATGACCTACGGCGGCCCCGACGAGTTCCGTGGCTCCGAGGACATCGACGCCGAACAGTTTATCGCCGTCAAGGGCTTCAAGGCCAAGGGCAAACGACTGACCACCTATCAGATTGAGAGCATCGTAGAACTGGAACCCACGCGATTCCCCGAGGACCCCGAGGAAAGTGCGGACAAGTCCGACGAGGCTGATGCACCCAAAGACCTCGACCCTGATGCAGGCAAGAGTCAGCAGCAGATTGTCGATGAGATGACGGGACAACTCAGACTGTTTGATGATGAATTATAAAAAGACGGTTTGATGACGAATTATAAAAAGACGGTTTGATGACGAGATGTAAGATAGGACTCATGGCCTTTTCCTTGCTCCTCTCACTGGGAGCAATGGCTCAGAAAAGCTACCAAATTGGACTCGGCCCTACACGAATCCTTGACACCTATCTCTCGCAAGAAAAATACAGAGGAACGGGCTTGACATTTCTCGCCACCAGCGAGATTGTCAAGCCTCGTACCTCCCATTGGTCCTGGCTATGGCAACACCAGTTCAACCTCTCGACCACCAAGGACCGAGCCAAGAACGGCAGCGAATTGGAAGGTTCCTACAACCTCTATCTGGGTCGCTACTATGCCTGGCATCTGTTCGATGGTAGTCTGAAGTTGCAGGCAGGCGCAATGGCCGATCTGGGATTGGGGTTCATCTACAACACACGCAACGGCAACAACCCCGCTCAGGCTCGGCTGGGGTTGCAACTGCGACCTTCGGGCATCGCCACCTATCACATCCAGCAGTTCGCCCTGCGCTATGAACTCGACCTACCTCTCTGCGGACTGGTGTTCAGTCCCAACTACGGTCAGTCTTACTACGAGATCTTTACTCTGGGCAACTACGACCACAACGTCGTTCCCACCACGTTCGTCTCGGCTCCCCACTTCCGCCAGCAGTTCTCTGTCTCGTGGCAATGCGGACGTCAAACGGCGCTCTCGCTGGGCTATCTGGGCGACTATCAGCAGTTGCAGGTCAACAACCTCAAACAGCACGTACTCACCCATCGCCTGATGATTGGCGTTATCCGTGGATTATAGCTTTATCTGCGCGACTTTCCAGGATTCAACACGTGAACTAACCGTCCAAAGACGATGATGGGCATCACTCGTCAATAACAAGTGACACCCCTCATACCAACTAACAAAACCTATATTACGAAAAATGTTTCTTATTTCCTCATACGCTCGCGATACTCTTGCGGCGTGATAGATGTCTGCTTGCGAAACATGCGGATGAAATAGCTGTGGTCGCTGAAACCCAACTCATAAGCCACTTCTTTCACAGGCATCTCGGTGGTATAGAGCAGCAGTTGGGCTCGCTCCACCTTCTTCTTGTTGATATACTGCACAGGCGAGGTACCAAACTCGCGCTTAAACAGTCGGATGAGATAGGGCTTCGTGACGCAAGCCACATCGGCCAACTCCTCTATGTCGATATTCGAATTGATGTGTGAATGGATATGTTCCTGCACACGCTTCATCCTGTCGTCCGACGTCCACACATGCAACACAGCATGGTGCAGGAAACGCGAGAAGAGCATCAGGATGGCACCACGCAACTCCATCTTCTGCCACAGGGGCATATCGCGATAGCGCTCCACATAGTCGGTAAACTGGGTGGCGTTGTCGTAGGCCCGGGGATTGCTCTCGGGCAACTTGGCCTGCGGATGTTGCTCACACATGCGCTGAAACAGCAGTTCGTCATCGTGACTGCCCTCCACCTCTACGGGGAAGTCATACTGCTCCACGAGATTCATCTCTGAGGTTACTCCCTCATAGACGTGCAGATAGTAATGTACAAACGGGCCATTGCACTCATAGGAATGGAGTGTATAGGCCGGAACGATATACAGATTGCCCGGACGCAGGTGAACAGTCTTATAGGGCAACTTGACCCACGCCTCGCCCTCGGTCACATAGAAGATGCGGGTGAAGGGGGAGTTCACGTCCTTCCAGTTCCAGTCGCCATTGTGGTGTGCCAGTCCCACGTTGAGCATCTGCAGGTTAAACGATTCAATTGGTATCTGTATCATAGTCTTAGTGGTTATTGGTCGTATTAAGATTAGTAAAGGCGGAAGATGCGCTCGGCCGGCTGCCACTTCTCGTCGCTGCGGGCCTCAGCACTGCATCCTTGGAACTTAGCCACAAAGGCCTCCCACTCTGCCTGTCGGGGCAAGGTGGCCAGGCGGTTCATTGCTTCGTCCCAGTTGAAATCGACAGGAGCATCGACAATCATCACCAACTGATTGCCCAGCATATAGATCTCCATCTCGAGGATTCCCACGGCCTTGATACCTTCACGTATCTCCTGCCAATGGTGAGCCTCAGAGTGCCAATATCGATATTGTGCTATGAGCTCTGGGTCATTGTTAATCTCCAGAAATTGTACATAGCGTTTTAGGGTTCCATTAGATATAGTTTGTATATAGCCTTCCATGCGTTGAATTTTACGTGTATTGTTGATGGTGCAAAGATAGTGATATTTTCCCGAATCTATGTATCACAATTCAAACTAATTATAGGACAATATTATCTTTTGTTTGTTTTGTCCTATCCAAAAGACATATTAGGGGCGAGGTCGACAAATGACCTCAGCGGACGTCATCTCAACAGCCTGCAGAAGGGCATCAACATCGTCAACGGCAAGAAAAGGGTCTATTAATTTGGTAGTTAGCAGGGATTACGCTACCTTTGCAGTCATAAACAATATCAGAGATTATGAAACGACTATTCTCTTGGCTGGCACTCTGTTTATGGCTCTGCACATTCCCATTGCTCACGGCCTGCGTTGACGAGGAGGAGTTTGAGGATACACCACTGGGCAACTTCGAGGCGCTGTGGAAGATTATCGACGAACACTACTGCTTCCTGGACTATAAGCACGAGGCTTACGGACTGGACTGGCAGCAGGTGCACGAGAAATATCGGGTGCGCATCAACAACGACATGTCCTCCAAGCAACTCTTCGAGGTGCTTAGTGATATGCTCGGCGAACTGCGTGATGGCCACGTCAACCTCTCGGCGGCTCACGATTTGGGGCGCTATTGGTCGTGGTACGAGGACTACCCCACCAACTTCAGCGACACATTGCTACGCCGCTATATGGGCACCGACTACCAGATTGCCTCAGGACTTAAATACAAGATTCTAGACGACAACATCGGCTACGTGCGCTATGAGAGTTTCGACAACGGCATCGGTGAGGGCAACCTCGACGAAGTGATAGAGCACATGTTGCTCTGCCGAGGCCTCATCATCGACATCCGCAACAACGGCGGCGGCATGCTGACCAACGCCGAGAAACTGGCGGCCCGCTTCTGTCAGGAGAAGACACTCGTGGGCTATTATCAGCACAAGACAGGGCCTGGCCACAGCGACTTCTCCAGTAGAGAGGAGCGTTATCTGGAACCTTCGTCCAACCTGCGCTGGAACAAGCCTGCCGTACTGCTCACCAATCGTCATGTGTATAGTGCCGCCAACGAGTTTGCCGTCTATATGAAGACGCTGCCCAACGTCCTTCTGGTGGGCGACCACACGGGCGGCGGAGCAGGAATGCCCTTCAACAGCAGTTTGCCCAACGGCTGGGGCGTGCGCTTCTCGGCTGTACCGATGTACGATGCTCAGGGACAGGCCTGCGAGTTTGGCATCGAGCCCGACTACAACGTCCAGCAGACCGATGCCGACTTTGCCAAAGGACTCGACACCATCATCGAGTTTGCCCGCAAGCTGGTGGTTCAATAAAGACTCGTCTTTTCGCGAAATAATTAAGGAGAAAAGGGACATTCGATTGATTTACGTCACGTTTTTCGGGAAATTCGGAACAATTTTATACCATATATTTGGTAGAACGGAATAATAGTCGTACTTTTGCGCTTCCTTAGCGAGGGATAATTACGATTTATTTATTAATGATGCACCTCATAAGACAAAGGGTCGTGAGGATTAAAGAAGAAAGGAAAAGAAAATGAAAAAGATTGCAAGAAAGATGGTAAAGACCATCGCCAAGAACTGGAACGAAATCAACGAACTCATGGTTAAGACTTCAGTTTACAGTCTGTAAAAAGACGATTACCCCCAATTAAAATTAATAATAAACGATAAAAAGAATCGGGCTGAAAGCAAATGCTTCCGGCCCGATTTCAATTTTAACATGGTATTACCTTCACAGGCTTTTCTTATTCTTCTTCCTCAGCAAACATTTCCTCAGCGTCCTTGGTGTGCTGCTTCCAGATGGCACGGATTGAAGCATAGTCACCCAGACCTTTCAGAATGCAGTTGTTGGCGGGGTTAGCATCGTTACCATCGTACTCGCACTTCAAGCCATTCTCCACGAAGAACTCACGCCAGCTGTCACCCTCGTTCTCAATGCCTGACATATCGTTGTGAGCATGGTCACCGGCGATACACATCAGAGCGTGAAGCGTGATGGTTACACCCTGCAAAGGACGATTCTGCTGCTTCATACGATCATAGAGGTCTTCAAGGAGATTGTCCTTCTGGTCAACAGTAGCAACGAAGAAGTTGGAATTCTTTTCCTGCAAAGCCTCTTCCAACTGGTTATAACGAATGTTACCGTTGCCATAGTTCTTGTTCTCTGGGTTACCATGACCCAGGAAGGCCATCAAGTTGCCGTTCTGCACATACTTACTGAATTCATTGTTCAGGACTGATGCTACTGCCTCAACATCCTCTTCCTCTGCCATCAGCGGACCACCGACGAATACCTTTACGCCCTCTTCGAGATACTTGTTATCGAGGTCGCCATAGATATTGTTCTTAAAGTCCTTGATGTAAGAGTCACGCAAGCGCAGGAACTCCTCACCAGGAATGATGTGGAGCGACTGAACACGCACCTCCTCATACTTTTCGCGACCGATAGCCTCAAGCCAGTAGTTGGGAGCATAGAAGTCCTGACTAGCATAGTGCTCACCCTCGCGGCTACGATTAATACAGATAGCTGAGGTAAAAGCAAAATAAACGTCATAGCTCTTAAAGGCAGCATCACCCTCATAGTCAGCCACGATGTTCTTGAAGGTCTTGTGAGCATTCTCCCAAGTAGAGCCGAAAGCCACCAGCAGCAGGGCTTTCTTGTTGCCACTCTGGGCCTTCTTAGCCTTCACCTGAGTCTCTACATCACTCATGTACCGCTCGAAATTACTTTGCTGAGTATCGTTGTCATCATCACCACAGGCCACAAAACCTGCACTCAGCGTCATAGCCACGAAGGCCATCAAAAGAAACTTAATCTTCTTCATTGTGATTTGATTTTAAAGATGAATAATGTTGATTGTATTTGATTTTCTTTCCATGATTAAATCGGAGAATGAGTGAGGCATAGACCGTAGTACCAGCAGAGGTAGTGCCAACGTGACGACCATGAGGCGTATCATCAACATAATTGAAGATGTTGTCAACACCAGCCTCTGCACGCCAAGTAAACGACTTGCTATGCCCCAAATCGTGAGTGGAAGACAAGCGCCACAACTGATATCCTTTGCCATCACCATGCTTCTCGTAGTAGCGCCTGGTCGAAGCACGTCCATAAAGTCCAATGCCCAGGCGATAATTCCGACTAAAGCGATGGTTCCATGTAGCATAGACATTTCCCTTATGATGGGCAGTGCCATTGATAGTGAGGCGACGTATCTGTTCTGTTTCTTCATCATACACACTACCACGAGCCTGTAGATAACTGTAGCCACCACCCAGTGTCACCTCGCGGCTCACGTTCCATTTTACATTGAAGTCAACGCCTGTGGTATAGGCATCTTCCAGATTCTTATATTGCTGCACCAATTGCGGCTGATACTGAATGATATATTCGCCTGGAGCCTGCGAGAGTGGTATCTTCACCAAACTAATCATATGGTCCACCTTATTATAATAGCCAGTGAGACTGATGTTCATATTGTTGAGACGATACTCGGCACTCAGCGAAAAATAGTTGCTGGTCTGAGGCTGCAAGTCGGTATTGCCCAGACAGAGGCCAGCCATATTACTCATATAGCGATAATGCAGCTCCTTGGGTGTGGGCGACTTGAAGCCCTGGGCCCACGAAGAACGCAACGTGACGTTGCCCAGCGAAAGCATCGCACTGATTTTGGGCGTAAGATGCCAGCCAAACTGCTTATTGTGGTCCAAGCGGAGTCCAGCGGTGATATTCAGATTCTCAATCGGTGACCATTCGTCCTGGGCATAAAGAGCTTGCGTCCAATCTGTGGCAGTACCATCAGCTACGCGACGTGGAGCCTTGAGCCAGTCGTAGCGATAGTCATAGCCCACGCTGAGTCGCTGACTCTGGGGCAAAGAGAAGACACCTTTAGTCTGAACCATCGTGCGTTGCTGGTCTGACTGCAGGATGCGGTCGCCATCGAAATAGATAGCAGCATAGGGCGAAGGATCCGTTTCATCGATAACGCCGTTGAGCGAGGTATAGTCATAGTAATAAGCATGACGGTTCCACGTCACATCAGCCGTGAGGACATCGCCACTAGGCATCGTCCACGACCAACCGGCAGCTGCCGCAGCATCATCATATGAGAGATCATAATAATGCGCCACCTCAGAGTCGCCACCTCGCGGATGATAGATATGCTTATGATAAAGCATCCCCTCTGCATAGACCTCCATACCTTTGGCTGGTTCTATGGAAAGACGTTCGGAGAGTTGCCACAGTTGGTTCTTACTGACTGTCTTATTCGTGGTATTGGTAATGATGCGCCCTCCATAGCGCTCTGGCGCCTCCATCGAGAAGTTGCGCCAGCCATCTGTTCGACGGAAATGGAAGTTTGTCAGGCTGCGTACAGGGCCGAATGAAAGTCCTACAGCATTGTGTTGTCGCAGGTCGCCATAGCTACCACCACGCGTATCGTTTTCTAGTTGTAAACTGCTTTCCTGTTTGCGAGTGATGATGTTAATAACACCTGCAATGGCATCACTACCATAGAGCGCCGATGCTGCACCTTTCACAATCTCGATGCGCTCAATGCGGGCAGGATTTATTTGTCCCAAGTCGTTTTCGCCACCGTTGTCACCATGCAGACGTTTGCCATCAACCAAGACAAGGATATAAGAGTTACCCAAACCATTCATCTGCATCTGACTGCCCATATCGTCTTCATTGAAAGCAAAACTAGCTGAAAGGCCGCTAAGAATCTCCTCGATGCTGCGCCCACCATATTGTTCCAGATCACGACGCGTGATGACCTCCGTCTGAACGGGGGCCGTACGGAGCAGGTGGTGCGTGCCTGTACCCGTCACCACAACTTCCTGCAACGAATCGCCCTTAAGGGGTTCCTGTGCATTTAAAACAGAGGTTGTTCCAAAGAGGAGCATCCCTAATAACATCAGTTGCTTCATAAGCCAAATATTGTCGTCGCATGCCCTTACATCGAGAGCAATTGACATTTTCTCTGTCAAAGGCTGGTCTTCAGACTTTCCTCCATTCCCAAGTGCCTTCTCACTCAAATGAGCAATGGCGTTGTTACTTAGAAACCATAACGGAGTTCACTGCTGCGGGACAGTCGGAGATTCTCACTCACATTCCCAATTAAGCACAACCAAGTGCACCCTTACAGGCAACGTCACGAATGACATTACGCTTGCAAAGATACAACTTTTTTCGAAACTCAAGCAACTTATTTGAAAAAAGTTGTTATCTTTGCATGCGATTGGGCAATAAACCTGAAAATATAGCATGTACAAGAAGCTACTATATCTATTTTTGGCGGTTATTCTTTCTGGAAGCACCGCTTTCTCGCAGATACACAAGATGGAACGCCGCGACAGTGTGGCTCACGCCTACAACCTCAATCCCGTGGTTGTAACGGGGTCGGGCCACCACCAACGCCTCAAGAGTACGGCAACGCCCGTGCGTGTTATCTCTAGTCAAGAGATTGCCGAGCTGGGCATCACCACCTTTGACGCCGCTCTCACCCGCATGATGCCGCAGGTATCGATGGCCCCCAATAGCATGGGTTCGCAACTGCGACTCAACGGACTCGGCAACAAATACATCCTCATCCTTATCAACGGACAGAAACTATCGGGCGACATTTCGAATAATGTCGACCTGAACCGCATCAACATGTCACGAGTCAAGCGCATCGAGGTGCTTGACGGAGCTGCTTCCTCTCTATACGGTAGCGACGCCATTGCTGGCGTTATCAACATCATCACCGACCAGCCCACCTCGTCTGTATGCAGTGTGGGCAACAGTACCAATATCAGCGGACATGGTGTACTGACAGAGAGTGCCACGCTGGACATCTATCAAAATGGCTTCGGCTCCTACACCTCGTTTACCCACGACCGTGCCGACAGCTATCGCAACAACGACCTGGAATATGTCAAGGGCTCCGACACAGACACCCAGCAGTCCATAGCGCCACTATTCACTGGCTATCGAGCCAACGTCTTTGGACAAAAGTTCACCTACGCCCCCAATCAGCATTGGGCGCTCAATGCAGGGCTGGACTATTCCTATAAGATAACCGACCGTCCCAACACCCATCCAGCCATCAGTGGCGGCACCGACTACGAGATGCGCTACAAGGGCTTTCGCTGGAATGTGGGCGGCATCTATAAGTTCTCAACGAAGAATTCGCTTCAAGTCAACTTTACAACTGACAGATTCCGCTATGGCAAGGAGTATGATGTAGAGACCAAGAGCAATCAGGTGGGCGATTATGTGCAATCAAAGAAACAACGGATGATGGAGGGCCAGATGAAAGCGATTCTCAGTCTGACAAAACACTCTACCACCATCGTTGGTGCCGACTGGCGTAAGGACTATCTCACCGCTACCAGTGGCAACATCGACCAGCATGTCTATTCATTGGCGGCTTATGCTCAGCATGAGATCAGTTTCCTGAAGGACTTCACTGCCACCTTTGGCTTACGACTGACGCATCACGAGACGTTTGACCAGCATCTGACGCCCAAGGCCACACTGAAATATGCACCAGGCAATTTCTGTTTCCGCGCCACTTATTCTGCAGGTTTCCGCGCACCAGGACTCGACGAACTCTATTACCACTATTTCTCCGTCAATCGCGGTAAGGCGCAAATCAGTTTTGGCAATCAAAACCTAAAGCCAGAAAAGAGTCACTATATCTCGCTGAATGCGGAATATCGCACACAGGCCGTTGCCTTCAGTTTGACAGGCTATATTAACCGCATCAACGATATGGTGGAGAAGCAGAATATCGATGTTGACGACGCCACACGCCTGATGCTGCTGAGCGAGTTTCCTGAGATGACACAGGAACAGGCCGACAAGATGGTGTCCTATGCACTCTATCAAAACAAAGACCAGGGCGATGTAAAGGGACTTCTTTTGAACACGTCGATGAATCTTTTCGAGGGTTTCAACCTCTCTGCCAACTACGCCTACACCTACGCACGAAGCAAGAGTGATGACGAATGGACGGTACTCGACCGTAGTATTCGCCACACAGCCACAATTGCTGCCAACTATCATCGTTCGTGGAGACACTACGAACTGAATGTCAACCTCAGCAGTCGTTTGCAGTCCAAGACTTACTATACGGGCAACTACGAAGATGCACCAGGCCATGGCGTTTGGAACCTGCACACCACCCATCGGTTTGACATCGCCCGCCTTGTTTTGGAACCCAGCCTTGGCATTGACAACATCTTCAACAAGGTAGACCGTCGCATAGATTCATCCACGAGGAAATACGCCCTCTACTCTCCAGGACGCATGATGGTGGCAGGATTAAAAATACAATTCAAATAGCATGAAATCCGCATTTCTCATAGCAGCACCTACCAGCGGCAGCGGCAAAACAACCATTGCACGCGGACTGATGGCACTTCTCACACAGAAGGGCTATAGCGTGCAACCCTTTAAGTGCGGGCCAGACTATATCGACACGAAGTTTCATGAGGCCGTATGTGGTCGTCCCAGCATCAATCTGGACTCCTTCATGGCTACCCCAGAGCATATCCACAACCTCTTTGAGCATTACGGAAAAGAGGCTGATGTATGTATCGTAGAGGGTATGATGGGACTCTTTGATGGTTACAATCGCGACAAAGGTTCCTCGGCAGAGATTGCCAGCATATTGGAACTGTCTGTCATTCTGGTTGTCGACGCAAAAAGTGCTGCCTATTCTGTAGCACCGCTACTGCAGGGCTTTATCAACTTTAGAAAGGACGTGCATATTGCTGGCGTTATATATAATAAGGTAGGCTCAGCAAGACACTATGAAATGCTCCGTCAGGTATGCGACGACCTGCAGATTACCTGTTTTGGTTATCTTCCGAAAGACAGTACGCTCGAACAAGGCTCACGCTACCTAGGTCTGGACTTCTCAGAGAAAGCGGAAAGCAAGGAACTCATCAACCTGATTGAGTCACATGTCGACTGGAAAGGTATTCAGTCTTCATTAGTCCGAAGGCGTCGGACTGTGAGTCCGAAGGCGACGGACTGCGAGTCCGAAGGCGTCGGACTAAAAGTGAGCTGCGCACTCAATGCAGAGAGTTTCAGTTTCATCTATCAGGAAAACATCGACTCATTTGCCTCCGTCAGTTTCTTTGATCCAGAAAAAGACGTGCCCTCTTTGGAAGGTATCGACCTGCTCTATCTGCCAGGTGGCTACCCAGAGAAACATTTGGAGGCCTTAGTCAAGAACGAAGCCTGCCGAAAAGCCATTCGAGACTTTGCCGAACAAGGAGGAAGAGTCGTTGCGGAATGCGGTGGAATGATGTACCTCTGTGAAAAGATCATCACCGACGAGGGCGAATATCCTATGTGTGGCGTACTGCCCTACACCATCACAGCACGCAAGGCAGACCGCAAGTTATCCCTAGGTTATCGCCGTTTTATACTCGATGGCAAGGAATATCGTGGACACGAATTCCATTACACCCAATTCGTAGAAACACCAGAAAGCGTCACACAGGTCTATAATGCCAAAGGTGAACCTGTGTCAACGCCAGTATTCAGATACAAAAACGTATTAGCCAGCTATACGCATCTCTATAAGATATGAAACAGCTCCATCCCATCATGTTCGCAGGCACCGGTAGCGATGTAGGTAAAAGCATCGTTGCAGCAGCCTTCTGTCGCATATTCAAGCAGGACGGCTACAATCCTGCACCCTTTAAGGCGCAGAACATGGCACTCAATTCATACGCCACACCAGAGGGTCTGGAGATAGGTCGTGCCCAAGCTGTACAGGCCGAGGCGGCAGGCATTCCCTGTCACACGGATATGAACCCGCTATTGCTGAAGCCTCAAAGCGACCACACCTCTCAGGTTGTTCTAAACGGACGGCCCATCGGCAACAAGGATGCGTACGACCTTTTTCGAACGAAAAACGGAGAACGGAGAACGGAGAGGTATGATTACTCTCAAGAAGACAAATCCAAAGGAAAGTCTAATCACACCTCTCAGTTCTCAACTCTCAACTCTCAGTTTAGACAAGAAGTCCATGCCGCTTTCGACCGTCTGGCCTCACGCTACAATCCCATCGTGATGGAGGGTGCAGGTAGCATTGCCGAGATCAACCTGAAGGACAGAGACCTGGTCAACATGTCGATGGCTCGCCACGCTAACGCCGATGTTATCTTGGTGGGCGATATAGACCGCGGAGGCATCTTCGCCAGCGTTTATGGCAGCATCATGCTCCAGTCGGCAGAGGACCGCCAGCTTATCAAAGGCATCATCATCAATAAGTTCAGGGGCGACATGCGGCTCTTTGATGAAGGCCGGAAAATGTTGGAAGATATCTGTGGGGTACCTGTGCTTGGTGTGATACCTTATTATAAAGACATCTTTATCGACGAGGAGGACAGCGTCAGTCTGGAGAAGAAGCGCAAGCAACTGGCAGAGGGAAAAGTCAACATTGCCGTCATCCTGCTGCGCCATCTCAGCAACTACACCGATTTCAACACCTTGGAACGAGATCCTCGCGTCAATCTCTTCTATACTAACAACACGTCGGACATCCTTCAGACCGACATCATCATCCTGCCTGGCACAAAGTCCACCCTCGACGATCTCATGGAACTGCGCCGAAACGGATGTGCGCAGGCCATCCAGCGTGCCCATCGTGACGGCAAGATGGTCATCGGCATCTGCGGAGGTTACCAGATGTTGGGCCAGACCATCGACGACCCAGAAGGCATCGAAGGCGACATCAAGCATCTGCCAGGACTCGGTCTGCTGCCTATCCATACCACCATGGGAGCAAGCAAAACCACTAGGCAAGTCACGTTCCAATTCGAAGGTCAGACATGTCAGGGCTACGAGATCCACCAAGGCGTCAGCGACACCAGCGAGGCCATCCTGCAGACCGACCATTGCATCGGCACCTATATCCACGGCTTCCTCGACAATGCCCCCGTCATCGAACACATACTGAGCAAGCATGTGAATCAACAGTCCCCACAGAGCACCCAAAGCTATGCCGACTTCAAAGAACAGCAATACGACAAACTCGCTGCCCACGTGCGCCAGCATGTAGACATGGAACGCATCTATCAAATACTCTCAAGCAATGATTAAAGGACACGGTGACGATATATATGAGCATGGTACGTTGCGCTGTAATTTCAGCAGCAACATACCATCATTGATTGATACCAGCGAGTTGTGCAATTACCTCTCCAAGCATCTCGATGTTATCAATCATTATCCAGAGCCATCAGCTCAGTCATTGGAAGAACGTATTGCCGATGAGTATCATATTAGTCCAAAAGAAGTTCTTGTCACCAGCGGTGCTACAGACGCCATCTACCTCATAGCACAATCATTACGCCATGAACAGACATTCGCCGTCAAGCGTCCGACATTCAGCGAGTATGCCGATGCCTGCCGTATGTTTGGTTACGAAGAGGCACCCAAAGGTGGTGCTGTGCGATGGCTTTGCAATCCAAACAATCCTACCGGAGAGGTACGTAGTATAGACACAATGAAGGTTCTGTCTCGTCGTCATCATTGGCTTGTCATTGATCAGTCGTACAAAGATTCCACTTATTGTCAGATGTTAGCACCCAAAGAAGCCATAGAGATGCGGAATGTCATACAGATTCACTCTATGACAAAGCGTTTCGGTATTCCTGGATTACGTTTAGGCTACATCACGGCTCCTGCTTCTGTCATTGAACGTCTACGCGAAAATCATCGTCCCTGGGCTGTCAACGCCCTTGCCATCGAAGCGGGATTATGGCTTCTTAGCCACAAGAATCCTTATGAACAAATTGCGAAGGAGGATTTGATGAATGAGACCTTCATTCTTGCCAAAAGGCTCAAAAGCATCTTCGGCATTCATGTATATCCAACAAAAACGAACTTCATGCTGTGTTCCATTAGGCAAGGCTCTGCAGCAGAACTGAAAGAGTATCTACTTAAGAACCATCAGTTTTTGATTCGCGACGCATCCAATTTCGAAGGTCTGAAGGCGTGCCATTTTCGCATAGCCACACAAGATCCAGACTATAACGATGAGCTCGTAAAGGCCATTTACACTTTTACCAGACAGAAAAATGGATAACTGGATCACTGCTATATTGCCCTTGTTCGTTGGCTGGATGCTCGATATTATCTTTGGCGACCCAGCCAAACTGCCCCACCCCATTGTGTGGTTCGGCAAGGCCATCGCCTTCTTTGAGCATAGACTCAACAAAGGAAATCATCGGAAGACGAAAGGAGCACTCGTAGCCATTGGTCTCATCGTATCTGTTTTTATTGTCACGTATCTCATTCGTCACTATCTCTATTTACTCCCCTCCATTACAGGGAGGGGATGGGGGTGGGTCTTCGATTCTATTGTCATCTTCTTTTGTTTAGCAGGAACAACATTGATTCGCGAAGTTCGCCAAGTATTCCTGGCTGTGGACCGTTCATTAGAAGAAGGAAGGAAACAGGTGGCACGCATCGTGGGACGAGATACCACGGAGCTATCGGCCCAGGAGGTGAGGACGGCAGCCTTGGAAACACTCGCCGAAAACCTGAGCGACGGTGTCATCGCCCCACTCTTCTGGCTCGCTATTCTCGGTTTGCCAGGCATGATGGCGTATAAGATGGTTAACACCCTCGACTCGATGATTGGCTATAAGACAGAACGCTATAAGGACTTTGGCTGCTGGGCCGCCCACATCGACGATATTGCCAACTATATCCCAGCCCGTCTCACAGCCCTATTGATGGCAATAGCCTCACCCAGGAAAGGCCTACTCCGTTTCATCTGGCGCAATGGAAGACGCCACGCCTCGCCTAATAGTGGATTCCCTGAAGCCGCCCTTGCAGGCATCTTGAACTGTCGCTTCGGAGGCCCCCACTATTACTTCGGACAACTATTCGATAGGCCATATATCGGCGAGAATGAGCGCGAACTAACCACAGTCGACATGAAGCACGCCGTTCGCATCAACCGCATTGCTGAGGTGCTGATGGTTTTTCTCGTCACGAGTTGCCTCATTCTCAAAATTATTCTTTAACTTTGCAGCAGCATGAAGAAGATTATCATTGCAGGCTTAGGACCTGGTAGCCCAGAAGACATGACACCCGCTGTGATGGAGGCTGTGAAAGAAGCTGACGTCGTAGTAGGATACAAATATTATTTCCAGTTCATAGAGCCTTACCTGAAAGCTGGTTGCGAATGCGTTGACACAGGCATGAAACAGGAGAGGCAACGCGCAGAACAGGCATTCCAACTGGCAGAGCAGGACAAGGTAGTAGTGGTCATCTCTAGTGGCGATGCTGGCATCTATGGAATGGCTCCATTAGTTTACGAAATGTGTCAGAAACGTGGGGCAGACATCAGTATAGAGGTACTCCCTGGTATCTCCGCCTTTCAGAAAGCTGCATCTCTGCTTGGCGCTCCCATCGGGCATGACCTCTGCATCATCTCTCTTTCAGACCTCATGACACCGTGGGCTGTGATTGAGCGCCGTATCAAGGCTGCAGCCGTGGGCGATTTCGTCACCGCCATCTATAACCCTAAGTCGCACGGTCGCTATTGGCAGCTATACCGTCTGCAAGAGCTTTTCCTACAGGAACGCAGTGCCGACACACCCGTAGGCTATGTCCGTCAGGCAGGACGTGAAGAACAAGAAGTGAAACTCACCACCCTCAGCGAGTTCGATCCTGAGGACATCGATATGTTTACCGTTGTGCTGATTGGCAATTCTCAGTCATATATCAACGACGGAAAATTTATCACGCCGCGCGGTTACTATCGTGAGGAGAAGCAGGAGGACGTAAAGCCCGGCCAGTCTATCATGATGGAAAGCTTCCGCACGATACGTGCCGAGATGCAGCATCCTGACGTGCCGACATGGCGTCTATGGCCTTTGCTGCATGCCATTCATACAACAGTTGACTTCGGCATGGAAGAGTGTCTTTGGATGGACGAACATGCTACGGAGATACTATATAATAAGGTGGTTGACGGCAGTCTGAAACATATTGTTACCGATGTCACAATGGCTGCAAGCGGTATCCGTAAAGGGGCTTTAGAGCGACTGGGCATCGAGGTGCACTGTTACATCAACGACCCTCGTTCCAAACAGATGGCCGACGAGAAAGGCATCACTCTATGTGGTAGGCAATGCGCCAACGGCACTTTTCGAGATTTGCGACTTGGTGCGTAAAGGCAAGATGCATCCCGTGGGAATCATTGCGGCACCAGTCGGTTTTGTGCATGTTTGCGAAAGTAAACATGCCGTCAAGACGTTGAAACAGATTCCCAAGATGATTGTTGAAGGCAGAAAAGGTGGCAGCAATCTTGCCGCCACACTTTGCAACGCTATACTTACTTTCGACGATGCCGAACAACTCAAACCAGGTCGCGACCTATGAAGTTCATCGTTATTGGAATTACTGACAATCCACAGCCATTCTTTCCGCCTGAGGTCTTGGAGATAATCAAAGCAGGAAAGGTCTTCTCTGGCGGAAAGCGCCATCACGAAATCGTAGAGTCCTTACTACCTGATGGCGCGGAGTGGATTGACATCACCGTGCCCCTCGATGATGTCTTCGACAATTATCAATTGGCAAATAACCATTATCCATTGATGCCCATCGTCGTCTTCGCCAGTGGCGACCCGCTCTTTTTTGGTTTCGGCAATACCATCAAGCGGAAGATGACTGACGCAGAGATTGTGGTCTATCCCACCTTCAACTCCCTGCAGATACTGGCCCACCGACTGGTGATGCCCTATCACGACATGCGCATCGTATCGCTGACGGGGCGCCCCTGGCCGGCATTCGACCGAGCCCTCATAGAGCGAGCAGAGAAGATTGGCGTACTCACCGACAGGGAGCATACCCCTGCCGCCATCGCCCAGCGCATGCTGGAGTATGGCTATACCTATTATAATATAAGTGTCGGTGAGCATCTGGGGAATCCCAAATTAGAAAAGGTCAGTACGTTCACCCTTGAGGAGGCCACTACACACGAGTTCTCCATGCCCAACTGCGTGATTGTTGCAGCGGACTTACGCGGAGAAACACGGACAGTCCGAAAAAGTCCGCTGTCGTCCGCTGCTAAACCCTTCGGTATTCCTGATGTCAGTTTCGCCCTCCTCGACGGACGCGAGAAGATGATTACCAAGATGCCCATCCGTCTTTTGACCCTTCAGGCCCTCGACCTGCCCCATCGCCATGTGCTGTGGGATATCGGCGCCTGCACGGGTAGCGTCTCAATAGAGGCCCGCCTGCAGTTTCCCCATCTACAGATAGAAGCCTTCGAGATTCGACCTGAGTGCGAAGCCATCATCCAAAAGAATGTCCACCGCTTTGGTGCTCCTGGCATCGGCATACATATCGGCGACTTCCGTGTTTGTTGCGACTCAGTCGCAACATACGCAGCGCCTGATGCCGTCTTCATTGGCGGACACGGCGGGCATCTCAAGGAGATTATGCAAAAGGTGCTGACGGTGCTAGCCCCCGATGGCATCATCGTGATGAACAGCGTCAAGGCGCCCAAGGTCACAACCGACAGTCACCAACTCTGGGACGAGGCCTGTCGCGACCTGGGTCTCCAACAAGAGCCGCCCCTACACATTCAACTGAACGACAATAACCCTATAACAATACTTAAATGCAAAAAATAGCTATTATTCAAATTAGCGAGGAAGGAAAAAAGATTGCCTCACAAATTCAAAAACATTTCCCTAAAACCATTATTATAAGTCGCGAATCAGTCGGGACCAATTGGAAAAACTACGACGCCTTCGTGTTTATCGGCGCCCTGGGCATATGCACCCGCACCATCGCCCATTATATCGAGGACAAACATACCGACCCTGCCGTGGTATGCATCGACACGCTGGGAAATAATGTCATCTCTGTATTGAGTGGACACGTGGGCGGTGCCAACGACCTGACACGTGAGATTGCAGCCCTTATCGGTGCCCACGAGGTTATCACCACCCAGAGCGACAACGCAGGACTATGGGCAATTGATAATTTTGAGCAGCGCTTCGGCTGGAACTATTCCATCAAAAACAGAGATTTGAACGAGTGTATCTTTGCTTTCGTGAAACGTGAGCCGACGGCCCTGCTGTTGGAGATACGCGACGAGGGTACCGACTATTTGGAGGCTACGAAACCCGACCACGTGACCATCATCGAGAACATCAAAGAGGCCGACCCAAAGAAATACAAGTTGCTGATTAGCATATCGCCCTTCAGACATAAAATACCCAAGGGGATGCTCTGCGTGCACTATGTGCCGAGAGTGGTGACAGTGGGATTCGGACTGGCTCATCATCCGAAGGACTACAAGTATTTCCTCATCGAGATGGAGGCGGCCATGATGCTGAATGGCGTCGAGCCAGGCTTTAAGAATTTCTGCACCATCGACGTGAAGCGCGACGAGGAGTTCGTAAAGATGTTGCAAAACCATTTTAACGAGGAGGTGCAGTTCTTTACTGCCGACGAACTGGCCGCCGTCGAGGTGCCCAACCCCAGCGACACGGTCAAGAAACACGTAGGCACCCCCAGCGTCTGCGAGGCAGCAGCCATCCTGGGCTCCAACCACGGACAACTCATCATTCCAAAGATGAAAGGCTTGGACTGGACGCTCGCGATAGCCATCGACCGCAAGTACCTGAGGCTGAAGCAGGGCCACATCGAGATTGTTGGTGCTGGTCCTGGCGACCCCGACCTAATCAGTGTGCGTGGACGTAAGATGCTGGAGAAGGCCGACCTGATACTCTATGCCGGTTCGCTGGTGCCCAAGGAACTGACCGACTGCCACAAGCCTGGCGCCGTGGTAAAAAGCTCTGCCGATATGAACCTTGAAGAGCAGTGCGCCCTGATGAAGGAGCACTACGACCTGGGCCACTTCATCGTACGCCTGCACACGGGTGATCCCTGTATCTTCGGCGCCATTCAGGAGCAGATGGCTTTCTTTGATGCCAACGATATGGAGTATCACATCACCCCTGGCATCTCCTCGTTCCAGGCTGCCGCCGCCGAACTGCGTAGTCAGTTCACCATCCCCGAGAAGACGCAGACCATCATCCTGACCCGCGGAGAGGGCCGCACGCCGATGCCCGAGAAGGAACAGTTGCACCTGCTGGCAAAAAGTCAGAGTACCATGTGCATCTTCCTTTCCGCCGCTATCGTCGACGATGTTCAAAAGGAACTATTACAGGAATACCCCGAGGACACCCCTGTTGCCGCCTGCTATCACCTGACGTGGCCCGACCAGAAGATCTATCGCGGAGTATTAAAGGACCTGGCGAAGATTGTGCATGACAATAACCTCACCCTCACCACCATGATTGTGGTTGGTGAGGCCATCGACAATCGTCAGGGACTATCGGAGTTATACAACAAACATTTCACCCATTTATATAGAAAAGGAGACAATTAGTCTCCTTTTCTTTTTTAATCCTTTTCTGTTGTGTCAGTTCGCCGGATTAAGACATCTATTCCACCTCCATCTTGTCGATATCAGGCATCCATGAGATATCATTACTCAGACAGATGCTGTTGCGACCTTTGTGCAACGGCACGTTGACAGAGACAGTGGCCGGAACATCCCAGTTGCGGGATTGCGTATGCAGGGTGGTGACCTTCTCGCCGTTCACGATGAGATCCATGTCGCGGTCTTCTGCACAGAAATAGGTGATGGTGATGTGTCGCATGCCACCCTTCTTGACATAGACATCGTTCCACTGCAGCTGGTTTTCGCGGCGTCCGCCCAGCCAACAGGCAGCATAGCCACCCGAGCATTTCTTATTGGCGCTGTAGTTGCCGCTCTTCTCTTCTTGGTTGTTGCGCAGCTCCTGATAGGTAGGAATATACGCCGTCTCGGCTTCATAGACCTTGCGTTCCAGTCGCTTCTGTCCCTTCACACGGAAGATTCTGGTGCCGTGAGCAGGTACCTTCACGGGAATGGGGTTCATATCATAAAGGTAGTTAGCCTGAGCCAGGCAGTCGTAGTACTGCACAGCGCCGCCAAGGTCGATGGAGTAAGGATCCAGTCTCACCGTTTGCACCTCATCGCTGGGGTTATAGACAGCCACGGCACGCTCCTTGCCACCCAGTTTCTTGATGTCCTTCACCATGATAAAACACTCGCCCTGCTTCTCGGCCACATAGGCCTGCAGGTGCAGTTTATCCTGATTCAAGGCAATCAAATCGCTGTTGCAGAGCAGTCTCAACGACTCGGGACGTATGTTGCGCGTGTCACAGCCAATGAGCAGCGGCGAAGCCATAATACACCACATGCCGAAGTGGGTCTCGTCTTCCACCTGCGACATCGAGCGGCCCACCTCGAGCATATCCATATCATTATAGTGGCCATCGTGGCAGTATGCACTCAGATAGAGGTTCTCAGCCAGGATGCCCTTCACGCTCTTCCAGGCATCATAGATGTCACCCGTGGTGCGCCAAGAGTCAGCCACGTCGGCGCCCCAGGTACCAGGAAAGGCCCAGCGACACATGTTATAGACGATGTCCTTCTTGCCGCAGTTCTTGATAGCATTTGAAATCTTCGTATACTGCGTGCGCTCATCCAATCGCATGTGATTACCGCCACAGTAGTCCACCTTGATAAAGTCAAAGTCCCAGTCGAGGAAATAGAGTTTGCAGTCCTCTTCCTCATGTCCGGCAAAACCTACGCCCAGGCCCCACGCATGACGGCCACCACTGCCGCAGGTATTGTCGCCAGCATCGCTATAGATGCCCGCTTTCAGTCCCAGCATGTGGATATAGTCCACCAGCGAGCGCATACCATTGGGAAAGAGTTTGGTGTTCAGGCGCAGGTGTCCATCGTCGCCACGACCGTCCCAATAGCCATCATCGATGTTTACATACAGGTAGCCTGCCTTCTGCAGTCCATTCTGGTGCATGGCATCGGCCTGTCCCTTAATCAGATTCTCGTTGATGTTCAGTGCGAACGTGTTCCACGAACTCCAGCCCATCGTCGGAGTCCTTTGGGCAAAAGCAATTGCTGCCAAGCAGGTCAGCATTGTCAAAATCATTGTTCTACGCATAGCGTTCATTATTTTTTTAAGGTTTCTGTTTCGTCGATTTATAGTTTCAGACTTGTGAGCAAAGGTAGAAAGAAAAAACGAAAGAGCCAAATAATTAACTTTGTTTATCCTTTAAAAATAGTTTTAACCACCTTTCAAAACTATTTTCACGTCGTGATTATTTAAAATCACGGCATGGTTATTTATTTTCACGACGTGAATTTATTAAATCACGTCGTGATTTTAATATAAAACACATGTTCCAAACATTTTTCTACAGTGGGAGCCTCTTCCATCTACAACTGCTGCAAATTTAGAAAAAAACGAGAACAACCATAGATTATACAAAAAAAGATGTAACTTTGCAGGCATGATACTGGTATTCGGAGGGACAACAGAGGGACGCAAAGCCGCAGAGGTTCTGGAAGAGGGCGGCTCACCTTTCTTCTATAGCACGAAGACGGGCGAGCAGGATATTACCCTACACCATGGGCAGCGCATTGACGGGGCCATGGACGGTGAAGCTATGCACGCCTTCTGCCGGGAGCACGACATCCGCCTCATTGTAGATGCCGCCCATCCTTTTGCCTCAACGCTACACGCAACGATAGCACTGGTTTCCACCAACCTGCAGATTCCCGTCATCCGCTATGAGCGCATCTATCCTGAGCGCGAAAAAGACATCACATGGATTGACGACTACTGCGAGATAAAAGCTGCGGACTTACGCGGACTGACGCTATTAGCAACGACTGGCGTGCAGAGCATCGGCAAACTGAAATATCTGGAGGCGCAGGGGGTGAAGATCATCTATCGCATCCTGAACCGCGAGTCGTCCATTGCCCTCGCCCATCAGCAAGGAGCCACCAACAACCAGCTATGCTATTATGAAGACGACACAATGCCCAGTGCCGATGCCATCCTGATGAAAGAGAGCGGCATCAGTGGCGGCTTCACAGAGAAGGTAAACGAAGCACGCGCCAAGGGCATGCGTATCATCGTCATCAAGAGACCAGAGAATCACGGAGACATGATTCTCGTCAACGGGCCTCACGGTTTGCGTCGCACTGTGGAGCATCTGTTGCCCGAGTTCTTCCCCCTGCACAGCGGACTAACTACCGGCACCTGCGCCACAGCTGCCGCCATCGCAGCCACTATTCGCTTGTTTAAAGGCGATACACCCGCCGAAATACCCGTCCTACTGCCCGATGGCGAGACCATCAGCGTGCCCGTTGGTTATGCCGATGACTATGCCTACTGTATCAAAGACGCTGGAGACGATCCCGATGTGACTGACGGCATCGAAATCCGCGCCAAGGTCTCTGCAACGGACTTACACAAACAAACACGGACAGCCCCCCAAAGTCCGACGTCGTCCGCTTCTATAATCATAGAGGGTGGCGAGGGCGTGGGTCGCTTCACCCTCCCCGGCTTTGACTATCCGCCTGGCGAAGCAGCCATCAACAAAGGTCCCCGCGAGATGATTCGTAGGAACATCAAGGAGAATGTTCGCATTACAATCAGCGTGGCTGGGGGCGAAGACATCGCAAAACGCACCTTCAATCCCCGTCTTGGCATCGAGGGCGGCATCTCGATTATTGGCGTCAGCGGCATCGTGAAGCCTTTCAGCGAAGAGGCCTTTATCGATAGCATCCGTAAGTGTATGACGGTGGCGAAAGCCAGCGGCACAGACCATGTGGTTATCAACAGCGGTGCAAAGAGCGAACGTTTTCTGAAAGCACTCTACCCCACTCTGCCACAACAGGCATTCGTACAATATGGCAACTATATCGGCGAGACACTCAAGATGGCTGCAGAACTAAGCATCTCTCACGTCACCCTGGGCGTGATGCTGGGAAAGGCTGTCAAACTGGCGGAAGGACATCTGGATACACATAGCAGAAAAGCGACGATGAACATGGACTTCATTGGGCAATTGCTCAACGAGGCTCACTGCGACATCGACATCAGCGATATCACATTGGCTCGCGAATTGTGGGAAAGGATTCCCAGAGAAAGAATCGAAGATTTCGTACGAGTGGTCATCAATCATTGCGAGGAGCATTGTCTGCCCCTGGTTCCCAACGGCAAACTGACTATTCTGCTGATTGACGACGACGGAACAATACACTTGCGATAACAGGGGCGCCCACCAAGGCGGTGACGGAATTGACGGGCAAAGCGCCCTCGAAACCTGGCATGCGCGCCAGCAGGTTGCAGACCAGAGCCAAGCAAGCGCCTGTCAACATGGTGGCAGGCATCAGGATGCGGTGGTCGCTGGTGCGAAACAGGGTGCGAGCCAGATGGGGCACAGCCAAGCCAATAAACATAACAGGTCCGCAATAGGCGGTGACAATAGCTACCAACGTTCCAGAACTAATGATGAGCAGCAGGCGCGTGCGACGGATATCGAGGCCCAGATTGCGAGCATAGGCATCGCCCAGCATATAGAGGTTCATCGACTTTACCGTCAGCATGCTCAGCGGCAAGAGGATACACATCAATACTACGAAGAGCATCATCTGATCGCCCGACACACGGGCAAAGGAGCCCAAGCCCCACACCACATAGGCCTTGATATCTTCTTCGGCCGAGAAGAACTTGAGCACACCAATAATAGCTGTAGCCAGATAACCTATCATCACACCAATGATGAGCAGCGTGACACTGCCTCGCACCTTGGTAGCCACCCAAAGAATGAGGGCCATCACAGCCAGCGAACCCACAATGGCTGCCACACTGATGGCAACATCGCCCACATAACCCAAACGACTCAAGGCGACTCCTCCCAAGGAACCTGACAGCAAGACCACACAGGCCACGCCCAACGAGGCGCCATTGGAGATACCAAGTACGGAAGGCCCCGCCAACGGATTGCGAAAAACGGTCTGCATCTGCAGACCACTCACAGCCAGACCGGCTCCTGCCACCAAGGCAGTCAATGCTTGAGGCACACGCGAAGAGAAGATAATGTTATGCCAAATCTCGTTGTCGCCACCGCCCAACAGGATGCGACATACCTCCATCATGGGTATGCGCACCGTGCCCAGCAAGAGATTGAGTACAAAGCACAATACGATGCCAAGCATCAGCAGAAGCAGCAGTAACAACGGACGTTTCATTTCAGTATGCGATAAAAAGTGGGGGCATAGTCAGCAGGCATCAGCTCCGGATGGAAAATAGCCACCAGGTCACTCAGCAATACGTCGGGCATCACGGGAGATTTCTCATAATATGGCGTGCGCTTCATATTGCAGTAGATTACCTTCTTTTCTTTGAAGGCGCGGAACAATTCATTACGAGGTTCACTAGACTTCAGGGCGTCATACGAGAAGTCACCCTCAAAGCTATTCAAGATTCGCCAGTAGTCGGCATTGGCTGCAGCGGCATACATCTGTTCGAACTCGATGTTCACGCCGCCCGTATCGTCATTATCAAAGACATACTGGGCACCGGCATCGCGGAAGATCTGTGCCAGAGAGTTCTTGCCGCCCACAGCATACCAGTTGCCGCCGTGCATCTCGCCACTGAACACTGTTGGCAGACTATCTTCAGAGTTTGACATGCACTGGCTGACTTTTTCTTTCAAGGTGTTATAACGTGACTCGATGCCAGCAAAGATAGAGTCGGCCTCGTGTTCCTTGCCAATAAACATGCCCACGAAACGAATCCACTCGGCCTGCCCCAATGGTGTGAGTTCCTTATAGCCCAGATGGGGAATGAGTGTGATGCCCGTTTCCTTGATGGCATCATAACCGCCACGTTTGAAGGGTGAGATAAAGATGACTTCGGGATGGGCTGCAAGGATGAGTTCTGTATCGAAATTGCCCTCCATGCCAATCTTCACCATGCGACCATCTTTCACACGTTGACGGATATCGTCGTTGAAGAGGTTCTTCGTACCGGTGATACCACGCACCACGTCGTGTGCATCAAGAGCGGTGAAGTTGGACAACTGCAACATGGTCATCACCAACGTGCGCTCCACGGGTACTTCAACCTTGGTATAGCCAGCGGGAACGTCGACCTCAACACCTTTTTGCACCAATGCGAAATGGTAGTCTACAGGCATACGGTCTTCATCGTCCTGGGGGTCGGCCACATCAATGAGGCGCACACCATTATCAAGTAGCTTCACTGTATAACCCTTTGCATAACGCGGACTGACGTCTGACAGCGAGTCGGTATCGGACCGTGAAACATCTTTTTGCTTCATGCCGCCACACGAGCAGAGAAGCAACGTCGAGAATGCCACAAAGAAAGACAAATACTTTTTCATTGCATATAGTTTTAGAGATTGCAAAGATACAACTTTTTTGCGAATAATTTGGCTATCTCGACAAAAAGTATTACTTTTGCAGCCGCAAATCATGCAAAGGCAAAAGAAATGCGCCTGTGGCGGAATTGGTAGACGCGCTAGACTTAGGATCTAGTTTCTCGCGAAGTGCAGGTTCGAGTCCTGTTAGGCGCACATAAAAAACGAGGAGATACTCAATGGAGCATCTCCTCGTTTTTTATGTTATTTCCTACAGAACCACCTTCTTGCCTTGAAACAAGTAGATGCCTTTCGTGGGATGAGACACCCGGCGGCCATGCAGGTCGTAATAGCCCTGTGGCTGTGGGATATAGCTGGTCTCTGTGGTCTTAATAGCTGTGGCATCGGCCTCAGCCTGAATGCCTACCTCGGCAGCCGATGTCCAGGCCTTGCCGTTAATCTCGCTCTTGGCCACGAACTTCAGATAACGGGCAGTCTTGGCGGTCTTGAGCTTAGCCACCTGAAGCGAGGTGGTGTTCTTAAACTCGCCTGTAGCCACTGCCGTACCCCAGGTCGTACCATCGTTACTGAGATAAACCTCGTAGGCTTTCACCATACCGTTTTGACTGCCATCCTGACGAGCCAGATAGGTAAAGGCGGTCACCTTATAAGTGTTGACCATATCAATAATCAGCGTGTGGGGGCACTGGGGCTCACTACCCTGATACTCTGTGTGCCAGAAGGTGTTGTTCTTGCCATCAAAAGCCAACTTGGCCTCGTTGCCACTGTGCTGACTGTCGGCACTCACCAACTTCCAAGCCGTCTTATTAATAAAGAGGTCGAAGTGATAGGTCATCACAGGACTGCTAAGAAGGCCATCGGCTGTGCAATAGGCCTTGATGGTGCAGGCGTCGTTATTGTTGACAACGGTGGTGTATTTCTGATAGTCACCGCCATCAATACTATACCATATTGTGGCATTCTTAGTGGGAGTGGTCATCTTGATGCGACCATTGCTCTGGCGTTCGCAACTAACAGACTGGCAAACGGGCATCTCAACACGGGCTACATCGGCAGCCTTCACACCTGCCGTTATCGGCATGATGAAGAAGCGGAAGGGGGTGTTGGCAGCCTTCAGTTCGTACTTATCCAGTACATCGGGACCGCAAGAGGCATTGCCCAAACCGCGAGTGACGGCATCAAGCGAAACGACTGAGGTCTGGCAGGTCTTGAACTGATAGGTGTGCTTAGAGCGGTTGTTGCCATCGGTGTAGTTATCCTCTGCACGGAAGTGAACGGCAGAGGCAGCCATCTGGTCGGGAGCCACGAAGGCAAGTCCCAGACCCTCAGCATTGGCAAGTGACATCCAGCGTACCTCCTGCTTGGTGCCATGCTCCTGAGGTTTGATATAATCCTCACGCTGATCGGATACCGTACTGGTGTAGATACCAGGCAGACAGGCTTCCTTGCGATCGCGATAGTTGTCCCAAGGACCGCGGCCAAACCACTGCAGCTGTTCGAAGGCGGCTGGCATCTCCAGGCGGAAACCAATCTTGGGGATAATGGTGCCCGTAACAGAGGGACGAACAAAAGAGTTGACCATGATGACGCCATCGGCACAGACGATGAAGTTGAGGTTGACATCAAAGGATGTGCCATTCTTGCCTGTGTAGGTGCTGTTCATCGAGATAGTAACGGTCTTCTGGTCATCACTCGTCGTAACATCAGAGTCAACGCCCTTGACAGTGAGCCTGCGCAGGCCCATATTGTCCCAAGTACCGCTCTGACGTCCATCGTTATCGGTGGGCAGGCGGAAGGTGTTCAGCAGCAACGGCTTGCTGATGAGCTGCACATCGTTGTAGGTATAGCTGGAGAGCGTACCCTGCGACTTACTGAATACGGCCTTGAAATGACCATTGGACACAGTAATCGTGGTAGAGTTGTTGCTGACGGCAAGAGCCTCGCTGGCAGACAACTGTGCCACATCATACATGGGCTTCTTGGCTACCTTTACAGGCAGTTTCTCCTCTGCCACCACATAACCGGCATCAGCCCAAAGGGTGTTTTCCTTCTGAGTGGCAACAAAGTGGATAAAGGCTTCCTTTGTGGCATCGAGAGACGATAGCGACGAGAGGTCGATGGTCACTGCCACGCTATCGTTGGCGGCAACATTCTGGTCAAGCGTACCACTGGCAAGCACATTGCCTTCCTCATCTTCCACAGCATAGCGCATATCATAGGTAGTGCTGGGCAGGAAAGCCATCTTGTTCTTCAGACGGAACTGGTTGGTCTTGCCCTTAATAGCCTTGAACTCCAGGGGTTGATAAACCTTCTTGGTATTATAGGACTTGGCCGTCAGACTCCAGTCGGGACGCACCAGGCCATTGATACAGAAGTTGCCGTCGTTGGGATTGTCGCCAAAGTCGCCACCATATGCCCAGTATTCCTGACCATTACTCGTTGTCGTAAGCAGACCCTGGTCCTTGAAGTCCCAGATAAACTCGCCCGTAAGGCAGGGATACTTCTCGTAGAGGTCGAACATATCGCGGACATTACCCATAGAGTTTCCCATAGAGTGTGAGTTCTCGCATTGGATATGTGGCTTCTGACCTGTCTTACCCTGACGCGAAGAGCCGATGCTCTTGATGGATTCATAGCTGGCATACATCGTTGACGACACGTCGGCATAGTCGCTATTGCCCTCATAGTGGGTCAGTCGAGTCTTGTCGAGTGCCTTGATGGCCTGAGCAACATACTTAAAGTTCTCGCCGCCACCACTCTCGTTGCCAAACGACCAGATGAAGATACAGGGATGATTACGCATCCAACGCACGTGGTTCTCAGAACGCTCAACCATCGCCGGACGGAAGAGTTCCAACGAGGACAACTTCTGATGGGCATGACACTCCACATCGGCCTCGGCCAGGACATATAGTCCGTACTTATCGCAGAGGTCATAGAAGATGGGATCATTTGGATAGTGACTGGTACGCACAGCGTTGATATTAAGGCGCTTCATGGTTTTGATGTCTTCCTCAATCTCGGCATCAGTGATGGCACGGCCATTCACTGGCGAGAAGTCGTGACGGTTGACACCGTGGAACACCATACGTTTGCCATTGATAATCAAGGCACCATCGCTGCGGATGCCCACCTCGCGGAAACCTACCTTGCCGCCACGGATATCCTTCACATGACCCTCGCCGTCTTTCAACGTCAACACAAGGTCATAGAGATTGGGGGTCTCGGCACTCCACAGACGAGGAGCGGTGACATCCATATCAAGACTCAATTCCGACGAACCGACAGCAGATGTCTTAGATGCGATGACTGTTGCGCCGTCCAGAATCTTAGCCTCTACAGTACCATTAGTGATATCACCTGTCACCTTAACCTTCACATTGGCCTTGGCATTAACGTACTGATTGTCGAGGTCGGTGGTGAAGAAATAGTCGCGGATCTGTGCCTTGGGAGCAGCCCAAAGGAAACAATGACGCTGGATACCGGTCAGGCGCCAGTAGTCCTGGCACTCCAGGAACGAACCACTGGTGAAGCGATACACCTGCAAAGCCATCACATTGTCACCCTCAGTCAGATAGTTAGTGATATCAAATTCGGCAGGCACATAGGAATCCTCGCTATAGCCCACACGCTGACCGTTAATCCAAAGATAGAATCCGTGACCAACGCCGTGGAAACGCACATAGACATTATGGTCTGCCAGCATATCGGCCGAGACATTGAAATGACGGCGATATGTGCCCACGGGGTTGGGCATATTGGCATTGTACGTAAACCAACTGGGGCGATCAGCCATCACGCTGTAGGTGGACTCATTGAACGAGAAGGGATAGGCCACATTGCAATAAAGGGGCTTATCCCAGGATTTGTTATGATGCAGTCCCCATACCTGCCAGCTACTGGGCACGTCGATATCGGTCCAAGAGGCATCGTTATAGTCTGTGGCACACATGGCTGACGTGGCCTTCGACGGGGCGTTCACCCAATTGAACTTCCAGACACCATCAAGCGACTGATAGAAGGGCGACAAGGTGCGGTCGTTCTTGGTCACATCGGTCTCACTGGCCATTGGCAATGCCATGGTGTGGGCCACCTCTCGGTTCACACTGGTAATCTTGGGATCGTCCCATTCCTTACCTGTTTGAGCATAAGTGGCACTGATGTAAGTCAGTGCCACTATGCTAAGAATAGTTCTTTTAATATTCATCTTATCTCAATTTATTTCAAAGGGAGATACCAGTTCTTCTCGTCGAGGAGAGACTTGCTGGGGTTCTTGTAAGCCAGCTTGCGCGACAGCCACAGCGAACCGAAGTCTGCACCGTAGAGGCCACTCCTGTTCTTGTGACGAGCCAAACGAGTGAGGTCGCCAAAACGGTTGCCTTCGAATGCTAACTCAAGAGCCATCTCATCGCAAATGATATCCTCCAGAGCATTGATGGTGTCATTGAGCGTTCCTGTAGGCGTAATGCCATAGAGCGTCTTCAGATCATCCATCTTCATGGCTACGAGGGTATCCAACTGATAGGGAGAGAAAGCACCCATCGTATAGTTGGTACCACGAGCATGAATACCCCAGTTGTATTCAAAGAGAGAACTGTTCTCCTTTGAGAAGAAAGGCACCTTGGTGGTCAGGAACTCCATTGTGCTCATGCGACTGCCAGGCGTACTGTCTACGGGATGGAAATAATCGTATGAGGTTGCAGTAGAGGTGTTGATACCGTCCTTCAGGATGGCGAAAGCTGCCTCAGGCTGTCCCATACGGTTCATAGCCTCAGCCAAACGGAGGTAGATAGTTGCCGTGCGATAGATGGGCACATTGGCACTGATGAACTTCGTCATGACATTGAAGGTTGAGTCTTCCCTAGTAACCTGCTTGAAGGTGGCGAAGCGACGCATATCACCCAAGTCAGCGGTCTTGACGATAGTAGTACCTGTTCCCACAGAAGAACTGGGGACATAATACCAATCCTGCTTCTTGTTCAGATTGGTATAAGCCGAAGAGGCATCAATCTGACGCTCTACAAGGTAGCGTTCGCTTGAAGAGGTACCCGAGGTCGTGCTATAGAAATCGAAACCAAAATAGCGAGGCAACTCGGTGGTTACACCACGAAGTTTGTTTGATGCCAGAGGAATATAGCTTACGATGTCCTGAGGACCGGAGATGTTGAAGATTGAACTCCAAGAGAAGTATCTTGGGTCGTCGTCGTTCGTATAGACAGACATGTCATTGGGCAACTTCTCATACAGCAACGTTGAATAGTTTCTGGGGTTGATGATTGCCTGATGAGCCACCAGTCCAGTAGTCTTGATGTAGTTGAAATAATACTGGGCGGCTTTCTCATAATCATGAGTCTCCAGGAAGAGGTCACCAAGAACGGCATCCACAGGAAGCATAATCTTTGCTGACTCTACGATCTTCTCCTCAGAAGTGCTACCACCATTGAGCACACCAGCAGAGATGGAACCATAACTGGGAACAGTGGTTCCGCTATACTTCATCAACTCAGGTGCCAAGGCATCGCAAATGCCCTGGAGGTCCTTGGTGGGCAGATTGCGATTGGCATCCTCAATGCTAACCAGAGGATCGGTATAGAAGGGAACCTCACCATAGGTCTTTGCCAACTGCATATAGGTCCATGCACGAACAGCCAGAGCCTCAACATACTCAGGAATGGCCACCTTGCGGCTACCTGTGAGAAGCATGGTATCGCGATGAGCAATATAGTAGTTACAGTTGTTAATGACATTGTAATACAGATAAGCCTCATTGAACTTATTGGAAGTACCAGCCGAGAAGTCAGCCAGCTCACGCAAGTCGGTCTCTGTATAGATATTGGTTGCCACAAGGTCGCCACGCATCTCACCAGTCATCACATACTGATCGGCCACCTGCTGGAGACCCTTCATGATGCCAAGCGTATAGAACATCGAGTCAACCTTCTCGTTGAGCGCCGGATCAAAAATCTGACGGTCAGACTCGGTCTCGAAGAAATCCTCACAACCTGTGAAAATCAAAATATTAAATAATGAAAATATGAAAATACTTAAACGTCTCATAACTTATAGTCCTTTTAGTCTTAATTATTCAATATTACAGGTTAATCTTCAAACCGAGAGTGAAGGCACGTCCCATTGCAACATTACCTGCATCAATGCCCTGATAGAGTACTGAGTTGTTTACCGAGAACTCGGGATCGCTACCCAGATAACGGGTCAGGGTAACGAGATTGTTGGCCTCGGCCCATACAGAGAGACCCTGCAACCAATCAGAAGCAACGGGAACCTTGTAACTCAAACGGAGAGTCTTCAGACGAACATAAGAACCATCCTCAATCCAACGATCGCTGAAACGGCTGTTGCCCATAGGATCACCGTAGCTAATACGAGGAACATCGGTCTGCTGACCTTCAGCACGCCAACGGTTGGTCATAGTCGTCGACTGGTTAAAGAAGTTGTTGCCACCCTCAAGGATACTGCGCTGGTAGTTGAACACGTCGTTACCAATCGAGTAGTTGAAGCCCAGAGAGAGCGTCAGGTTCTTCCAGCTAACGTTAGCAAAGATATTGCCATAGACATCGGGATTAGGATCACCAATAATGGTCTTGTCGGCCTCAGAAATCATACCGTCACCATTGAGGTCCTGGAAATAGACATCGCCGGCCTTGAAGTACTGATTGGCACCAGTAGCATCCTTCAGGTAAAGATAACCCTCAGGATTCTCAGCTGTAACAATACCTACACGTGCAGCTGCATCTGAGCTGAAGACGCCGTTGGTACGATAGCCATAGAACACGCCAAGGGGCTGACCAACAATCGTAGCGATGTTGTCGGTACCATAAATAGAAGATGTGTAACCCTGAGCGGTCTGTGCACCATCCACATAGATCAGATTGTCATCGGGCAATGACTTAATCTCATTGACATAGTGACCCAGAGAAGCGCCAAGCTCCACCTGGAAATTCTTTGTTACTACGGGCTTACCTGTGATAGCCAGTTCGAAACCAGTATTCTCCAGCGAACCGCCATTGCTCCAGTAATTGGTGATACCAGCCACAGGATTATTGAAATTCTTCAATGTCAGCAGGTTTGTTGTACGATGCTGATAATAGTCAAAGTCAATACCCAGACGGTTGTTCAGGAAATAAGCCTTAAGACCAACATTGAGTTTGCGGGTCTGCTCCCAAGAAATCTCTTCGTTACCAATGTTATTGAGCTGTGCGGCAGTAGCCTTCCACAGATACTTACTAACGGTGAATGACGTGCGGGCAGCATAGTTGTTAATATCGTCATTACCACTCAAATCCCAACCGGCACGTACCAACAGATAGTTGACAAGCTTGCTCTTGGGGAACCAAGACTCATTAGAAATGGCCCATCCCAGTTGTACGCTGGGGAACAATCCCCACTGCACACCACCGAGCTTGATGCCGTCAGCCTTCTTACCAAAACGGCTGCAGCTCTCCATTGCCAACGAAGCCTCGAGGAAGTAGCGGTTACGATAGTTGTAATCAGCATTGGCATACCATGTCAGGCTGCGCCATTCGTCATTAGCACCAGTAGCATCATAGAAGTCCATGTTAGTGCTGATATTAGGCGTCTGGTCGTTAGCAGCTGACTTATATGAACCCTGAGGCTCGTTGTCATCAAAAGCAAACGACAGCAGGCGAGCACCAACAAAGGCATTCAGATAGTGTTCACCCATCTGCTTCTCAAACTGCAGACGTGTGTCGCTGCTGATGCTGGTCTCCTTTGAGAACATAGACATCTTCAGATTCTGAACACGACCCACACCGTCAATCAGGAAGGTAGGCATGCCACCCTCTGGACGATAATAGCTCTGAGAGATACGGTCGAGTGTATAGCTGAAGGTCTCTGTCAGAGTGAGATTGCGATTAATCTCATATCGTGGAGCAATAACAGCATTGAAGTGTGTAGACTCAAAGCGGTTCTTATTGATAGCAGTACCATTGCTCAACAGAGCGGTGGGGTTACCCAGACTTAAGTCCTGATCAAGCTCTGTCAGGAAGTCATCAGCATCTGAAAGCGTAGAAGAGAAGCTATGGGCCACATTATTATAGGTATAAGGACTCAGGAAAGGTGACTTGATCAACGCCAGGAATGTGGGCGAAGATACTGGGCCAGCAGTGAAGTCCTCAGGAGCGCCATCATCAAACACATCACGATTAACCTTTGCATACGACATATCGAAACGCGTAGACAGATGATTAATAATGTTGATGTCTGTATTGAAACGCACATTCAGACGGTTGAAACCATTCTCCTTGGCAGTGCTCTGACCATCGGTATAACCCAGAGAGAGGTTGTACATACCGATATTATCACCACCCTGCACATTGATATTGTAGTTCTGAGTCATGGCTGTACGATATACCTCCTTAGTCCAGTCTGTATCATTGTGATACATGGCATAGTAATACTTTGAAGGATCGTCAATCAAGAACTTAAAGGCATCCTGCTCTCTAAACTGAGAGATGGTTGGATAAGTACCCAGCATCTCTGAAGCGTAGATACGATAGTCGCTGGCGTTCATCACCTTTGGCAGACGGGGCTCCAGAGAAACACCTACACCAATGTTGGCATCAATACGGGTAGCCATAGAATGACCACGCTTGGTTTCAATCAAGATAACGCCATTACCACCCTTGGCACCATAAAGAGCCGTAGCATTCTTCAGAACGGTCACTTTGTCGATATCCTCGGGATTGATGTTCAGCAACAGGTTTGCATAGTCACCAGAATGCATCATAGAACGGGTCTGCTGCATATCCTGAACCACACCATCAACCACAATCAACGGCTGAGCATTGGCTGTGAGCGAATTCAAACCACGAATAAACATGGCCGCACCAATACCAGGAACACCCGAACGGGTAATGGCACGGACATCCGAACCCATGAGGCCCTCAATATCGGCATCAATGGTCTGAGACGTGGTGTTCGTGATACTCTGCGTGTTTGATGCGGTAATGTTGGTCGATGATGAATACATCGGACGGAACTTGTCTACCAGCATCTCGATATGCAACTCCTTGCCATCAGCACCAATAGCAACTTGCTGGCTGAGGTACTGAGGGGTGTGTACATAAAGGGCTGTGGCGAACGTGGGGACCTTGATGACAAACTCACCATTGTCCTCTGTCATGGCCGTATAGTTTGAATGACCAAGAGCCTGCACCATGATACCTGCCAGAGGTGCCTTTGTTGCAGCGTCCACACAGATACCCTTGACTTCCTTGGTAGGATAAGAAGGTAAAACAACTTTCTTTTCCTTCTTCACCACCTTTATCTCTTCATCTGCTGCTTCATCTTCCTGTGCAAAGACAGGCATAGCAACAAGGGCACTAAAAAGAGAAAGTATTATAATATTGAATTGTTTCATAACTCATTCTGTTTTTATTAATCGAGGCGTAGGTCATATTTATAATCTGGATGCGCCTTGATGTAGTCATCAAGATTCTTCGGACGAAGGATGATGCAGTCAATACGCATGGTACGATCATAGATGGCAGTCTGCTTATTAGAAATACGGCTTCTAATACGCATATAGGGTGCATACATCTGGTTCGAGCTAGACAAGCCTACATAAGATATAGGGAAGGTGATGTCACCAATATAGGTCGTATCAATCTTAGCCGTCATGCCCTCCACATTCTGTAAGGAGTCAACTGAAGAATCAATATCTTTCCAAGTTACTTCAGTACTCTTTCCTTTCTCATCGGCATAACCAATCATGACCTCCACATGATTCTTCTTCAACGGGCCAGCATAGTTCTTACTATTGATATTGCCTGGAACGAAAACCACATATACGCTATATTCCGTTGAACGAACGTTGGGAAGGAAGAAATACATCTCGGGGTTCACCATACCCTTTGGTTCCACCTCAAGGTAATAACCATTAGATATTCTACCCAAGACTTCCTCATTCTTTCTGTTGACAGCCTTTGCCTCCGGCTGATCATTGTTCACATTAGTTGTTCCTGCCCAATAATTTGAATACTCGGCCTCAATACGAATCTCGGGATTCCAATAGGTCCACGTGCGCATATAGAGACTATCGTCAGTCACCCACAGAGCACCATTACTCTTGTCCACACGCTGTGCATGAGCAAACAGATTCTCAGCATCCTCGGAATACATCTTCGTTTCTATCGTTGTAACCAGAGAGTCGGCATTCAAAGTCGAGCCAGTATTCAGTGTCTTCAACTTCTTGTTGTCATAGATATTGTTATTGAATACCAAGCTGGTGAACATAGCGACCTTTGAAATAGAGTCTCTCATTCCATCGGCATCCTGAAGTTTGATCTTCTGAACCGTACCATCAGCGGGCTTCTCATAGAAATCGAACTCGGGTCTATAGTTAAAGAATGACTTGATGGTAGACATTGCCTTGTCCCATGCCGTATTGGAAGGAGCAATCATGGTATAGCTACTATCCTCTCTATTGATGAAAGCATCGTAGTAGCTAAAGAGTTCATTGTGCTCATAATAAACGGTATCCAGATACGTCTGCTCACCATTCAGCACGGGACCTTTCTTACTCTTGCTCTCGTCAATCTTCTTCTCGTCGAAACTCAGAATGTATTTACTGATAGAATCGATGGCAAAGTCGTAGTTATTCAGCGATTCGTAGATACTTGACAGGAAAGGCACCTTTCCGTTAATCGCATGAAGCGTTCCATTAATACAACTGCTCTGGTTGGGAACAGCCAGTTTGATGCCTTGGATATCATAATCAGAAGAGCCATTAAACTGCATCTTCTTCTCATTCAGCATGTATATTCTCTGGTTAATCTGACCAGATGCCGGATAATTGTTACGGGCAATATGGTTCTCGACAAACTCTCTGAGCACACGCTCATCGCTATAATTCGACAGAACGTCGTAATCAAAAGAGCCATCAACAGGTGCCCACACAGTGTAAGTCTGCGAGGCATTCAACTTCTCATCGAAGCCAGTCTTCTTGACCAGAGAAGCAAACTCCTTAAGATTATCTGCCTTCTCTATTTGCTGCCACAAGGTCGAACGCTGAGAATCCAACACTGAAGAGTTGGTTTCAAAGTGATCATCCCAGTCGGAGCAGGCCGTCAGAGTGGCTGCAGCTAAAATAGCGCTGCAAGCCATCCCTTTCCAACCAAGGTGTTTAATATTGAAACTAATCATAATAGTCTTTTTTCTGTTATCAGTTATCGATTTAGTACATATCTTCTACGTAGGTAGTACTATTATAGACATTCTCTGGGCACAACTCGATATAGTCGAGGTGGAACTGAGCACTTGCATCGTTTATCACAGTCTTAAAGCGTAACCAGTGTTCGCCCTGATCCAACTTACCCTTGTAGATAATACGGCGCAAGTCCTTGGGATTATTGCGAGCATAGTTACCTGAGCCCACACCAACAGTATAATAAAGAGGACCACGCATGTAACCAAGGTTACGCATATTGGCATCACTTTCCACACCCTTATCGTCAAGCAGCGTCCATAGACACCAACCAGTATAAACGTCAGGGGTTCCGTTAGCATTGTTGGCAGAGATAATACGCATATCAAGAGGAATATCCACAGCCTTCATTGAACTCAGTTCGGAAGATGTTCCCATATAAATCTGCATCATACCACGCTTGGCCTCAGCTGTATATCCCATACGCAACTCATAAGTGCCATCGGGCACAGGTGGCAGACGCATGGCAAAGTCGTAGTTACCTTCACCCATCAACTCATCACCCTGATAGTTACTCCAACCACTGCTCTGACCTGGCAGATACAACACCAATGTTGATGCGCCATTATAGACTCTCATGTTCTGGAAAAAGCCTGGAGGAATACAGATATAGTCTCCTGACAATTGTGCCGCACTAAAGTTACCAGACTTACCGCCATTAAGTGCTTTCACTTCAGCATCGCTAATACGACGGAATGAGTTTGACATCATTTCACCGAACAGGACGGTATCATCAAAACGCATACGCTCGTTCAATGCACCACGGGGTACATCCTTATTATATACGAGCATATCCTTGATGGGATGGATATAACCATTCGTAGGAGAAATCTGATTCTTTTGGCCTACCAATTCAACTCCCTCGAAAAGCACCGTGTGCATATCCTTGGTTCCAAGTTCAGCAACCTGATTTGTCAAAGAGCTATTGGCCTCCCAACGGTTCAACCTCAGCTTACTATTGTTCTTAGTCACTTTCACCAACGTGTAAGGCAGCATGGTCTCGTAGTACTCAACAAGTGTTACCTTCGTAATTTCATTATGATGGTTGGTCAACTTATCATAAGGAATCTTATACTTCAAGACGTGATAGCGCAAGAACATACTCAAAACATTCCAGGGGTTCTTATAGTCTTTACCGCGGCTAATGG
Source organism: uncultured Prevotellaceae bacterium (assembly GCA_902788605.1). Classification (GTDB taxonomy): domain Bacteria; phylum Bacteroidota; class Bacteroidia; order Bacteroidales; family Bacteroidaceae; genus Prevotella. Next base: position 41,329 of record CADAKX010000006.1, on the reverse strand, counting down.
GAATATTGTTGTTACGTACATAGTCGTACCACTCCTGACAATTGGCATAGACAGAGTCCGCATAGGCAGCCATGGTCTCTACGTCAACGATACCATGTGCCTTCAACACATCATCTGTCTCAGCAAAGACAGTGTAACCAACCTCACACTTCTCTGGAACATAGAAGTCATAAGACTTCTCAATCTTACCAAAAGTATGACTGGTTTCTGTGAGCGTATCGGCCAAACCTGTTGCCTTCAACGCGGTTGAGAATATCGAATAATCACTGTGAGCTTCCATCTCACCAGCAACCAACTGGTTTGAACGGGTAATCACATGACTAATCTCATGCAACACACCATTCTCCAGATCCACGTCAAGACCCTCTTTCAGAATCTTAGCATCGCGGTTAATTGCCACGGTCTTAGAGATAGAGTCAAACGACGTGGTGATCTCACGGCCAAGCATGGTCTTCACTGTCATACCATTACCCATGTAAACGCTCATCACCTCTGTTCCTAACAGGTGGAACAAGGCAATATCCTCACAGAGCGAGTCGGTCAGTCCGTCCAGACTGCGACTGGTCATGCCATTGTGGGGCAGTTCCTTGTTGGTTGTATCGTCATAAAGGCTGTCAATATAGGCCTGAACAGCCTCATTGTCAGGTGCGAAACACGTATAAGTACCATAAGCAGACAGAATTTTGTCGTAGTTAATCCTTTTCAGAATATAGTTGAAACTACTGAACTGCTCACTACGGTTTTCCAGATAATCTTCGATGGTCTCACCCGTGAAAGTATAGAGGTTAGACTCATCAATATCCTCTTTACAGGAATTGAAGATTAAAATATTCAGGAATAGAAATATAAAAATACTAATTCGTCTCATAATTGTAACCTTTCAAAATTTTAATCTTTTAATTCTTTGACGTAGTTTTCTCCTGAATCCACACTGGGTTCTGTTTCAGCTGATTGTTAACCTTCAGCTCGCTTTCAGAAACAGGCCAATACAAATAGGGTTCAGAATCCATCTTGTAAGATACAGCGTCACCTTCACCTGCCTTATACTTGCGGGTAATAAACTCCGTCATAGTCTTGCGCAAAGCAGGGGCTGCAGGAGGAGTTTTCATTGTCTGGGTGATGTCTACGCCATCCATACCGCGATAGCAATAGCGCACCAAGTCCCACCAACGCTTGCCCTCGAAGCAGAGTTCGCGTTCGCGTTCTGCCAGAACGAGCAATTCCATAGCGTCCTTTGTCGCGTAGTCAGTAACATTCAGAGTGTCTTTAGCAGTCTTCAGCATTGAACGCTTATTGACCACTTGAACCAGATTAAAGGCGTTAGTCAAGTTGTCTGTATCAGCATCAGTTGACATAGCCACCAAAGCCTCAGCCTTCATCAACATCAGGTCGGTGATACGATAAACAATCCAGTTCTGACGGAAGTTATCATAGTCTCTTGAACTACGCTTAGCCATACCAGCCGTTGCTGTAGGCAGCAAGATAGAAAGACTAGAGCCCTCAGCGAAGACCATCTTACGAATGGCCAACTCCTCAGCCTCGGCATTCTCGGCCTCATAGACATTGTTCCAATAGCGATAGTCGTTCTTCGTATAGAACACCTTCTGTCCCTGCTGTTTGTTGGCAGTAGCCTCAACGGTATTGAAGATCTTTGAAGCCATCATCGTACCGTTAGTAGCATTCTTATCACGCTTGTAATAGTGATTCTCGAGAGCAGTGTTTGAGTTGGTGATACCATTAAACTGCCACTCCAGAATACTCTCACGAGAGTTTCCATAGCTGGGATGGAACACCTCAAAGAGAGCATCACCCGTGTTATAGGTATACAAGTGATACTGATCTTCCTCACCTGTACCAATCTTATCGGTATGATATTTCTTATAATAGGCATCCTTAGCAGCTACTACCCTATCCACGCAAGCTACAACATTCTGATAGTCTGCATTATCATGAGTCATAGAACCACGCCACAGATAGATGTCAGCCATAATAGCATCTACAGCATCTGTTGTGATGTAACCCCAGTTACGCCAATCATACTCACCATAGCCACCAGACTTCATAATATACTTACGGGCCTCCTGCAAATCGTCAAGACAGTGCTGAAGCACCTCGGCAGGACTGCTCTGTGGCAGGGTTTCCACCTGTGTATCATCCTCTATAGAGTGGCTAATGTAAGGCACATCACGGAATGCTCTCACCAGATAGAAGTAGCACAGTGAACGCAAAGCCAACATCTGTGCACGCACCACCTGGTAGTCTCCTTCTGTGAATTCAGGATCGAGTTCCATCACCTCTGGAGCATGATTCAATACGATGTTACAGTTATTAATTACCTTGTAGAAACTCTCCCATGAGCAATAGCCCATAGTAGGCAACAAGTTCAATGCACTGATGTTATCAAGGGTAGTGCTAGTATAATCAGACAACTTAACCAACTCATCAGAGCGATAGGCGCCCCAGATGATGGCATTTGTCTGAACGTCACCGCTCAACATGCTATGATAACAACCATCCACCATCTGGTCGACATCAGCCTTTGTCTTCCAGAAGTTCTCTCCTACAATTCTATCTGTAGGATAGATGGTCAGAAAGTCTGTGCAACTGGAAAGTCCAACAGCCAAACCAAAGCAGGTCAGACCTCCAACAATGATTTTCTTTATATTATTAGTAATCATAATGTTCAATTTTCTTTATTCAACGTTCAAGGTCTTAGAATCCTACTTGGATATTCAGAGTCACCGACTTACTCCTTGGCGTCTGCGAGTTATCGTAGGCAATGCCCCAAGAGCCAGGTGAGTGCTCAGGATCAGTACCACTATACTTACTCCAGCACAGCAGGTTCTGACCAGAGAGGCTCAGATTAAGACGACGCAAGCCAAGAGCCTTCAGTGTCTTCTGCTTGAAGTTATAAGACAACTGGATATAGCTCATACGAACGAAAGAGGCATCCTCCACATAGCGATCGCTACCCAGGAAGTTATAACCTGTGTTGTACATAGCACGCGGAATAACGGTAACATCACCATTCTTACGCCAGCGCCAGTTCACAGCAGAGCTCTGGTTGTTAGCGTTGAACATCTGCTCCAGATTCATCTTTGCATTATTCACTACCTTACATCCCTCGCGATAGTTGAAGCTGGTCTTCAGTGTCCAGTTATCATACTGGATATTGAAGCCAAAACCACCGTTGAAATGAGGGTTAGAGTTACCAAGATATACAATATCAAGAGAGTTAATCTGACCATCATGGTTGACATCCTCATAGATAGCATCACCACCCTGGAACTTATAGGTCGATGTACCATCACTGAAGTTATAGACCTGACGGATGGGATTGCCCTTGGAATCCATCATCACATGACCTTCACTATCGATAGCGATAGGAGCAGTCTTGCCAGATGCCAAGAACACATTATCAATATAGTCACGGAATTCCTCTGCAGTCCAACCATTGCTGGTCTTCATGTTTGTCAGGTACTCATAGGTGTACTGATAAACGCCTTGATAGCGCAGACCATAGATAGATCCCAGAGGATTACCCTTCTGGATACGGTTCATGAACTGGCCACGCTTACTTGAGTCCCATTCAGTGTTAATACTCTCCAGCACGCTCTCGTCCATATCCACAATCTCGTTGAAGTTCTGTGAGATATTGAAGTTGGCAGACAGAGAGAACTTACCAAATTTGAGGAACTGGTTGGCAGAGATATTCAACTCCCAACCCTTATTGGTCATCTCACCTACGTTAGCCCATGCCAGACTTGAGAAACCTGATGAAGAAGGAATACGAACGCCACTCATCAACAAATCCTTGGTGCGCTTGAAATAATAGTTGAAGTCACCAGTGATGCGATCATTTAGGAAGCCGAAGTTTCCACCGAGGTTATACTGCGTGGTACGCTCCCACTTCAGGTTGTTCAGCTGCAGGCCCTCCAAATAGGTTACACTGTGTGTGTCGCCAACAGAACCATAGACGCCAGAGGTATTGTATTTAGCATACTGTACATACTCTGATCCGGGCGGGCGACCCACGATACCCCAAGATGGACGGAATGACAACATACTGAGCCAGCTCTTTGACCACTTCATGAATTTCTCGTCACCAATATTCCAACGAGCAGAGAGTCCAGGGAACCAACCCCACTTCTTGTCATCGCCAAAACGGGTTGTACCATCGGCACGAAGTGAGAAGTCAATGACATACTTTTCTTTATAAGACAAGTGACCAGTATAAATCATAGACATTGAGCGCCACTGACCATTGCCAGAACTCATGCTCTCAATATTCACATCAACAGTTGGAGAAGTAATACCATTGGGGGTGTTTCTATTCACCACCGTCTGGTTATTATCGTTACCAATAGTCATCTCCCAACGTCCCAGCATGGTGGCATAGAAATCCTCATTCTGGAAATGGGGAGTGAAGGTCAGGGTGTGACGGGTGGTCACTGCCTGAGAGTTATAATCATATACCTGATTACGGTTATAGTTACCATCGGTCCAGCCCTTGGTTTCCAAAGAACCAGGCCAGTACTTGGGTTCACTCTTTGAGAAGATGTCCAGATATACCAGACCAGTATACTTCAGACGCGTGTGCTCATCGTCCTTACCCATCAACTCATAGTCGAGCTTAAACTCAGGAGAGATACGATAGGTCTTCTCCTTACGCCAAGCCAGGTTAGCAATGGCAACAGGGTTACCCAAGTCACGTACATTCTTCAACTGGCTGGAAGCAGTACCTGCAACAGAAGAACCTGCAGCATCACTTGCACCCAGAGGTAACATAGCATAATACTCATCGGTATCGGAACCATCCGCATTCTGACGATAAACACTCATATTAGGAGCCATTTGCTGAGCACGTCCCAGGATGTTATCGTCATAGTTACGATTATTAGAGGTATAGGTCAGCGGGAAGGTTGTGCTGAACTTTATACGGTCACTCACAAAATAGTCAAGAGCCAGCTTTGTGGTAAAGCGGTCAAGACTCTGCTTGATAATTGTACCGTTCTGGTGGTCATAACCAGCTGATACGCGGAAGTTTGCCTTCTCACCACCACCAGAGATGGTCACATAGTGATACTGGCTCCAAGCTGTCTGTGTTACCTCGTCAACCCAGTCGGTATTGTTGTTCCAATTCTCAAACTCAGCCCACGAACGGTTGTAGTTAATCTCATTGATATTGGTGGTAGCATTTGCACTCTGAGTGGGGTTATAATACATCTCCTTCATCATCATGGTGTAGTCATCACCATTCAGCAGGTTGTAACCCTTAGGCTGCCAGCTGGCCTGCACACGGAGAGAGTAGTCCACTTTTACATCACCACGAGCACCACGCTTAGTGCGGATAGAGATAACACCGTTGGCACCACGTGAACCCCAGATGGCTGTTGCGGCAGCATCCTTCAACACCTGGATATCCTCGATATCTGAAGGGTTCACTGACAGCAGCGAAGCATAGGTTTCCTCGTTAGCATTCTGGAAGTCGAAGTTCTCGTCAGGGTTATCGAAGATATTATCATCAACCACAATCAAAGGGTTAGAGTTACCATTGATAGAGGTAACACCACGAAGACGCATGGTAGTACCAGAACCCAGGTTACCAGAGTTTGAGATAATATCCAGACCAGCAATCTGTCCCTGCAAGGCCTCATCGGCAGAGGTAAATGCCAAGCCTTCAACCTCGCTCATGTTAAAGGTCTGGGCTGCCACTGACACCTCCTTCTCAGGAATGGCCAAGCCACCCTGATTAAACTTTCTCTTTGAAGTAATGGTTACCTCCTTAATACGGGTAACATCCTTCAAGGTTACATTAAACTTTGTACGTGTGCCAATGGCCAGAATCTGCTTCTGATAGCCCACATACGAAATCTGCAACTTGTTCTTTGCATTTTTTACGGTCATCGAGAAGTTACCGTTGAAATCGGTCTGAGTGTTCGACACGATACGGTTGTTATTGTCGATTTCCGATACGTTACACATCATGACGGGTCCCATGTCATCATTCACAGTACCCGAGATACGCACCTGCTGTGCTTGTGCACCTAATGTGAACAAGAAAATATTAAAAAATGCAAGTATTAAAATATTTCTTAGTCTCATAAGTCTTCGGTTTTTAATATTTTAAAGTCCCATCATAACGGTTGTAGTAACGACTCTCAAACAGCTTGCGATATGCAGCCAGCTTAGCACGTGATTCTGCGCCTGTCCAACGACTGTCATAACGACGTGAAGCGTCAGCATAAGGATAGAGCGGTGTGCTGATCTGATGAACCACAGCAAACGAAGAGTTATTAATAACGTGCGACTTCTTATTCAGTTCATAGTCGCGGGTCATCACATTCACCAAGTTAGTAGTACTGGTGGCATCAACAGTAACGGTCTGACCCGATCTGTCGGTCACAGTCAAACGACCATTACTGCCGCCAACAGTCAGTCTCTGACGAATACCCAGTGTATCTGTACAAGCCGTTGCATGAACGCCAGCCTCAATCACATTGTCTGCGTAGACAGAGTTATCCTGGAAGTGGTAACGCACGAAGTCATTGATGGTCTCCACCATTGCCAATGCCTTATCGCGCAATGCCTGGATTTCAGGACTGATAGCCTTAGCGGCCTTCTCTGACTCATACTGATCCTTCACTGGCTCATAGATAGCTCTAATATCGTCCCATGTGGGCAAGCCCTGAGCGATAGCTTTCGTCATAGCAGCATCATCGGGAGCATATACCGTATAGTTGAATGAGTTGAAATAGTTCACATTATCGGTCAGACCATTCTTGTTAGCAAATGCGTGATAGGCCTCATAACGGAACTTCTTGGTTACATCATTCTTCTCTGCCAGACGATCGCTGGCAAACATCATCAGTTCGTCCATCTCAGTGTCTGTGCACAGAGCCAAGAACTTAGAGAAGCGGTTTGTCGTAGCAGAATCCTCCTGCAAGACAGCCAATACCGAACGCTGAGGAGCCTGGATGACATGGTCAATAGCATAAGCCTTACCATTCTTCTGGTTATAGACCTGAGTTACAGTAGATACAGGAACACTGCCCTCAATCTGTGCACCACTCTTCACGACGCCGTTCTCGAACAAGATTTCTCCACCATGCTTGGTCTTGTAATACTTGTTACCATTTGAACCCAGAGACTCTCCCTCAGCCAACACGATAGTGTGGTAGTTCAGGATATCCTGGAACTGAGACTTGAAGGCACTGGCATTTACACGACCGATAGAGTCGCCAATCTCCCACTGGCCCTCAGAATTCTTCAGGCACTTCCAAGCAGAGCAATAAACAAACGGAGTCTTGTTCTGATAGTAGAACTTCAGAGCACGAGGCTCATCATCGGCCAGTGACGAGGGATCGACATAGTAGCGTTCGAAGGCATCGTCAGTGGGGATAAAGAATGCGTAGTTAGCACTCATGGCAAGCAGGTAAGCATAGTAGTTCAAGTTCAAATCCAGAGGCTTTGACTTCTTACCATCGTTTACGGCCACATTCATAATACGCATGTTGCTCTTCAGGGTAACAGGAGCTGACACAGCCACAAGCGAAGGAGGAGCAAACATCTTGTTCAGCATATAGATAACGCCATTGTTGGCAATCTTCACATTATACTGACTGTTCTTGCGATCGAGCACTTCCAACGAAATACCCATGGGGTCGTTGGCCTCATCCATCACCTGACCGAACTTCGAGGGAACTGTACCAACGAAAGAGTTCTTCATCAAGTTATCAACCAACTGCTGAACGTTCTGCAAGGGAATAGAGTCGATATTCTGCTTCAAGTGAGCAAGGTCGTTCTTTGTAACGCCACCTTCCTTCACACCAAACTCCTCCATCAGGAACTTACCTTCACCATTAATGAAGAACTCTGCCAAAGCCGAGTCGGTAGGAACAAACATAGCAGCCACATCACAGAGAGCGTTCTCGCCCGTGCCATTATCATAATTGTTCCATCCTGGATCGTAGGACAAACCATACTCTGCTGTCACGCCATCAGGATCTTTCATCAAGGAGCTACCCTGAGAATAGCCACTGATATAACGCATCTGGAAGATACTGTCAATGAGTGGCAGACCATTGGTCTGAGCATAGTCGTTATAGTTGTTCGTCGTTCCAGCATCATAGTAAGGTGCACTGAAACGGTCGAGCATGCGGCTGAAAAGAGAAGACTCGCTATTGTTGCGAATCACCTGAGCCATATTGCCCGGCGGAACGAGCACATCTGTCATCTGGTGGATATAACCGTTCTTACAGGTAATATCGGCACTGACAATCTTGTTACGATAGATATAAGCAGAATGCTCATCAGGATTGTAAGCTGTACCAGTTACAACCTCGAAGTCACTGTCGGTGCCACGGGTGGTGATACCGTTGGTGGTCATCTGCTCTTCGGTGAAGTGTACCATCATCGGACGGGTATTGTCCATTACCAGATGGATACCCTTGGTGTAGTACTTCTTCCAATAGTCATTGTTAAGAGGCATGTCGGCCTCGTTCTTCATGTGGGTAATGGTGTCAATGACATTAGCACTGGTGATGTGCTTCAGAGCCATACCTTGCACGATGGGCTCAGTAGAGGTACCCGAGATGTTCGACAGCATCTCAACCAGCAGGGCATTGTCCAGCATAGAAGCATAAAGCAACTGCTTCTTCATGGAAACGGTCAGGTCGTCATACGACTTAACACCCCATGGGTTGTTGGCATAGAAACGCTCGAAAGCCTCATCGTTGGCCACGAACACAGTTTTTGAACCTGTCTTAGACAAGGTCTCGGCATAGCCCAGATCATCAATCAAGCGCAGGTAGTTTTTAAAAGTACCTGTCAAGACGACCTTGTCAGACTTTTGCAGGGATTCTGGATTCTCCAGGGCTTCATAGATACTACCTCCCAACCATGAAGGGTAATTGCCTTCATCGTCAAGGTCGTAGTCATCAGTACATGCCGTGAATCCCCCACAAATCATGGCAACAGAAAATGCTATACACATCTTCTTCGCCAAATCAGTAACGCGGTTATTCATACATTTTTAAGTTATTAATTGTTTTATATACTGTTGTCGGTTTGAATTCTATATATTGTGGAGCACAACTCTCACGCGTGCGCGTTTATATTAATAAGGTGTACTCTCATTGTTTTCTCTTTTGGTGGGCCGTCCTTCCGGACTGCCAGGTTTGTCTCCGTTTTTGGAATGTTTTGTTTGAAAGCCCTGCGCTCTCTGCTGGAGAGCACAGGGCTATAATGTTATTATTTCACAAGAATCTTCTGAGCCTTGCCATTGCGTACCACGATATTCATACCACGCTGCAGCTTGGTTGTCTTCATACCAGTGATTGTATAGATGCCATCGGCAACGGTCTTCTGTCCCTCAAGGGTATTGATACCTGCAACTGGGCCTGCCCATCCGGCATTATCACCATTCTGAACGAGTGTCAGCGTCCAGCCACCAACTGAATACCAATTACCTGCAAACACCTTAGCTGTATTGCTGGCTGCAGTGCCACACATTGTACCAATAAACATCTCGTGGTTGGTCACTACAATGTTATCGATTACCTGATGCTTCCAGCCGCGGCCCTGACCACCATTAGCATTATAGATATTATACTGCAGGTCGGTGTAGTCGCCTGATTCAAAAGCTTCTTTTGCCTCTTCCCACATCGGGCCGAACTTATCGCTGGCAATAGCCTCCTCACCAGATTCCTCATCGACATAGTAGTTCAAAGGAATCTCAACGAAGGTTGTATCAGCAACGCCTGCGAAGATATAGGCACCCTCGGCAGGAGTACGAGTATATACACCTACTTTATATGTACCATTAGGCAGGTCTTTCACCAACTGAGAGGCCTTGAAGCCAATCAGACCAATATGGGTAGTCTCACCAGTAGCTTCGTCAGTCACATCCTGAGAGTGATATGAATCGAAGTAGCGAGTAGAAGAACCATCGTACCACTGTCCGCTCTTCTGTCCATTACCATCACCATTACCCAGAATAATGTCCCAGCCATTCAGTGCTTCGGCATTAGGATTAGTGATGAAAGCAGTATAGTCGTCAGCAGAAGTATCTTCATAGATGTTCTGTTTGTTAACGTCGGCCACCACCTGATTCAGTTCCAGAACCAAAGCATCAACCACAGCTTTTGTCTGCATGCCACTTGTCAGGATGCTCAGTTGGTTTGTCATGAGGTTCAGAAGAATCTGCTTGCCTGTCTCCTTTGAAGCAGCTGCCACAACGTCAGCATTGCGGAAAGCAGGAGCGTAGGTATTTACATAGTTCTTCAACAAATCAACGGTTGCATCCATCTCTGTATATGTTGCCTCGTCAGAAGCAATCCAATTCATCACGTAGTCATAAGCGAAACGAGCAATAGGAGCTGAAACGCCAAAGGCCTCATGACCCTCAACCTCTCCGCCATTCAGCAGAGTGTTCACCCAAATCATCGTCTTGCTGCTCTCCAGGTCAGGATTTTCGTCGAGCATCTCCTGAGTGGGGAAGTATTCTACATACTTATCCTCACTGGTCTTAGCTGTGCTCAGGGCGGTGTTCAGTCTGTCAATGCATGCAAGCATGAACTCAACACTCATCGGACCATTAATAACGCACTTTTCAATTGAGTCGTTCAAAGCCTTCTTGTCAGCTGCGAAATGCATTGACTGAGCAAGTTCTGTTGCTTCGCCAATCTTCTCATCATAAGCAACCTTCACAGCAGCCTGAAGATCATCATCACTGGCAGCGCCCAAATAGTAGAGTTTGAAGTTGGTAGCGCAGAACCATCCTGCAGCGCCTTCTCCAGAACCTGTACCCTCAGCACCGATGGTCAGCTTACCGTCAACCACAATAACCTTATCCTCTGTAGTCATTTTCACGGTTTCCCACTCGTTATAATCCCAACCTTCAGAGGTCAGCGTAGCAGAAGAAATCTTCTTGCCAGTTGTGCTCTGAGCATAAACATGCTGGTCTGTCAAGCAACCGGTCTGAGTGATAAGATCGGCAGATACGGTATAGTAACCATTAGGCAGGTCGGTAATCGTCTGACCAACAGAAACAACACCTGTAAAGTTATTGGCCCATGCGTTCCAGCAGCTGCGACCGCGCTGCCAGTTCAAACGATGGTCACCATCGGTAATACCATTATTAACCCAGCCACCTGCATTCAAATCGGGGCTTGAAGCACTACCTTCTACATAGCGGTCCTCACCAGTCTCGGAATCATACTGCAAGGGGAACTCCCAAATGTCATCCACCAATTTAGGTTCGGCCTCCTCATTGATAAACCAAGGATGCTGAATAAAAATGGTGTAGTCGGCAGGATTAGCCTCCGAAGCATCCTGAGACAGATAATAGGCAACGATAGCAGCATTGGCTTCCTCGACAGCTCCCAGAATCAGAGCCACAACATCTGCACCCTCTTCTGGTTCATTCTGCTTGTAGCCCAGAACCTTCTGATAGGCAGCATCAAAGGCGTCCTTACCAGCAAAGTTGGTAGTCTTCAGCAGGTTGTCCATCTTGGCAAGAATAGCGTCAATCTTCGTCATCTCGTCAATGGCGGCACGAATCTCTACCATGCGAGCATTAAGCACCTTCAGAGCAGCCTCCATCTCGTCGGCATCATCAGTAATGAAGTCTTCCATCTCCATTGCGTAGTCGGTCAGATAGCTTGCCAAGCCATCATAGCCAGCACCAGTAGCTGTGCTTGCTAAATTTGCGCACTCTTCTGCCAGGTCATTGATGTCTGAAGAAAGCAACTCTACACGGTCGGCCTCACCAATCTTATAAAGCTTGATACCATCAAGACAAAGGAAAGGATTGCTGCCCGAGCCACCAGACGACTCGAAGCCAAACTGCATGCTGAACTCTGCTGTAGGTGTAAACTCGATTGAGTGCTTGGTCCACTCGGTATCAGAGAAACCTGTCTCGTCGTTCCAAGTATCCTTACGGCAGGTAACCTTTGAGAGGTTCTTACCATTGGTACCATTGGGATTCAGGTTTACAGCCCAGTATTCCAAACGATACTTGGCGCAAGGCAACTTAACTGTCTGCTTGTAGATAGCACGACCACCCCAGCCTGCACGCATATAGGCAAAGCCCAGGTTGTCAGCACCAGTAAACTCTGCAGGTTTTTCTGGAACGGTGATATAGGTTGTGCCATCATCAGCCACAGGGATTGCCGTTGTTCCAAGAGCATATGGCAGCGAGCCGAAATACACCCACTCGCACTTGGGGAAGTCTTGGTTCGTTTCCAGTTCCCAACCCTGAATGCGACCAATAAAACCATTGGTTGCATCTAATGTGCGGCCATCGGAACGCTGCTTAGGTGTAGAAGGATTGACCGTTGCATAAACAGAGCTATCAGCAGCAATGCCTGCGATAGAACGCTCACTCAATGTCTTCGTGTCGATAATTTCTTTCTTTGATCCGTCAGACTGCCAAGTCAGGTCCTGATCGAACCCGGCATTCTGAATGTAGTGAGTCACATCTTCCTGTGCCTGCAATGATATCGACATCATCGCGCTCACTACCAATAGCGATAGTTTTCTCATTTGTAGTAAAGTTAGTAAAAAAATTAGTTAGATAAATTAATATATTAATTGCGGATGCAAAAATACAAAAAAAGTTTTAATGAGCCACACTTTTTCTAAAAAAAATGACGGTTTTACACTAAAAAATTGATTGTTTCCACAAAGAAAAGGAAGCCATCTTACGGCGTTACAAAAAACAAAGAACCAACTCTCAAACGACATCCATACTATTAATAAAAAAAATCTCTAGAGAATTCAGGTGCCAACTCACGGAGTAACGATTGCTAACTCACGGAGTAACAGCCAAATTCTCTAGAGAATTTTTCAAGGATTCTGTATCCTAAAAGTGCGAAGTAACGTACTTGTCTTCGCTATCTCACGCAAAGAGCTTATGCAAAGCAGGGAAGATCTTTCTTCTGAACGAGATACTCGCCAATCTGGACGGCGTTCAACGCAGCGCCTTTGCGAATCTGATCGCCAGAAAGCCAGAAAGTCAGACCATTGTCATCAGCCAAGTCCTTACGCACACGGCCTACGAAAACATCATCTTTTCCCGCTGTTTCAAGGGGCATAGGATACTTCAGATTGGCAGGATCGTCAACCAAAGTACAACCAGGAGCAGCAGCGATGGCCTTCTGAGCCTCTTCTACGCTGAGTGGACGCTCGGTCTCAATCCATACTGACTCTGAGTGAGAACGCAATGAACTAACACGAACACACGTAGCCGAACATTTGGCATCGGTATGCATAATCTTACGTGTCTCATTATACATCTTCATTTCCTCCTTGGTATAGCCATTTGGCTGGAACACATCAATCTGAGGAATGACGTTATAAGCCAGCTGATGGGGGAACTTCTTGATAGTCTTCACCTCGCCAGTTTCCACGATTTCTTTATACTGCTGCTGCAACTCAGCCATAGCAACAGCACCAGCGCCAGACGCACTCTGATAAGATGAGACATGGATGCGCTTAATGTGGCTGATATTCTCCAGAGGCTGGAGTACTACCACCATCATGATTGTTGTGCAGTTAGGATTGGCAATAATATTGCGTGGACGTTGCAAAGCATCCTCCGCATTGCACTCAGGCACCACCAAGGGTACATCATCGTCCATACGGAAAGCGCTCGAGTTGTCAATCATCACACAGCCATACTTGGTGATGGTCTCTGCAAACTCCTTACTAGTGCCAGCACCAGCAGAAGCAAAGGCTATATCGATGTCCTTGAAGTCGTCGTTATGCTGCAAGAGTTTCACTGTCAGTTCCTTACCTTTGAAGGTATACTTGGTACCGGCAGAACGCTCTGAACCAAACAACACAAGTTCATCCATCGGGAAATTTCTCTCGTCAAGCAGGCGTAAAAACTCCTGTCCTACTGCGCCTGAAGCGCCAACAATTGCTACTTTCATTCTATAAACGATATTATTTATTCTTTTGGGCTGCAAATTTACAAAAAACTTTCCTTTTTAATTCCTTTTTTGCAGAAAAAGTTGTAATTTTGCAAACAAATTGATACATATTCATGTTTTATTCCAAGCAACCTGTCATTTTGGAGGCCTAACAACATAATGGAAACACAAGTTGTCATAGAACCACTCATCAAAGACCCCACGTTGATATTTTTCGTGGTACTACTCGTTATTCTCTTCGCACCAATCGTGATGAGTAAATTACGTATTCCACACATCATCGGCATGGTTCTGGCTGGTATCATTATTGGAGAACACGGTCTTAATCTCTTGAAACGCGATATTTCGTTCGAAGTATTCGGCCAGGTGGGTCTCTATTACATCATGTTTCTGGCTGGCCTTGAGATGGACCTTGAAAGTGTAAAGAAGAATTCTAAACGGCTGATAATCTTTGGAATACTCACCTGTTTCGTACCACTTATACTGACATACCTCATGTCCATCACCATACTGGGTTATAGTGCACAGGCATCATTCCTATTGGGATGCATCATGGCCTCAAACACACTGGTAGCCTACCCTATCATCGGACGTTATGGCTTGCAACAAAACTCCAGCGTTATGATTAGCGTTGGTTCTTCGATGATTTCTCTCTTCATGGCATTGGTGATGCTTGCCGGACTGGTGGGCACATTTAGTCCGAATAGCGGCTGGCTGTTTTGGACACTCTTCGCCTTGAAGTTTGCTGCATTCTGCGTCGGCAGCGTTTTGTTGATTCCACGCATAGCTCGCTATTTCCTACGTCGATACAGCGATGCAGTCATGCAGTATATCTTTGTTATCTCAGTGATGTTCCTCAGTGCTGCCCTGTCTGCACTCATCGGATTGGAAGGTATCTTTGGTGCCTTCTTCTCCGGTTTGATACTTAATAGGTATATCCCACACGTATCACCACTGATGAATCGCACGGAGTTTATTGGCAACGCTATCTTCATTCCTTATTTCCTAATTGGTGTGGGCATGCTGATCAACCTTAACACCCTTGCTGAGGGTGCTGAGATTTGGGGCATCGTACTACTCATCGCATTCTTTGGTACATTTGGCAAAGCTGTCGCAGCCTATATCTCAGCATTACTGTTTAAACTAACGAAAGCCGAAGGTCACATGATGTTTGGATTGACATCTGCTCACGCCGCTGGCGCCATTGCGATGGTAATGGTAGGCCGACGACTACTGATGGACGATGGCACAGCATTGGCTGACAACAACATGCTGAATGGTGTGGTCATCATGATTTTGGTTACCTGTATCATATCAACCATGATGACAGAACGGGCCTCGCAACAGATTGTGTTTAACGAACGGGCGTTGCCTGACATGAAAAGGCCCAGACAGGATGATGAAAAGATTATGGTCTGCGTGAAATATCCAGAAATCGCACCGCAACTGTTGGAACTGGCACAGTTAACAAGGAATCAGAAGCTGAAACGAGAACTGGTGGCCCTCAACGTGGTATACGATGGAGAAAACAGCGCCAAAGAGTGTGAACAGGGCATTCAACTCTTAGAACAGCTACAACGTCAGGCCAGCGCATCAGAAATACAGGTACAAACCCAGGTAAGACTGGCCACCAACATTGCCAACGGCATCAAACATGCTTTCCGAGAGAATGGCTGTTCAGAGATTGTGATGGGCATGCACGTCCACACTGAGATTACCAAAAAGTTCTGGGGTGAGTTTATTCAGAGCCTCTACAATGGTCTGAACAGACAGATTCTGCTCATGCGTTTTACTCAGCCACTTAGCACGTTGCGACGTATTCAGGTGGCCGTACCCAGCAGAGCAGAGTTTGAACCAGGCTTCAACCGATGGCTGGAGCGCCTCTGTCGCTTTGCCGGTCAGTTGGACTGCCGCATACAATTCCATGGTCGTCACGAATCGCTGACACTTATCGAGCAATATGTCAACAACCAGCATCCCAACGTAAGGGCGGAATATACATACATGGCCCATTGGAACGAGTTACCACAGTTGGCCAGTCATATCGGAACAGACAACCTGCTGGTGGTGGTCACCGCACGTAAAGGAACCATCAGTTACAAGACAGCCCTCGATCGCCTGCCCGATGAGCTTACAAAGTATTTCTCTGGCACCAATCTTATGATTATCTTCCCTGACCAATACGGTAATACAAAGGAGGAAAAGATGAGCTTCACAGAAGCACAACACCACGAAGAGAACAGTATCTATGACACGTTGCTAAACTGGTTACAGAAAAAGAGAAGTTAAACATTTAAAGGAACATTGTAGTTAAGACATCAGAAAAGAATGATTGACATAAAGAATATCACTAAGAGCTTTGGCTCACTGCAAGTACTCAAAGGCATCGACCTGCACATCAACAAAGGTGAAGTGGTGAGCATTGTTGGTCCCAGTGGCGCAGGAAAGACCACTTTACTGCAGATTATTGGCACCCTTGACAAGCCCGACACTGGTTCTGTATATGTCGACGGAATTGACACCACCACCCTATCACAGAAAGCCCTTGCCGACTTCCGCAACCGACATTTGGGTTTTGTATTCCAGTTCCATCAGTTGTTGCCTGAGTTCACGGCTATCGAGAACATCATGATACCTGCTTATATTGCTGGAACATCACAAAAGGCGGCCAAAGAGCGTGCAAAAGAACTGCTACAATTTATGGGGCTCACCGACCGAGCAAGCCACAAGCCCAATGAGCTAAGCGGTGGCGAGAAACAACGTGTTGCAGTTGCACGTGCATTGGTCAACAACCCTGCTGTCATTCTGGCCGACGAGCCAAGTGGTTCTCTTGACACCAAGAACAAGGAGGAACTGCACCAGCTGTTCTTCGATCTTCGTAATCAATACGGGCAGACGTTTGTCATCGTTACCCACGACGAGACGTTGGCAACCATCACAGACCGCACCATCCATATGCGTGACGGTCTCCTGGACATCCCAACGATCCCTAATACCTCTAACGATTCTAATACTCTTAACACCCCAACAAAAAATGATTAAACTCGGTGACTATAACACCCTGACCATCATCCGTCGCGCTGATCAGGGCCTCTATTTGGAGGGCGACGAACAAAGTGGTGACATTCTGCTTCCCAACCGCTACGTTCCAGAAGATGCAAAGATAGGACAAGACCTAGAGGTTTTTATCTATCTTGACCAAGACGAACGTCTCATTGCAACCACCGAACACCCTCTGGCCAAGGTCGGAGAGTTCGCATGGATGGAATGCGCATGGGTCAACGAATATGGAGCTTTTATGAAATGGGGATTGATGAAGGACCTCTTCTGTCCGTTCCGCGAGCAAAAGCAACGTATGGAGAAAGGCAAGAGCTACTTTGTCTATGTGATGGAGGACGAGCAGACTCACCGACTGATGGCTACAGCCAAGGTGGAACGTTACCAGAAGAAAACGGGCTATGAACGTAGCCTTGATTTTGCCGAAGTACTACTTCGCTATCTCTACGAGAACGACGGCTTTTGCGAGTTAGGCGACAAGAGTCCTGCCGAAGATATTGCATCTCGCTTCGGTGTCTCAAAGAAGATATACAAGAAAGCCATCGGCGATCTCTATCGCCGACGACTCATCACCATAACAGAAAATGGGATTCACCTGGTTTAGTGAATCCCATTTTTATGTTTATTCATTTTTAGAAGAACTTACCCGTCAAACGAATGGTAATGGATGGGTAAACAGATATCTTCGTGATCGTCTTAATCACACCGCTGGCATCACCACCAACCTTTGACTCATCCAACTGACTCTCTCCAATAAAGGAATCTGTGCTCTTATCGTAAGAGGGGGCATAAATCTTTGGTGTGTTCCAGAACTGTACACCGAAGTCAACCTGATAACCAAGAGGCATATTGGGAACACAACGGCCAAAACCCAGACCAATATAAGGACGGAAACCACTCACTTGAATGCTGGCCTCCACATCACCATTCTCCGCTGGATCGGGCGTAATAAAGTAATCGCCAAGTTCAGCGCCAATCATCTTCAGGCCATAAGGCTGAACAACTTGCGTATTCAATGAGCCAGTAGGATTATTCTGGGCTGTACGCATGGCGTTATTCCATTGATTAACGACAGCAAGTGCACCAGCTTCTCTATTATAGACCTTAACGACCTTCTTACCGCCAAAATAGGCACCAATCGTTGCATGGAAACCATTAACTGGACCAAAAGGATATACATCAATCAGCACGTGACCCGTTGTATTGCTAAGTTTGCCTTGGATATCCAAGTTTCTTGGCAATTCACCATTGGGAAGGATAGACTTATCAATCTGGTCTGCAGCAGGAAGATACTGATTCAACTGATCAATATAGGCAGACATCTGTTGAATAGACAAGGACTTGTCATCAACACCTAAATTCAAATCCTTATTGATTTTAATCTGAGGCATAATATCCACACCAGCACGTATACCAAAATAACTGGTGACACGCGCAGCAACATCAACGGTAATACCTGTGGTACCTACACCAACACTTCCGCCCACATGCTCAATAAGAGGAACCTGCGCAGATGCCGTCAGACCAAGCATCATGCAACCTAAAATAAATAACTTCTTCATACGATGATTGTTTGGGTTAATACTATCAGTGGCAAAAATAATCAAAATTTTGCAAGCCACCAAACATTTGTATACAAAAGTTATAAAAGGACATAAAAAAACTACGAATCTCGCATTTACGAAATTCGTAGTTTTAGAATTATTTTAGAACTCTGCGCTCTTCGGTGTACGTGGGAAAGGAATCACGTCGCGAATGTTCTGCATACCTGTGACGAACAGGATGAGACGCTCGAATCCAAGACCGAAACCTGCGTGAGGGCATGAACCCCACTTGCGGGTGTCGATATACCACCAGAGGTGAGTCTGATCCATCTCGCGGCGATTAATCTCGCCCATCAGCTTGTCATAACTCTCCTCACGAACACTACCACCGATAATCTCACCAATCTGTGGGAAGAGTACATCGGTACCCTGCATGGTTGGGCCAGGGGCAACAGCGCCCTTGTAACCAACAGAACCGCCATCGGCAGTATCCTCGTTCTGTTTCATGTAGAACGACTTGAAGGCACGAGGATAGTCCGTCATGATAACGGGCTTCTTGAAGTGCTCCTCAACGAGGTAGCGTTCGTGCTCTGAAGCAAGGTCATCACCCCAGTTGCAGGGGAACTCAAACTTCTTACCATTCTTGATAGCCTCCTGCAGAATGTTGATACCCTCAGTATAAGGCAGACGAACGAAGGTCTCCTTCAATACGCCCTGCAGACGTTCGATAAGCGTCTTATCAATCATCTTATTGAGGAACGCGAGGTCGTCTTGACAGTTATCAAGCGCCCACTTTACGCAGTACTTGATAAAGTCCTCTTCGAGGTCCATCAATTCTTCCTGATCCAAGAAAGCAACCTCAGGCTCCACCATCCAGAACTCAGCCAGGTGGCGAGGCGTATTACTATTCTCAGCGCGGAATGTAGGACCGAAGGTATAGATGGCGCCAAGTGCTGTAGCACCAAGCTCACCTTCCAACTGGCCAGAAACCGTCAGTGAAGTCTGCTCGCCAAAGAAATCATCGTCGTAGATAATCTTTCCCTGCTCGTCCTTCTTCAGGTCATAGAGGTTCTTGGTAGTCACCTGGAACATATTTCCTGCGCCTTCACAGTCAGAAGCCGTAATCAGAGGCGTGTGGAAATAATAGAAACCATGCTCATGGAAATAGGTGTGGATAGCCATTGCCATATTGTGGCGGATACGCATCACGGCACCAAAGGTATTGGTACGCAAACGCATATGAGCGTTCTTACGCATAGCCTCGAAGCTCTGACCCTTCTTCTGCATAGGATAATCATTACCACAGAGACCATAAACCACCAGATTAGTGGCCTGAATCTCACTGCTCTGTCCTGCACCCTGACTTTCCACCAGTGTACCCTCAGCACAGATACAAGCACCTGTAGTAATATCCTTCAGCAACTGCTCGTCAAACTTCGTGGGGTCAACCACAATCTGCACGTTATTGATGGTAGAACCATCGTTCAATGCAATGAAGTCGACTGCCTTGGAAGAACGGTGGGTACGCACCCAACCTTTCACACAAATTTCCTTTCCGTATTCCGTGCTCTTCAGCACGTCAATGATCTTGATTCTTTTCATTGTTCTTTTTAATTGGTTTGTCGCTATGACAAAGCGACATACTGCACTTTACTCGTAAGCACCCATTCGCAGGCGATCAACCTCCTCCTCAGTAAGGTAACGCCAATCACCGCGGCGCAGGTTCTTTTTGGTCAGACCAGCAAACTGAACACGATCCAACTTCAGCACCTTATAGCCAAAGCTCTCGAAGATACGACGCACAATGCGGTTCTTACCAGAATGAATCTCAATACCCACCTGCTTCTTATCTACAGGATCAGCATATTCAATAGCATCGGCCTTGATCTCGCCATCCTCCAACGTGATACCCTCGGCAATCTGCTGAATGTCGTGTGCTGTCACGTTGCGGTCCAGATATACGTGATAAATCTTCTTCTTCAAGTACTTGGGGTGTGTCAGCTTTGAAGCCAGGTCACCATCGTTGGTAAGCAGAAGGACACCAGTGGTATTGCGATCCAAACGACCTACAGGATAGATGCGCTCAGGGCATGCATTCTTAACAAGGTCCATCACAGTCTTACGCTGCTGAGGATCATCGCTCGTAGTCACATAATCCTTAGGTTTGTTGAGCAACACATAAACCTTCTTCTCCAATGATACAGGATCGTCGTGGAACTTCACGATATCCGTACGCATCACCTTGGTTCCCAACTCTGTAACAATCTCACCATTAACGGTAACCACACCAGCGAGAATGAACTCATCAGCCTCACGGCGACTGCAAACACCAGCATTAGCCAGGAACTTATTCAAACGAATGGGCTCATTGGGATCGAAATTAACCTCCTTATACTCAATGCGCTTCTTCATTGAATACTTTGCATTGGGATCATAGTCGGCCGTACGCTGACGATAGCCACCCTGCTGAGGACGACCCTGAAAACCGCCACGCTGCTGTCCATAGCCACCCTGCTGAGGACGACCCTGATAGCCGCCACGCTGCTGACCATAGCCACCCTGCTGAGGACGACCATGATAGCCGCCACGCTGCTGACCATAGCCACCCTGCTGAGGACGACCCTGATAGCCGCCACGCTGCTGACCATAACCACCCTGCTGACGAGGCTGATAGCCCTGCTCATCGCCATCCTGATTATAGCGAGGACGATAGCCGCCCTGAGGACGACCCTGATAGCCACCACGCTGCTGGCCATACTCGCCCTGCTGACGAGACTGATAGCCACCATTATTATAGCCATTATTGGTACGCGGACGATAAGAACGCTGAGGTGCCTGACTCTGCAAGCCTGCACCAAAGCCCTCGGGACGGAATCCGCCCTCATCATCCTGAGAATGCTTGTTATAACTAGGGCGCTCATATGCGTTTACTGGACGCTGAGCGGTGTGAATACGTGGACGGGGAGAACGTCCTACTGGACGGAATTCTTTCTGATAACCCTCGCGGCTAGCACTGCTGTCCACCTGCTGTTCTTCTTGTTTCTTTTCGTTTTCGAAATCCATAATCTTTTTTCTTTTAATTAGGTTGATAGATACGCCTCACGGCTTATTAAATTCTCTTTTTTTATTTTATTATTACTATTTGCTTATAAAATATCTCTTTATCCTTAAATACCTGTATAGTTCCATGGAGTGATTGCCATGAGTTCCTGCTTCACCTCATCACTGACCTCCAATGTCTGAATGAACTCGTGAATAGTCTGCTCATCCATTTTCTTGTTAGTACGTGTCAAGGCCTTCAGCGTCTCATAGGGATTCGGATAAGCCTCACGACGAAGGATTGTTTGAATAGCCTCAGCCACAACAACCCATGTATTCTCCAGATCCTCATGCAGTTTTTCCTCGTTAAGAATCAACTTACGCAAGCCCTTCAATGTGCTCTGGAAAGCAATCAACGCGTGTCCCATTGGTACGCCCACATTACGCAATACGGTTGAGTCTGTCAGGTCACGCTGCAAGCGACTAATAGGCAATTTCTGTGCCAGGAAAGCCAGGATTGCATTGGCGATACCCAGGTTTCCTTCACTATTCTCATAGTCGATGGGATTCACCTTATGGGGCATTGCGCTTGAGCCCACCTCACCCTTCTTAATCTTCTGCTTGAAATAGTCCATTGAGATATACATCCAGAAGTCACGATCCAAGTCGATGACAATGGTATTGATACGCTTCATAGCGTCAAAGATGGCTGCCAACCAGTCATAATTTGAAATCTGAGTGGTATATTGCTCACGCTCCAATCCCAGTTTCTCACTCACAAAGGCATTACCGAATTCACGCCAGTCATACTGAGGATAAGCCACATGATGTGCGTTATAGTTGCCTGTAGCACCGCCAAACTTGGCTGTAACGGGTACATCCTTCAGGGATTTCAACTGCTCCTCCAAACGGTAGACATATACCATTATCTCCTTACCTAAACGAGTTGGTGATGCGGGCTGACCATGAGTCTTAGCCAACATAGCTATATTTTTCCACTCCTCGGCATAGTCGTGCAACTGTTCAATCAGTTCTTCGACTAAAGGCACATATACCTGCTCCATAGCTTCCTTGATGGAGAGAGGCACACTGGTGTTATTTATATCCTGTGAGGTCAATCCGAAATGAATAAACTCCTTGAAAGCAGACAAGTCAACAGACTTCTTTTCAGCAATAGCATCAATTCTCTCTTTAATAAAATACTCCACGGCCTTCACATCGTGATTGGTCACAGACTCAATCTCCTTCACGCGCGCAGCATCCTGCTCGCTGAAGTTACGATAGATGTCGCGAAGAGAATCAAAGAGACTATGGTCAAAGTTCTCTAACTGTGGCAGAGGGAGCTCACACAAAGCGATAAAATATTCAATCTCCACTCTAACACGATAGCGAATCAATGCATACTCGGAAAAATATCCTGCAAGTTCTTCAGTTTTGTTTCTGTAGCGGCCATCAATAGGCGAGATAGCGGTCAGTACGTCCAGTTCCATTGTTTGTTCTTAATACCTTATTATACTATATATAGTTCAATTTCTCCATTGAGAGTGCAAAGGTACGAAATAATTCATAATTCATAATTCATAATTCATAATTATTTTCGCCAATATCATGTTTTTTTTGATATTTAACAATATCAAGTCACAAGAAACAAAAAAGAGACCTCAACCATGAGTTGAAGTCTCTTGAGTGGGCGTTGACGGATTCGAACCGCCGACCCTCTGCTTGTAAGGCAGATGCTCTAAACCAGCTGAGCTAAACGCCCTTACTTTAAGATTACTTGTATTAAGTATTTCTTGTAAGCGGGTGCAAAGGTACGGACTTTTTCTGAAACCACCAAATGTTTTTCGAACTTTTTTCGCATTTTCTATTAAAAAAGTTCATCTTACGCACTTTTCGGCCATTTTATAACACAATCAGACCATTTTAACCACTTACAACAAGTTGATACAGAAACACAACCCACCAGTAAAGGCTTTACCCTCAAATAGCGCACACTGCACTAAGAAATAACGATAGATGCGACAATCAACGCCGCAATTCACACCATTACCATTCCATTCAACAATAGCACGTAGCGGTTGATAGAACGAGGGCTGATACGTAATACCTCCTACTACGCCATTCCACCTACGATTATAATCACGGTACCATTGACGATAAGTCCATAAAGAAAGGTGTCACGCAAGAAACTTGCATGACACCCTCATTATTTAATTAAATACAACTCTAATTAGTTGCTACCACCACCGTGGGTAGGAGTTTCCTCAGCGGGATTAACAACTACTGAAGAAGTAATCTTACCATATGTGGTAACATAGAATACCTTATTACCAGACACGAACTTGTAGGTCTTAACTTCCTGGTTTACAGTAACAGTTGCAGAACCCTCGGTAGAAGTCCAAGTGATATTCTTGTTAACCTTCTTCTTCTTGCTACCAAACATAGCTTTCAGCAAGTTCTTGATAAGAGTTGAATTCGAAGCCTGATCGCAAGAATAGCCATAATCAAACTTGAAGCCATATTTTCCGCTCTTTGCGTTAACTGTTGTATCAACAATCTTATTAACCTGAGTATCAATAGACTCAAGCTTAACGTTCAGAACAATATTCCAAATAGAGAAGTGAGGAATATCAGCAACAACGACATCACCAGTCTGGTTAACAGTTGCCTCTTCGTCACCGTTCACAACCTTAACAGCAAAATCTGCACTACCAGGAATATCCAAAGAAACCTTGATGGGGTTGCTGAAGGTAGCACCGCTAGGAGTGCATGAGATAGCCAAAGGAGCCTCCAAGTATGTCTGACCCTGAGCCAAGTCCTCAGCATTAGTTGAAGCTGTTGAAGGATCAAATACAGTGATTGAATAGTCACCAGTAGCACTAGAATTGGTATTGGTTGCGCCATTGAAGTCAATTGAAGCGTCAACACCAGTCTCAGTAGCATTATCACTACCAGTAGAGTTGTTCACAGTACCAGCAGGAGCAGCCTCAGCAGTAGCCTGAGGAACACCAACACCTGCAGACTCCAACATCAGATCGTAGTACAGCATTGCACCGTCCTTGAAGTCGTAGCTAACAGTCTTACCCTGACGACCAGAAGCAGAAACTGTGATAGTACCTGTAGCAGCAGGATTAGCAAACGAAGCTTCGAAACCCGGAGCTGTAGTAGTCTTAGATTCACCATTCACAACAACAGTTGCAGCAACATTAGTGTGAACCTGAAGAGTACGAGCCTCCAGCTGGGCAACCTCTACAATGTCAACGTCTTCACCATTGTGGCAAGAGGTCAATGTTGTAGCAGAGCAAAGACCGAATGCGAACAACGCGATTTTCAAAACATTCTTTTTCATTTTTCTTCTATTTAATTCATTAGATTATTATTTGATAGTAACCACAGCGCGACGGTTGTAAGAAACAGGTGAGATGTCGTTTACGCCACCAGCGGCAACAGTCTCGATCTTGTTCTCAGCAACGCCCAGCTTAACGAGTTCCTTCTTGACGGTCTCAGCACGCTTCTCAGACAGAGCCTGGTTGAAGCTAGCGCTACCAGTCTTTGAATCAGCATAACCAGTAACAACGAGAGTCTGGCCGTTGTCCTTAGCCATGTCAGCCAGAGCCTTCAGGTTAACGAGGTCCTTCTTAGAAGCAACCTTAGACTTACCGAGGTTGAAGAATACTGAAACAGGAGCAGCAGCAACTTCCTTGATGGTAGCAGCAGCGGCAGTAGCCTCAGGACACTTGTGGTTCTTGATCAGGTTGTTCAGACGAGTGTTCTCGGCGTTAGCGTCAGCGAGCTGAGCGTTAAGAGCGTCGAGCTGGCTCTGATGGAGGGCCTTGATAGCGTCCACATCGGGAACCTTGTTCCAAGTAGCCTTACCCAGGTTGAAGGTCAGACCAGCTTCAAGAGAGAAGTAACGGTCAGCAGAAGCGATTGAGTGACCATAAACCTCGTGAGACTTCTCAATACCCTCGATATCGTCGTCAGAGATATTGAAGCCGAGGTCAACATTGAAAGCAATGTTCTTAGAGAGCTTCCAAGTGTTCAACAGACCGAGGCTTGCAGCGTGAGCATATTCATTCTGGCTGCAGTTACGCAGAATGCCAACACCAGCATAAGGAATAAGATTCCAAACGCGAGTCTCGCTGTAACCACAGAACAGATTGCTCAGATTGAACAGAACCTGCTCCTGTGCATTCCAGAACTTCATAGCGTTATCGCTAGCGTTCTCAGACAGAACCGAGCGACCCCAGATACCAGTTACCTTAGTACGGAGACCAAGACCAGGAGTGAACCACTTGCCAATAGCAACAGATGCACCGAGGTTACGACGGAAGTCCTTCAGGGGGCTCTTAGAGAAACCCTTACCTCTTTCCTCATTAGAATAGAAAGCCTCATAAGCAACGTCGGCAGAAATAAACCAGTTGCTCCAGAATGAATTAGTAGCAACGCTGTACTTCAAAGTAGCTGCGTCGTCCTGTGCCATACCGGCCACAGACATGCTGGCCATAGCCAGAACCATTAAAAACTTTTTCATACAATTATACTTATTTATAAAAACAATATTATTCAAAATTTGCTGCAAAAGTAGATAAATTTTTTTAAACGTCCAACATTTTAGACAATAAAATGCACTTTTTTCCTTAATTTTTCTTGAGAAAGGTCAATTTTACACATTTTCGAATGAAAATCAGCCCAAGAGTTGCTCTATATCGCGCTGAGGCAAAATAGCGAGGATTGTACGGCCATCTGGCGTATAGTTTACGTTAGAACACGTGAACAGCTCATTGACAATACGCTCCATCTCGTCGTTGCTCAACACCTGACCATAAGGAATGGCAGCATGGCGAGCCAGTCCCAGGGCCAGTGACGCATGGACACTTTCCGCATCCGTCACACCTTTCTCTATAGCATCAGCCACAATATTACGCAGCAGGCGAACGGGATCCAGTCCCTCAAGTCCTGATGGAATGCCATTAATGACAAAGCTACCAGCCCCCAAATGGTTAATATCGAAGCCCATGTTCGTCAGTTCAGGCATATATTTCTGCACGGCCACGCTATCAGACGGGGAGAATTCAATGACCTCAGGGAACAGAACCTGCTGCGAGCTAGCCGGATGTTGGCCCATATTAGCCATATAACGCTCATAGCGAATGCGGATATCCGCCCGCTGTTGATCAATAATCATCAAGCCCGACTTGACCGCCGTCATGATATAACGCCCTTTATATTGATAATGTACGGGAGACTTCTCTGAAATCACATTATCAGGATGCTCATCCCCTTTATCATCCAAGAAAAGACTCTCCTCTTTATATATAGGTGGGGGTTGCATCTCATATAGCTTCTGCCATTCGTCAGGAACCTGAGTCGTCTTACCATAATGTTCTGTAACAGGCTTGGGCTTTGACGAAGACGAAGATGAAGCAAAGGGATTATATGAGGGATTAAAAGATACGCGCGGCATCTCTACGGGGTCGTTCTCTGGATTAAATACAGGTATCTCCGGACGCCCCTCCGTATCGAAGTCTATCGTAGGCACATCACAGAATTTTCCGATAGCGTCCTTAACGGCTGCCACAAGAATCTGCCAGATGCTCTGTTCGTTTTCGAATTTAATCTCCGTCTTTGTCGGATGGATATTCACATCGATATCCGCCGGATTCACATCAAAATAGATAAAGTACGGTACCTGCATGCCCACAGGTATCAAGCGCTCAAAGGCGCTACAAACCGCCTTATGGAAATAAGCATGCTTCATAAAACGACCATTCACGAAGAAATAGTCGTGCGTTCCCTTCTTTCTTGCATATTCAGGTTTACCCACGAAGCCAGAAATGCGACACAAAGCCGTTTCCACTTCAACAGGCAACAGTTCCTGTACACTCTTTCTGCCAAAGACATCCGAGATACGCTGTTTGAGACTGCCCGCCTTCAGGTTCATCAGTTCCTGACCATTACTATAGAGCACGAAAGCGATCTCAGGATACACCAATACGATGCGTT
Organism: uncultured Prevotellaceae bacterium; assembly: GCA_902788605.1. Taxonomy (GTDB): domain Bacteria; phylum Bacteroidota; class Bacteroidia; order Bacteroidales; family Bacteroidaceae; genus Prevotella. Next base: position 13,746 of record CADAKX010000006.1, on the reverse strand, counting down.
CGAAAGCAGCCAGGATATTATTCAGTTCTGTGGCATTCGTCTTCAAGAACTTTCTGCGAGCTGGCACATTAAAAAAAAGGTTTTCCACCTTGAAGTTGCACCCCACAGGACATGCGACAGGTTCTTGACTAACCATCTTCGAACCCTGCAGCGTCAAATGAATACCTACATCGTCGTTTGCCATACGCGTAACCAACTCCACCTGAGACACCGCAGCGATAGAAGGCAATGCCTCACCTCGGAATCCCATGGTATGGAGTGAAAAGAGATCGTCTGCCTGACGAATCTTCGAAGTAGCATGACGTTCGAAGGCCAATCGTGCATCCGTCTCAGACATACCGCAACCGTCGTCTATCACCTGGATAGACGTGCGACCAGCATCAACCACCAGCACCTTGATGTTTTGCGCGCCAGCATCGACAGCGTTCTCCACCAGTTCCTTAATGACAGAAGCAGGACGCTGAATCACCTCGCCAGCTGCAATCTGGTTGGCTACGGAATCAGGCAGTAATTGTATGACATCACTCATAGTGTTTTGCTTTTATCTTTCGACGGACCTTTTCGTTTCTGAGTTTTCAGTTCTGTGCCCGGCTTCTTTGGGCGCCATTCAAAAATATCATCTTTAGACGTTGGCCTCACATAATCAAACCAATAGAAGCCCTCAAGGAATCGTTTGGCTGGTGGAATCTGCGACATCGGATACATCACTCCTTCTGCCTTTGGCGTCCAGATACTACTCAACTTCCGTTTTTCCATCAGCATTCGCAGTTCGCTAGTCTCAAGACTGACAAGTCCTTCATACGTACTATCCGACTCATTGACTGGGTAATAGACCACAAGCACATTGTCTACGGCCCTACCCTCGTGTATTTCGCCTTTTTGGAAGAAGGCGAACATCTCCTTCGAGGAAACCTGATTAAACAAATCCTTCTCCGGCAAATTCTCTATTTGAAAGGCCTGATTGATGACATGAGCATGGTCAAGCACCGAGTCCTTCATAAAGATCTGGATCATCTCTCCCAGCAGTTGCTGATTGAGGTTCCACACTATCGGGTCACGATACATCGTCAAGCACGAATCTTTCGACACATACACCATCGAATCACATACGGCCTGCACATCTGTACGATAGGCACGCACCCTATTGTAAGCATGCATCTCCCTATAGACAGAATCCGTATCAATATTATAGGTAAAGACCTTAAACGTGTCAGCATGAATATATAGAGTATCCCGCTGAGAGAAATCTATGGCGACAGCACTGTCAGTAGAAAGTGCATAGCCATTGACATCATCATAATAGCCATAGTTGCAAAGCAGGCCATTCTGGTTGACAGAATCCTCGTATACCACGTTCCAGAAAGCCTCACTAACACCCTTCTTGCCATCATACCAGATACTATCGCCCACCAATGTGCGGCCATCATTTTTCAGACGAGACCTGTTCAGCAACTGCGCTTGTTCCTTGTCTGTATTATAATAACCCAGTTCTGAATAGATATGGCTCTTACCCGAATATATATTCGAAGGACCAAGAATATTAGCCAGTTTCGTATGCGTATTGTAGGCCAGTGTGTCCGTAAGAAGTGTCGAGTTCTTATCGACCATTTTCACATTATCCGTAAAGAATGCATCTTTTGTGTCTGTGTGGTACTCACCATGAACAGAAGTAAGAGTAGTAGTCTTGTCAACCAACTTACCGCCCTCATTATAATAGCCCATGTTGTCAATACGGTCAAAATAGAGCGTATCGGTATAAAGCGTTGTTGCACGATTTCGCAGTACCACCTGTTTATCAGAGCTAAACACCTTTGCCTCCATCGACTTATTATTGCCATCATAATAGCCATAGTCACTAGTCAGCGACAGGGTATCGCCCTGGACCATACGCACATGGCCCCATGCCTCAAACGAGTTACTGGCCTCAAAAAAATTGGCACTATCACAATATAGATGGGCACCATCGTGCTCAAACTCCACTTTGCCACGCAAGACCTGTGCATCGTTGTTTTGCCAACGATCATACCAGAGTTCATCGGCATGAACCAGATAAACGCGTTTTTCCTCCGCAGCCTTTTTGGGTTGCGAAGGAAACGTTGCGCCATAGACCAACAGGCATAGCGCACATAGAAGCATCATGGTGATGCTTCTATGCGTATTTTTATCGGATCCAACCTTCATATTCGAACTGGCAGTTCTTATAGTCATCATTTAGGCGCACATAGGTGCTTTTGATTTTTTGAACCACCCAATCGTGCAACATTTGTTCTTGTCGTTTATTCAGCACCACATCCTTCATCACCTGGAAGTCTTCTGTGATGGTTGCCTTATGGCCTTCGACTCGATTCTTCAGCTTAACAATTGCGCAAACCGTCTTATCTTGCTTATTAATCATGGTAAACGCATTGGATATCTGCCCAACCTGTAGTGTATCCACCACTCTTGCGATTTCTGGAGGCAAGTCCTGCAACTGGAATCGTGCAGACAACGTCTGACCATATTGTGATTTCTTTGCCATCAGGCCTTTATTTGCACGGGTGTCCTTATCGTCAGAGACAATAGTAGCGGCATCCTCGAAACTGAAATCGCCTACATAAAAACCCTTCAGAACATCAGGAATAGTATTTGTGCGAATATTATCAGCAATAGTATCGAGACGTGCCAACGAGGCAGTAATCGCCGAGTCAGACACTTCCGGCTTGCGCAGGATATGACGCACCTTTATTTTATCGCCACGTTTCTCCACCAACTGAATGACATGCATACCGAACTCCGACTCAACAACCTTTGAAAGTTTCTTTGGGTCGGTGAGATTAAAGGCTGCAGCTGCAAAAGCAGGATCCAACTCTGCGCGTCCCATGAATGGCAGCTCACCACCCAGACGTCTCGAGCCTGGGTCCTCAGAATACAGACGGGCCAGGGTCTGGAAAGAAGTCTCGCCACGATTCACACGGTCGGTATAATCACGCAGTTCATCCTTTACGCGATTGATTTCCTCTGCCGTGATACGGGGAGTCAGCGTAATAATCTGAACCTCCACCTCAGTGGGTACAAAAGGAATACTGTCCTGAGGGATGTTACGGAAATAGCGACGCACCTCGGCAGGTGTCACCGTGATATCCTTCACCAGATGCTCTTTCATCCTGTGAATCAGCATCTGATTGCGATATTCATCATGCATGGATTCACGAATCTGACTAAGACTCTGTTTCTTGTATTCCTCCAGCTTCTCGCGAGAGCCAATCTGCTCTATCCATTCCTCGATGCGTCTTTCGATGTTTGAAGCCACTTCACTCTCCTTCACATCAATACTATCGATAGCGGCCTGATGCAGGAACAATTTCTGAACAGCCAACTGCTCAGGAATAGAGCAATCGGGATCACCGCTCCAATGCATGCCTTCCATAGCCGACATCATACGGTTGTACTCCACCTCGCTCTTCAGAATAGGTTCATCGCCAACGACCCAGATGACCTCATCGACCACCGAGCCCTTGTTATCCGTTTCCTGTGCACAGACAGGAGACAGCGATAAGAGTCCCGCAAATAGAATGAAATATTTCTTCATTAGTGCTTATTGACAGTTTTCAACACATCTTCATTTACCTTCACGACATACTTGCGGCGCAGGTCTGCAACCCACTCTTTCTCCAGAGCCTCCTGATAGTCAGCAACCACCAGTCCGCGCACGTCGTTATAATCTTCCGGTCCCTTCTTCAGGATCTTTCCATAAACAGCATCAATGGGATAGTCCTTCATGTGAGTCACCGTGGTATCCTTCTTGAACACAGCGCTGTCAATCAGGGCATTGTCACCTTTCTTAAAGATACCCTTCTCCACACGGATACGAATGACAGAGTCGGCATTAAAGGTAGAGCGCAAAGCCTCAGCCCACTTGTCGAAAGCCAACTTCTTCACGCAGTTGGCCACAGCCTTGACATCGCCCTGCTCCTTCACATGATAAGCCATACCTTTATAGCGTGGCTCATCCCATGCGTAGTTCTTCTTGTGCTTCTTAAAGAAGTTAGCCAGTCCAGCCTCATCTTTTGCAGCCTTATCCCAAACCAGCTGGTTACTGATTTCATAAAGCAGCAAACCATCATGATACTCCTTGATAAGGTACTTCATGTCAGGATCCTGAGCCGACAGTTCTTCTGCCTTCTTCGACAAAAGCTCTTCCTCCGTCACCTTGCCATTACTATCCTTCACCATCTGAGCCACTTTCTGCGTAGCGACCTGGTCGCGCACATTGCGCTGTTCCATATAGCGAACAATAGCATCGTGATGATATTCGAATGGTTCCAGCATCTTACGCTCCTTCATCAGGATGATATGATAGCCATAAGGCGACTGGATAACACCAGACATCTCGCCAGGTTGCAGGGCATAAGCCGCATTCTCAAACTCCTTCACCAGTTGTCCACGCTGAACAAAAGGCAGCAGACCACCCTGACGGGCAGAACCTGGATCCTGAGACACACGCTTAGCCAACTCTTCGAAGTCTGCACCATTTTTCAATGCATTATAGATTGAGTCGATGCGAACCTTGGCAGCATCCCACTCCGACTGCGGAGCCTGCTGCTGCGCCCTGATCAGGATGTGGGCAACACGAATCATTCCATCAGGACCAATCTGCTCAACCGTCTTGTTATAGATCTTATGAGCCTCAGCCTCCATGTCAGCATCAGTCACGAAAGCAGGACGCACCTGCTGGTCACGATACTGGGCAAACTCGGTCTTGAAGGACGTCAGCGTATCGTATTTAGCATCCAGAGCAGCAGCCACCTTTAACTTATAATTAATAAAGAGGTCTACATACTCATCTACGCTCTTCTTATCAATAACACCTTCTGAGTTGTTCTTATTGAAAGAATACTCAAACTCTGAACGTGTAACAGGTTCGCCGTTGACTACCATCACGACGGGGTCGTCCGTCTGTGCACCCATAGTGCCGCAGACCGTCAAAGCGGCAAAAAGAATTTTCAGTTTCATATCGATTTTTTAGTCGTTTGGTCTTGAATAGTTGGGAGCCTCACTTGTGATTGTGATATCATGTGGATGACTCTCATTCACACCAGCATTGGTGATGCGAGTAAACTTGGCATCATGCAGTTTCTCGATAGTAGCAGCACCGCAATAGCCCATACCTGAGCGCAGACCACCCACCATCTGATAGATTACTTCCTGCACAGTTCCCTTATAAGGCACGCGACCAGCGATACCCTCTGGCACCAGTTTCTTCACATCCTTCGTGTCAGCCTGGAAATAGCGGTCCTTAGAACCGTGCTCCATAGCCTCGAGCGAACCCATGCCGCGATAGCTCTTGAACTTACGTCCGTTATAGATAATGGTATCACCAGGGCTCTCCTCGGTACCTGCCACCAATGAACCAATCATGACGCTTGAACCACCAGCAGCCAAAGCCTTGACGATATCGCCAGAATAGCGCAGACCACCATCAGCGATCAAGGGCACACCAGTACCCTTCAGGGCAGAATAGACATCATAGACAGCGCTCAACTGAGGCACGCCAACACCTGCTACCACACGGGTGGTACAGATAGAACCTGGGCCAATACCCACCTTAACAGCGTCGGCACCATTGTCAACCAGCATACGGGCTGCGGCACCAGTAGCGATATTACCCACCACGATATCAATGTTCTTGAAGGCATTCTTGGCCTCTCTCAATTTGTCGATAACACCCTTAGAATGACCATGAGCCGTATCGATGACGATAGCGTCGGCACCAGCATTTACCAAAGCCTGCATACGATCCAGCGTATCAACTGTTACGCCGACACCTGCAGCCACGCGCAGACGACCTTTCTCATCCTTGCAAGCCATGGGCTTATCCTTCGCCTTGGTGATATCCTTATAGGTGATCAAGCCCACCAGGTGGTTGTCCTTGTCCACCACGGGCAATTTCTCAATCTTGTTTTCCTGCAGAATCTGCGCAGCAGCAGCCAGGTCGGTCTGCTGATGTGTGGTCACCAGGTTTTCCTTAGACATCACCTCGTCAACGGGGCGATCCAGACGACGCTCGAAGCGCAGGTCACGGTTGGTCACGATACCCACCAGATGATTTTCGTCGTCAACCACGGGAATACCACCGATATGATACTCCGACATAATCTCCAGAGCCTGACCCACAGTAGAACCACGGCGAATGGTGACAGGATCATAGATCATACCATTCTCTGCACGCTTTACGATAGCCACCTCGCGTGCCTGATTCTCAATAGACATGTTCTTGTGAATCACGCCAATACCACCTTCGCGGGCAATAGCGATAGCCATCTGGCTCTCGGTGACAGTGTCCATAGCAGCAGTTACGAAGGGCACATTCAGCACGATGTTACGTGAAAAGCGTGTCTGCAACTCTACTGTTTTGGGCAGTACTTCTGAATAAGCGGGAATCAGCAGGACGTCGTCGAAAGTCAGGCCGTCCATCACAATTTTATCTGCAATAAATGATGACATAATATGGTACCTTTAAATTTTATTGCGTGCAAAGATACTCATTTTTATCAAGATATAAAAATTAAGAATTAAGAAATTTGCTTGGGACAAGCATTTTTCTCAATTCTTAACTCTTAATTCTCACTTGTTAACTGTTAGTTAGCCATATCTGAGATAAACTTGATGCGCACCAAACGGATTTCATCCTCGGAAAAGTCAGAACCGAACTCTTCGAAAGCAGCTTCGATATCATCCTGTTCCTGCTCAGCGAAGTAATCCAGGATATCGTTAATATCCTCAGGATCCATGATCTCATCGAGGAAATAGTCGATATTGATCTTGTTTCCGCTATAGAGCACGATGCCTTCCAACTCGTCCAGCAGTTCCTCGAAGTCGATACCCAGTGCATTAGCGATATCATCCAGAGCAATGCGGCGATCGATGTTCTGCAGGATCTTCAGTTTGCGCATAGAATCCTTTGGTTTGGTACGGATGCGCAAGTCACTCTGGCGTTCAATCTCATTCTCTTCGCAATAGCGCTTGATCAGGTCGACGAACTCCTTGGCATAAGGCTGACGCGTCTTTCCGTCACCCACGCCTTGGATACCTTTCAGTTCCTCGAGCGTGATAGGATAGTCGGTAGCCATCTGTTCGAGCGACACATCCTGGAAGATGACATAAGGCGGGCGCTCCAGCTTGCGCGACCATTTCTTGCGCAGGTCGTGCAGCATGGCCGACAGCGTTGGGTCCAAAGCACCTGCCCCACCCTCTTGGTTCACGGGCTCTTCTTCCTCGTTGAACTCATGGTCTTCGACCACCATAAACGTTGTGGGATTCTTGATGAACTTCTTACCAGCGCTTGTCACCTTGAGCAAGCCGTAGTTCTCGACCTCTTTTCTCAGGTAGCCGGCAATGAGCGCCTGACGAATCACCGGATTCCATATCTTCGAATCCTCATCCTCACCAGAGCCGAACTCCTCCAGGTTCTGATGCTTATGAGCCACTATCTCATTGGAATCCTTACCCGTGATAAAGTCTATCACATAGTCGCTACGGAAGTTCTCCTTAATGGCAAGGATAGCCTTCAGGGCAATCACCAACTGGTTTTTGGCATCAATCTTAGTACCTGGATGCAGGCAGTTGTCGCAGTTCTCGCAATTATCCTTGTCGTACTGCTCGCCAAAATAGTGGAGCAGCATCTTTCTGCGACATACAGATGTCTCGGCATAAGCAGCCGTCTCCTGCAACAGTTGGCGACCGATGTCCTGCTCGGCCACAGGCTTTCCTTCCATAAACTTCTCCAGTTTCTGCAGGTCTTTATAGCTGTAGAAAGCCAGGCAGATGCCCTCGCCACCATCACGTCCGGCACGTCCAGTCTCTTGGTAATAGCCTTCGAGCGACTTGGGGATGTCATAGTGAATCACGAAGCGCACATCGGGCTTGTCGATACCCATACCAAAGGCAATGGTAGCCACAATCACATCGATGCGCTCCATCAGGAAGTCATCCTGTGTCTGCGAGCGAGTACCCGAATCCAAGCCCGCATGATAGGCAGCCGCCTTGATGTCGTTGGCACGGAGCACCTCGGCCAAATCCTCCACCTTCTTGCGTGAGAGGCAGTAGATAATACCACTCTTTCCTGGGTGCTGCTTGATAAAACGCACGATATCCTTATCGATATCCTTTGTCTTCTGGCGCACCTCGTAATACAGGTTCGGACGATTGAACGAGCTCTTGAACTCCGTTGCATCAATGATGCCCAGGTTCTTTTTGATGTCCGTACGCACCTTGTCGGTAGCCGTAGCAGTCAGGGCAATCACGGGAGCCTTACCTATTTCATTAATAATAGGACGGATGCGACGATACTCAGGACGGAAGTCGTGACCCCATTCCGAGATACAGTGGGCCTCATCGACGGCATAGAACGAGATCTTCACCGACTTCAGGAACTCCACATTATCCTCCTTGGTCAGCGACTCGGGTGCCACATAGAGCAGTTTGGTTCTTCCCTCCCTGATATCCTTCTTCACCTGATCGATGGCCGCCTTGTTGAGCGACGAGTTCAGGAAATGGGCTATTCCCTCATGCTCACTCAGGTGTGTGATGAAGTCCACCTGGTTCTTCATCAGCGCAATCAGGGGCGAGATGACGATGGCCACGCCATCCATGAGCAGCGATGGCAACTGATAGCAAAGCGACTTGCCACCACCAGTAGGCATCAGCACAAAAGTGTCGTGTCCATCCAATACATTGCGAATGATTGCCTCCTGGTCGCCTTTGAACATGTCAAAGCCAAAATAGCGTCGGAGGGCCTCATTCAGATTATCTTTTTCTTTTGTCATAGGCTTCTTTTGTATGTCTTATTTGCCCAGAGCCACGCTCTTTTCCAGCTGCTCCTTGGCATAGTCAACAGTCACTTCAAATTTCTTCAGTTTCTTCGACGGCACCTCGAACATAGCGTCCATCATGATAGCCTCAACGATAGAGCGCAGTCCGCGAGCACCCAACTTATACTCCACTGCCTTGTCCACAATATAGGAAAGAGCCTCAGGAGCGAACGACAGTTTCACGCCGTCCATCTCGAAGAGTTTCATATACTGCTTCACAATAGAGTTCTTGGGCTCCGTCAGAATCTGCTCCAGCGCCGCACGGTCCAGCGGATTCAGATAGGTCAGCACGGGCAGACGACCAATGATCTCAGGAATCAAGCCAAAGGCCTTCAGGTCCTGAGGCTGCACATATTTAATAAGGTCGTCCTTTTCGATCTTTCTGACGTTCTGAACGGAGTTATATCCCACCGTATGGGTGTTTAGGCGTTGCGCAATCTTACGCTCGATACCATCGAAGGCACCACCGCAGATAAACAGGATATTGCGGGTGTCCACATGGATATAATCCTGATCGGGATGCTTGCGACCACCCTTGGGGGGCACATTCACCACCGTTCCCTCGAGCAACTTCAGGAGTCCCTGCTGCACGCCCTCGCCACTCACGTCGCGGGTGATGCTGGGGTTGTCGCTCTTACGGGCAATCTTATCTATCTCGTCAATGAAGACGATACCGCGTTCGGCAGCCTTCACGTCGAAGTCGGCCACTTGCAGCAGTCGGCTCAGGATGCTCTCCACATCCTCACCCACATAACCGGCCTCGGTCAGCACTGTTGCATCGACAATGGTGAAGGGCACGTCCAACTGCTTGGCAATGGTACGAGCCAACAGGGTCTTACCAGTACCCGTTGAGCCCACCATAATAATATTAGACTTCTCAATCTCTACGCCGTCATTCTCGTCAACGGCCTGCTGCAGACGCTTGTAATGGTTATAAACGGCTACAGAGAGGAAGCGCTTGGCCTCATCCTGTCCGATGACATACTGATCCAGATAGGCCTTGATCTCACGAGGCTTGGGCACATCGTTCTTGGGTTTGAAGACATCATTCTTCTTGCCGTCCAGGCCCGACTCCTTGACAATCTGATAAGCCTGTCTGGCGCAATCCTCACAGATATAGCCATTGAGTCCGGTAATCAGCAGTTTTACCTGACGCTCACCACGTCCACAGAAATTACACTCTTTCTTCATTTCTTTGTCAGCACCTGATCAATCATACCATAAGCCTTTGCCTCCTCGGCCGTCATCCAGTAGTTACGGTCTGAGTCGGCCCACACCTTATCATAGTCTGTGTGCGAATGCTCGGCAATGATGGTATAGAGTTCTTTCTTCAACTTCTGGATCTCGCGAGCCTCAATCTCAATATCAGAAGCCTGACCCTGCACGCCACCCAGAGGCTGGTGAATCATCACACGACTGTGGGTCAGTGCCGAGCGCTTGCCCTCCTGGCCAGCCACCAGCAACACAGCAGCCATCGAGGCAGCCATACCTGTACAGATGGTGGCCACATCGCTACTGATAAACTGCATGGTGTCATAGATACCCAGGCCGGCATACACGCTTCCACCAGGCGAATTGATATAAAGGTTGATATCCTTACCTGGATCGGTTGCGTCCAGATAGAGCAACTGTGCCTGCAGCACATTTGCGGTATAGTCGTTGACCTCGGTACCGAGGAATATCACGCGGTCCATCATCAGGCGTGAGAAAACATCCATCTGCGTCACATTCAGCTGGCGCTCTTCCAGGATATAAGGATTCATATACTGGGCCTGAGCTGCCATCACATCATCCAGCACCTGGCCGTTAACGCCCAAATGCCTGGTTGCATACTTTCTAAAATCGTTCATCGTTTCGTTGTTTTTTTCAATTTCTAAATACAAAATTACAAAAAAAAGTCGAGATGAATATCATCCCGACTCTTTTTTTTGGTTAAAGAATTATAATTCTATTCCTTTATGCCTCCTGCATCATCTTGTTGAATTCGTCCAGAGTAACCTCTTTCTCGTTCAACTTCACGATACCCTTCAGGGCTGCGGTGAGTTTCACGTCAACAGCGCGGTCAACCAGGTTGTCCACGTTCTCACGCTTCTTCATCTGCTCGGCAGCATAGTTCTCGAGGATATCATCGGGCACGTTGGTCATACCATACTGAGCGAACTGGGCACGGATAGCATCCTTGGCAACAGCCTTCAGGTCAGCCTCCTCAACCTTGATCTCAGCAGCAGCAACCAGCTGCTCCTTGATGAGGTGCCACTTCAACTCGTCGATAGAAGCCTTGAAGTTCTTCTCTACGAACTCCTCGCCCTTATCCTTGTTGTTGTTCAGCATCACGCGCTTCAGCAGAGCCTCGGGGAACTGCAACTCGCCCACCTTCTTCTCGGCATACTTGCGAACGTCCAGCAGGAACTTATAGTCGCTGTTGGCAGACAACTGAACCTTGGCGTTGTCGGCGATGCGCTGACGGAAGTCAGCCTCGTCCTTCACGCCCTCGCCAAACACCTTCTCGAAGAGCTTAGCGTCAACAGCAGCGGGCTGATAGTGACGGATCTCGGTTACCTGGAAGCTGAAGTCGCTCTCCAAGTCCTTCACCTGACCCTTCTCGACCTTCAGCAGAGCAGCTACCTCAGCGTCGTTATCGGGATAAGCCTTCTTGGGGTTGAAGGTGATGATGTCGCCAGGCTTGCAGCCCTCGAACTTCTTCTTCTCGTCCTCACCCTTGATATATGAAGGCATGATCATACCACCCTCGGTGGTAATGCCGCCCTCGAGTGTGTTGCCCTCAGCATCGAGCTGGCGCAGGTCACCCTTCAGGGTGTCGTTGCCGCTCCACTCCTGAGCCTCAACAAACTCACCAGCCTGAGATGCGTACATCTGCACCTGGTCGTCAATCAGCTTATCGTCTACCTTGATGGTGTAGTATTCAATCTTATCCTTAGCGGTGAGCTCAGCCTTGAACTCGGGAGCTACAGCGATATCGAATACGAACTCGAAGGGACCGTCGCCCTGCAAGTCCTGAGGCTGCTGCTTCTCCTCGTTAGGCATAGGCTCGCCCAGCATCTGAATTTTGTTCTCACGAACATAGTCGTAGAGCTTCTCGCCAAGAATGCGGTTTACCTCGTCAACCTTCACGGCTGTGCCATACTGCTTCTTGATCAGACCCATGGGCACCATTCCAGGACGGAAACCGGGCACCTGAGCCTTCTTGCGATACTCCTTCAACTTCTTGTCAACTGCTTCCTGATAGTCGGCCTTCTCAATGGTGATAGTCATCAGACCATTGATTTTATCGGCACTTTCAAACTTGATATTCATCTCTTATTATACCTTATTTATATTATATTTTTCGATTTGGGGTGCAAAATTACACATAATTGACGTAAAAACAGCATGTTTACGTTTTTTTAACTACTCAAGTCGTCTCTTCTTCATCATCAGATGCCGGCCTTATTGCGCTCTTCCTCCAGTTTCTGGAAGTCTTTCTGGCGCAACACAAACGAGTCGGTAAGGTAGTTCTTGCGCACAATCTGGTTGGCAGCCAACTCCTCAGGCGTACCATGAAACAGAATGCGGCCCTCAAACAGCAGATAGGCACGGTCCGTGATACAAAGGGTATCCTCCACATTGTGGTCGGTAATCAGGATACCGATGTTGCGGTCCTTCAACTTCCACACGATAAACTGGATATCCTCTACGGCGATGGGGTCTACACCTGCGAATGGCTCGTCGAGCATAATGAACTTGGGTTCAATGGCCAGACAACGGGCTATCTCGCAGCGACGACGCTCGCCACCCGACAACTGGTCGCCCTTGTTCTTGCGCACCTTCTGCAGGCGGAACTCCTTGATCAGGCTCTCCAACTTCTCCAGCTGATACTCGCGAGGCTTACCTGTCATCTCGAGCACCGAGAGAATATTGTCCTCCACCGACATCTTGCGAAACACGGATGCCTCCTGAGCCAGGTAGCCGATACCCAAGCGGGCACGCTTATACACGGGAAAGTCCGTCACCTCGTCGTCTCCCAGATAGATATGTCCGCCGTTGGGCAGCACCAGTCCTGTGGTCATATAGAACGATGTGGTCTTTCCTGCACCGTTAGGTCCCAGCAATCCCACAATTTCTCCCTGGCGCACGTTGAACGACACATCGTTCACCACCGTGCGTTTGCCATATCGTTTCACCAAGCCCTCAGCTCTCAGCTCAATCTGTTCTTCCATCTTTCTTGATTTTGCATGCAAAGGTACGCAAAAAACGAGAGACTCGCAAATAAAAAATAGTTTTTTAACAGCGTCCAGGATTCTAATGTTTTCTTGCCCATTCCCACGGGAACTTAAGACGGCCCGATTCCCACTCTCTCAGAGTGTACATAGCATCACTACGATAAATACTACAAGGACCATCTTGAACATCTCGCAAAGTCTTTTCTGCTTTTGTTCTTTCTACTGTGAGCAAAGCAAAAGCTGCCCACAAACGGACATTCACATCTTGATGTTCAAGAAAAGGTTCCAATAGCTGCAACTGTTGGGAATCATAAAGATAAAGAATGCATGCAATAATTATATCATGATTCTTATTCCCTTGTTTATAATCGCCATTCTCTGCTGCCTTACCATGTTTAATGGAACATTCCTCAAACAGCATGAGTGCTTCGTCTGTACTGCTTATTTTCTTCATAGGTCAAATTATTCAGATTGATAATTATGGGGGCTTCTAATTATTATCTTGCCATTATTGATTTAGATGCCATGAGCAAAATTCTGGTTCATACTGCAAAGTTACAACTTAAGATGCAAATCACGTAAGCGTATCCGCTTTGACGCCTTGCAGGCTATAGTGCCTTCCATCTGTCAGGCAGTAGCTCCCTGTATTTCTGTATGTCTACAGGTTTCTTAGGAGG